>JBQKHY010000003.1:0-132682 GCA_052118065.1 Ruminococcus sp. LCP21S3_E8 | reverse complement strand
ATGATGCTCTTTTTGTCATGCCATTTTTACGATTCCAATACGATCTAAAGGATTTTTTTGATTAATTCAAAATATCTTCATTATAGCCTTGACTTTTAATAGTTAGTCTTTATATTAACTTACCTTTTAAAATCCAGTTTCTTGCTTCAGTAATTTCAGCAGTTTGGAATGTACCGATTAGGTTTTCATCACCGTCACATTCAACAATAATATTGCCGGAATTTCTACACTGAAGTTTGTTGTTCTTCTTGTTTACACTTTCAACAAGAATTTTCTCTTTCTTACCTACCATTGAGGCACAACGCTTTGCTGCAATTTCTTCTTGAACTGCAAGTAGTTCTTGGAACCACTTTGACTTTTCTTCTGCAGGAATTGGGTCATCCATTTTAGCAGCAGGTGTACCTACTCTTGGAGAGTAAATAAAAGTAAATAGTGAAGTAAATTCTACTTCTCTGATTAGTGACAAAGTTTCCTTGAAATCTTCATAAGTTTCACCCGGAAAACCAACAATAATATCACTTGTCAAAGAAAGATTTGGAATCTTCTCTTTAGCATAATTGATAATTTCAAGATACTTCTTTCTGTCATAATGTCTGTTCATTTTCTTTAGAATTCTGTCAGAACCACTTTGGAATGGTAGATGAAGATGTGTACTGATATGTTCACCACTTGCAATAGTATCAATTAATTCCTTAGAACAATCTTTAGGGTGGCTGGTCATAAATCTCAACCAATAATCACCCGGAATTTTATCAATCTCACCAAGTAGCTTTGCAAATGTAATATCTTCTTCAAGACCTTTACCGTAGGAATTTACATTTTGACCTAATAAAGTAATGTCTTTATATCCGGAATTGATTAGTTCCTTAGCTTCAGAAATAACATCGGCTGACTTACGACTTCTCTCTCTACCCCTAACATAAGGTACAATACAGTATGTACAGAAATTATCACAACCATACATAATAGGTAACCAACCCTTGAAAGTGCCATCTCTCTTAATTGGGATGCCTTCGTAAATCTTCTTGTCATCATTATCTCTTTCGTATACTCTCTTACCTGAGAATAATGCTCTGTAATATAGTTCAGGGAAATTCTGTAAAGAATGAGTACCGAAAACTAATGAAACGAATGGAAAGCTATTGTACATTCTTTCTGCAATATGCTTTTGTTCCATCATACAACCACATACTGCAATCATAATCTGTGGATGTTTCTTCTTAATTTTCTTTAATGCACCAACATTACCAAATACTCTGTCCTCAGCATGTTCTCTAACTGCACAAGTATTAAACAAAATAAAATCAGCATCATCAGGACCATCAACAAATTCAAATCCTGCTTTTGAAAGCATACCTTTGATTTTCTCACTATCAGCAACATTTTGCTGACAACCATATGTGTGAATATAAGCTAGAGGTACTTCTCCTCTTTTTCTGATATTCATAAGTTCAGAAATCAAGTTAAGATAATAATCTTGATTTTCCAAGAAATTTGTGTTATTTAAGTCACTTTTCTCCAAAGTAACACTCCTATCCATTATTGTATCATCTTATTTTATCACAATATATATGTTTTTTCAACAGATATTTTTCTAATTTACTTTTGGATATTTTTCTAATTTACTTTTGGATAGAGATAATCAGGTGTGTCACCGACAATAACAGTTTCACTAATAGCAAATTCATTTCTTATTTTCAAATTTTCCATATATGATTGGCTAATAAAAACTACCTCTGCATCAACAATCATATTTACCCTATGTATTGTTTGGTTTACGCCTGTACTTTCAAAGGTGCTTTTCAGTTCAACATCAACTGAACCTGTCATATCATATGAAAACTTTATTCTAGGACCTAGGCTTGAAAGCATAGAAAGGTTTGTTAAGTCACCTAATGGTACTGAAAAATACTGGGTATTTAGGTCATCCATTTTATTTTGGAATACATCAGAAAATTCATTTTGTATTTTATTAACTGCCGGTGTATTTACACTTAGGGACACTATACCACCGGTTTTGTTTTCAGTTTTTACAAGCAATTTATCGTAATCATAGTCACTGTTAGAAATTACATCATCGGCAATTTTTGATACCCTTTCTTCCACAAGACCTCTTGCTTCATTTTCCATAATTTTATCTTGTAGTGGTTTCATATAACTTTCAAATGCAATTATAATCAAAATTGATATTACAATGAAAATTACAATAAACTTCATAAATTTTCTTTTTTTCTTAATTTTCTTAATAAGCAAAAAAACACCCCTGAGATATATTATCCCAGGAGTGTAAATTTGTTAAATCAGAACTTAAGATCCTGTTCTTCCTCGTCATTAGCAATACCGTCTAAATCAAATTCAAGAACAGCATCACAATCAGGACATTCAACTTCACCCGTTAGAAGTTGATTTTCAGAAACTGCAATTTTCTTATTGCACTGAGGACAAGTTACTTCATACATAGGTACATCTGCCCCATCAGAAGAATCATCATTCTGTGAAGTGCAACAGTCCTTGCAACCTGTTGAACAAGAGAACTTATCTAGGTCTTCATCATCGTCACCATAGACTACATCTTCAAGCATTGATAAATCATCGTTAAGTGTATCAACAATATCTACTGATTCATCATAACATTCTTCAAGTTCTTCTACTTCGTCAGCTAACTGACCAAGAAAATCAATAATTTCATTAAGAACCTTTACTTCATCCTTGTTTTCATCTAGGTTTAGACCTTCTGCCAATCCTTTAATATAGGAAATTCTTGCTGATAAGTTCATTATGCTCTACCCATATACTCGCCAGTTCTTGTATCGATCTGGATAACTTCGCCTTCGTCAATGAATAGTGGTACTTTAATTTCTGCACCTGTTTCAAGTGTAGCAGGCTTAGTAGCATTTGTAGCTGTATCGCCCTTAAAACCAGGATCAGTCTTTGTAACCTTTAGTTCAACAAAGTTAGGTGGTTCAACGCCGAATACATTGCCCTTGTAAGAAAGAATCTTACATACCATATTTTCTTTAACGAACTTAAATGAGTCGCCTAGGATGTCAGCACTAATAGGAATCTGTTCCCATGTTTCTGTATCCATGAAATAGTATAGACCACCATCTTCGTAGCTATATTCCATATCTTTTCTTTCGATAAATGCTGTTGGGTACTTATCATTTGGGTTGAAAGACTTTTCAACTACTGCACCTGTAATAACATTTTTATACTTTGTTCTAACGAATGCTGCACCTTTACCTGGCTTAACATGCTGGAATTCAATAACCTGAACTACCTGTCCGTCAAGTTCAAAAGTAACACCATTTCTAAAATCACCTGCTGAAATCATTGGTAATCCTCCTTAAATTTTATAAAATGCGACTACTCGCACAATTTATCATTAATATTATACATACAAATGGAATAAAAAGCAACCTCTTTTTACAGAATTGTTAATTCTTTTGGGAGAGACGCAAAACTTTTGTAACCATTCTCAGTAACAATTACGGTATCTTCTATTCTAACACCAAAATTATCTTTTATGTATATACCCGGTTCAATAGTGACAATCATACCTTCTTTTAGGATAGTGTCACATCTTGGACTTACTGTTGGATATTCGTGAATATCAAGACCTACACCATGACCTGTTGCATGACCAAAGCAACCTTCATAGCCTTTAGAGTATATATAGTCACGAGCTATCTTATCAATATCAGAACACTTTATACCGGGCTTAACACTTGCCATTGCCATTTTGTGAGCATCTAGTACAATGTTATAAACTTCTTTCATTTTGTCTGTAACACTGCCTACTGCAACGGTTCTTGTCATATCACTATGATAACCCTTATATGTTGCACCAATATCGAATGTAACAAAGTCTCCATTTTTTATTATATCATTACCGGGTACACCGTGAGGTAAAGAAGTTTTCTTGCCTGTAATAGTGATTAAATCAAAAGAAACACTTTCTGCTCCTAATAGTTTCATTTGATACTCTAGCTCTACGGATAAAGTTCTTTCAGTTGTACCTACTTTTATAAGTGGTAGAATTTTGTTAAATGCTTCTTCTGTAATATCTTGAGCCTTTTGCATTAACTCAAGTTCATAACTATCTTTAACAATTCTTAGGTCAAGAATAATTTTGTCAAGAGTATTTTCTTCTGATAAAGTAACACTTAGTTTATCACTATATCTTTTGTACTGTTCAATAGTCAGCACATTTGTTTCAACATAAAGTTTAGTGACATTATCATTTTTCAAAGCATTATTAATTTCTTCAAAAAGTTTATTAAAAACAATAACATTAGCAGAATTTACAGTTTTCTCTGCTACTTCACCATAACGAAAGTCAACAAATAGATAGGCATTTTCTTTAGTGATAAGTAAATATCCATTACTATCCCAAAGTCCTGTAAAGTAATAAATATTCTTATCATTTGTAACTAAAAATGCACCATCTGTAATTTTTGATTTGATATTATTAATTCTATTTTTATAAATATCCAATTAAATCAATCCTTTTAATGCTTCAATACCAAGTCTGTAACTGTCTTTACCAAAGCCACAAATTACTCCGGCACATACTGCTGAGATAACTGACTTATGGCGAAATTCTTCTCTCTTATGTACATTAGACATATGAACTTCAATAAATGGTACAGCAGTTACAGAAGCAATAGCGTCTCTCAATGCATAGCTATAATGAGTTAATGCACCGGCATTTAGCACAACACCATCATATACACCTAAAGTACTATGAATTTTATCAATTAAGTCGCCCTCATGGTTTGACTGAAAAATATCACATTCAAAACCGGCATTCTCTGCAAATGACTTAATATCTTGATTTATAGTATCGGCATTTTCTTCACCATAAATATTTTTTTCTCTAGTGCCAACCATATTTAGATTTGGACCTAGCATTACTAAAATTTTCTTCATAGTAAAAACCTTTCTGGATAACAAAATACGGACAGTAAAATATTACTGTCCGTTTTTTATAAGCATTATTACTTATACTTTCTCTTACGAGCTGCTTCAGATTTCTTTTTACGCTTAACGGAAGGCTTCTCGTAAGCTTCTCTCTTACGAACTTCAGCAATAACGCCAGCTCTAGCACACTGCTTCTTAAATCTTCTTAGTGCACTTTCAAGAGATTCATTGTCTTTTAATCTAACTTCTGCCATTGTATATTTCCCTCCCATCTGCCACTTGGCATGGGTAATTTTGCTTAATTGCATAAATGATTATACTACAAAAACCTAAAGATTGTCAAGTAAAATATAAATTTTTGTTGAAAATTGTATTTTAAGGCTTAACAACTATGTTAACAAGTCTTCCCTTAACATAAATTTCCTTAATAATATTCATACCTTCAACTGACTTCTTTACATTTTCATCAGCCTTTGCAAGGGCAATAACTTCAGCCTGTTCTGCCTCAGCAGGAATCATAAGCTTAGTCTTAATCTTGCCATTAACCTGAACTGCAATTTCAATTTCATTTGCTTTGCACTTGCTTTCGTCATATTCAGGCCAAGACTGATCAACAACCATACCCTCACCTAAATTACAAGTTGACCAAATTTCTTCTGTTACATGAGGAGCAAATGGATTTAGTAGAATTGAGAAAATTGCATATTCTTTCTTGTTAATAGAACCAACTGCATTAATGTCATTCATAAGTGCCATTAGTGAAGCAATTGCAGTATTGAACTTAATGTTTTCAATATCTTCGGATACTTTCTTAATTGTCTTATGAATTGAACATTCTAGTTCAGGACGAACTTCGTCACCGTCAATTAGCTTTTCTTGTAGGTTATAGTATCTTTCTACAAATCTTCTACAACCCTTAATACCCTTGTCATTCCAAGGTGCAGCCTTTTCAAAGTCACCGATGAACATTTCATATAGACGCATAGTATCAGCACCATACTGCTGTACAATATCATCAGGATTAACAACATTACCTCTGGACTTACTCATCTTTTCGCCATTTTCGCCTAGAATCATACCATGGCTGGTTCTCTTTGCATATGGTTCAGGAGTAGGTACTACACCAATATCATATAGGAACTTATGCCAGAAACGGCTATATAGTAAGTGAAGTGTTGTGTGTTCCATACCACCATTATACCAATCAACAGGTGACCAGTAGTTAAGTGCTTCTTTACTTGCTAATGCTTCTTTGTTGTGTGGGTCCATATATCTTAGGAAGTACCATGATGAACCTGCCCACTGAGGCATTGTATCAGTTTCTCTATAGGCCTTGCCACCACAACAAGGACAAGTTGTTTCTACCCAATCAGTAATTTTAGATAGTGGTGATTCACCTGTATCTGTTGGTTCATAAGAATCAACCATAGGTAGTCTTAGTGGTAGTTCGCTTTCAGGAATTGGAACATAACCACACTTATCACAATGAACGATTGGAATAGGTTCACCCCAATATCTCTGACGAGAGAATACCCAGTCTCTTAATTTATAGTTAGTCTTTGCTCTACCTACTTTGTTTTCTTCCAGCCAAGAAATCATCTTTTTCTTAGCTTCTTCTACTGTTAAGCCTGTTAAGAAATCAGAATTAACCATTACACCTGTTGCACAGTCTGTAAATGCTTCTTTCTGTACATCTTCGCCACCCTTAACAACTTCAATAATAGGTAGGTCAAATTTCTTTGCAAATTCCAAGTCACGAGTATCATGAGCAGGAACAGCCATAATAGCACCTGTACCGTAAGATACCAGAACATAGTCAGAAACAAAAATAGGAATTTCTTTACCGTTTACAGGGTTGATAGCCTTAACACCGTCAAGCATAACACCTGTCTTTTCCTTTACTAGTTCTGTTCTTTCAAAGTCAGACTTCTTGGCAGCCTCTGCCTGATAAGCCTTAACATCTTTAATATTCTTAATCTTGTCATTCCACTTTTCAATACAAGGATGTTCAGGTGAAATAACCATATATGTAGCACCAAATAGTGTATCACATCTTGTTGTGTATACTGTTAGCTTATCGCCTTCAGTTGTGTTGAAATCTACTTCAGCACCTGTTGACTTACCAATCCAGTTCTTCTGCTGAGCCTTAACTCTGTCAGGATAATCAACTAAATCAAGGTCTTTGATTAGTCTGTCGGCATATTCTGTAATCTTAAGCATCCACTGTGACTTAACTTTTCTTACAACTTCACTGCCACAACGCTCACAAACACCGTTGACTACTTCTTCATTAGCAAGAACACACTTACAAGAAGTACACCAGTTAACTGCCATTTCTTTCTTATAAGCTAAACCATGCTTAAATAGCTGTAGGAAAATCCACTGAGTCCATTTATAATATTCAGGGTCAGTTGTATTAATTTCACGACTCCAGTCAAAAGAAATACCAAGTGACTGAATTTGCTTTTTAAATCTTGCAACATTGTTCTTTGTTACAATTTCAGGGTGAATGTGGTTCTTAATAGCATAGTTTTCTGTTGGAAGACCAAAAGCATCCCAACCGATTGGATATAGTACATTATATCCCTGCAATCTTCTCTTTCTAGAAACAACATCAAGTGCAGTATATGGTCGTGGATGACCAACATGAAGACCTTGTCCTGATGGATAAGGGAATTCAATTAATGCATAGAATTTCTTTTTGTCGCTATTTTCTTCTGCATGGAAACAGCCCTTTTCTTCCCATGCTTTTTGCCACTTAGGCTCTACTACCAAATGATTGTACTTCAACTGTATTCCTCCATTAATCTACATCGTCAAACTTAACAACAGTACCGTCTTCCCACAATCTTTCAAGGTTATAGTATTCACGGGACTTATCATCAAATACATGAACGATAATATCAATATAATCAAGTAAAATCCAACCGTTACCACGGTGACCTTCAACATGACTTACAGAGAAACCTGCTTCATCAAGCTGATATTCAACCTCATCAGCCAGAGCCTTTACATGAGTTGAACTGGTACCGGTTGCAATTACAATATAATCAGCAAGAACTGAAACATCAGAAATTTTTATAACTTCTACATCCAGTCCTTTTTTGCTTGAAAGTGCTTTGGCAATTAAATGTGCCTGTTCTTTTGTATCCATTTTATTCATCCTTTAAAATTAATTCATTATAACAAGACAAAGCATTAGGGTGAATTGTCAATGCTCTGCTTGAGAGATCTTGTATAGTAAACTGTAAGCCATAAATCATAGCTTCTTCAAGACTTCTTAAAGCCTTTTCTCTCATAATATCAACACCATCATAATTTCTTTCATCACCGGTAAAGTCAGCTACAAAAATAATTTTTTCCAGCAATGACATATTACTTCTACCGGTAGTATGAAATCTAATAGCATTGATAATATCAGCATCATTAATATCTAAATATTTCTGAATATATACCGAACCTGAAATTGGATGCCACAATTTTTGACTTAATTTTTCAATCTCATCCAAAATTATACCACCCTCTGTTATAATTTTCAACTGTTCATCAAAAGGTGTTTCTTTTGTTACATCGTGAAGGATACCGGCAGTCATTGCTTTCTCTTCATCACAACCATAAATTTTCGCAAGTTTTTGAGCTTGTTTTGCAACATTTACAGAATGAATATATCTTTTTTCCCCCATTCTGCCTTTGATTATCTTCTTATAAGACTCAATACACATTACTTCACCCCATATAATTGATTATTTCTGATATATTCAAATACATTCTTATCAATTAAATCTCTTTTAAAAGCCTCATTCACATCATCTCTTACAATGGTTGAAGAAAGTTCCATAATAGGTTCTTTTAGAATTATTGACTTACCCTTATGTTGTTCTAAAACTTTTGAATATTCTACTAAAGAATTATAGTCACCATCATCTCTTGGACAAGTAATTAGTGTAGCTAAGCTGAAAATTTCATCAGGATTTTTCCACTGTAAAAAAGTTAAGTACATATCAGCACCTGTAACTAAAAATAAATTATCATTAGGATAAAGTTTCTTTAGTTCTTCAAGGGTTCTGTATGTGTAGCTTTTACCTTTGAAATTTTCTTCTAAAGTTGAAACAATAAAATTATCATTATCTTTAGTAGCTATTTTACACATATTCACTCTATGTTCAAAAGGAACTGCATATTGCATACTTTTATGTGGACTGATGAAAGTCGGTATAAAAATAACCTTTTCAACATTACATTCTTTTAAAACATTTTCTGCAAGAGTTGTATGAGCTTTGTGAATTGGGTTAAATGCACCACCAAAAATAGCAATATTCATTACTTATTTGCTCTTGGTAGTTTGATTACAGGTTCATCAGGGTTAGGCTTATATAAAACAAATTTTGAACCGATAACCTGTACTACATCACAATCAAGTTTCTCTGATAAAATATCAGCAACTTGTCTTGAATTGATTTCACAATTTTCAAGAACCTTACCCTTAATAATTTCTCTTGCATAAAGTGCATCTTCAGCCTGTTTAACAACCTGGTCTGTGATGCTACCTTTACCAACCATTAATATTGTATCAATTGAATTTGCAATACCTCTTAGGTATGCTCTCTGTTTACTTGTTAGCATAATTACTCCTTAAATATATTTTAACAACTTTTCTCTTAATATTCTTAACGCATTGCCTCTGTGACTGATAGCATCCTTTTCTTTAGAAGTTAGTTCAGCAAATGACTTGCCACTATCTGTAATGAAAATTGGGTCATAACCAAAACCCTCTGTACCATGAGGTTCATATGCAATTTTGCCTTCGCTATAGCCTTCTGCTGTAATAACTGTACCGTCCTCAAGAACACAACAAATACTTGAAACAAATCTTGCAGTACGCTTGTCTTCCGGTACATCTTTCATTTCTTCTAGGACTTTATTATATCTATCTTCATCAGTTGCATTTTCTCCGGCATATCTGGCTGAATATACTCCCGGTCTGCCATCTAATGCATCAATCATCAGACCTGAATCATCAGCTACCGAAGGCATACCTGACTTTTCAAAAGCTGACATAGCTTTAATTTTAGCATTTTCGGCAAATGTAGTGCCTGTTTCTTCAACATCACCTAGGTCAATGTTACATTCCTTAGCAGTAACTGCGTGAATACCCAGTGGATTTAGAATTCTATTAAGTTCTACAACTTTGTGTGCATTATTAGATGCAATTAAAAACTTTCTCATTCTTTATCACCAAAATCAAACAGTGCTTTTGCAAAATCTTTCGGAACAAACTCTTGTAGGTCATCAATCTGTTCACCAACACCAATGTACTTAACAGGAATACCCAGGCCGTTCTTAATTGCAAGAACTACACCACCCTTAGCAGTACCGTCCAGCTTTGTAAGTACAATACCTGTAATGCCTGTTGCTTTACTAAACTGTTCAGCCTGATTAACTGCATTTTGACCTGTTGTAGCATCAAGGACAAGTAAGTATTCTTTATCTGCATCAGGAAGTTCTCTGTCGATAACTCTACCGATTTTTGCAAGTTCATCCATAAGGTGCTTTTTGTTGTGTAGTCGTCCTGCAGTATCACAAATAATTACATCTGTGTTTCTTGCCTTTGCTGCTGAAATAGCATCATAAATAACTGCTGCAGGGTCAGAACCTTCGTTCTGCTTAACAATATCACAACCACTTCTTTCAGCCCAAATCTCTAACTGTTCAATAGCTGCTGCTCTAAATGTATCTGCTGCTGCAAGTAAAACGCTCTTGCCTTGCTTTTTTAAGTTATTTGCAAGTTTACCGATAGTTGTAGTCTTACCTACACCGTTAACACCGATTACAAGAATAATAGATGGCTTTGTAGAAATTTTTAGTTCTTCATCACCTCTAAGCATATCGGCAACTACTTCTTGTAGAAGTTGTGTTATTTCTTTAGGGTCTTTGATACCTTCCTTTTTAACTCTTACTCTTAGTTCATCAGTAATTTGTTCTGCTGTTTGAATACCAACATCACCCATTACTAGTAGTTCAGTTAGTTCTTCAAAAAGTTCTTCATCAATCTTTGTAAAAGACTTTAGCATTGAGTCAATCTGACTTACAACACTATCTCTTGTTTTTTTAAGACCTTCTTTAATTTTTTTAAATAGTCCCATTGTTTTACCACCTTAAATTAGTTTGCTTTCATTCCAAGCTTTGCTGCAACTTCTGATGCACGAAGTTCAAGTAACTTTGAGATACCCTCATCTTGCATTGTTACACCGTAAAGAACATCAGATTCTTCCATTGTACCTCTTCTGTGGGTAATGGTAATAAACTGAGTTCTGTCTGTCATTCTTCTCATATACTGAGCAAATCTGTCAACATTAACATCATCAAGGGCAGCTTCAATTTCGTCCATAACACAGAATGGTGCAGGTCTGACTTTCATAATTGAGAAGTATAGTGCAATAGCAACAAGTGCCTTTTCACCACCTGAAAGTGCCTCTAGATGAACAACAATCTTTCCCGGAGGATGAGCGATAATGTCGATACCACTGTTTAGAATATCATCAGGATTTGCAAGTTCAAGAGAAGCAGTACCACCACCAAACAGTTCTTTGAATGTTTCTCCAAAGTGCTTATTGATTTCGTGGAAGTTCTCAATGAAAGCATCTTTCATTTGTTTTGTTAAGTCATTAATCAGTCTTTCGATTTCATTCTTAGACTTTTCTACATCAGAAACCTGAGCACCTAAGAATTCATATCTTTCGGATACTTCCTTGTATTCTTCAATAGCTGAAACATTAACAGAACCGAGACCTCTTATTGATGACTTAATTTCATTAAGTCTTTTTCTGGCAGTTGAAACATTTTCAATTTCAATTGAAATTTCTTCTGCTTGTCTTTTTGTAAGTTCGTATTCATCCCAAAGTTTTGCAATAATATCATCATACTGCTTTTGTAGGTTGATTTTTCTTTCTTCAAGACGAGCAAGTTCTCTGCCTGAAACTTCTCTTGTAGAGTTTAGGTCTTTTTCTTTCTGTCTAAGTTCTACACTCTTCTTTTCAAACTTTTCTTTATCGCCATTTAGCTTTTCAATAGCATTATTGAATTCAGCAATTTTATCTTGATAATTATTTGAAATATTAGTGTAGCTTTCAATCTTCTTATTAATTATATCAATATTTGAATTTACAGAAACAATCTGATTACGCAAGTTCTCTTTTCTTTCGGTTTGATGTTGACTGTTGTATTCGGATGTTCTGATTTCACTAATCAAAGCCTCTTTGTCCTTTTCAAAAGTAACAATTTCAAGTCTGATATTTTGTAACTTTTCTGAAAGTTGTTCTCTCTTTTCAGTTAATGCAAGTCTATTGCCTGTTAGGTTTGAAGTTGTCTTTTCAATATTTGCAATTTCTTCTTCAAAAGCACTAAATTCTCTATCGGCAGTTTCCTTGTCTTTTTGTAGATTAGAAATTTTATTTTCACATTCTACAATTTCATTCTTAGTAAAATCAATACTGCTGACTAAAGAGTCATATTCGTTTTGACAAGCCTTATATTCAGTTCTTAATCTGATAAGTTCTTGTTGTTCAGTAGATAAATCCCCTCTAGTGCCTAAAATATCAGCCTCATACTTTGCAAATTCTTGCTGACTGTTACTGTACTGTTCTTTAAGTTCATTCGCTTTATCTGCAAGGGCTTTAGCCTCTTTACGGTACTTTTCAATCTCACTTGCACGAGATAACAAACCTGTTCGTTTATTTAAAGAACCACCTGTTAGAGAACCACCGGCATTTACAACCTGACCATCAAGAGTAACTACCTTAAAACGGTATGAATACTTCTTAGCAATAGATACTGCTGAATTAAGGTCCTCGGCAATAACAATCTTACCAAGCAAGTTTTGTAAAATACCTTTGTATTCATCTTTACAATCACACAAATCTGATGCAACACCGACAAACCCAAAACAACTGTCGATACCATTTTCATTTAGGTATCTAGGTTTAATTGTGGCAATAGGTAGGAAAGTTGCTCTACCGCCTTTATTTTCTTTAAGTGTGCGAATTGCTCTCTTAGCATCTTCTTCATTGCCTGTAACAATGTTCTGCATTGCACCACCTAAAGCAGTTTCAATTGCTACTGCATAGTTAGTTGGTACTTTAATTAATCTTGAAACAGGTCCGTGAATACCACCGATTTTGCCATGTCTTGAAAGGTTCATTACAGTTTTTACACTGTGTGCAAAACCTTCAAGGTTCTTTTCTAGGTCTTCAAGAATATTAGCTCTTCTAAGTTTTTCGTTAGAATCAAGAGTTAATCTATCTATTTCACCTTTTGAATTTTCATTTCTTGCTTTAAGATTATTGATTTTAAGTTCTAAGCCCTTAATTGAATTAGAAAGCATTTCTACCTTTTCGGCAGAATCTTTGCCTTGCACCTTATAATCTTCAAGCATTTTAGAAGTAGTTTCTAAATTACTTTCCTTTTCGGACAATGAAGAATTTAGGGTATCTATTCTTTCATTAAGCTCATTAATTGATGAATCACTTGTAAGCAAAACTACCTTTGCATTAGCTGACTTTTGGGATAGTTCTGCTAATTTTGAATTTAATTCTTGAAGCTCATCACCACTACGGGAAGCATCCACACTGATAGTATTTAGGTTTTCGGATACTTCGTTATATTCCTTTTGCTTTTCTTCAATGTTTAACTTTAGCTTTTCAACATTTTCTTTCTTCTCTTTAATTTGAGATTCAATTTCAGTAAAGGAATTATCAAGTTGTTCAATTTCAGTTTCAAGTCTTTTTATAGTTTCTTTGTTATGTTCAATGTCGTTATTTGCAACAGAAATAAGGGCATTGTTGTTACTAACTTCTGACTCAAACTGAGAAATATTTCTTCTTATTGTATCAATCTTGGAAGTGATTTCACCATTTTTTAAATAGATTGATTCTGTTTCAGAACTGATATTTGCAAGTTCTTGTTCAGCATTTTCATACTGTGCTCTTTGAATATCTATTTTGTCATCTTGTTCTTTTATGATATTTGCTGAATTGTCAAGAGTATTTAGCCATAGAGCAATTTCAAGGCCTTTCTTTTCTTCAGAAAGTACAAGGAACTTTTGTGCTTTTTCTGACTGTTTCTTTAGTGGACCCACTCTATCCTCAAGTTCACCAACAATATCTCTAAGTCTGACAAGATTTTCTTCTGTACTTTTTAGCTTTCTTTCAGCCTCAGTTTTTCTATATCTATAACGAGAAATACCTGATGCTTCTTCAAATATTTCTCTTCTTTCTTCACTTTTTGATGCAACAATACTGTCAATTTTACCTTGACCAATCATAGAATAACCGTCACGACCAAGACCTGTATCCATAAAAAGTTCATGAATATCTCTAAGTCTTACTGTGGCTTTGTTAATCATATATTCACTTTCGCCACTTCTATAATATCTTCTTGTAACGGCTACTTCGTCACCATCAAAAGGAAGTATTCTGTCTTTGTTATCAATTGACAAGGTAACTTCTGCATAGCCTGTTTTTTTTCTCTTATCTGTTCCGTTAAAGACAACATCTTCCATCTTGGAACATCTTAGAGTTTTAGCTGACTGTTCACCCAGTACCCATCTAATTGCGTCACTTATGTTACTTTTTCCCGAACCGTTAGGTCCTACAATTGAAGTAATACCTTTATCAAAGGATAGCTTGATTTTATCCGGAAAAGTCTTAAAGCCATGCAATTCCAATGATTTTAGTAGCATAAGTCACCTCTTTCTTTAATAATAAATTGAAAATCCTTAAGGGTATTACTTTGTTTAAAAGTAACTATGTATCCCTGATCTTTAAGGACTTTAATATTTGCCTTTTTCTGTCCAATAGCTTTTGAAATAAACTTATTACCTACAATAACAGAAAATTCGCCTTGTGGGTATTTCTTTATTTCATTTATTAACATATCAAGAAACATTTTGCTTTCACATAATTCTCTAAATGCAGGATGATAAAAACCTGCTACAGAAGTACTTACTAGTTCATCTGAATAATGAAGTCCTACTCTAATAACATTAATGTTTTTATCATAAAACATTTTAAGAATTTTTGCACAAGTATTTATTGTTGTTTCTTCGCTATATGGAACATATTTTTTATCGTTATAATACTTTTCAAGAAAAGTGTCTTTCATAGTTATTGTTGGATAAATTCTAACAGTATCAGGTGAAAGACTAATTAATTTTTCAGCAGTTTCAATATCCTTTTCAGGTGTACTGCCATAAAGACCAATCATCATTTGTAACCCTAAAGAAATGTTATACTTCTTAATAAGGTTAGATGCATTTACTACATCAGTGGCACTATGACCTCTCTCATTAAGCAAAAGAACATCATCACACATTGACTGTGCACCAAGCTCAATTGAAGTTACACCATAACTTTTAAGCAAAGTTAAAACTTTATCATCTATTGCATCAGGTCTTGTTGATAATCTAATACCATAAAAGTCATTAATATATGGCTTTGTAGCATTAAGTAAAGAAACCATATAATCTCTATCAATAGCAGTAAAGCTACCACCAAAGAAAGCAATTTCCGTATTTTTCTTATCAACACCACTATTTATAGCAGTTTCTATAGCTGAAACAACATCATCTTTAGTTGGCTGATAAGAATGACCTGTAATGTTCTTTTGGTTACAAAATACACACTGGTGAGGACAACCGTTGTGAGGCACAAAAATGGAAATATTAGAATGTTTAATATCCCATCAACTCCAAAGCCTCTCTTGCAGCCTGTTGTTCTGCATCTTTCTTACTTCTTCCTCCACCTTTGCCGATTACATTACTGTTTAGGTGTACTTCAACTACAAAATGTCTGTTATGGTCAGGACCACTAACATCAACAACTTCATACTGTAAAGTTTCTCCCGGATTTCTCTGGATAATTTCTTGTAGTTTAGTTTTGTAATCTTTAAAGTTCTTACCTGCTGTATGATTCTTGATTTCAGGTACAACAAAAGAAAGTACAAATTCACTTGCCTTTTCCATACCACCATCAAGGTAAATAGCAGCAATAACGGCTTCAAAAGCATCTGAAAGAATAGATGGTCTTTCTGCTCCACCACCCTTTCTTTCACCGTTGCTTAGGTAAATGTACTTGCCTAGATTAATCTTCTTAGCAAATACAAATAAGCTCTTTTCACAAACTAAAGATGCTCTTAACTTTGTAAGGTCACCCTCAGGTAATTGTGGACAATTGTTAAAAATATAATCAGAGACGGAAATTGAAAGTACTGCATCACCTAAAAATTCCAATCTCTCATTATATTTAAGGTGTTGCTTCTTATGCTCATTAGCATAAGAAGAATGTGTTAGTGCCACCTTTAAAAGTTCTTTATCTTTAAATGTATAGTTAATTACTTTTTCAAATTCTTCCATTATTTCATTCCTTTTAATTTATTAAATGAGTTTTCAATAACCTGTGGTACATTTGCGTTTATGTAATCAATAGTTAGTCTAACTGCATTGAAAATTGTTGTTGCATTAGAACTGCCATGTGCCTTAAATACAGGCTTTTTGATACCTAGAATTGGAGCACCACCATAAACATCTGTATTCATAGTTTCCTTAAACTTCATAAGGTCACCATATACAAATAATGCACCGATTTTATTCTTTACACTTTTCTTAAAAATATCAGTAACTGTGTGACTCAGTGACTTTGCTACGCCTTCATAATTCTTTAGTAGAATATTACCTGTAAAGCCATCACAAACATATACATCACAAGCACCGTTAGAGATATCTCTGCTTTCTACATTACCAACAAAGTTAACAGGACTTTCCTGTAGTAATGCATAAGTTTCCTTCTGTAAATCTCCACCCTTGTGGCTTTCAGTACCAACATTAGCAAGGGCAACTCTTGGACTTTCTCTGTGCATAACTTTTTCCATATATACAGAACCTAAGATACCGAATTGACGCAAAATCTCAGGTCTGGCATCAAGGTTTGCACCACCATCAATAAGCATAAATGATGAACCGTTAAATGTAGGTAAGATTGGTGCAAATCCGGGTCTCTTGACACCCTTTAATCTTTTAACAATTAAAGTACCACCTACACATAATGCGCCACTGTTACCGGCTGAAACAAAACCATCTGCTTCATTATTGGCAACCATCTTTAAGCCTAGTGCCATTGAAGAATTGTTGTATTCTTTCATAATAGCATTAGGTGTTTCGTCAACAGGGATAACATCCTCTGTATGGTTAATTTCAATATTTGAAATATCTATATTATTTTCTTTTGCCACTTTCTTGATAATATTTTCATTACCTGTTAGGCAAATTTCAATTATAAAATGTTCTTGAGCTTTTACTGCACCTTTGATAATTTCCAAAGGTGCATTATCTCCACCAAATGCATCAATTACTATCTTCATCATAAACCTCTTGAATTTATAAATTCTGTTAGCTTTGCAAATGACCTATCAGAATAAGCCTTTGCTCTCTCTTTCTTGTCCCTTGGTCTTTGTTCAAGTTCAGGTAACACTCCTAAATTTGCTCCCATAGGTTGGAATTTAGAAACTGTTTCATCACTAATATATCTTGACAAAGAACCTATCATTGTATATTCAGGTAAAGTTACAGTTTGTTCTCCATTATATCTCATAGCTGCATTTATACCTGCCATTAATCCTGAAGATGCTGACTCCATATAACCTTCAACACCTGTGATTTGACCTGCAAAGAAAAGATTTTTATTTTCTCTTACAGAATAATCACTGTTTAGAATTCTTGGTGAGTCAATAAAAGTATTTCTGTGCATCACACCGTATCTTACAAACTCAGCATTTTCAAGTCCCGGAATCATTGAGAATACTCTCTTTTGTTCAGGGAACTTTAGATTAGTTTGAAAGCCTACTAGGTTATACATAATACCGGCACTGTTCTCTTTTCTTAGCTGAACTACTGCCCATGGTCTATGACCTGTTCTTGGATCTTTCAAACCTACAGGTTTCATTGGACCGAAACGAATAGTATCGTGACCTCTTTGTGCCATAACTTCAATTGGCATACAACCCTCATATACCTTTGGATTCATTACATCAAAGTCATGTACAGGTGCTCTTTCTGCTGAAACAAGTGCTTCATAAAAATTGTCGTATTCTTTCTTATTCATAGGACAATTAATATAGTCATCACCGTCACCCTTATCATAACGAGATGCAAAGAAAGCCTTGTTCATATCAACTGTATCAAACTTTACAATTGGTGCAGCTGCATCATAAAATGAAAGGCTATCACCAAACATAGTTTTGATTTTGTCAGAAAGCAAGTCGGAAGTTAGTGGTCCTGATGCTATGATAGTAATACCGTCAGGAATTTCAGTAACTTCTTCATTAATTACAGTAATATTAGGATTGTTGTTTATTTCTTCATTTACCAGATTAGAGAAAATTTCTCTATCTACTGCCAAAGCACCACCTGCAGGTACTTTGCTTTTATCGGCACACTTCATAAGAAGAGAATCTAACATTCTCATTTCTTCTTTAAGCATACCGGCAGCACTTTCTTTTCTGGCAGCTTTAAGACTGTTTGAGCATACAAGCTCACATAATTTATCTGAATGATGTGCCGGACTTTTCTTGTTAGGCTTCATATCATAAAGGTTTACCTTTATACCACGCTTAGCAACTTGATATGCAGCCTCACATCCTGCAAGCCCACCACCTATTATATTTATACTCATTGGTCTTTAGTATAGCCACAACCCTCAGTTGCACAGAAGATTGTCTGCTTTTTGCCCTTCTTTTTATATAGAATCTTGCCACACTGTGGACACTTTTCATTTACAGGTTCATACCAAGACATATAGTTACAATCAGGATAGTTACTACAACCGTAGAACACTTTGCCTTTCTTGGTTTTACGAGTAATAACATCTCCACCACATTCAGGACATTGAACACCGATTTTCTCTACAAACTTCTTGATATTCTTACATTCAGGGTAACCGGGACAAGCGATAAACTTACCGTATCTACCAACTTTGACAACCATTTTTCTGCCACAGTTTTCACATACAATATCAGTTTCATCTTCTTTAAGCTTAATCTTGACACCTTCCATATCTTCCTTAGCCTTTTTCAAGGTTTTATCAAAATCAACATAGAAATTATCAAGTAGTTCAACCCATTGTTCATTACCATGTTCAACCTTATCTAGGTCTTCTTCCATTTGTGCAGTAAACTTAACATTTACAATCTTTGGAAATCTTTCTTTTAGTAGAGTAACAAGTGCCTCACCCAGTTCAGTTGGAACAAGTGACTTTGCTTCTCTCTTAACATATTCTCTGCTTGTAATTGTTGAGATTGTTGCAGCATATGTTGATGGACGGCCGATACCGTTTTCTTCAAGTGCTTTGATTAGAGATGCTTCTGTAAATCTTGCAGGTGGCTGAGTAAAGTGCTGGTTAGGGATAATTTCTCTAACTTTAGCAGGCATATTCTTCTCTAGTGGAGGAAGTTGCTTTTCCTTTGTGCCTTCAGCATCATTACTGTCAACATAAAGTGTTGTATAACCGTCAAAGTCAACTCTATAACCTGATGCCTTAAAGATATAATCATTAGCATTAATTTCTGCCTGAGTTGTTTTGTGAATACAATCAGCCATCTGACAAGCAGTAAATCTATCCCAAATCAGTTTATATAGCTTGTACTGTTCAATAGTTAAGCTATCCTTAACCTTATCAGGAGACAATGATGGAATTGATGGACGGATAGCTTCATGACCATCCTGAGCATTTGAACGAGATTTAAATACTCGTGGCTTTGGTGGTAAATATTCAGGTCCAAAGTTATCATTAATATACTGAGTTACTTCTGCAATAGCATCGTTAGAAATCCTTAATGAGTCGGTTCTCATATATGTGATAAGACCTGTTGTACCGTAACCCTCAACATCAACACCTTCATAAAGTTCCTGAGCAATTTTCATTGTTCTTCTTGACTGATAGCCAAGTTTACGAGATGCTTCCTGTTGCAATGTTGAAGTTATAAATGGTGGGTATGGTGACTTCTTACGAGTACCGTTTCTCACTTTTGTAACAATAAATTCGGCATCCTTGATTTCTTCAAGAATCTTGTCAGCTTCTTCTTTATTGTTAATCTTGATTTTCTTACCGTCAGGGCCCAGTGCTAATGATGCGTTAAAAACTTTTCTGCTTGATTTTGGAGAAAGTTTTGCTTCAATTGACCAGTATTCTTCCGGTTTAAATGCTCTGATTTCGTTTTCTCTGTCAACAATAATCTTTAGAGCAACAGACTGAACTCTACCGGCAGAAAGACCTCTACGAATCTTTTGGCTAACAAATGGACTTAGCTTATAACCAACAAGTCTGTCCAGAATTCTTCTTGCCTGTTGAGCATTTACAAGGTCAATGTCAATAGAACGAGGATGAGCCATACCGTTATTGACACCTGTCTTAGTAATTTCGTTAAATTCAACTCTATTTTTATCTTCTAAATCTAATTCTAAAATATATGCTAAATGCCAAGAAATAGCCTCACCTTCACGGTCCGGGTCAGTTGCAAGATAAATCTTGTCACTTTCTTTTGCAAGTGACTTTAGTTCATCAACTAACTTTTCCTTGCCTTTAATGATTGCATATTTAGGAGCATAATTTTTCTTTATATCAACAGCAAGTCTAGCCTTAGGTAGGTCACGAACATGACCCATTGATGCTACAACTTCATAATCTTTTCCAAGATATTTTTTGATTGTTTTAGCCTTAGCAGGAGACTCCACTATTACTAAATTTGACATTTATCTATCCTCCGATAGTTACTTTATTTTATACTGTTTGCCCGGTAAAACTACTATTAAATCCATTAATTCAAGATTTGTTAGTATTCCGGAAATTTTATATACCGGTAAGTTGCATTTATCAGACAAATCATCTATATGTATAGGTTCATTTCCGATAGCATAATAAACCTTTGATGAATTTTCATCAAGGTTTACATCATATCTATGACCCTTTATAAACTCTTTTTCGGGTTTTACATTAGACTTTTTTGCAGGAATTTTCAGCACTGTACTGTCAGGAATATCATACTCATCATCTTCATAAACTTCTAAATTATTAAATTCATTATAGTAGTTTAGAATATCAAGATAAGTAGTTACAGGAATAGCACCATCCTTAATAAGTTGGTTTGAGCCAACAGAATAGACACTATTGATGTTTGCCATTACAGCAAAAACATCTTTACCTTGTTCTCTTCCTGCAATATCGGCTGTGACTAAAGCACCACTTTTCTTACCTGCTTCAACAACAAGAACACCTCTTGAAAGTGCAGAGATTATTCTGTTGCGAGATAAAAAGTGATGTGGCAAAGGCTCTGTATCCGGAGGATATTCGGAAATTAAACATCCTCTGTGTGTTATAGCCTTTCTCATAGGCTCATTTTTCATAAGATAAGGATAATTGATACCACAACCTAAAACACAAATTGTAATACCATCAGCGTTTAATGCACCTGTATGTGCTGAACTGTCAACACCCATTGCACCACCACTAATTATAGTTACCTTACATTTTGAAAGATTATGAGAAATACTGTAAGCCACCTTTTTGCCATAAGTTGTAGCTTTTCTTGTGCCTACAATAGCAATAGTTAAAAGATTATCAACTCTGGGTAAATATCCACTAACATATATTACTGCCGGTGGAGTATCTATATTACGCAAACAGTTAGGGTATCTGTCATTATCTATTGCAAAAATGGAATAACCTAGACTTTCACATTTAGATATAATTTCATCAGCTTTTTCAATTGGAGTTTCTTCTAGGTGGTTAATTTCCTTTTCGGTAAAAATACCACAAAATCTCCACTCAAAGTCCTGACCATTATAAAATACAGAAATATCCCTATACTCTTCAGTTTCGTACAGTCTTTTAACTTTTGGATTATCATAGCCAAGAGCTAAACTTAGCCATATCCAATAACGATTATTATTCATTATTTGACATTTCCCACATAATTATACTAGCTGCTACTCCGGCATTTAGAGAATCAATCTTGCCCTTCATAGGTACAATAACCTGATAGTTACAAGCATTAATGGTCATTTCACTTAGTCCATTAGCTTCGTTACCTATTACAACAAGAGCATTCTTTGAAAACTCAAAGTCCCCCAGAGTTTTTGCAGTATCCTTTAAACAAGCAGCATAAGACCTACCATGCTTATTAAACTCACATTCAATATATTCTTCTGCATCATTAATAATATAGAAAGGTACACGGAAAATTGCACCCATACTACCTCTTACAACCTTGGGACTATAAATATCACAAGAATCTTTTGTAATAAATACACCTTTGATTGAAAAAGCATCGGCAGAACGCAACACAGTTGCAATATTGTCCGGATTTTGCACATTGTCTAAAAGTACAAACTTACCATTATAATCAATTTTATCAATATCATCAGTTTTGTCAAGTGTTTTAAGTACAAGCATTACACCTTGTGGTGACTTTGTATCGGATAAAACATTGAAAATATTGTTAGGTACAACTATTGATTCATCAGAAATTGACTCTAATCTATTGCATAATTCAAGATTTCTGGTATAGAAATTTTCGCTACAAAGTAGCACATCAATATGAATATTAGAAATCAAAACATCTTGGCAAGTCCTTAAGCCTTCTGCAACAAACTGCTTATTTTTGTTTCTATACTTTTTCTGCTTTACCAATTTATGAATATGCTTTAGAGTACCATTTTCTCTACTTGTAACAAACTTCATATAATGACCTCTTTTTTAGATAGTAAAAAGCGTTTGAGGTAAGAACCTCAAACGCATAACACTTAAGCTTTTGTAACTTTTTCAACAAGGCTAGCAAAAGCTGCTGGATCAGAAATAGCGATTTCTGAAAGCATCTTTCTGTTAAGGTCAATGTTAGCCTTCTTAAGACCATTCATAAATGTGCTGTAGTTTGTGCCGTTTAGCTTACAAGCTGCAGAAATTCTTGTGATCCAAAGTCTTCTGAAATCTCTCTTCTTCTGCTTACGACCAATGTATGCATAGTTACCAGATTTCATAACTGCCTGCTTAGCCATCTTAAAGTGCTTACTCTTTGCACCGTAATAACCCTTAGCAAGCTTTAATGTTTTGTTTCTTCTTTTGCGAGTCATCATCGCGCCTTTTACACGAGCCATTCTATATTTCCTCCGTTATTTCGTAAGTTAAATTCAAAAAGTTAATTATTTGTAAGGGATTAATTTCTTAATCTGAGCTGTATTTGTCTTATCAGCTACACAAGTCTGTCTTAGACCTCTCTTACGCTTTGTGTTCTTCTTGTTAAGAATGTGCTGCTTATTAGCATGAGCACGGATAACCTTACCATTCTTAGAAAGTTTAAATCTCTTTTTTGCACCACTATGTGTCTTAATCTTTCCCATTATGAAAATCCTCCTTAAAAATTACTTATTTGGCTTAGGAGCTAGAAACATTAGCATATTTCTACCTTCAAGTTTTGCTGGTTTTTCGATAACAGCAACTTCTTCACAAGCTTTAGCAAAACGGTTCATTGTGTCATAACCCTGCTCAGGATGACCCATTTCTCTACCTCTAAAGCGAATTGAAACCTTAACCTTATCGCCTTTCTTAATAAACTTAAGGGCATTGTTAAGTTTTGTGTTGAAGTCATGCACATCAATATTTAGTGAAAGTCTAACTTCCTTAATATCAAAAGTACGCTGGTTCTTCTTATTTTCTTTTTCCCTTTTAGCTTGTTCAAAACGATACTTGCCATAGTCCATTACTTTGCAAACAGGTGGCTTTGCCTGTGGAGCAATCTTAACTAAGTCAAGGTTACTCTCCATTGCTATATTGAAAGCTTTTTCTGAAGACATAATTCCTAGCTGTTCGCCTTCGGCACCAATTAGTCTTACTTCCTTATCACGGACTTCTTCGTTAATCTGTAGTTTCTTGTTGCTGATTGTCGAGCACCTCCAAAATAAATTAAAAAAGTGGACAGATAAACTCCGTCCACTCTAATACGCATCAGTAAAAAACTGTAAGTATTAACCCACGCAGACGGCACCCCGTAGGTGAAAGCATAACTGCCTTTCTTTCTTTTACTCAATCATTATATATAAAAGCATTTAATTTGTCAATACCTTTTTGACAATTAATTAGAAATTTGATAATATGATACTAATGAAAGTCGAGGTAGACAAAATGAATAACTTTTTTCAACAACAATTGTACCACAATTATCAAATAAATCAAGAGAAAAAACTAATTAGAAAAGAAAGCAACAAACTTTCCTTTATGTTGTTTATTGCAATTATATTTATGAATATTGCAGCTACTGTACTATTTATGTTTATAAGTTTTTTCGGTCAAAGTTCTTCTCTTACAAGCACAGCATCACAAAACAGTTATTCTTCTTACGATTACATTATTAATGGTTTAGGTGAATTTGCCGGTTTCTTTGTTGTGCCATTTGTATTCTGTTTAATATTTCATTACAAATTCAGTAATGTTATTCCGGTTAGCAATAATAAGAAATATAATCCCTTATTATTAGTATTAGGTGGATATGCAATTTGTACTATTGCAAATATTGTAGTTAGCCTTCTAGATTACAATTTAAGTATATTTGGTTTAACCAACACAACCGGTGTTGAATTTACAACCAAAACACCACTTGACCAAGTTATTTACTTTATATGTATTGCAATTATTCCTGCTTTAACTGAGGAATTTATGTTTAGAGGTGTTATCTTAAATTCATTTAGAAAATTCGGTGATGGCTTTGCAATTCTGATGTCATCCCTACTATTTGGATTTATGCATGGTAACTTTGTACAAATTCCATTTGCATTTATTGTAGGACTAGCTTGTGGATTTATAGTAGTAAAGACAAATTCAATTATTCCGGCAATGGTTTTACATCTACTAAACAATGGTATATCAGTAATTATTGATATTGTAGCTAACTATGTTGGTGACAATTTATATTCTGTAATTTCATCAGTAGTTATTTTTGTACTTACTCTGCTAGGCTTTATTTCAATAGTTTTACTAATAAAAAAGGGTCTTAACTTTAAATTTGGAAATAAATCTATTGTAAGTTTAGGTGCTAAGGATAGGATAGTTCAATTCTTTGCTAATCCAGGTACTATAATTCTTCTTTCATTCTTCATTATTGAAGCATTTATTACTCTAATAGGTTTTTAATTATGTATAATGAAAAGTTTATGGACATTGCACTTAATGAGGCTAAGTTAGCTTTAGAAGAAAATGAAGTTCCTGTTGGTGCAGTAATTGTTAAAGATAATGTTGTAATTGCTAAGGCTCACAACACAAGAGAAAAAACTAAAAATGCACTTCATCATGCCGAGGTTATTGCAATAGATAATGCTTGTAATGAGTTATCCGGATGGAGACTTTGGCAATGTGAAATGTATGTAACAATGGAGCCTTGCCCTATGTGTGCCGGTGCTATAGTTAATGCCAGAATACCTAATGTATATTTTGGTGCATATGATAAAAAGTATGGTGCTTGTGGTTCTGTTATCAATATATTTAATATGAAAGAAAATTTCAAAGTTAGTTATGAAGGTGGCTTTAAAGAAAAAGAATCATTGGAACTTTTTGATAAGTTCTTTAAATATTTAAGAAACAAAAGAACATAAAATTAGTCCTTAACAAGTAGATTGTTAAGGACTTTTTTCTGCTTATTTTACTGTTAAATCGTAGCTAATATCTATTAATGAAAGTATCTTTTCATCATCAACCGAACCATCTAGGCATATTGTTATCCAATGTTCTTTATTCATATGGTATGCCGGATAAAAACCTTTTTCTTCTAAAAGTGAACCTAGCATTATTGGGTCACATTTTACATTGACAATATCTACTATTTTATCAGAATATTCACCTAATCTATTCTTAGGGATTTTCATTAATAAAGCAAACCATTTGTTATTATTGCTATGTCTAAATACAGTAGAAACATTATCATTTTTAAAGGGTTTATCAGGTTCTTCGCTGAATATTTCAGTGATTGATTTAACTAAACTTTCAAAATTCATATTACTTATTTTTCTTTAAAATTCTATCTGCTGCAATAAGAACACCGGTTTTGCCACAATGGAAGTTAAATGAACCTTGCATCCATACTGCAAAAGGTTCTCTAAGTGGTGCATCGGCAGAAAGTTCAATACTTGAACCTAAAGTAAATGTACCGGCAGCCATAATAACCTTGCTATCATATCCCGGTAAATCATCCGGTACAGGTGTTACATAGCTATCTACCGGTGAACCTGCTTGAATACCCTCACAAAAGGCAATAAGGTTTTCTTCATTTTCAAGAAGAATTGCTTGTACAATATCTCCTCTTTTTTCATCCATAGTTGGAGATACACCGTAACCCATTAATGTAAATAGTGTACTTGCAAAAACTGCAGTTTTCATAGCTTCACCTGTAATATGTGGTGAGTTAAATGCACCTAGGAACATTTCTCTCTTAGTGCTGATTGTTGCACCTAATTCTCTACCTGTACCCGGTGTTGTAAGTCTGTAACTGCAAATTTCTACTAAATCTTTTCTACCGGCAATATAACCACCTGTTGGAGCAATACCACCACCAGCATTCTTAATTAAAGAACCAGCCATAATATCTGCACCAACTTGAGTTGGTTCCAGTTCTTCAACAAATTCACCGTAACAATTATCAACCATAACAATTGTTTCAGGTGACTCTTTCTTTACTATTTCAGTAATTTTCTTAATATCAGCAATAGTTAATGCTCTTCTTAGAGAATAACCTCTTGAACGCTGAATATAAGCCATTTTAGGTTTTGACTTTAGTTTTTCAACTAAAGCATCATAATCAACTTCATTATCTTTTAAAGGTACTTCATCATAATGAATGTCAAAGTCCTTTAATGAGCCTGAATAGTTACCCTCAATACCAATTACACTTCTGATTGTATCGTAAGGAATACCTACAACTGAGAGCACAGTGTCCCCAGGTCTTAGCATACCAAATAAAGCAACTGTTAATGCGTGAGTACCGGACTGAAAACTTTGTCTTACTATTGCATCTTCAGCACCAAAAGCAGTGGCATATACTTCATCAAGGACTTCTCTACCTCTATCACTATAACCATAACCTGTACTGTCAGCAAAGTGGCTTTCTGAAA
This sequence comes from Ruminococcus sp. LCP21S3_E8, assembly GCA_052118065.1. Lineage (GTDB taxonomy): Bacteria > Bacillota > Clostridia > Oscillospirales > Acutalibacteraceae > Ruminococcoides. Next base: position 105,564 of record JBQKHY010000003.1, on the reverse strand, counting down.
CACCACAAGTTTGGAATGCTTTTAACATTTTATTCTGGTTATATTCTTGTATTCTCTCTATTTCTTGGAACTGAGTTCTGCACTCTTCCATTGCTTTTTCAGATAGTTCTAATATTTTACTATCCAAATCAAAAAAACTCATCTATGTATTTCCTTCCATTTTCCTATTATATTAAAACCCATTTTGGTATAGCAATCTTTTAAATTATCTTCACAAAATAAATATAGGTTGTCTTCTTCTATATTATTCAAAAGGCTTTTTGCATAATCATTATTTCTATACTGAGGTAATGTTGCGATTGGTGAAATTATTTTACTATATTCATCACCTGTTATTATTGCACAACAAACTATTTTATCATTAAATTTAAGTGAATAAATTTTACTACAATCTACTCTAACCTTAGAATGTAAATCAGTTACAAAATATCCATAATCAGAAATTTTTACAACTCTTGAATTACAACTATTAAAGAAGTTAAAAACATCTTTATATTCATTCTCGGTAGTAAAAATACAATTATTTTCTTTTACTTTATTATCAATAAATTCTCTTTTCATAATTAAGCCGATTTCTGACTTATAAGAATTAAAATTCAGAGAATATTTTTCATTAAACAAAAGATGAGAAAACCCTAACACATTGAGAAATTCTTTAATTTCTTGAATGTTAGAATTTTCTGTTAAAAACAAAATAAACTGATTATCTAACCTTGAAATCAGTGAAACATAATTTTCATTAAAAGACTGATACCATATGTCAAGAAAGTCACTGTTAAGCCCATAAGATTTATACAGTACATTTATTCTGGTAAAAAATACATCCTTATCTTTTAGCTTAGCTGTAACATTCCTATATTTTGTGTCATCAGACAGATATTTTATCATTTCAATTCTTTAACAAGAGTCTTGAAGTGAATACCTCTCTCCATGAAATTCTTGTACAAATCAAAACTTGCACTTGCAGGAGATAAAGAAACAATATCACCCTTAACTGCAACTTCAGAAGCCTTTTTAACTGCTTCTTCCATATTAGATACACGATAAATAACAGGGTTACCTTCACTATAGCTAGGTGCTTTCTTAGTTGAAGTTTCAATCTTATCAGCAGTATTACCCATAAGAATTAAAGTTTTAACTTTCTTACAAATAACTTCACCTAGTTCATCATAGTTAAGGTTCTTGTCATAACCACCGGCAATAATAATAATCTTTTCATCATATAGAGAAAGTGTACCTGATGCAGTTCTTGTAGGGCTAGATGCAATAGAGTCATTGTAGTACTTAACACCATTAAATTCTCTTACAAATTCTGCTCTATGTTCTACACCTTGGAATGTTTTAGCTACTTTAACAATAGTATCAACATCAACAATACCCCATACTGCAGAGATAGCAGCCATATAGTTTTCTACATTGTGCATACCCGGAATGAAAATATCTTTAATATCAATAATTTCTGTTTCCTTACCGTAATCAGAATAAACAATCTTGTTATCCTTTAGATATGCACCGTTAGTAACTGTATTTCTTCTGCTAAACTTAGCTAACTGACCACGAACATCACTTGAGAATGAATTTGAAATTTCATTATCAAGGTTAAGAACAGTCTTTGAGAAAGCATTTTGATGAAGAAGAATATTCTTCTTAGCATCAACATATTCTTGCATATCCTTATGTATATCAAGGTGATTTGGTGAAACATTTGTTACAATAGCAATTTCAGGACTTTCTTTCATTGAGATTAGCTGGAATGAAGAAAGTTCAACTACTGCATAATCATCCTTAGTAATACTTTCAATTTCAGGTAAAAGTGGCTTACCGATATTACCACCTAAAAATACCTTTTTACCGGCAGCTTTTAGAAATTCTGAAACAATAGAAGTTGTAGTAGTTTTGCCGTCAGAACCTGTAACTGCAATAATATGACAGTCGGCAAGTTCAAAGAAAAGTTCCATCTCGGAAGTAACAACAACACCACGGTTACGCATTTCTACAAGTTCATCCATATAATACTTCATACCCGGTGTTCTAAAAACAATATCAACATCAAGGTTCTTTAGGTAATTGTCACCTAAAGAAAGTTTAACACCAAGTTCTTCGGCTTTCTTAGCGTTATCACCTAGCTCCTCAAAATTTCTTCTATCACAAGCAGTAACATCAATGCCTTTGTTTACGAACATTTCCATAACAGGAAAGTTGCTGATACCAAGTCCACAAAATGCTACTTTCTTATCCTTTATACTTTCAAAAAAGTTATCAATTTTTGTCATAAGGTTCAACCTCCTAAATACATACTATATTATTATACCAAATGTAAAGAAAATTTCAATTATTTTATGCAAATAACGCAAAAAAACGGTGACAAAGTCACCGTTCTACTTAAAATTATTCTCTGCCAAGAAGTGAGTCAACAGAAGTTTCCAAAATATCTGCTAATGCAACTAGTTCAATATCTGTTACATAACGAATTTGACCTTCAAGCTTAGAAAGACCTGATGCATTCATATCCACACCGTTAACCTGCAACTGTGCAAGAAGTTCCTTTTGCTTCATTCCCTTCTTTTTTCTAGCAGATTCAACACGAGCACCAATTAGGTTTCTGTCGCCTAAGTTTTGTTTTCTTAGCCTCATAATATTCTCCCCATTTACATAATTATTTTTCTTTAAAGTAATTCTTTTGAATAATTCTAATAAATAATTCTTTTAAAATATTCTTTAAAAAAATTCTTTAAATTCATTATGAACATATTATAATACTATAAAAGAAAAAAAACAAGACCTTTTTGTAAATAAATTTAAAAAATTGATACTTTTTATCGAATTATATTACAAGATAGTGATATTTTGTAATATTTTTGTAATTTTCTTATAGAAAATTATTTAAAAGAAATATGAATAGCAAAAAAATAAGGGTCATAAAGACCCTTAGCAACCAAATCTATAAGCCGAGTTCTGTCGTGAATAGCCATCTATCTTGGCAGCGTGTTACCACAACTGCTCAACGCCACCTCCCCGGGACTGCCGAGCAAGCATTATGTCCCTCCACGGTGTTGCTCCAAATAGGGTTTACACGGCTAATATGTCTCCATATTACCGGTGAGCTCTTACCTCGCCTTTCCATCCTTACCACATAAGTGGCGGTAATTTTCTGTTGCACTATCCCTAGGGTCACCCCCGGCGGCTGTTAGCCGTTATTATTGCTCTGTGGAGCTCGGACTTTCCTCGGATAGTCGCTTTCGCTTCTAACCGTAGCTATTCAATCTAGTTGCTACTATATTTTAATAGAAAAATAATATTTTGTCAAACATATTGAATGAATTTATAATAAGTTGTATAATATAATAAGATTTTTATGGAGGATTACAATATGGATATTAGACAAGAATCTTTACAAAAGCATTATGAATGGAACGGCAAAATTGAAGTTGTTTCAAGAGTTAAGGTAAACAGTAGCAAGGATTTGTCACTTGCTTACACTCCCGGTGTAGCTGAACCTTGCCTTGAAATTAACAAGGATTATAATAAATCATTTGAACTAACAAGAAGAAACAACCTTGTAGCAGTAGTTACTGACGGTTCTGCTATCTTAGGTCTAGGTGACATTGGTCCTGAGGCCGGTATGCCTGTTATGGAAGGTAAATGTGCATTATTCAAGGAATTTGCAGATGTTGATGCTTTCCCTATTTGTGTTAGAACTAAAGATGTTGATGAATTTGTAAATACAGTTTATCTTATCAGTGGTAGCTTTGGTGGAATTAACCTTGAAGATATTGCAGCACCTAGATGCTTTGAAATTGAAAAGAAGTTAAAAGAAAAATGTGACATTCCTGTATTCCATGATGACCAACATGGTACTGCTATTATTGTTGCAGCCGGTTTACTTAACGCACTAAAGGTAGTTAAGAAGAATGTTGAAGATGTACAAGTTGTAATTAACGGTGCAGGTTCTGCCGGTATTGCTATTTGTAAACACCTACTAAACATTGGCTTTAAGAATGTTACAATGTGCGATATTAACGGTATTCTTTGTGAAGATGATGATACTCTTAAGGATGCTCACAAGGAAATTGCTAAAGTTACTAACAGAAGTAAAAAGACAGGTAATCTAGCTGATGCAATGAAGGGTGCTGACGTATTTATCGGTGTAAGTGCTCCTAACATTGTTTCTGAAGAAATGGTAAAGAGTATGGCTAATGAACCTATTATCTTCTCTATGGCAAACCCTACACCTGAAATTATGCCTGATAAGGCTAAGAATGCCGGTGCTGCTGTAGTAGGTACAGGTAGAAGTGACTTCCCTAATCAGATTAACAATGTACTTGCTTTCCCAGGTATCTTTAGAGGTGCTTTGGATTGTAGAGCAAAGGAAATCAATGAAGAAATGAAAGTTGCTGCATCATATGCAATTGCAAACTTAATTTCTGATGATGAACTAAATGCTGAATACATTTTACCGGAGGCATTTGATAAGAGAATTGGTAAGGCTGTTGCTGAAGCTGTTATTAATGCTGCTAAAGAAACAGGTGTAAGTCAAATTTAATTATCTGTTACAATTTAAATAGGCAAAAATTTAGGAGATGCAGATGCATCTCCTTTTTTTCTATATTACATTTGTTCTGACATATTTAAGTAAAGTTTCTTTATCGTTAATTAAAGTATTTTCAATAACTTTATTAAGCAAAAGATTAAGTGTATCTCCTATTATTTTGCCTTTTGACATACCACAACCCATAAGGTCTGAACCATTGACTTTAAGATACTTTAAGCTGAAACATTCATCATTAGCCATAATATCAAGAAAAATACTGTTAACTTTATTTAGCTTATCAATCTTTTCCTGTTGATGGTAGCTAGACTGAGAAAGTACATCAGCCATTTGAATTTTCATAAGCATTGAGAAATTTTCTGAACCGATATTTTTCAGAACTTTCTTAATTATAATTCTGTCAGGTTGAATTCTTAAATCGTGAATAGAAATTAAATTAACCACAGTTTCTGTAAAATCTTTAGAGTAACGAAGTCTTTCTAAAATTATTTTTGCAATACCTGCACCTGTCTTTTCGTGACCTCTAAAATGAGAAATACCATTTTCGTCTTTATTTTCTGACATTGGCTTACCTATATCGTGAAGTAGCATTGTCATTCTTAAGATTGGGTCATTGTCAATATGCTTAACGCAAGAAACTGTATGTTTCCATAATGTTTTGTTATGGTGAGGTGTGTTTTGGTCATAATGAAACATTGTAGAAATTTCCGGAATAATTACTGCAAATACATCTTTAAATCTTCTAAGAATATAACTACAATTTTCACCACACAAAGTTTTTACAAGTTCTGTTGCAATTCTTTCTTTAGAAATATTATTTAATAGTTCTTTATTCTTTGCAATTGCATTATATGTATTAAATTCTACTGAAAAGTTATAGGTTGATGCAAACCTTAATGCTCTTAAAATTCTCAGTGCATCTTCCTTAAATCTTTTATCAGGTTCACCAACACATCTAATAGCCTTATACTTTAAATCTTCTTGACCGTTAAAATAATCGATTACACCTTCACTTGGGTTATATGCCATAGCATTTACTGTAAAATCTCTTCTTGCTAAGTCTTCTTTTAGTGAAGTGGTGAACTCAACATTCTTAGGATGACGGTTATCTTCATAATCACCATCTATTCTGTAGGTTGTTATTTCGTAAACTTCATTATCAATTATTACTGCAACTGTGCCATGCTTTATTCCGACATCAATAATTTTGTAATCTTTGAATATTGAAATAATTTTATCCGGTTTTGCATTTGTAGTTAAGTCATAATCCTTTGGGGTTAAACCAAGTAACATATCCCTTACACAACCACCTACTGTGTAACACTGAAAACCATTTGACTCCATTTTTTCAATTATATTTAAAACATTTTTAGGTAAAGTAAAATTCATATATATCATCTCAATTATTTTTATATTTATTATACCACATTAATTATGTATAAAAAAGTTAAATTTAAGTCAAAAATAGCACAACTTCAAGTTGTGCTATCTTGTTATCTATTACTTTTTATCTATAATCTTTTTCTTAATAGCATTTGTAATTAGAGTAAGAATAATAAATACTATTATTGTGAAAGCAAATGAACATAATAAGAACATAGAAGAATTATGATTTAATGGTACTGTGCCTAGAATTTTACCACCAAACAAGAAACCTAAAACTAAGCAAACAAAAATGAATATTGATAAAGAAAGTCTTAGCTTATTAAATGGTAAAGATATCTTTACTACAAGAGCAAACAAAGCAAATGCTGTTACCATAATACAGACAGTTTCAAGTGTTTGGGTATTAAATCCAAGTTGATAACCTAAAGTCATAACCAATATAGAATTTAGAGTTACCGTTAAACCTGCCGGTATTGCACCACAGATTATGTTAATAAAGAAGTTTCCTGTTATTCTGTTATTGTTATATTCCATAGCTAATATAAATGATGGAATACCTATTGTAAGTCCTCCAACAAATGAAAGTTGAATTGATTGGAATGGATAGGACATACCAAATATAATAACTAAAACAGAAAGTAAAATTGAAAAAATATTTTTAACTAAAAACAGTGATGAACTTCTCTGGATATTCTGAATTGTTCTTCTACCTTCAGCAACAATATGTGGCATTGAAGAAAAGTCATTATCAGCAAGTACAATTTGTGATACACATTTAGCAGCCTCACTACCTGATGCCATTGCTACTGAGCAATCGGCCTTTTTAAGTGCTAAAACATCATTTACACCATCACCTGTCATAGCTACTGAATGACCATTATCGTGTATTGATGAAATCAGCTTTTCTTTTTGTTGAGGAGTTACTCTACCAAAGATTGTATATTCTTCTGATGCTTTTTTGATATCTTCATCAGTTTTTAAAGTGCTACAGTCAATAGCTTTATCGTAGTTATCAATATTAAAAGTTCTGGCTATATTTACAATTGTGTTTACTGAGTCACCGGAAATAATCTTAATATTAACACCTTGTTTTTTGAAATACTTTAATGTTTCTTTAGCATTTTCACGAAGTTTATCTCTCAATAAAACATTACAAATAGGGGTCCTTGTATCACCCTTTATCATTACAAAGGTTAGGACTCTGTAGTTATTTTCATATTCCTTAATATCAGTAAGAATATCATTTTCATCTTCATTAAGGATGAATTCACCTGCACCACAAAGAATCTTTCTATCACTAAATGTAACAGAAGAACATTTCTTTTCGGAAGAAAAGGCTTCCACTGAAACTGCCTTTTCGTAATGGTAACCATCAATTTTATCCCTAACAGCATTCATTGTACTGTTGTAGTCAATGCTATTATTCGCAAAATCAGAAAGAATATTTAGCACATCATCATAAGTATAGTCACTTAGGGGAATAATATCCTCAACAATCATTTCATCACAAGTCAGTGTACCTGTTTTGTCAAGACAAAGAGTATCTACTCTTGCAAGTGTTTCAATACAATAAAGGTCTTGAACAAGGACATTTTTCTTAGAAAGTCTTATAACAGAAACTGCAAGAACTGTACTTGTCAAAAGTACAAGTCCCTCAGGAATCATACCGATAAGTGCTGCTACTGTTTTAACAACTGCATTTTCCAGAGAAACATTTAAGAATAATAACTGATGTAAAAACAGTATTGTACCTAATGGAACTAAAATACAAGTTACTACTTTGATAATTTTTTTAATTGTTCTGAAAATTTCAGAATTATTTTCTTTATAATACTTAGCTGAATTATTTAGCTTAGCAGCATAATTATCGTCACCTACTGCAACAACCTTTGAAATACATTGTCCTGAGTTTATAAAGCTACCGGACATTAGCTTGTCCCCAACATTTTTTCTGATTAATTCACTTTCACCGGTAAGCATACTTTCATTTACAAAGCACTCACCGTCAACAACAACACAGTCTGTTGGAATTTGGTTACCTCTACTTAAAGAAAGTAAATCATCAAGAACAATTTCTTCATTATTAATATCTATTGTTTCACCGTTTCTGATAACCTTTGAATTATTACCGGAAATAATAGACAGTTTATCAACTGCTTTTTTACTACGAATTTCTTGCACAATACCGATTATTGTATTGAAAAATACAACACCGATAAAAAGCATATTCTTGTATGAACCAACAAGAAAAACTGCTAAAGCAAGAACAACATTCAGTAAGTTAAATAATGTACAAATATTTTTAAATAAAATATTTCCTAAGGTTTTTTCCGGTTTTGAGGTATCAATATTAACCTTACCCTCTGAAACACTCTTTTCAACTTCTTGAGTAGTTAAACCTGTAAAAATTTTTTCTTCACTCATATAGCACCCATTAAATAAAAAATTTGGAACTTGTGTACTGTAAATCAGCACTAAAAAAATAATACTACCAAAATAATATTTTATCAATACTATTTCCAAACTATTATACTATAAAACCAGAAAAAATAATAGTATGACATATAAATAAAGGTGAGGTTATGAAAAAAGTTATTTCTTTTATAATAGCTATTGTGGCTATATTAGGAGTATATAATACTATAAATCCATCAAATGCTATTGCAACAAGTAGTGACTTAAAAAATAAAACAGTACAAATCGGTGGACAACCTTTTGGAATTAAATTTTATTCAGAGGGTGCATTAGTTACTAAGGTTAGAAAAAATTCTCCTGCCGATAAGGCAGGTATGAGGGTTAATGACATTATAATAGGTATTAATAATGAAAAAGTTAAGGATAATGAAGTTGTAAGGAATAAAATTGAAGAATATAAAAATCAAACAATTAAGTTTACTATTAACAGAGATTATGAAATTATTGACTTAAGCATTAAACCTGAAAATCACAACGGTAATTATACAGTTGGTATTTGGATAAAGGACAGTTGTGCCGGTATAGGAACTATAACTTATTATGATACAAACAATAATACCTTTGCATGTTTAGGTCATGGAATTTGTGACAAGGAATCAACTAACCTATTACCTATGGCTGAGGGTGACATTTGTCCTGCTATCATTCAAAGTGTTGATAAAGCTAAAAGCGGTTATGCCGGTGGACTTAACGGATATTTCTTAGATGATGAAATCGGCAAGGCTTATTATAATTCAGAATATGGGCTGTTCTGTAATAAAGAAATAGAAACATCATACAAGGAATATAAAGTTGCAACTAAAGAAGAAGTAAAAAAAGGTACTGCTTATATTTACACAACTGTTGAGGGTTCCAGTCCTAAATTCTACAAAGTAACTATTAAACCAGAATGTCACTTCTTCTTTGACAAAATGAAAGAAATTACAATTGAAGTTACAGACAAAGAGTTACTGAAAAAAACAGGTGGCATTGTACAGGGTATGAGTGGCTCACCTATAATACAAGATGGTAAGCTTGTTGGTGCAGTTACCCATGTATTTGTCAATAATCCTGAAAAAGGTTATGGTATTCTTGCTGAAACTATGATAGAAGAGTCAAAATAAAATATTTGTAGAAATGGCATATTATTGGGATATTTTGTAATATAGTGGGTAGTAGTGACACAATATGTTGAGATTTAAATTAATTTTTTGAAAAAAATTTAAGTGTAAACCCTTGATATATTTACCATAATATGGTATGATTATCTCAACAAATTAACAAGGGAGAATTTTCATGGAGAATAAAATCAAACTACTTCTCACAGAAGAACCAAATGAATTTGATGAGGAAACACTTCGTTTTCTCAACAGTAAGAACTTTTCAGTTCACTACTCTGCTAAAGATGGTGAAGAACTACTAAACAAAATTAACGAGATACACCCTGATGTGGTACTTTTTGACTTGTTCCTAACAAGACTAGATGGAATAAGTGTTATGCGTCACATTAGAAATGAAAGCAACTGTTCCCCACTTTTCATTGCATTTTCTAATTACAGAAGTGCTTTGCTTGAACAAGAGGCTATGAACAACGGTGCATCTTACTTTGTGCTAAAGCCCTACAACATTAATGACCTTACTGAAAACATTACTATGTTAATGAACACAAAGAACATTATGAGCAACCAAGGTTATCAAAGTAACCTTAACATTGAAGTAAAGGTTACTGAGATTCTTCATCAAATCGGTGTACCGGCACATATTAAGGGTTATCACTACCTAAGAGACTCAATACTAATGTCTATTGAAAAACCTGAAATTATCAATGCAGTAACTAAGGAACTGTATCCATCAGTTGCACTAAAGTATGAAACAACTTCCAGCAGAGTTGAAAGGGCTATTAGGCATGCAATTGAAGTTGCTTGGGATAGAGGTGATGTGGATGTGCTTAACTCCTACTTTGGATACACTATCCACAACTCAAGAGGTAAGCCAACTAACAGTGAATTTATTGCTATGATTAGTGATAAATTAAGACTACAACTAAAAAATGCAAGTTAAAAAATTATGGGTACTGATTTTCAGTACCCACTTTTTTATGAGAAAAAACTGCTTTCTAAATAAATAGAAAGCAGTTTTATAATTTAAAATTAATAAATTTTCTTAAAGAAACAACTATGGTTACCTGTATGACAAGCAGCACCTGTTTGTTCTACTGTTACTAATAAAGTATCATCATCACAATCAGAATAAATTTCAACAACCTTTTGAAGATGACCGGATGTTGCACCTTTATTCCATAGTTCTTGACGACTTCTACTCCAAAACCAAGTATAGCCTGTTTCAAGTGTTTTAGCCATAGACTCCTTGTTCATCCATGCAACCATAAGGACTTCACCAGTAGATTTCTCTTGGATTACTGCAGGAATTAAGTCTGACTTGACAAAATATTTATCTAAGTTATTTTCCATAATTAACCTCTTGTTAGTTTAATAGCCTTTGGTAAATTAAGTGTACCTTCATAAATAGACTTACCACAAATTGCACCAAAAATATTTAGACTCATTAAGTCCTTAATATCTGTTAAATCAGATACACCACCACTTGCTACAATATCAGCACTTACAGAATTACTTAACACTTCAAGCTGAACAAGGTTAGGACCTGTTAGCATACCGTCACGGTTAATATCGGTAAAGATAAACTTTTCTACACCAACATCTTCCATTCTCTTGGCAAGTTCTGTGTAGTAAATATCACTACCGTCAATCCAACCCTCTGACTTAACCATACCGTCCATTGCATCAATACCAACAATAATTTTGTCACCAAAATTCTTAACTGCATCAATAACAATCTGAGGATTTTTAACTGCAACTGAACCTAATACAACTTGGTTAACACCGTTATTTAGGTAGAATTCAATAGCCTTTAAATCACGAATACCACCACCAACATCAACAAGCATACCACAAGACTTTGCAATATCACAAATCAATTCAGCGTTTTGCATTTTACCATCTTTTGCACCATCAAGGTCAACCATATGTAGATATCTTGCACCGGCATCTTTAAATGACTTAGCAGTAATATATGGGTTTTCAGCAACTTTTTTAACTGTATTATAGTCACCTTTTTGTAGGCGAACACAGTTACCGTCTTTAATATCAATAGCAGGAATAATATACATTAAGCATCAATCTCCTTACTTATTAAATCAACAAGTTCTTCGATTTGTTTTTTGTGTAGTTTTAGACTTGCAACATTAGCAATTAGTCTTGCTGAAATTGGACAAACATCTTCAACTACTTCAAGTCCGTTTTCTTTCAAAGTTGAACCTGTTTCAACAATATCCACAATTGCATCACTTAAACCGATAAGTGGACCAAGTTCAACAGAACCTTCAATCTTGATTACACGAACATCCATATTCTTTTCTTCAAAGAATGATCTTGTAACATTAGGATACTTAGTAGCAATTGTTAGTGCTTTGTATCCACCATAAAGGTCTTTACCCTTTTGTGTTGCTACTGCAAACTTACATCTACCAAAACCTAGGTCAAGTAGTTCATAGAAACAATGACCGTTTTCAAGAATTGTATCTTTGCCAACAACGCCAAGGTCACAAACACCATTTTCAACATATGTAATAACATCGGCTGCTTTAGCTAGGACAACTTCGATTTCACCGTTACCAATTGGAAGGATGAGCTTTCTGCCCTTGTTGATAACTGCATCACAGTTGTAACCTATCTTTTGAAATAATTTTATAGTATCTTTTTCAAGTCTGCCTTTTGTTAAGGCTATTCTTAATGGCTGCATATCATTCACCTACAACTAATAGTTCCTTTACTCCTGTTTTGTCTGCATACTGTTTAGCTTCTTCGATTGTTTCAAAAACACTAAACACTGCATTTTTGCCCTGATTAACAAGTTCTTTTGTTTTTTCAATAGCAGTAATTTCAAAGCCATCTTTTGCACAAACCAGAATTTCAGGAATAGGTGCTTCATCTTTATTGCTATCTTTTAACTTAATTTCAACAAGGTCATCTACATTAACTGCAAAACCTGCAGCACCTGTAGGGAAATCAAAGTTTTCCATTAGTTTATCATATCTACCACCTGAAATAACTTCATCACCGATACCGTTTACAAAAGCTGTGAAAACAATACCACTGTAGTAGTTAGTTTGTTGAACAATACCAAGGTCAATGATAATCTTGTCACCAAGGTTAAGCTTTGATAAATCTTCAAATAGTTCTTTTAGGTAGTTTAATGCTTTAACTGCCTTTTCATCATTACATAGATTTAAAGCTTCATCAATTACTTCAACACCACCAAAAAGTCTTGGTAGCTTTCTGATAGCTTCAACATCTGAACTCTGAGGAAGTTTATCAAGGATAGTATTTAGGGCTGAATAATTCTTGCTTTCAATACTTACTCTAATAGCCTCGGCAGTTTCATCAGTTACATTTAGTCTTTTCACTAATGCGTTAAAAACATCAGCATGACCGATTTCAATACGGAAATCATCAACATTAGCTGACAGACAGTCAATAGCAGTAGTTAGAATTTCAAGGTCTGCCCTCTTACCTGTTGCACCAATAAGTTCAACACCCATCTGCATAATTTCATTACTTCTACCACGCAAAGTAGGATTGTTACGATAAACAGACTGACCGTAATATAATCTTAGTGGCAAATCATAATTCTTTAGACGAGTTGCTGCCATTCTGGCAATCGGTAATGTTGAATCGGGACGCATTACCATTAGTCTGCCTTTATTATCGGTAGTCTTAAACATTGCTTCTTGTGGATAACCTGAGTCCTCCAAAGAAAACAAATCATAAAATTCAATACAAGGAGTATCTACCTTTGAGTAGCCCCTATTTACAAAACAATTCTTAATCTTTTCCTGTACATCACAAGAGGTGATACATTCTTCAAACAAATAGTCCTTTGTACCCTCCGGTGTAATCATTAAATTCTTTCTCATAAATTACCTCATACTTTAGTGTGCTAATATGTTAACACGCTAAAGAAATTTTGTCAACCTTTAATTTTCTTTAACTTTCTCAGACTTTTTGCTTTTATCTAAAGGCTCTTTAGAGATATACTCTTTATTTCTAAGAAGTTTCTTGTTTACATCTTTGCCAAGAAGGTTATAAATTACAACGAAAGCAGGAATACCCATTAGCATACCGGCAACACCAAATAATCCACTACCTACAATAACGCTGAATAAAATCCAGAAACCTGAGATACCGATTTTGTCACCGATAACCTTAGGACCAATAACATTACCGTCAAGTTGCTGTAAAAGAACAATAATAATTACAAACCAGAAACATTCTGTTGGGTTAATCATTAGTAGAATAAAGCCACTAGGGATTGCACCAAGGAATGGTCCAAAGAATGGAATAACATTTGTAATACCAACTACAACTGCAATCAGTAAAGCATAATCAAAGTTGAATATAAGTAAAATAATATAGCAAAGTACACCGATAATTAAAGAGTCAATTACACGACCAATAATAAAGTTACCACATACTTCATTTGACATATGAGTTACTTCAAAAATCTTGTTTTGCCATTTCTTAGGAGCATAAGCCATAGTAAGTTTCTTTACTTGACCACACATAAGTTCCTTTGATGATAGAAAATAAATAGATGCAACAATACCGATAATCCAGTTATATACACCATAAGAAACAACCTTTGCAGTAGAAAGGATTTCTGGGAAAATACTGCTTAACAGCGACTTAACAGTATCCAGAATATTACCACCTGAGAACATCTTTGTAAACTTGTTAATAAAGTCAACAAGACCATTATCCATCTGTAGTGATAAACCAAATGTAGCATTTGCCCAATCTATAAATTGTGCAGCCCACTGTTCAAACTGTTTACCGTAGTTAATAATATTTTTAGATAGTTCTGCAAAGCTATCTACCAAGCTAGGAATAATAATAACCATTAAGAAAGCTATTACAGAAATGGCTATTACATAGGTAGTTATAATAGCAAGTGGTTTTCGCATTACTTTACATTTTTCATGTTTCTTGCCTATGCCTTTATAGACTTTTTCGTAAAAGAAGTTATATGGAAACTTTAATATATAAGCAATAATAAAGCCATACATAAATGGTGTTAATACAGTAAAAATTGTAGATATAATACTTACTGCTTTGTTAAAATTCATAATCAAAAAGCAGAATAAAGCTGCAACTGCTATTAGGATTATACCTCTTTTTAGTCGTTTATCTTTCATATATTCCTCCTTAGAACAAAGACATTTGTGAACTTTCAGGTAAATCGTTTAGACAACCTACATTTTTAAGTGTTTCAATAACTGCTCTGGAAACTTTAGTTTTAATAATCATTTCCTCTATTGAAAGATACTTATTTTTCTTGCCACATTCAGCAAGAGAAATTGCAGCAGCTTCACCTATGCCTGAAAGTGACATAAACGGTAGTCTAATCTTACCATCTTCTATAATAAATTTCTTAGCTTCGGATTTGTAAATATCAACAGGTAGGCACTCAATACCTCTTGCTAACATTTCATTGATAATTTCCAAAGTAGAAAATTCTGTTTGTTCTTTAGCAGATGCTTCATTACCCTTTTGCTTGATAATCTTCATCTTCTCTCTAACTGCATCTCTGCCTTTCATTACAGTTGCCCCATCAAAATCTTCACCACGAACTGTAAAGTAAGCAGCATAATATGCAAGTGGCTTATGCACTTTATACCAACCATAACGCAAAGTAGAAATCATATAAGCAGCAGCATGAGCCTTAGGAAACATATACTTGATTTTCATACAAGAATCAATGTACCATTCCGGAACATTGTGACTACGCATAGCCTCAAAATGTTCTTCTGTAAGTAACTTTGTGGCATTACCTTTACGGACAATTTCCATAATCTTAAATGCCATACCAGGTTCAAGACCTTTGTGCATTAAGTAGGTCATAATACTGTCACGAGTACCGATAACTTCTGAAATTGTACAAGTACCATTCTTGATAAGTTCCTGTGCGTTACCCAGCCATACATCAGTACCATGGGATAGACCTGCAATCTGCATAAGATCGGCAAAGCAAGTTGGTTTTGCATCAATCATCATCTGTCTTGTAAAGTTAGTACCACACTCAGGTAAGCTAAGTGTACCTGTTTGACAATCAATATCTTCAGGTGTAACACCTAGTGCTTTTGGTGAAGTAAACAATGAATAAACATCCGGATCAGACATTGATACTTCCATAACAGGAATACCTGTGAATTCTTCTAAGTAGTGATAAACTGTAGGAGAATCATGACCAAGTTCATCAAGTTTACAAATTGTATCATGGATAGAATGGAAGTCGAAGTGAGTAGTAACATTATCGGACTTCATATCATTTGCCGGATGTTGTACCGGACAGAAATCATAAATTTCTTTACCCTTAGGAACAACAACCATACCACCCGGGTGCTGACCTGTGGTTCTTTTGATACCTGTACAACCACTGGCAAGTCTTAGTTCCTCAGTTTTACTATATACTCTGCCCTTTTCTTCTTCATATTTCTTTACATAACCAATAGCAGTTTTATCAGCAACTGTTGCTATTGTACCGGCTTTAAACACATTATCGTGACCGAAAAGTTCTTCTGTATATCTATGGGACTTACTCTGATACTCACCACTAAAGTTAAGGTCAATATCAGGGACTTTGTCACCCTTAAATCCTAGGAATGTTTCAAATGGAATTTCGTGACCGTCTCTATCCATCGGTGTACCACACTCAGGACAATCCTTTGGTGGTAAATCAAAGCCTGAACCATAACTACCATCTGTAATAAATTCACTGTGCTTACATTTACTACATACATAGTGAGGAGCAAGTGGATTAACTTCTGAAATACCTGACATTGTAGCAACAAAGGAACTACCAACAGAACCTCTTGAGCCTACCAAGTAACCATGGGCTTCACTATCTGCAACAAGCTTTTGAGCTGTCATATATAGAACAGAGAAACCATATGTATTGATAGAATTAAGCTCTTTATCAAGTCTAGCTTTTACTATTTCAGGTAATGGGTCACCGTACTTTTCCTTTGCTCTTTTCCAAGTAATGGAATTAAGTTGTTCCTCAGCACCTTCAATAAATGGAGGAAAATTTCCCGGTGGAATTGGTCGTACATAATCACACATATCTGCAATTACATTTGTATTTTTAACTACAATTTCATATGCCTTTTCTTCACCAAGATAATCAAATTCCTTTAGCATTTCTTTAGTTGTTCTAAAGTAAAGTGGTGCTTGTAGGTCTGCATCAGCAAAACCCTTTGATGCTTGTAAAATCTTACGATAATCTTTATCATGAGGGTCTAGGAAGTGAACATCACAAGTAGCAACAACAGGAAGATTAAGTTCTTCACCAAGTCTTACAACAGTTCTGTTATACTTGATTAAATCTTCTCTTGTAGCACTGCCGTTTCTAATCATAAATTCATTGTTACCTAAAGGCTGAATTTCAAGGTAATCATAGAATGATGCTATATCTTTAAGTTCAGCCCAAGGTTTACCGGAAGTAATTGCTCTAAAAAGTTGACCGGCTTCACAAGCAGAACCGATAATTAAGCCTTCTCTATGTTTAATAAGTTCTGACTTAGGAATTCTAGGCTTTCTATAAAAATACTTTAAATGAGCATAAGAAATAAGTTTATATAAATTCTTTAAGCCAACTTGATTCTTAACAAGAATAATCTGATGATAAGCAGGTAATTTCTTTTGGTCTGCACCGTTAAGGTGAGTGTTAATATCCATAGTTGACTTAACTGCATAGTCATCCACCAGTCTATCGCATAGACTAATGAAAATTCTTGAAAGAATTTCAGCATCATCAGTTGCTCTATGGTGATTAAAGTTACCTAGTCTTAAATATTTAGCAACTGTATCAAGTTTGCAATTCTTAATATCAGGTAGAATTGAACGACAAATTGCAACTGTATCAATAGAAGTAAGGTTATATTCAACACCCATTCTATCACAAACTGCTCTAATAAATGATGTATCAAATGGTGCATTATGAGCAACTACAACTGCACCATCTACAAATTCTAGAAAGTCTTTTACTGCTTCTTCATCAAGTGGTGCATCCTTAACCATACCATCATTGATACCTGTAAGTTCAACTATCTTTTCAGGAATTGGTTTTTCAGGATTGACAAATGTTTCGAATGTATCTACTACAACACCGTTCTTGATTTTAACTGCACCGATTTCTGTAATTTTTTCTTTTTTTGCAGAAAGTCCTGTTGTTTCTATATCGAAACAAACAAATGTACCGTCAAGACTTTCATCCTGAGTACCTTTAACTGCTGAAACAAAGTCATCAACAAAATAGGCTTCACAACCATAAATAACCTTGATTTTGTTTTCGTCTTTATTAATTTTTTCAGCTGTATTCATAGCTTCTGGGAATGCCTGTGCTACACCATGGTCAGTAATAGCAACTGCTTTGTGTCCCCATTTATATGCACGATTAACAATATCACTTGCTGAAGAAATACCATCCATATCGGACATATTGGTATGCATATGTAGTTCTACACGCTTTTCGTCAGCGTTATCCTTTACATCAATTTTTTCAGTAAAACCGATAGAACGAGCATTTAGTACAAGTTCACCTGCATATCTATCGTTTTCTATATCACCATCGGCAATAATTGTTTGACCTTTTTTAATTTGGTCAAGGACTTTTGTTGATGCTATATCACCAAAAACTTTTACATTTACAGAACCTGAGTAGTCGGTACATAGAATATTGAAAATGTTTTTATCTCCTGAACGAGTAACCTTCTTTTCAACACTAAACACATCACCCCAAACTGTGATTTTGCCTGTATCATAGGCAATATCACTCATTGGTGAAGGTGCTTTCTTGATAGTTCTACCATAAAGAGGTCTGCACTTTTGTAGGTTAACTTGAGGATAAAGGAACTTACCCTCTCTAACTTCTACAAAGCCCTCTTTATTCTGTAGTCTTTCTTCTGCATTTCCTTCAAGGCGTTTTTCCTCAATTGCATAAGTTTGAACTACTTGTTGAACTTCTTGTCTTACTGTTGTTTGTTCAACAGTTTTCTGTTCTTCAATATAAGATTCATTTTCGGCATCCATTTCTAGGACACCATCAACATTTACTTTAATTAGTAAACCAAATCTTTCTTGGACAAGGTTCTGCAACTCATGTTTAAAATTCTTTGCCTTTAATAATGCACCACCACCATGCTTGATAGTAATGTTAAGCAAATTGTTTTCAAAAGTTACTTCACAATCTTTAAATGTACCATTAAGAGTTGGAATTCTGTTTCTCAACTCATTAAGTAACTCATCAAAACAATCAGCAGAAAATAGTGATGAATTAAACTTTGGTGTAATAATTACCTTGCTTAGTGCAAGTTTAGAATTCATCAACTCACTGTTTAAGCCAGAAAGTTCTGTATCACTAAAAAGCCTATCACAATGAATTATGAAGGACAAAGTTCTTGTACCTTTATTTATTCTTAAATTTTCCACTTGAGAATGTACCAGACTTTCGTCTAGCACATCCTCACATATGTAGTCTGAAAAAATTTCTTTTACTGAACTCATTTATACTTCTCTATTTCTTACAATTTATCAATTTCTTCTACTAATCTGTCAAGTAGTTGGTCTTCCGGTACTTTGCAAATAATTTCACCTTTTTTGAAGATAAGACCAACCTTATCACCACCGGCAATACCAATATCAGCTTCTCTTGCTTCACCAGGTCCATTAACAATACAACCCATAATTGCAACTTTAATATTCTTCTTGCAATCCTTAAGTCTTTCTTGTGCTTCATTTGCAAGAGCTATTAAGTCAATCTTTGTTCTGCCACAAGTAGGACAAGATACAAACTGAATGCCACCATCATACATATCAAGTGACTTTAGAATATCCTTAGCTGCATAAATCTCCTTTACAGGGTCTGCAGTAAGACTGACACGAATTGTGTCACCAATACCTTGTACCAGTAATGCACCAATACCGGCAGCAGACTTAATAATACCCATTCTCTCAGTACCTGCCTCAGTTACACCTAGGTGAAGTGGATAATCACATTGCTGAGATGCTAGTTCATATGCCTCAACCATATTCTTAACTGAAGAACTTTTCATTGAAAGAACAATATTATTAAAGTCAAACTTCTCTAAAAGTGATGCATGATATAGTGCTGAGTCACAAAGTGCTTGTGGTGTAGGGCTACCATACTTTGCAAGAATTGACTTTTCAAGTGAACCTGAATTCACACCGATTCTAATAGGAATTCCGTTATTTGCACAAGCATCAGCTACTGCCTTAACATTGCTATCATCACCGATATTACCTGGATTAATACGGATCTTATCAACACCTGCTGCAACTGACTCAAGAGCAATTTTGTAATTAAAATGAATATCGGCAACAACAGGAATAGAAATATTCTCCTTTAGTGCTGAAATAAGTTTTACTGCTTCCATATCAGGTACGGCAGCTCTAACAATATCACAACCTGCTTCTTCAAGGGATTTTGCTTGTTTTACACTATCTTCAATATTATGTGCCGGTACATTTAGCATAGATTGAATTGCAATCTTCTCTCCACCACCAATAACAACATTACCGGCTTTTACTTTTCTTTTACTTGCCATAAAATCACCAAATTAATTTAAAAATATCATTAGCAGTAATTAAAATCATTAATAAGATTAGTAGACCCATACCAATTCCGTTGACAATAGCTTCAACTTTTCTTGGTACAGACTTACCTCTAATTGCTTCTATAATCAAGAAAACAAATCTACCACCATCAAGAGCCGGGAAAGGTAACATATTAAACAAACCTAAGTTTACTGTAATAATCATCATAACATAGATTATACTATTTACAGCACTCATAAATCCTGATGATAGGCTTTCTGATGCAACAGTAGTAACTGCTGAGGCAATACCGATAGGACCTGACATATCCTTAAATCCAAACTTACCGGTTAACAGACCACCTAAACTTGCATATATCATCTTACAAGTTGAGATTGTTTGTTTAAATGTTTGAGAAAGAACTGAACCGATAGTCTTTTCAATAGGCTTTACATAAAAGTCGATTGAAACCTGTGGGTCACTGTTATCTTTAGTTGTATAAGTAAAGAACTGAACATTCTTTAGTAGCTTTTCTTCACCGTTTCTCTCGACCAAAATATCAGCAGTATAACGCTTACGGGTTTCTTTCTCAACAATTTTTTCAACCTTATAATCTTTGATACCACAAGCATCATTTATATCCTTGTAATAATTTTCGTAAATAGAATAGGCATCTTCTTTACTTTTTGCCTTTACTATATCGTTAGTTGACTTAGAAAGTAATTCATTAACTTTACTTACTTGTTCATCACTAAGTTTATTATTTTTATCTTGAACTAAGCTAACTGCTATATTATAAAGATTGTTACCACAGTCCTCTTTATAAATTTCTAATGTTGAGCCATCAACAGTTTTAAGTTCAGCAGTAGAAATTGGGTAGTTAAGGTCCATACTGGTGGATATTCCGTAGCCATTGATTTCTTTAATCACATCTCCTGACTGCAAACCTGTGCAAGAAGAAAATGATGTTGCCGGAAATGATTGTACTTCAGTTGAAGAATAAGCATCCTGTTGTACTACTACAACAAACATCAACACAAAACCAAGAATAATATTCATAACTGCACCGGCAATTATAACAATCATTCTTTTCCAAACCTTTGCATTATTAAACGCTCTAGGCTCAGGCGACTCTTCATCTTCACCTTCCATAGCACAGAAACCACCAATAGGAAAAACTCTCAGTGAATACTTAGTTTCACCTTTTCCAAAAGAAAAAATTTTTGGACCCATACCAAGTGAAAATTCGTTAACCTTAATTCCACTTTTCTTAGCAGTAATAAAGTGTCCAAATTCATGAATAAAAATAATTAATTCAAATAGCAATACACCAATAAGAATTAATGCAATAGTTGTTAAAACAGAAGTAATTTTAATCTCCTCCAATTACTTGACAGAATCTAATACATACTGTCGTGCAGATTTATCCGCATTTAAAACATCTTCTACTCTCTTTATCTCCTGTACTTCCACATTATTTAATGCATCATACACAAGGTCACCAATTTCAAGAAATTTAATTTTGCCATCTCTAAACATCTTATTTGCAACCTCATTTGCACCATTAGCAATAGCCGGTGCAGTTTTTCCAATTTCAATAGCCTTTTTACAAGCTCTTAAACACTTAAAAGTTTCATAATCAGGCTTATAGAAAGACAAATTGGAAATTTCTGTTAAATCAAGCTCTTTAACAGGACTTCCATATCTGTTTGGATATGTAATAGCATACTGAATCGGAATTCTCATATCAGGTAATCCCAACTGTGCTATAACAGAATTATCCACAAACTCAATCATACTATGAATAATTGACTCTCTATGAACTACAACATCTATCTTATCCTGTGGCATATCAAATAGCCAACTAGCCTCAATAATTTCAAGACCTTTGTTCATCATGGATGCTGAGTCAATTGTAATCTTTGCACCCATAGACCAGTTAGGATGATTAAGTGCATCTTTAACTGTAACATTCTTTAGGTCATCAATTTTCTTACCAAAGAATGGACCACCTGATGCAGTAAGAATTAACTTCTTAAGTTCTTTCTTTTGGTTCATACCTTGTAAACATTGGAAGATAGCCGAGTGTTCACTATCTACAGGGTACATATTTACATTATTCTTTTTTAATGCATCCATTACAAGGCTACCACCTGCAACTAAAGTTTCTTTATTAGCTAAGGCAATATCCTTATGTGCATTAATTGCAGCTAAAGTCGGTGTTAAACCAACCATACCAACAACAGAATTCAGAACCATATCTGCTGAAGAAATTGTTGCTGCTTCAATAAGTCCATCCATACCTGAAAGGACTTTTGTATTAGTATCGGCAATTTTTGTTTTAAATTCTTTTGCCTTATCTTCGCAAAAAACAACAGCAAGAGAGGGATTAAACTCTCTCACCTGTTGTTCTAAAATATCAATATTACTATATGCAGTTATAGCTGATATATTTAAGTTTAGTTTGCGAGATACATCAAGAGCCTGAGTTCCGATTGAACCTGTTGAACCCAAAATTGATATATTCTTAACCATTTTAACCTCTTATATAATAATCACAGTAAATAGTGTTACTACATAAACAAATGGTGCAGTAACAATAACACTATCAAATCTATCTAGCATACCACCATGACCCGGCATAATACTACCGTAATCCTTAATACCAAGAGTTCTCTTTATAATAGAGAATGAAAGGTCACCTAGCATTGATAGTGGTGTATTAACAAGTCCGATAATAATTAATGCCCAATAATTAATGTAATCATAACCAAAAATAAAGTTAAAGATTAATCCGATAATAACGGCACTAAGAATTCCGGCTAAAACACCACCGGCTGCACCTTCAATAGTCTTTTTAGGGCTGATTTCAGGGCAAAGCTTATGTTTGCCGTACTTTACACCGGCAAAATAAGCACCGGCATCAGCAATCCAAGGTACACCCATAATAAGTACTGCATAGAATGCAGTATAAATATCAAACAACGTTGTTAAGTAAGTTGTTGCACCCATACCTGTTGTAATAAGTACGGTTGTAAAGAATGCATAGGCAATGTCGCCTAATCTAACTTCATGATGGAAGAACACCATCATACAAAGCATTGCAATTAGGTAAATAAAGAACGGCAAGAAATTAAATCTTGTAAATGATACCATAGGCATTGCAAAACCAAAAGCAATACTTAACAAACTAATTCTGTATTCTTTTAAAAGTTTCTTGGCTGTTAACACTTCTGACACCATAAGAGCAGTAAGAAGTGAAATAATAATTGTAGTAAATAGTGGTGAAACGAACTGACTTAATAGCAATACAACTATTGCTATTCCTATACCAATACCGGCAGTAATAAGTCTTGTTTTCATATTATCCTCCTAAACCCCACCAAATCGACGGTTTCTCTTGGCATATTCAATTAAGGCGTAATTCATATCATCAAAGTTAAAATCAGGCCACAACTTATCCATAATTACATATTCGGAATATGCAGATTGCCACAATAGGAAGTTGGAAGTTCTATATTCGCCGGATGGTCTAATGATTAAATCAGGATCAGGCTGACCGGCAGTATAGATATTATTTGAAATAGTATCTTCTGTTATATCATCAACAGAAAGCTCACCATTCTTAACTTTTTCTGCTATAGACTTTGTA
Organism: Ruminococcus sp. LCP21S3_E8; assembly: GCA_052118065.1. Classification (GTDB taxonomy): domain Bacteria; phylum Bacillota; class Clostridia; order Oscillospirales; family Acutalibacteraceae; genus Ruminococcoides. Next base: position 81,830 of record JBQKHY010000003.1, on the reverse strand, counting down.
GCCATAACAAGTTCATCACGACCACCGTAGTTCATAGCTAGGTTAAGCACCATACCGGTTCTGTCTTTACTGCCTTCTTCAGCGTCAATCATAAGCTTTTGTAAATCTTCAGAAAAGCCATGAATGTCACCGATGAACTTTAGTTTAATAACATCATCCCGGAAATCTCTTAATGCTTCTTCAAGATACTGTTTAAACAGTTTCATTAAAGCATCAACTTCATCTTGAGGTCTTTTCCAATTCTCTGTAGAAAAAGCATACATAGTAAGGTACTTAATGCCAATATCACTACAATAACGAATTATTTTTCTAAAGTTCTTTGCACCGGCAGAATGTCCGGCACTACGAGGTAAACCTCTTTTCTTTGCCCATCTGCCGTTACCATCCATTATAATTCCAACATGTTCAGGTAGAATAATGTTGTCTATTGAATATTCTTGTTTTTTTCTAAATAAAGCCATTTTAGATTGCCATAATTTCCTTTTGCTTTTTATCAGAAATAGCATCTATTTCTTTAGTGAACTTATCTGTTAAGTCCTGTACTTTCTTTTCACCGTTTTTCTGGTCATCTTCGGTAATGTCGCCGGACTTCTTAAGAGCTTTAATCTTATCAATAGCTTCTCTTCTTGCGTTACGAACCTGAACCTTAGATTCTTCAGCCATTTCCTTGATTTCTTTAACGATTTCTTTTCTTCTATCCTCTGTTAGAGGTGGAAAGTTAAGTCTTAAAACCTTACCGTCATTCTGTGGGTTAATACCAACATCAGACATCTGAATTGCTCTTTCTAGGTCCTTTAGTAGAGAAGTGTCCCAAGGCTGAACAACAAGTGTTCTGGCTTCGGCAATTGAAACTGCTGCAACCTGATTTACAGGTGTAGGTGTGCCATAGTAATCAACTGTTACCTTATCAAGAACTGCAGGGTTTGCTCTACCTGCACGAATACCACTATATTCATCTTCAAGGTGGTTTACTCTTCTCTGCATTTTATCCTTTGTACCATTAATAACTGTTTGCATTTATATATCCTCCAAATTACTTTTCGCAAATTGTACCAATATTTTCGCCACATACTGCTCTGAAAATATTGTCAGGTTCATTAACACTAAATACTAAGATAGGCATATCGTTATCCTTACATAGTGAAGCAGCTGTGCTATCCATAACAGCTAGGTTATTAGCAAGAACTTCATCATATGTAACCTTATCATACTTCTTAGCATTAGGATTTTTCTTAGGGTCACTGTCATAAACACCATCAACCATTGTAGCTTTCATAATAATGTCAGCATCAATTTCTACTGCACGAAGAGCAGCAGCAGTATCTGTGCTAAAGAACGGATTACCTGTGCCACAACCAAAGATTACAACTCTGCCCTTTTCAAGGTGACGAACTGCACGATTACGAATGTATGGTTCAGCAACCTGTGGCATTGAAATAGCAGTCATAACTCTAACATCAACACCCTCTTGTTCCAGTGTATCGCCAACACCTAAAGCATTGATAGTAGTAGCTAGCATACCCATATGGTCAGCTCTTGTTCTGTCCATTTTACCTGAACTTCTGCCACGCCAGAAGTTACCACCACCAACAACAATAGCAACCTGAACACCGGCATCTACACACTTTTTGATTGACTTACAAAAAGTTTCAACAATGTCAAAGTTAATACCTTTCTTTTCATCACCGGCAAGTGACTCGCCGGATAATTTAAGTAAAACACGATTATATTTCTTTTCCATGGAATTACACTCCTATCCATAATATATATTTTTAGACACTATAATTGTACACTAAACAAAGAAAATTGTAAAGGTAATTATTAATGATTTTTAACAAAAAATATATAGAAAAAAGGCTACCTCATAGGAGATAGCCTTAAATATTAGCAAAAATTAAATTACTTAGTCATTGCTGCAACTTCTGCTGCAAAGTCGTCTTCACGCTTTTCAATGCCTTCGCCCTTTTCAAAACGAACGAATTCAGTAATTTCGATAGAACCGCCAAGTTCTTTAGCAGTGTTGTTTGTGTACTGCTGAACAGAAATCTTGTTTTCCTTTACGAAAGCCTGGTCTAGTAGGCAGTTTTCTTTGTAGAACTTGCCAATCTTACCCATAACAATCTTATCAGCAATTGCTTCAGGCTTACCTGAATTAACAACTTCAGCCTTCATGATTTCTTTTTCATGTTCTAGAACTTCTGCAGGAACATCTGATTCCTTTAGGTATGGAGTGTTAAGAGCAGCAATCTGCATTGCAACATCCTTACCGTATGTTACGAATTCAGGCTTGTCAGCTAGATCTGTCTTGAAGTTAACAAGAACACCGATAACGCCACCTGCGTGAACATAAGCTACACAAGCACCTTCCATTAGCTTGAAACGACGAATCTGAATGTTTTCGCCGATAACAAGAACCTTTTCCTGAAGTAGTTCAGCAACTGTCTTATCTGTACCTGATGCGTTACAAGCTAGTAGAGCTTCAACATCAGCTGGATTATTATCAATAACTGTCTGAGCACAAGTGTTTACAAATGCCTGGAAATCAGCATTCTTTGCAACGAAGTCAGTTTCAGCATTAACTTCGATTACAACACCCTTCTTGTGATCTTCTGTAGTCATAGCAAAAGCCATACCTTCAGCAGCAACTCTGCTTGCCTTCTTAGCCTGCTTTGCAAGACCCTGTTCTCTTAAAAAGTCAACAGCCTTTTCCATATCGCCGTCTGCTTCAACTAATGCCTTTTTACAGTCCATCATACCGCAGCCGGTCTGTTCTCTTAAAGCCTTAACATCTTTTGCTGTAAATGATGCCATTTATATCATCCTTTCGTGGTAATTATATAATTTAAAATAGAATATTAATTATTCTTCTTCAGCTGCTTCTTCTTCAACAACTTCAGCAGCACCCATCTGACCTTCTCTGCCTTCGATAACTGCATCTGCCATTGCACCGGCGATTAGCTTAACTGCACGGATAGCGTCATCGTTACCAGGAATAACATAGTCGATTTCATCTGGGTCACAGTTTGTATCAACAATAGCAACGATAGGAATATTTAGCTTCTTTGCTTCAGCAACTGCGATTCTTTCTTTTCTTGGGTCGATGATAAATAGAGCACCTGGAAGTTCATCCATATCTTTAATACCACCTAGGAACTTTTCAAGCTTTTCAATTTCAAGATTTAGCTTGATAACTTCCTTCTTTGGTAGAAGATCAAATGTACCGTCTTCTTCCATAGCACGAAGCTGCTTTAGACGAGCAACTCTTCTTCTGATTGTTGTGAAGTTAGTCATCATACCGCCTAGCCATCTAGCGTTTACATAGAAAGCACCTGCACGAAGAGCTTCTTCCTTAACAGATTCCTGAGCCTGCTTCTTTGTACCAACGAAAAGAACGCTCTTACCTTCTGTTGAGATTTCCTTTACGAAGTTATAAGCTTCGTCAAGTTTCTTAACGGTCTTCTGTAAATCAATAATATAGATACCGTTTCTTTCTGTGAAGATGTATTCTGCCATTTTAGGGTTCCATCTTCTTGTCTGGTGACCAAAGTGTACACCAGCTTCTAATAGCTGTTTCATTGAAACTACTGCCATTTTTAATTTCCTCCTTAGGTTAAATCCTCCGTGAGTGTTATTGATTTTAATTGCCGAAGTTAAGTTACCACCATGACAATTAGCACCCACGTGCGTAATGCGATTGATATTTTATCATAAATAAAAAGAAAAATCAAGTGCTTTTGTAAGAAAAACACTTGATTTTTTATAGTTTTATGTGATTTTAAGTATTGATTACCTGTCAAAGAATCTTACATCTTTATATGTAAGCAAATAATCTTGGGATTCATGCCATTTACTTTCGCATAGTCTAGGATTATAGAAATATAAAATTCTATGTTGAATAGCTGAATGACCTTCTTCTAAAATGTACTTAACTGCTTTTCTTGCTGCATCATTTGGCTTGTACTTAATACTACCATCGTAACCGTAACCTGTTCTTACTGCATCAATAGACTTAAAGTTGCCCATTACATATGTATCCCTGATAGCCTGAGCTACAAGGCAACAACCATAAAAGCCCATTGAACCGGCTTCACCCATTACAAGTCTGCCTGCAATGTCAAGGTCTTTATCAGTCATCTTGATTTTCACACCATCATACTGATAATTAGGGTCAGGATTTTTAATAGCAATTAAGTAACCTGCAGAAAGTTGTCTTTTCTTGGAGCTTTCACTTGGTTCAGAAAGTGTGCGCAACTTAGTACCTTTTACATCTTGATTTTTCTTTACATGGTAATAATCAAGTGTTTCGGTTTCGTACTCTCTTGTAGTAGTTGTTGTTTTAATCTGTTCTTCAGAACCTTTTTCTGTTGGGGTCCTGTCATTTTTCTTAACAGCTACTTGATATTGCTTTGTTGATGACTGAGTTGTTGACTCAGTTGCCTGTTCAGTAGTTGAAGAAATTTCAGCTTCTCCAAACATATCAAAGGCATTACCATAACCCATACCAACATACTCATCACTACCTTCACTGTTTAAAGAACCTTTTTCGTCTTCATAAGCAATTTCGGTTAAGGCTGTAACTCGTGGATAAAGTATAGCCAGTGGAGTTAGCGTTATAGCAACAACAAGAAAGACAATCAATAATCTTACTTTCATTGATTTACTCATTAAAATTCCTCTTTAGTTTTTAATTTGAAGAAAAACCTTCACTAATTATTATATTACTTTAGAATATGTATTTCAACGGATTTTTGCACAAGATATTGTGTTAATTAGTGTGCAACATTACCAAATGAATAGCTATTTTTGTCTTCTGCGTTTAAAACCTCCAAACATTTTCTTAGGTGGTGGTGTGGGAATGTTCCAATCTACAAGGATGGTATCTTCACCTATCAGTCCGATTTTGGACCATGGAATGATAAAATCTTGCTTTCTGCCCAGCAAACCAAAGCACCTAAAGCCACCATATATTATAAGTGAACAAAGTGTTGCATTACATGTATCTATCTCTAAGTCATCGACATAACCGATTCTACAACCATTTGAACGGTTAATCACCTCCTTATGACGAAGTTCATAAAAACTACAATTCATAGTAACCTCCGTTGACTTTTTAATTTACCTTTGTTATTATTAATATGTATGTAAATTTATTAATATAACCCGGAGGTTAATATGGATTATAAATTATTTTGTGATTCCACTTGCGACTTAACTGACGAAATTGCTAAAGAACAAGGTATTGAAATTATCCCAATGCAATTTTCTGTTGATAACAAAAACTACTCTCATTATCTTGATGAAAGAGAAATGACATTAAGTGACTTTTATGCTGCACTTAAAAACGGCGCTAATGTAACAACCGCTCAAGTTCAATACGATACATTTGCAAATAGCTTTGAACCATTCTTAAAGGAAGGTAAAGATATTATTTATATTTGCTTCACTTCCGGTATGAGTGGCACATATAACACTTGCAAAATTGCAGTTGAAGAATTGAAGGAAAAGTATCCTGAAAGAAAGATTTGTGTAATTGACTCACTTTCAGCTTCTGTTGGTGAAGGTTATCTTGCTTATCTAGCCGGTGTAAAGATGAATGATGGTGCATCATTTGAAGAACTATGTAACTATATTGAAGATACAAAGATGAAAATTTGTCACTGGTTTGTTGTTGACGATTTAGACCAACTTAAAAAAGGTGGCAGAATCGGTGCTTTATCAGCAGCTTTCGGTAAAGCATTACAGATTAAGCCTCTTATCTCTGTTGATAATGACGGTAAACTAATTGCAGTTGCTAAAGTCAGAGGTAATATGAAAACATATTCAACTCTAATTGACAGAGCAAAAAGAGATGGTGTAAACCTAAAGGAACAAACAGTTTTTGTTGCACATGCCGAATGTCCTGAAAAAGCTGAAAAGTTAAAAGAAATGGTTACTCCACTTGTTAAGGAAGTTAAAATTGTTAAAGTCGGACCTATCATTGGTTCCCATGTTGGTCAAGGTATGTTTGCCCTTACATTCCAAGGTGAAAGAAACTTATCTTAATTTTAGTAAAATTTTACAGAGAGAAATCCGTACTCAAATGAGTACGGATTTTTATCTTTTGTTATGATTTGATGACTGCAAAAGGCACATTAAAAATATTCCTATTAATGCACCTACAAATAATCCTATAATAAAACCTAAAAGCATATTATTGTTCACCTACCCTTTGACAATTTTATATTAAGGATTATGAGATAATACTCTAGGGTGAGATAATGACTATTTATATTGACACATTGATTTTTTCTAACATTATTATTGATTATCTCTTACTAAGTATTACTATTAAAATTTTGAAAATAAATTACAAGTTATACAGAGTTATATTTGGTTCACTATTTGGTGGAATTTCTTCTTTAACTATATTATTACCTTGGGGGAATTTCTTATTCAATTTTGTCGTAAAGCTAATAATAATTTCAATAACAATTCTTATTTCTTTTGGTTATAAAAACATAATTACATTTGGTAAAAGAACTTTTGTACTTTTCTTGATTACAAGTTTATTTAGTGGGCTAATACTATTTATGTTATCAATTATTAAAAGTGATTTTATTATTACGAAAAACAATGTGGTTTACTTCAATATCTCCCCTATATTACTGATTATTTTTACTACTATTTCTTATTTGATACTCAGTATAATTGATAAAATTAGGATTGACAGAAAAGATTTAATACACAAAATAACTTTTATTTTTAATGGAAATAAATATAGTTTTCTCTCTAAATATGACACTTGTTGCAACATAAAAGAACCATTTAGTGGGAATGAAGCAATATTAGTTGAAAAAGAACTGATAAATACAATAATTGTTCCTGAAGGTAAAATTAGAATTATTCCTTTTAATTCTCTTGGAGGTGAAGGGTTGATAGAAGGATTTTTGCCTGATGAACTTTACATAGACAATATTAGAATTAAAAAACAAGTTTATATTGGCATAACAAACAACATATTTAAAAATGAAGTGAAGTCTATATTTAACTATAAAAATATATGTGAGTGATTTTATGATTAGACAATTAGTAAATAAAGTAAAGTTAATACTTTGTAAAAATGATGTGTTTTACATTAACAGTAGTGAGTCTTTGCCACCACCTTTAACTAAAGAAGAAGAACAAAATCTATATGATGAAATTTCTCAAGGAAAAGAAAGCAGTAAAAACAAACTTATTGTTCATAACCTAAGGCTAGTGGTTTATATAGCAAAAAAGTTTGAAAATTCCGGTGTACCTATTGATGACTTAATTTCTATCGGTACAATCGGACTTATTAAGGCAGTAAACACTTTTTCTCCTGAAAGAAGTATCAAGTTAGCTACATATGCAAGTAGATGTATTGAAAATGAAATACTTATGTATCTTAGAAAAACATCAAATATGAAAAATGAAGTTTCTATTGAAGAACCTCTCAACACAGATTGGGACGGTAATGAACTTTTACTATGTGATATTCTTGGTAGTGAAGCTGACATTGTAAACAAGGATATTGAACAAGAGCTTGAGAAAAAGTTACTGCTACAAGCAGTTGACAAACTAAATTCCAGAGAAAAATTGATTATGGAAATGCGTTTTGGCTTAAACAGTAAGAAAGAATTTACTCAAAAGCAGGTTGCTGATGAGTTGGGAATATCTCAATCCTATATTTCCAGACTTGAGAAGAAAATAATCAAAAGACTTAGGAATGATTTAAAAAAAGTAGTATAAAAAAATACGGTATTTATCGCCTTTTAGTTAAACTAATTGATGATATATACCGTATTTTTATTTTAAATTTTATCTGTCCATCTGTGAAGAAACATCTTCGATACCGTCTTCAACATCATCTGCTGCATCTTTTACGGCATCTCCGGCATCTTGAACAACATTACCTGCCTCACCGATTACTCCGTCATTATCATTATTATCATTTTTATTATCGGTTGAATTTTCTGTGGTGGAAGTCATTTCTGTTGTAGAAGTTGATGTTTCAGTTGTGGACTCTGTTGTGGATGTAGTAGTTGAGTCAACTTTTCCCTTATCTTTATTACCACAACCTACAAGAGAAAATGCCAGAACAATTGCCATAAATACAGGTATAATAATTTTTTTCATTTTATCACCTCATAAAAAATTACCGTACCACAAGGTACGGTAATAGTGTGCAACAAAATAATTAAATTATTAGTTTTATGGATAAATAGTTTCAATAATTTTCTTAGCATCATTTACCCATTTAAAGATAGTGATGCCACCGTCTTCTCTATATTCAACACAAAGTCCTGATTCTTTGCCATTTTTGAAGTTAGCAATATATGACAACTTACCATATTTATCAAATCTTGCACCTACACCCTCAGGCTTGTTGTTACTCCAAGTACCGGCATGGAATGAACCATCAGATGAACGAACACCTACACCAAAGCCATTACGCTTATTGTCTTTCCATTCACCTGTATAGCAAAGGCCACCATTCTTATAATAGAATGAACCAAAACCATTTCGCTTATTGTTTTTGTAGTTACCTTCATAAGCAGTTTTGCCATTTGACATTTCAGTTCGACCATAACCATCGCGCATACAGTCATCATTAATATCACCATAGTAACAATACTTTTCATTACCACTATTAATAATTAGGTCAGCATTTTTGTCAAATCTTTCTGCTTGAGGTGTTTCGTTAACACTTGTAACTACCTTTGGTGGTTCATTTTCTTTACTGTTATTCATCATTGCATTTAAAACTTCACGCAAGATTTCTTCATTAGTAAAGTTTGGTGCAACCTTAGTATCATCATCAATAGAATTTTCTTCCACTGTTTCTTGTTGTTGGGTAGGATTTTCTTCTACTTGATTTTCTTCAACAGTAATATTTTCGGTTTCTTCTGCTACATCAGTTTCACCGGTAATATCCTCTGTCTTTTTATCATTAGTATCAACAGAATTTTCTTCAATATTACTTTGTTCATCAGTATTTTCGGAAGTTTCAACTTGTTCTTTTTCTTCATTAACCGGTTCTTTAACTACTGTTTCATTATTATCGGTATTTTCTTCAATATTTTCATCAGTAGTTGTAGTTTCTTCAGGTTCAACTGTATTTTCTATAGTATCATCAATTTCAGCTGAAATAGATTCTACTTCAACTGTATCTTCATTATCTAAAGCGATATTTTCTAAATCTAATGCTGAAGAATCTTCAACATCATCAAATACAGATGGGTTGTCTTCTTCATTAAAATCAAAATACTCAGACTTAGAAATATCAAAGGTTTGGTTCATATTCTTCTTTAGATTAAAGTCATTGTCTTTAAAGTTAAAGCCTGTTTCTCTATCCTCAGGAGTGTTGTAAACCTTTGGAGCGTTTCTATCAGCTATAATAGTTTTTGCTCTTTCTACTTCTCTTCTAACACTTCTGATTTCTTCATCAGTCCCAAAATACACAACACCTCTATTTGTTAGGGCTGTAACCGTAATATAAGGATTGCGTTCTGCTAAAATTTCAAGAACTTCATCGTCTTCATTAATTTCAAGAAGATGTAAGTCTGTATTTAGAGACTGACCTCTATAATAAAGCACAGGCTCATCACCATTTGTACCACAAGAAACAACAACTGTTTCATCATTAAGGGCAAAAGTTACAGTCTTGATAGTATGGTCATTAGAAAATTCAATAGAACAAACCTGCTTACCTTCATCGTTATAAGTTCTTATTTCATATGAATTAATAGAAACAATAACAGATTCTTCAATGGTCTTTTTGTTCTTCTGAACAACCCACTTCATAGGTTTATTCTTTTCAAGATTGTATGTATATTTAATTGTAAAATCATTGAAATTCTGAACAATTTTATCGGACTGTCTCTTGTTATGTTCAAAAAAGTTTTTTCTAATCTTAGATAGAATATCATCCTTAACACTATAAGGAATGAAAGAATTAAAAGACATTCCGTAAATTATCAAATTTTCTTCATAAAAAGTGGACATAAACTTTGCTCCTTAAAGTAAAGGCACAGTTAATAACTGTGCCTTCATTTAGTAATAATCGGATTACATTGAAATTGTCTTTGCAATTTCATATAGGTGAGTATCAAATACTCTTTCCATATTAAGTGCTTCTGTAATATCGAAGTCAACAATCTTGCCGTCCTTAAGTGCAACAACTCTCTTTGACTTACCTTCTGCAAGAAGTTCAACTGCTTTGTAACCCATTTCTGAAGCAACAACTCTGTCACGAAGTGTTGGAGAACCACCACGCTGAACATGACCAAGAATTGTAGCACGAGATTCAATGCCTGTTCTTCTTTCGATATACTTAGCTAGGTCAACAGAACCACCAACACCTTCAGCAACAACAACGATAAAGTGTTGTTTACCGTTCTTTCTTGTTTCAAGAATTCTTGAGATAACATCCTGTTCAATGTTGTATGGAACTTCCGGAACTAGAATAGCAGTAGCACCACAGCTAATACCTGTCTGAAGTGCAATATCACCACATCTTCTACCCATAACTTCAACAACAGAACATCTATCATGTGACTGTGAAGTATCACGGATTTTATCAACCATTTCCATTGCTGTGTTCATAGCAGTATCGAAACCTACTGTATAGTCAGAACAAGCAATATCATTATCTATAGTACCTGGGATACCAATACAAGGAACACCAGCCTCTGAAAGAGCTCTAGCACCCATAAATGAACCGTCACCGCCGATAACAACAACACCTTTAATGCCCATATCCATACAGTTTTGAGCAGCATGTTGGATACCTTCGGGAGTCTGGAACTCTTTACTTCTAGCAGTATAAAGAATTGTACCACCTAAGCTAAGAATATTTGTAACAGAACGAAGATCCATTTCTACAAAATCTTTCTTTAGAAGTCCACGGTAACCTCTCTTGATACCAAGAACATTAAAGCCTTTGTTGATACCTGAACGAACAACTGCTCTTACGGCAGCATTCATACCTGGTGCGTCGCCACCACTAGTTAGCACTGCGATTGCATCTTTTGCCATTGTTAATTCCCCCTGGATATTAATTAATTACATTTACTTTACCATTATAATACATAAGTACGGTAATAATCAAGTATAATTTTCTGTTTTTACTTAATTACAACATTTTCTTTACCTAATATGTAGTATAATTCATCAATTAGCACATCATTTACATCAGCCCACAAGGCACGAGGGGCTTTGTACTGTTTGTTTTCATCGGTAACATAAAAGATAACCATTGTACTTCCGGAGAAAATTTCAAGAATATTTTTTACTTTTTTAAATTTTTTACTATTTCTATTAGTAATCCTTAAGTACAGTTTATCAGGTTTTACTATTCTTTTGTTGTCGATTCTTGTTATTGGAGATAACTTTTTTTCTCTTCTACTTGGTAATTCTGTTGGAATGTTGTCTTTTGGTGGTGCAGGTCTGATTTGATTCACAATCACCTTAGGGTCTTCATTTTCCCTTTTATTGACAGTACCAATCATTTCAACAATATTACTTTCAAAAATATAGTTACCATAGTCAGCTAAAGTTTTCGGAAAGATAATTGCCTCCATCATACCGTATTTATCTTCTACATTTAAAAAAGACATCATTTGGTTTGACTTTGTAATTTTATTCTTTACCTTATCAATAATTACAAATAATTTAATCTGCTGACCGTCTCTGTAACGCATATTATCTTTATTGATTACATCACCTATCCTATCTGCACGGATAAGTTTTGTGTAATTATCATACTGAGATAAAGGATGACCACTAAGGTACATACCTGCTATTTCTTTTTCCATTGCTAAAAGTTCAGAAAACGGAAATTCAGAAACATCCGGCATATTAACTGTTTTTGTATTTTCTTCTTTATTGTCACCCATATCAAAGAAAGAAAGCTGACCTTCTACATTTTTTCTGTGGTCATATTCTAAATTTTCAAGAATATTTTTATAAACAGAAAGCATTTGTTTTCTATTTGCTCCTAGGTTATCTAAAGCACCTGACTTAATCAGACTTTCAATGCCTCTGCTATTCATATTCCTGCCATATAGTCTTTTGCAAAAATCATAAAATGAAGTGAATTTTCCATTCTTTCTTTCTTCAATTATTTCATCAATAAAGTTTCTGCCCAAATTCTTTATTGCTAAAAGTCCAAAACGAATATTGTTATCAACCGGTGTAAAACCACTGTATGAATAATTCACACTTGGTGGCAATACCCTAATACCGATATGCTCACATTCTTCAATATATACTGCAAGTTTGTTTTGGTTGTCAAGTACACTTGTAAGAAGGGATGCCATATAGTATTTAGGATAATAGCATTTTAGATATGCAGTTTGGTAAGAAACTGTTGCATAAGATGCTGCGTGAGATTTGTTAAATGCATAGGATGCAAAACTTTCCATTTCATTATAAATAGAATTAGCAGTTGCTTTATCAACACCTCGTCTAATACAACCCTCTACTTCAATTTCACCCTTTTCATTTACAAGACCGTTAATGAAAATTTCTCTTTCCTTTTCCATAACATCATGCTTTTTCTTACTCATAGCTCTTCTTACAATATCGGCTCTGCCTAGTGAGTAACCGGCAAGTTTACGGAAAATCTGCATTACTTGTTCTTGATAAACAATACAACCATATGTAACCCTTAAAATATCTTCAAGTAATGGGTGTTTATATTTAATTTTGCTTGGATTATGACGATTCTCAATATATGTTGGAATACTGTCCATTGGTCCGGGACGATATAGAGAAATAACTGCAATTAAATCTTCAAGGCTATTAGGTTTAAGCTGAGTTAGAACCCTTTTCATACCGGCACTTTCAAACTGGAACACACCTTCAGACTGACCCTTTGACATCATATCAAAAACACCTTTGTCATCTAAAGGTATATTTTCTATTGAAAAGTCTTTATTTTCCCTATGAATCATCTTAACTGCATCATCAATAACAGTTAAGTTTCTAAGTCCTAGGAAATCCATTTTTAGAAGCCCAAGTTCTTCTAAGGTTGTCATAGTAAACTGAGTTACTACATTATCGTCATTCTTTGAAAGTGGTACATAATCCGATACAGGGTCTTTTGTAATTACAACACCGGCTGCATGCATTGTTGCATGTCGAGGCATACCTTCAATTTGTTTACTCATATCAATCAGTTCTTTGATTTGAGCATCTGTATCATACATTTTCTTTAGGTCAGGGTTTTGCTGAAGTGCTTTATCAAGTGTCATACCAATTTCAAATGGAATTAGTTTTGCCACTTGATCACATACTGCATATGAAACACCTGTTGCTCTGCCTACATCACGCACAACACCTCTTGCTTGCATTGTACCAAATGCAATAATTTGGGCTACCTTATCCTTACCATACTTATCAATTACATACTGAATAACCTCAGGTCTTCTTTTATTGCAAAAGTCAATATCAAAGTCAGGCATTGAAACTCTTTCAGGGTTTAAGAATCTTTCAAAAAGTAAGTCGTACTTTATGGGGTCAATACCTGTTATACCGATACAATAAGCACAAAGTGAACCTGCACCTGAACCTCTACCCGGTCCTACAGGAATACCACTTCTCTTTGCAAACTGAACAAAGTCATTAACAATAAGGTAGTAATCAACAAAACCCATTGACTTAATAACACCCAGCTCATATTCCAGCCTATCTACAATAGATTTATCGGGGTTACTGCCATAATGCTTGTACAAACCCTCATAACAATTTCGCTTAAAATATTCGTAATGGTCCTCATTATTTGGCACATCAAAATTAGGAAGTTTCCTTACACCAAACTCAAATTCTAAATTACATCTATCTGCAATTTTCTGTGTATTTTCATAAGCAGAAGTAAGTTCGGGAAAAAGACTTTTCATTTCTTCTTCTGTTTTTAAATAGAATTCATCTGTTTGGAATTCCATTTTGTCTTCATCATAGATAGTATGGTTAGTTTGAATACAAAGTAGCACTTCATGCATTTTGCTTTCTGACTTTTCAATATAATGACAGTCATTTGTAACTACCATAGGAATAGTCAGTTCACTTGAAATTTGCTTAATTTTATCTGCTACTAAAATTTCTTCTTTTATATTATGGTTTTGAAGTTCAAGGAAATAATTATCTTTACCAAACAAATCTTGATAATACTTTGCTACTTCTTTTGCACCCTTATAATCATTAGCCAAAATTTTCTGTGGCACTTCACCGGCTAAACAAGCAGAAAGACAAATTAAACCCTCATGATATTTTTCAAGTAATTCTCTGTCAATTCTGGGTTTCTTATAAAAGCCCTCAGTAAAACCGGCTGAAACTAATTTGATTAAGTTCTGATAGCCTCTATTATTTTCACAAAGTAAAATTAAGTGGTAATAATCTCTGTCTTGTTGAAATCTTGAATTAGGTGCAACATAAACTTCACAACCTATAATAGGCTTAATACCGTTCTTTTTACATGCTCTATAAAAGTCAATTACACCATACATTACACCATGGTCAGTAATTGCCAAAGCATTCATATTTTTTTCTTTACATGCAGAAGCGAGCCTATCAATACGACAGGCTCCATCTAATAAACTATATTCACTATGTAAATGTAAATGAACAAAAGCCATTTTACTCACCTATAACTTTGGAAATAATCTTGCCATCTGTTACATTAATAGCAAGTGTATCTCCATTTTTTACATCCTTAACTGAAGTGACGGTTTTATCATTATTTGTAACAACAGAATAACCTCTTTTTAGAGTTGATACCGGATTTAGTGACTCTAGTTTTGTTGCCAGAAGTTCAATTTTGTTAGCAGTATTCTGGAATATTCTGTTACTGTTATTCTCATACTTTTGGCTTAGAAAATCTAAGTCATTATATAATTTTGCGATTTTATCATCAGGTGAAAGTGACAATAATTTTGTTGTCATTTCTGAAATAATATTATTATTTTCAATTAATTTTTTATCCATTAATGATGATAAATATTGTCTTTGAGCATCTAGATTTTGCAAAATTTCGTTTCTATCAGGCACTGCAAGTTCTGCACCTGCTGATGGAGTTGGTGCTCTTAAATCAGACACAAAGTCACAAATTGTAAAGTCGGTTTCGTGACCTACTGCTGAAATTACAGGAATGTGGCTATTATAGATTGCATAGGCTAAATTCTCGTCATTAAATGCCCATAAATCTTCAATAGAACCACCACCTCTGCCGATGATGATTGTATCACACAAATCATATTCATTTAACTTATTAACTGCATCAACAAGTTGAGGGGCAGCATTATCACCTTGAACAAGAACAGGACATAGAATTATATTAACTGAAGGAAATCTTCTGGTTAAGATATTCTTAATATCTTGTACTGCAGCACCTGTTGGACTGGTAATTACACCAATAGTCTTTGGACAATATGGAATAGGTTTCTTATGACTTTCATCAAAAAGGCCCTTTGACTGCAACTTTTCTTTCAGTTGTTCATAGGCTTGATATAAAGCACCTATACCGTCAGGTTGCATATCTTCAATATAATACTGATACTGACCGGTAGCCTCATACAAAGTAACTCTACCACGGCAAATTACTTTCATACCCTCCATAGGTTTAAACTTTAGGTTACGGGCATTTCCGGCAAACATAACTGCACGAATAACAGACTTGTTATCCTTTAGAGAAAGGTAAATATGACCACTTCTATAATGGTCAGTTAGGTTAGAAATCTCACCACACAAAAAGACATAATTAAGCCTAGGGTCACTGTCTAAGACAGACTTAACATAAAAATTCAGTTGTGAAACAGTTAAAATTTTAGGTTCAACCGGTAGCATCTTTCCATCCTCTATATGCAAGGCATGAAACACCAACTGCATTATCTGTTGAATATTCCGGCTTTGCAAAAACACAATCTAATCTTTTTTCCATACTTTCTCTAATTATGCTATTGCTCATAACACCACCTGCAAAAACCAGAGGCAAATCTCCGTACTTATCTTTTAAAGCAATAGCCATTTTATAGATAGTTTCTTCAATATACTTTAAGCAATAAAAAGCAACTTCTTCTTTTGGTACATTATTTTCTATCATTTTCTTACATTGATTTTCAACACCACTGATACAACAATTTGTACCTTTTAGTGTTGGTTTAGGTTTTACTTTGCCTTTAAAATTAAGTGCAAATTTTTCAAGTTCTTTACCACAAGGAAAAGTACAACCTAGAAGTAAACCAATTCTGTCAACTGCTTGACCTGCATTTAAGTCAAGTGTATTGGCTACTAAATCAATATTAAAATATTCATCAACTAACAAGGCCTCAGTTGTACCACCACTAACATGAAAAGAAATAAACTTCTTACCTATTAAGTCAAGTCTATTAGCTGAATAAAGTGCTGAAACAATATGGCCATGTTGATGGGTAAATTCATACAAAGGTATATTTAGTAATGCTGAAAGTGACCTTGCTAAACCTAAACCTACAGTAAAGCAAGGCATATAACTGCCTTCAATTGGTCTAGGCTTTGCTGATACACCTACTGCTGTAATAGGCTTATCAATATACTTCTTAACTTCTTCTACAAGGTCAGGAAGTTGCTGAGTATGGTGAAAAACTGCATCACTTTGACGAATACCTTTCTCACCGGCTTTAACAGGTAACAGCTTTCTTGCACTATAGTCCTTGTGGTTGTCACTATCATACAAAGCAACTGATGTTGTATAGTTGCTTGTATCTATTCCAAGAAACAAAGGCATTATAAATCCCTTGCAATAGCACCCAGTACACCATTGACAAATTTATATTCATCTTCACCTGAGAACTTCTTACTTAGTTCTACTGCCTCATTGATAGTTACATTTGCCGGAATATCATCAAGGTACTTTAGTTCATAAACTGCTAGACGCATAATGCCAAGAGAAACTTTATTAAGTCTTTCGATTTTCCATTTGCCTGTTAAATGTGAAGAAATAATTTCATCAATTTCTTCAACATGATGAGTTACACCATCAGCACATTTTAGGGCAAAATCTGAATAAGTATCATCTCTTGATTCTTCAGCACATTCTGAAATTTCTTCTATTGAACTATTCGTAAATAGCTTTTCAAAACAAATTAAAAAAGCCTGTTCTCTTTCTTCACGGCGTGTAATATTGTTATCACTCATAATTACTATCTCCTCAAAAATATTAATGTGATTATATCATATTTTTAAGGTAATGTAAATATAGCTAAATCTCAGTTATAGTGATATTTTCAAAATTTATGCCTGTTTGACCATATACAACATCCTTGATAATCATAGGACTTGACTTTTTCATATCTTCTTTCGGTACTACAACAGAACAACCTTTTTCTGTGATACAACATAAACAATCAGTAAAGCCTTTTGCTTTTAATAGGTTTTCAATATTGGTTTGGTATGTAATATACTTTTCGATTTTTTCAGTTTGAGCCTTTGCACTTTCTTTTGAGTCTGTTGATGAATCGGATTTTTCCAGCACTTCCTTTGCAATATCCACAACCTTATCCTGGGACTGTTCTCTCTTTGTTCTGGCATCTGCAAAGTAATTTGATTGTTTTGAAGATAATTTTGTCTTGGTTGGTGAAGTTACTGTTGTATCGTTATTAACATATTCAGCAGCACCCAGTTCTTTTGTTGAAGAAGTCAGTAGAGTATTATCTCCACCAAACTGCCAATTTAAATATACTGCTGCACCTAAGGCAATTACTAAGGCAGCTACTATTAAATTTCTTTTTTTCATTTTCATAACTATTTCTCCTTTAGCTTAGTTATACAAACTTTATCTGATGAAATATTTAAAGTTTTTGTAACTGATTCCAATACAGTTTCTTTTATTTCAGGATTATTTGCACCTGTACAAATAACAAGTACACCTCTAACTGCAGGTTCAATTTCTTTTACTTTGGTATCATCCGTATAAATTTGTTCTGCTGAGTTTTCCATTGTTATCATCACCTTTGCATTTCCTACACCTTCTATTGACTCAACCATATCTTTTATTCTTGTTTCTTGGGTAGCTTGATAATCGCTGATTGAACGAGGACTAATAGTATCATCACTACTTTTACCGTAAAAAAATGTAGAACAAAATATTAGTGCAATTCCTATTATTCCAATAATATAAATCACTCTTATTAAATTTTTATCTTGCTTAAGCTTTTGTAACTTTTCTTTCATTTACTGCTCCAAAATTATCTGTGGTGTAACACTGAAATTTTCTTTAATAAGGTTAGTTATTTTGCTACTTGTTAACTGATTATCATTAGTAATATATATGCTGATTGACTCAATAATTATGCCATTATTTTGGTCTGTTTTTAGAGTTACAACTGCATTATTTATATTGATGTTATTCTGCTCTAGGATTGACTTAACAGATTTTTCTAGGTTGGTTTTTGTTGTAGAAAGGACTTTTTCGTTATATTCTTCCGATATTTTCGTTTCATTTGGCATATTAATATTTATTTTATTATTTTCCGTAAATAAAGACTTTATGGGCATTATCATAGTAATTACAAGTACAGTAGAAATTATAAGGTTAAGTGTTTTTCTTGTAACACCCTCAGGTACTAAAAATTTAACTAAAATACAAGCAACTGTACATATGCATAACATTACTGCTGTATTGCTGATTAAGTTCATGTACCATTCCCCATTGTTAAAATTATTGCAGTACTGATTACATAAATAGCCATTACACATAAGATAATTACAAGTAAAGTAGTAAGTACTGTACTACAAGATTTTATAATTGATATTGGTCCTTTGCTACCTAACATATTACCTATGCCACCGGTTATATTTAGTGAGATTATCCACAATAAACAATGAATTATAATAGGTAAAAATACAATCATTACACTAATAATTACAAAGACACCTAGTCCGGTTTTTAGTAAGCACATACTACCTTGAATTGTTTTATATGCTTCTGATAAAGCTGAACCTACTATTGGAATAAATGATGATAATGTAAACCTTACTGCTCTGGTGGAAATTGAATCTGCTGAAGTTGTAATTAAAGTTTTAAAGGTTAATAAACCTGAGAAAACTGTCATTGCAAAGCCGATTATCCACTTTATAATTTTGGATATTTCATTTATAATACCTTGCATATTAAGGTCAGAAGAAATTGCAGAAGTAACAGAAAGTCCCAAAAATACACTTAATAAAGGTGAAACAATATTCTTTGCAATATAAGTAACACCTTCACCTACCATAACAACCAATGAATAATATGATGCACCTGTGATACTTTGTCCATTTGTAATTAGTATTACTGCCATAATAGGAATATACAGTAGCATAAAACTACCGGCATTGTTAATTGACTCTATTGCTCTGTTGATAACAGAAATTACAGGTGATGAGATTGAAAGGGTAACTACTAAAACAAAAACTGTATCTGTAATACACTTAAGTTCTCTATTCTTTAAACCATCCCTAAAATTATCAAATACTGAATAAATAAGAAGTAAAGAAAGAATTAGTGCTGATGAAGAAAATGGTGTTACTCCCTCATCATTTACAATATCAAAAATTTTGTGAAATACATTTGAAAAAGACATATTGATTATACTGTTGTAATCCTTTTCATCTACTCCAAAATCTTTTAGAATTTCTTTACTTTTATCATCAAGGCTATCGGTAAGTGTACCACCACCGATTTCTTCCAAAGCATCTGAATAAGTACTTGCATAACATTTTGTTGTAAGTGAATATGGTATTAAAAGTATTATAAAAATTACAACTATCTTTTTCATTGTACACCTGCTAAAGATAGTGAGATTTTCAACACTTCTTTAAATAAAGGAATTGCCATTACAAGGGTGATTACTTTACCTGCAAAAGAAATTTGTGAGGACAATGAATTACAACCACTTTCCTTGCACATATCACAACAAAATTCCGTTAAGAAACATATGCCTGTACACTTTAGAAGAATTGTTACATACTCGGTATTTATATTTACACTTTTGAATAGAAGATTTATGTAATCTACTACATCAACAATATAGTCAAGAATATAAAGTAAAACGATAATTGAAGTTGTTATTATGATTATTAAGGATATTGATGGATGGGTATTTTTTAAGGCAATAGAAAGTACAAATGCAACAACTGCTACCGAACAAACTAATAATATTTCGCTCATAAACCAAACACCGATTTTATTGTGTCAAATAATGTATTGATTTGTGAAATTATCATCATTAGTGCTACTATTAGTCCCATTATAGTAGTTAATAAGGCTTGTTCTTCTCTACCACTACGAATTAGCAATTGATTTAGCACTGCAACAATAATTCCTATTGCTGCAATTTTGAATATCATATCTACTTCCATAAAATCACCTTAAATAAATAACACTACAAATGCCAGTCCCGAAAACAGTCCTAACATTCTGTAGAGTTTTCCTTTATTTTTTATATCTTCTTTTGAGAGTTTATATTGTTCTGAAAAAAGTTCTTGATACATTTTTATATGGGATAATTCACCATTAATATCGGTTGTTCCTAAATCTTTGAAAAATGATGATAAAAGTTCTCTATCTTTACTATTAAAATTTAGATTTTCTATTATTTTTTCATAGTGGTTATTGTCTGCATTTTTCAGTGGTGCAAGTTCATCATCGGCTAAGTTGAAAACAATTTCTTCTATATCATCTTTTCTAAATGTTATTGTTGCTTGTAATCTATTTAGGAACAGAAGTATTGTGGAAAGGTATTTTCTTCTTCTTTGTAATTTATAGGACATATAAAAGCCTATTGAAGTAAAGAAAGTGAATGCAAAAAACAAACCTATACATTTTAAAATCAATTTATTTACCAATTTCTTTCATACTGATTATTGAGTCAACTGTACAAGGAGTACCTATATTTTTCAGCATTACAACTGAAGAAAAGCCGTTAAGTTCTTGCAGTGCCTTAAAAATCACTTTGTTCTTTAGTTCAAACGGTGATGATGAATGAATGGTAGCTATGAAATTAACACCGGAATTAAGTCCATAAGAAATAGCTTTTACTTCTTCTTCGGTAACTATTTCATCACAAACCACATAGTCAGGTGCCATATTTCTCACAGAATGTTCAATTGCATCAGTCTTTTTGTACATAGAATACACATCACAGTTACCTAAATCTTTAGTTAACTCACCTCTATAGGTTGAAGAAATTTCATTACGACTATCAATAACACAAACTTTCTTACCATAATTTAGAGAAAGTTCTCTTGCTAAATCTCTAATTAAAGTTGTTTTACCTGAACAAGGTTTGCCACAAATTAAGATACTGCCAAAATTATTATTCAGTTGTTCAAGTAATTTTCTACTGCAACCTATATACTCTCTTGCAATTCTAACATTTAAGGAAGTAATATCCTTTACATTAACTAAGTCCCCTTTAGAATAGACACCTGTACCTGAGATACCCATTCTATGACCACCATTAATTGTTATAAAACCATTTGAAATTTCTTGCTGACGATTATACACAGAATAAGTACAAGCTTTTGTAAAGGTTTCTGTAATGTCAATCTTAGATACTTTAATGTAGTTTAGATTGTTGAACAAATCAGCAGTAAAGGACTTGTCCGTTAAATAATAAGTTACACTTTCACAGGTTAATGCAACAGGTCTGTTGGTTCGTAAACGAATTTCCTGAATATTCTCTTTGATTTCACTAGGTAGTTTACTGATTGAAAGTACAATTCTTTCCGGTAAAATCTTAAAAATATCCTTTAACACATCATAAGTTTTGTCCATAAATTTCATTCCTTTCTGTAAAGCATATGTTTATGGGCAAAAAAATATGACTACTAAAAGATAAACAATTAGTAGTCATAAAAAAATTATTAAATTAGCTTTCCAGCATATTTAAAAGTTGTTCTTCTGTAATAATAGTAACACCTAAGTTTTGTGCTTTAGTTAGCTTACTACCTGCTTCTTCACCTGCTACTACATAGCTGGTTTTTTTACTTACAGATGATGAAGTTTTACCACCGGCATTCTCAATCATCTTAGATGCTTCACTTCTTTTTAAAGTCGGAAGTGTACCTGTTAGAACAAATGTAAGTCCGTTAAATTTGCCTTCTTCTGACTTTTTCTCTACAGGTGGCATCTTTACACCACATTCCTTTAGTTCTTTGATTAGGTTGATACTTTCTTCATGGCTAAAATATTCTACAATACTTTCAGCCATAACAGTACCAAAACCATCAATGTTAGTGTAATCTTCAACTTTACTGTTCATTATATTTTCAATAGTTAAAAGGTTATCACAAAGTAATTTTGCAGCCTTCTGACCTATATGACGAATACCTAAAGCGAAAATAAGCCTGTATAGTTCTTGTTCCTTTGACTTTTCAATAGAGTCAATTAAGTTTAATGCAGACTTTTCGGCTTTTCTTTCAAGTCCTAATACATCCATAGGAGTAAGCTTATACAAATCTACAGGTGACTTAACTAAAGAAGAATTTACAAGCTGTTCAAGTACTGCCGGACCTAGACCATCAATATCCATTGCATCTCTGCTTACAAAGTGGATTAGGTGTCTTAGCAACTGTGCCGGACACTCGGTATTAGTACAACGAATAGCAGCTTCTTCACCATCTCTTGTAACTTTGCTACCACAAGATGGACATACTGTTGGAAATACATAAGGGACTGTATTTTCCCCATGACATTTTAGAGAAACAACTTCCGGAATAATTTCACCGGCTTTACGGATAATTACAGTATCACCAATACGAATATCCTTTTCTTTGATAAAATCTTCATTGTGAAGAACTGCACGGCTAACAGTAGTACCGGAAATAAATACCGGTTCAAAAATGCCTACCGGTGTTAATGCACCTGTTCTGCCAACATTAATTTCAATATCAAGAAGTTTAGTTTCTTTTTCTTCAGGTGGGTATTTATATGCTTCTGCCCATTTAGGAAATTTAGCAGTTGCACCTAATAATTCTCTCTGAGAAAAATCATCAACTTTAACTACTGCACCGTCAATAGGGAAACCAAATGTACCACGAATATTATTGATTCTTTCAATTTCTTCAATAGCATCCTCCATATTGTCATATCTATTATAGAATGGAGCAGTTGGAAAGCCTAGTTCTGTTAAATAATCAAGGCTTTGCTTATGACTTGTTAAAGTTACGCCTCTGATTTGCTGAATATTAAAGATAAAAATATCTAGGTTTCTTTGAGCAGTAATTTTGGAATTTTTCTGTCGCAAAGAACCGGCAGCAGCATTACGAGGGTTCTTGAAAGGTTTTTCTTCGTTATCCTCTTGAATTTTCAGAAGTTTTAGGAAGTTGTCATCAGACATATAAACTTCACCACGAACTTCAAGATATTCCGGTGCATTCTTTAGTCTTTTAGGTAAAGACTTAATTGTGATTAAGTTATCTGTAATATCTTCGCCAACAAAACCATCACCTCTTGTTGAACCTCTGACAAACACACCATTCTCATATTCACATGAAACAGAAAGTCCATCAAACTTAGGTTCAACTACATAAAGTGGGTTTTGTACTACTTCTCTAACCTTACGGTCAAAGTCAAGTAATTCACCGTGACTAAATGAATCATGAAGGCTCATCATTTGTACTGTATGAGTAACTTCACTAAACTTTTCACCTGCATTACCACCAACCCTTTGAGTTGGTGAGTCTTTCTTTAAAAGTGTTGGAAACTGCTTTTCAAGGTCCTCAAGTTCTCTTAAAAGTTTATCATATTCATAGTCACTTATTTCAGGGTTATCCTGATTATAATATAAATTGTTGTGGTAGTTTAGAAGATTGGTTAATTCTTCTACTCTACTTTTCGCATTATTAATATCCATAATTATCTTTTATTCACTTCAGAAGTGCCCTTTTCTCTTAAATATGTTGACTCTAAGTCTGCAAGATGAAGTTTTACTGCTAATGGGTACTTATCATATGCTTGGCTAATAGAAAAGCCACCACCTTCATCAAAACCACCCATATGCCAACGAATTGCCATAGCTTCATCAAGTTTTAGACGCATTTTTCTTTCAATTAAAAATACTGACTTTTCACCATGACCGTATGGAAATTTATCATCAATGGTAAAGTAAGGGACTTTCTCCCATTTACCTGTTTCTTCATTTTTAGCATTACGCATACTTACTGTATAAAATTCAGCTTTACACAAATCGTGAAGTAATGATGAAATAGTGAAACTTTCTAAGTCATCGGTTTCTTCATCAAAATGCTTATCCATTAAGGTATGATATACAGAAAGTGAATGTGCGCAAAGACCACCTTCACAAGCATTGTGATAACGAGTACTTGCAGGAGCTGTGAAGAAATCTGTCTTTTCAATCCACTTTAGCAGTTCTTCACTACCTTCTCTGTGGATATTTTCTCTATATATTCTGATAAATTCTTCTTTATTAGTTTGGATGTCAAATGTGTTCATATTCATCTCCTAAAGTAAATTTTCATCATATACGGCTCTTGCACCACCAATAAACTTTGGTCGAGTACGAGCAGCAATAATTCTTGCTTCACCGATAAATTTATTCTTTAGTTTTAGAGGTACTGCAGTTTCTTTTAGGTGCATACCGATTAATACACCACCAATATCAATACCTGCATCAGCCTTAATATGTTCAACCATTACAGGGTTATCAAAAAGTTCATAAGCAGTTGTTGCTGATGAACCACCTGCCTTTGGCTGAGGAATTACATTTACTTGTGGTAAAGATAATTTATCAGCAAGTTCCTTTTCTACTACTAAAGCTCTGTTAAGGTGTTCACAACACTGTACTGCCATATAAACACCCATTGACTTTAGCTTTGGATAAAATACGCTGTAAACTTCTTTAGCTAGGTTAAGGTTGCTATCAGTACCCATAGGGTTACCATGAATCTCTGATGTTGAACAACCGATTACAAGAATATCCCCTGACTTTAGCTTTGCCTTTTCAATTACTTCATCAAATACTTCTTTTGTTTGTGACTTTACATCTGTTTTCATAATACTCACCTCAAGTAAAATATATCACAAAATAAAAATATAAAATGCAAATTAAGGCACCATAACGGTGCCTTATTTCACAAAAAAGAGGCATCAATAAAGATGCCTCTCAAAAATCAATTATTCAGCAACTTCTGCTGTGTCTTCAGCTTTGTCAGCTTCTTCAGGTAGAAGTGCACGCATTGAAAGAGAAACTCTCTTCTTATCAAAGTCAATAGCAATAATCTTTGCTTCAACTTCCTGACCTACAGAAAGAACATCCTGAGGCTTGTCGATTCTCTTGTTAGCAATCTGGCTAATGTGAATTAGACCGTCAATACCAGGAATAATGTTAGCAAATGCACCGAATGTTGTTAGACCAACAATCTTGCACTTAACTACAGAACCAACCGGGTATTCATTCTTAAGAATGAACCATGGGTTGTCTTCTTCCTTCTTATAGCCTAGAGAAATCTTCTTTGTTTCTTCGTTAATGTCCTTAATGTAAACTTCAACTTCGTCACCAACATTAACAACTTCTGATGGATGCTTAATTCTTGACCAGCTTAGTTCGCTAATATGAATCATACCATAAACGCCACCGATGTCAACGAATGCACCGTAGCTTGTTAGAGACTTAACAACACCCTTGTAGTGGTTGCCAACTGCTAGTGTTTCAAGTAACTTAGCCTTTTCTTCAGCTCTCTTTTCCTTTAGAACAGACTTAATAGAACCGATAGCTCTCTTTCTTCTGCCCTTTCTAGAAACTTCTAGAAGTCTGTACTGTACTTCCTTACCAACTAGTGCTGATGGGTCTTCATCTCTTGAAAGTGTAGCCTGTGAAGCTGGGATAAAAATTCTGTTGTCCTTTAGCATAACTATGATACCACCGTTAACAGCTTCGATAACCTTACCTGTGAAGATTTCGTCGCTACCGTTAAGTGCTTCAAGTTCTTCCCAATTCTTCTGAGCGTCAACTCTCTTCTTAGAAAGCATAATTGTGCCTTCCTGATCGTTAGTCTTCATAATTAGAAGTTCAACTTCGTCGCCAACCTTTAGAACATCCTGAGCAGTTACAGTTGGGTCATATGAAATTTCGTCTTTTGGAATAAAACCAGCCTGTTTTCTACCAACATCAACTGATACATCGCCATTAGGAGCGATGCTCATAACAGTACCCATAACCCTCTCATTTGTATTCATACTCTTTAGAGATTCTTCTAGCATCTCCTCAAAGCTTAGTTCATTTTCATTTACGCTGGATGTATTTACTTCACTCATCTTATCCAGTACCTCCTTAATAATCCTTGCCGGTGTAGATGCACCTGCAGTTACGCCAATACTATCTGCTTTCTTCACCATTTCAAGTGGGAGTTCATCTGCTGTTTCAATGAAAAAAGTATTTTCACAGTTGGATGAACAGATACTATACAGCTTGAAAGAGTTGGAACTGTGCTTATCGCCAATAACAAACATTAAGTCAACTGACTTTGAGATATTGGCTGCTTCTCTCTGACGTATAGACGTTGCATTACATATTGTATCAAAAATTTTTGTATTTGTATAGACATTTTTCAAACTTTTTAAACTTTTTTCCCATTCTTTTAGGTCAAAAGTAGTTTGAGCCACAATTTTTATAGTTTTATAATTCTTTTGAGGAATTATACTAAATAATTCCTGTAATTCCTCTTGATTTTTGAAGGTGTAGCACTTTGACTTACAGTGTCCCATTATACCCTGAACCTCAGGATGGTTCTTGTCACCGGCAATAATGACTATACTGTCATCATCTGTTTCACTTACAATTTTATGTATTTTAGAAACAAATGGACAAGTAGCATCAATATAGTCAAGGTGTCTTTCATTAATTTCATCAACAATAGACTGTGGTACACCATGGGAACGAATTACAATAGTTTCATTCTCTTTTGCTTCACTAATCTTATCAATTGTTCTAACACCTTTTTCTCTAAGTTCATTAACCATTTGCATATTGTGGATAATTGGACCTAAAGTACAAGCCGGTTTCTTTTCATCAATCAATTTATAGAGAATATTAATTGCTCTATTTACACCAAAACAAAAGCCTGCTGACTCAGCAACAATAATCTTACTCATTACTTATCTTTTCTATCCATTTCTCTAAATTTTGAGATTTGCTCCATAATAATTCTTGAAGCCTCTCTGTATTCTCTTGGTGAAGGTTCTTCATCATTTGAGAATCCAAGTTCTTCATATGAAAGTGGTTTACCAATATGGATAACACGCTTTGCAAAAATATTTTTTTTGTTACCCACAACTGTGATACACATTGGAACAACCGGTGCTTTGGTCTGACGGGCAATTACTGCACAACCACTTCTTGGTCTCATAAGTTCACCGGTTTTTGTTCTGCCACCTTCAATGAAGATAGTCATAACCTTACCGTCATTGATTAAATCTTCACCGGTTGCAATAGCTTTACCGTCATTTGCACCTCTGGTAACGGGAAATGCACCAAGTATCTTAATCAGTCCACCAAAGAATTTATTTTTAAACAATTCTACTTTTGCCATAAAATATACTCTTCGTTTATGAGTTAAACCAACAAAAACAGGATCGGTATTTGAAAGGTGGTTTGAGGCTATAATATAACTACCGGTCTTTGGAAGTTCACATTCTCTGATAACTGTGTATCTGTATAGTAACTTAAAAATACAAATTACTATGGCTTTACAAGCAAAATAAAAGGCTTTATGCTCCTTAATTTTTGCCGGTTCATTGTTTGTTACATTCTGTGTTTCTTTTTTCTGTTC
Source organism: Ruminococcus sp. LCP21S3_E8 (assembly GCA_052118065.1). Taxonomy (GTDB): domain Bacteria; phylum Bacillota; class Clostridia; order Oscillospirales; family Acutalibacteraceae; genus Ruminococcoides. The sequence goes on along the minus strand of JBQKHY010000003.1, from coordinate 54,023 downwards.
GCCCATTACATTCTCTCCTTTATAACTTTTAGGAGTAGTTCCTTAGAACCTTCAAAGTCATAGTCACTTGTATCAACAAGTACGCTATCCTCTGCAGGTTTTAGAGGTGCAATTTCTCTATGACTATCCTGATAATCTCTCTGATTAACATCCTTTAGCACTTCTTCATAAGTTGAGTCAATGCCTTTTTCAATATTTTCTTTATGTCTTCTCATAGCTCTTTTTTCAGGAGAAGCAGTTAAGAAAATTTTAATCTTGGCATCAGGTAAAACAACTGTACCAATATCTCTGCCATCCATAATAACATTATCACTTTTAGCCATATTTCTCTGTAAATCAAGAAGAAATGCTCTTACTTCAGGAATAGCAGAGACTGCTGAGGCAAACATACTTGCTTCCGGAGTTCTGATATAACTTGAAACATCTTCACCGTTAAGTAGAACAATCTGTGTTCCTTCGTCATTAAAACTTAGCTTAACATCAATATCATTAAGCATTGAGATAATCTCTGCTTTATCTTCTTTCTTTAGACCTTTTCTTGATGCTGCAAGACCGATTGTTCTGTACAAAGCACCTGTATCAACATAAATAAATGAAAGTTCCTTAGCAACTTCCTTAGATAGTGATGACTTACCTGCACCTGCAGGTCCGTCAATAGCAATAGCAATAGACATAATTTTAACCTTCCTTTATAGCACTGTAATATCCTGCAAGTCTGCCTGTTGAAAAAGCAATTTGCAAGTTAAATCCACCTGTATAAGCATCAACATCAATAACTTCACCACAGAAAAATAAACCTGAAAGGATTTTGCTTTCCATAGTTTTAGGGCTGATTTCCTTAGTAGAAACACCACCTGAAGTTATAATTGCCTCTTTGATACTACCAAGGGACTTAATTTTTACAGTAAAATTCTTTAATATTTTGTTTAGTTCCTGTCGTTCCTCTTTTGTAATTGAATTACACTTCTTTGTTGGGTCTATACCCCACATTTTCAAAACAACAGGAATTATCTTTTTAGGTAATAATTTACCTAATGAATTGTTAATTTGATTATTTTTATGTTCAGAAAAATCTTTTTGAAGTCTTAAATCTAACTTTTCTTCTGACAAAGCAGGTTTAAGGTCAATAGAAATTTTATAACTTTTCTTTTCAAAATTTCTCATATGAGAACTTGCTGAAAGTACAAGTGGACCTGATACACCTTGATGAGTGAAAAGCATTTCACCCTGTTCACTAAAAATTTCTTTGCCATTTTCATAGGCAGTTAGATTAATATTCTTTAGTGAAAGACCTTGAAGTTCTTTACAAAATTCATCACTTGAAATTAAACCTACTAATGATGGCTTAATTTCAGTAATAGTATGACCTACAGTTTTGGCTAATTTGTAACCATCACCTGTTGAGCCTGTACCGGGATAGCTCATACCACCGGTAGCAATTATTACACAATCAGCATCATACTTATTGCCTTTTGTATCCAGTACACCACTGACTTTACCGTCAGAAGTTAAAATAACCTTTGCAGTTGACTCAATGATTTTCACACCATTATGCTTTGCAAAAGTATAAAGTGTATCAGCAACATCCATTGCTTTATCTGAAACAGGGAAAACTCTGTTTCCTCTTTCTGTTTTAGTTTCAAGTCCTAAATCATTAAAGAAATCTATTGTATCTTGGCAATCAAAATTATTAATTGCACTATATAGAAATCTTGGATTAGTAGGAACATTTGCAATAAATGTATCTTTATCACAATTATTTGTAATGTTACATCTACCCTTACCGGTTACTAAAATCTTTCTACCTGTACGGCTATTCTTCTCAAGTAGTGTAACATTAGCACCATAATATGAGGCAGTACCTGCAGCCATAAGGCCTGATGCACCACCACCAATTACAACTACATTAGGCATATTATTTATTATCCTTTTCTTCTTCTCGTTTAGTATAAACACCTTGTTTTGTCCATACTTCTTCAAGTTCTTGGAATGTGTGTTTAACCTTTTCTTTCTGTTCAAGTACACAAGCAACAACCAGTGCATTAATTAGTGAAAGCGGTGCTACCAAAGAGTCAACTACTGATGCCATATCACTTCTGGCAATAAGTACATTGTTAGCACACTCTACTAAAGGTGAAGCCATACTGTCGGTAATTGCAATAACTTCAGCTTCTCTTTCTCTGGCAAATTCCATTGCCTCTACTGCTGTAGTGGAATATCTAGGAAAACTAATACCAATCATTACATCATCTTTTGAAATTCTAAATAGATTTTCATATGTTGAACTTTTGGATGTTGTATTGATAATATGTACATTACCGTAAATCAGTTGTAGGTAATAACCTAGGAATGTTGCAAGGGATGAAGTTGAACGAACTGCAAAAACATAAATTTTTTTTGCTTTAGAAAGTGCTTTTACTGCATTGTTAAAGTCATCATGAGAAATTTCTTCAATTGTTCTTCTGATTTTGTCAATATCAGAATTTAGAACAGAAGTAAGAACATCATTGTCGCCTATTCTTGTTTCGGTAACTTCAATTCTCTGTACAGAAGTTAACTTCTCCTTAATCATTTCTTGCATAGCTTTCTGTAATTCAGGATAGCCATAATAGCCAAGTTCGGAAGCAAATCTAACTACTGTACTTTCTGAGACACCAACTGTTTCACCTAACTTTAAAGCAGTCATATATGCAGCTTTATCGTAGCTTTCTTCTATATACTTTGCTATTCTTCTCTGTCCTTTAGAGAAAGAATCCATTTTCATTTCTATTCTTGTTAATAGATGTTTAACCATTATTCTATATACCTCTTTATATCTTTACACAATTAATTTTATTTTAACACAAACAAATATTTTTTTCAATCAAAATTCCACCAAAATAAATGGTAATATTTTGTAGCTTTATAAACCTTTGAAACAATATAAATTATAAATTGCAAAATCTTGCAAAAAACACTTTAGTATGTTAAAATAATCACATCCTAATGAAAGGAAGATTTATAATGATTGCAATAATTGACTATGGTGCAGGTAACATTCAAAGTGTTTACAAGGCACTGAAATTTATTGGTGCTGACTGTAAAGTTACAAGTGATAAAGATGAAATTTTAAATGCTGATGGTGCTATACTTCCCGGTGTAGGTTCATTTGGTGATGCAATGGATACAATGACTAAGAGAGGCATTAAAGACACTATCATTGAATACACAAAAAGTGGCAAACCATTCCTAGGTATTTGTCTTGGTCTTCAGCTACTTTTCCCTGAAAGTGAAGAAACTCCAGGTGTAAAGGGCCTTGATATTTTCAAGGGTACTATTACAAAAATTCCTAATCAAAACAGAACTTTAAAAATTCCACATATGGGTTGGAATAATATTTCTATTAAGCAAAAGAACGGTATCTTCAAGGGTATTGAAGGTGAACCTTATGTATATTTTGTACATTCATTCTACTTAAAAGCACAGGACAAGGATATTGTTGCTGCTACAACACAATATGGTGTTGAGATTGATGCTGCTGTACAAAAAGGCAATATTATTGCTACACAATTCCACCCTGAAAAAAGTGGTGAAGTTGGACTAAAAATGTTAAAGAACTTTGTGGAGATGGTTAAATAATGTATGCTAAAAGAATAATTCCTTGTCTTGATGTAAAAAACGGTAGAGTAGTTAAGGGTATGAGCTTTGTTAACCTAGTTGATGCCGGTAATCCTGTTGAAGCTGCTATTCAGTACGACAAAGAAGGTGCTGATGAACTTGTACTATTAGATATAACTGCTACAAGTGATGGTAGAGACACTATGGTTGATATTGTTGAAAAGGTTGCAAATTCTATTTTCATTCCTTTTACAGTTGGTGGTGGTATTCGTACAGTTGATGACTTTACCACAATGCTAAGAGCAGGTGCTGACAAGGTTTCTGTTAACTCTGCTGCTGTATACAGACCTGAACTTATTAACGAGGCATCTTATAAATTTGGGGCTCAATGTGTTGTTGTTGCTATTGACGCTAAAAGAAAAGGTGACTCATGGGAAGTTTATACTGCCGGTGGTAGAACACCTACAGGTATTGATGCAGTAGAATGGGCTATCGAGGCAGAAAAAAGAGGTGCAGGTGAACTACTTGTAACAAGTATGGATGAAGATGGTCAAAAGCAAGGCTATGACCTAGGACTTACCAGGGCAATCTCTGAAAAAGTAAATATTCCTGTTATTGCTTCAGGTGGTGCCGGTGCATATGAACACTTCCTTGATGCTTTTGAAAAAGGTAAAGCTGATGCTGTTCTGGCAGCATCATTATTTCATTTTGGTGAAATCCCTATTCCTAAGCTAAAGGAATATTTAAGAGAAAATAATATTTCTGTTAGAATATAATTTTAAAATTATAAACTATAAAATTAAGGCACAACCGGTTAAAGGGTTGTGCCTTTTACTTTGCTATTTCAAAAAGTCTTTTTGCATTTTGATTTATATTATCTACTGCAAAATCTCCGACCTTGTTGCTTATTAATTCAAATGTTTCACCATAGGTTGTTGGTGAATTTCTAATCATATTATGGGCATCACTGCCTATAAAGTGGATTAAATCTTTATTAAGTAACTTTTTGAATTTTCTAAACATCGCTTTATTCTTGTAAGAAACTGCATTTGTTTGAAACATTATACCTTCACTTGAAAGTTTCTGCAATAATTTAGGATTTTTAATTAAACTTTTATATCTTTCAATATGAGCAAGTATTGGCATTACACCATACTGATTTATAAGCCTAAATAAGAAATCATATGAACTTCCGGTAAAGGTTGTTGAATAAGGAAACTCCAACAAAATATAGTCACTATTGCCGTAACAAACAGGCTTTAGCGACTTGTTGTTCATAATAATATCTGTTACATAAACCTCAGCACCTAGGCAAAATTCTATATCACTTGGTAAATTTGGTTTTAGCAAATTAAAAGAACTTTCCCTACGAGATAGAAAAGACTCCATACTCTCTTGATGAGTATAGTAATGAGGAGTAAGGCAAATATGCCTTACTCCTTGGTTATACAAAGTATTTATAATATTAAGACTAACATCCACATTTTCTGCACCATCATCCATCTGTGGCAAAATGTGTGAATGAACATCATATAAATTCATAAAATACCTCAAAAATTCTTATGCAAGAGCCTTACAAACTAGGTCGCCCATTTCTGAGCAAGTAACCTTGTTCTTACCTTCTTCATAAATATCAGGAGTTCTGTTTTCTGCTAAAACCTTATTAACTGCATTTTCAATAGCTTCAGCAGCCTTTGGTTCATTTAGAGAATACTTTAGCATCATTGCAACTGAAAGAATTGTAGCAAGAGGGTTAGCAATATTCTGACCTGCAATATCAGGTGCTGAGCCATGGATTGGTTCATATAGACCTAGGCTAGAATCTGATAGAGATGCTGATGCTAACATACCGATAGAACCGGAAATCATTGATGCTTCATCAGAAAGAATATCACCAAAGATATTGTTTGTTAGGATAACATCAAACTGACCTGGGTTAATAACAAGCTGCATAGCTGTGTTATCAACATATAGATGGTTTAGTTCAACTTCAGGATAATCCTTTGACATTTCAATTACTGTTTCTCTCCATAGACGAGAAGCTTCAAGAACATTAGCCTTATCAACAGAAGTAAGCTTCTTGTTTCTCTTCATAGCCATTTCAAAAGCTACCTTAGCAATTCTCTTAATTTCTGAAACTTTGTACTGTTCTGTATCGTATGCTTCAACTTCACCGTCAGCTTCTCTTCTACCTCTTTCGCCAAAGTAGATACCACCTGTTAGTTCACGAACAACCATAACATCAAGCTTATCACCGATGATTTCATCCTTTAAAGGTGATGCACTCTTTAGTGGTTCAAAGATAACTGCAGGGCGTAGGTTAGCGAATAGACCTAATGCACCACGAATGCCTAGTAGGCCTGCTTCAGGTCTTTCTTTACCCGGTAGCTTATCCCACTTAGGACCACCAACTGCACCTAGAAGTACAGAGTCGGATGCCTTACATTTATCAATAGTTTCCTGAGGTAGTGGTGTACCCTTAGCATCAATTGCTGAGCCACCTAGTAAAGCCTCATCATAATTTACCTGAAAACCATATTTATCAGCAACACAATCAAGTACCTTAACTGCTTCGTTAACAATTTCAGGACCGATACCGTCGCCCTTTAATAGACAAATATTGTACTTATTCATTTTTAATCTCCTTCTCTATTAAAAAAACTCTGTTAATATAATATCACAAAAAAATACATATGTAAATATTATTCCTCATCATCTTCCTTAGGTAGAGGGATTTTTTGGAATACTTCCGATACTTTATCTCTCTGCCACAACATTGGAGTAATACGAATGGAATAGCCGTAACCACCATCCATTACCCAATCGAATGGCTTAGCCTGTGGTAAACCGTAAACAGCAAGTAGTGTCATAATTACACCACCATGAGTTACAATAATTGCATCGGTTGTACCGGTTTTCATAAGACCTGTAACAATGTCCTCAAACATATGACAAATTCTTCTTGTAAAGTCTGCTGAGCTTTCACCATGTGGCGGCTTTACTTCACTACTGCCACCAATCCACTGTTTAAACAGTTCATCATCCTTTAATTCATCGGCAGTTTTGCCTTCCCATTCGCCAAAGTTACATTCTGAAAGTTGGTCAATAACAATGGGTTTCATATTAGGATAAAGAATCTCACAAGTTTCTTTACATCTCTTTAATGGGCTGGTAAACAGTGCAGTTGCACCTGGGTACTTCATATTGTGGTCAAGTTTCTTTAGTTCCATTTTGCCTTTATCGGAAAGTGGAACATTTGTTGTACCTATATATTTACCTTTATGAGTTTCATCAATATTTCCGTGACAGATAAAGTGTATATAGTATGATTTCATAATTACTCCAATCTTTACAAATAGTTTATTTTATATTATACTCATAGTATAAGGATGTGATTAAATGAATAATACATTTGGTAGTATTATCAGTTATCTTAGAAAAGAAAAAGGAATCAGCCAAAAACAGGCTTCAAGCGACCTAGGAATCAGTCAAGCACTTCTCTCCCACTATGAAAAAGGTATTAGAGAATGTGGTCTTGACTTTGTTGTAAAAGTGGCTGATTACTATGATGTTAGTTGTGATTATCTTCTTGGCAGAACAAGTGAAAGAGAAGTTATTACTGTTAGTGAAGGTACTAGAAAAACAATAACTGCTGAAAATCCAAGTGAAAAAATCATAATGGACAGTATTGATTTTACCTACAGAATTCTCTCGGAAATGAACCACAGGGATATTACAAGATGCACTACAGAAATGTTAATGTGCAGTATTTACAATGTAATAAGACTATTATACAGAAACAACAACCTTAACAATGAGGAATTCTTTACTCTTACTAAAGAAAGTTGTAACTGTTATTCCGAGGCTACTTATCAGCACAGAAAAGGTAGGTTAACTGACAAAATTAATGAATTTAGCAAAAGTAGAAGAAATGAAAATAAAGTTTATCTCTCCTATGATATTATCAATAAAAAATATGATGATATAGCCAGTTCTGTATTTAACCTTGTTCACAGCACAGAAAGAATAATCAAAAAATAATTATAAAAGGTGGGAATTTATCCCACCTTTTTTAGTTTAAATTAGTTATCGGCAGAACCTGTATTTGGTTCGGTTGATGTTGGTTCAGCACCTAAAGAAACCTTAATTGTGACAGTTTTACCGTATTCAATTTGGTCACCTGACTTTAGGTTCTTATAGTCGATTACAGTATTGTTAGGATACTTTGAGTTATACTCAGTTTCTTGCATTACAAGTACACCTGTATCTGCAAGCATTGTTGCAACTGTCTTAATATCCTTACCGGCAATATCAGGTAAAGTTCTCATCTTAGCACCTTTACTGATTGTTAGGCTGATATTTACTGCTTCATCTTCAGAAGTAATTGGCGTACCGGCAGCCGGTGTTTGTTCACAAATATAGCCTTCTTCAATGCTATCGCTAAACTTTTCTTCTGAATTAATATTGATAATATATTTATCAGAACCCTTTAGTTGACTTTTTACTGCTGAATATTTCTTACCAACAAAGTTATCTACTACTGCACCACTCCAAGCCTTTGTGGCAGTTGTGTCTTGAACACCACCATGGTTGCCATTAATTAAGCCAAAACAGTTAGTAGCAACAAGAACTGCACCAATACCAACAAATACTACAAGAGAAATAAGTGCTGCAATTAAAGTAACTTTTTTGTTTTCGTTATTTTTCTTTTCTTCTTTTTGTTGTTTACTTGGGTCGGATAAACTGGCAGTTTTGCTGATTTCTTCTTGAATAGCCTGAGCAGTTGGAGCTACTGAAAGCTGACTTCTAAGTTCATCAAAGTCTGCAATTCTTTCTTTTCTGTCAACCTGTAAACCATTTGCTAAAGCAGTAACAACATGAGGAGGTAATCTCTTAACAGTATTAGTACTCATAAGTAAACTACTGTCCTTTAGTCTTTCTCTTGCGTTAGCAGGAACATGACCTGTTAATGTATGGAAAAGTGTTGCTGTAAAGCCATAGATTTCTGTAACAATGTCAAGAGTAAAGTTCTTTTCATATTGTTCAGGAGCAGCACAACCACTATAAAGTTGACTCTTTAGTGGAGTACCTCTCTTTCTTTCCATAGCAGTGCAGAAACCTGAAAGTTTAAGTTTACCATCTTTAGTTATGTAAAGGTTTGATGGTGAAACTGCATAGTGACCGATGCCCCTCTTATGAAGTGACTCTAATGCAGAGATAAGTGGCATAAACAGTGGCCTTGCTACTTCCCATTCAAGTTGTCCGTTATTTCTCTTTAGGTAGTCCTCAAAGTGGTTTAGTTCCAGATATTCTTCAATTTCATATGCAGTATTGTTTTCTTCAAATATATCAAGAATTTTGATCATTACTGACATATTGTTTAGTTCTTGTACAATCTTATAATATGAAATAAAGTTAGAACGCAAGTTCTTGAAAACAGTTTCATCATTATATCCTACAACAAGGTCCTTCTCACCTTTTGAACGGTCAAAAATACCGATTGGTAAAAATTCTCTGATGATAACTTTCTTCTTTTCTTCTTTATCATAACCTAGGTAACGGGTACTTTCACCATTTGTGTCAATACCTCTACCAACAATATATCTATCTTTTAAAACAGTATGAAAACCTAGGAAAGGTTCCGGCTGAGTTTCTGTATTGTCAAATCCACAATCCGGACAAATTTGTTCATCGCCAATTTCTTTCATACAGCCCATACATAGTGCCATACTGCTCACTCCTTTTTTAAAATTTACACTATTATCTTAGTATAATGCTTTAAACATTATATCATAGTAGGGGTACATATTCAAGAAAATTTATTACCTTTTGATGTTACAGTTTTGTTAACTAATAGGTGATTGTTCTTTTTCTCTGTCAAAATTTGTATTATTTATTATTATATACATATAGCTTATTTATAGAACTTTTAATAATAAAAATAAAATCCACTAATAGGTTGTATCTTTCCTATTAATGGATTTATTTTATAATTTATTATTCTGTAAAAGAATTTAAATATTCTTGTGGAATAGTACAATTCATCGCACTGCTCATTATACAACCACCATCTGCACCGGCATTTCTAACCATTGAAAAGTTTTTTGGTGAAATACCACCTATTGCATATACAGGTATTGATACACTATTGCAAACTGCTTTAAGAAAATCAAGTCCTCTACCCGGCAAACCTTTCTTGCAATCAGTATCAAAAATATGACCTGCTGTAATATAGGTACAACCTAGTCTCTCAGCTTTTAGTGCGTCCTCTACCGAATGGCAAGACGCACCTAAAATTTTGTACTGTGATTTTTCTTTATCTGTAAGTGTTGTAAGAATATGCAAAGGTAAATGCAAAGCATTGTGATTTAGCTTTTCTGCAACTTTAGGAAAATTGTGCAATATACATTGAGTATTATATTTATTGCAAATTTCTATTACCTTTTTAGCTAAAACTGCATAGTCGCTTTCCGGCAAATGTTTTTCCCTAAGTACAATTGCCTTAGGTTTTGCTTTTGCAAGTTTTTCAATGCGTAATAAGAAATCTTCTTTACAGATTGAACTGTTGGTAATAACAATAATATCAGACATATAGGTAATCATTTAGAACAGGTTGCAGGCCTTCATCTGTAATTTCATCATACATTTTCTTTAGGCTACGGTTATCATTAATTTCAAACTGTTCGTCACCTTGTTCTTCTTCTGTTTCTTTGCCACTATACTTACTTTCATGGTCACCGATACCTGTTGATACACCGGCAGAAACTTTTGTTGCTGCTATCTTTACAATACCGTTTCTAAATTCTGCACTTTCTCTTGAAGAAACTGTAATACCTACATATGGTAAAAAGATACGATATGCACATAGAATTTGGCAAAGTTGAGTTTCATGTACATCCAGTGGATTAATCTTTTCATTATTGATAATCGGTCTAAGTCTTGGACAAGATAGGGACATTTCAGCATGAGGGTACTTTCTCTGTAAATAATACACATGAAGTGCACTTGCTAAAGCATCTTTTCTAAAATCCGATAATCCTAAAAGTGCTGAAAAAGCAACACCTCTCATACCACCTCTTAATGCTCTTTCTTGAGCATCAAAACGGTATGGCCATACTCTCTTATGACCTAATAGGTGAAGTGTCTCATATTTATCGGTATCATAAGTTTCTTGGAATACTGTTACATAGTCAGCACCACATTTATGAAGATACTCATATTCATCAGTATTTACAGGATAAATCTCAAGTCCTACCATACGGAAATACTTTCGTGCTAATTTACAAGCCTCACCAATATACTCTACATTGCTTTGACCTCTGCTTTCACCGGTAAGAATCAAAATTTCTTCCATACCACTATCGGCAATAACCTTCATTTCTTTTTCAATTTGTTCCATTGAAAGTTTCATACGATTAATGTGATTGTAACAGTTAAAGCCACAATAAACACAATAGTTTTCGCAATAGTTTGCTATGTATAACGGTGTAAACATATATACGGTATTGCCAAAATGCTTACTTGTTTCTACTCTTGCTCTCTGAGCCATTTGTTCTAGGAATGGTTCTGCTGCAGGTGATAAAAGTGCTTTAAAATCCTCTATAGAACAAGTTTCATGTTCAAGTGCTTTTCTTACATCTTTTGCAGTATATTTTGAATAGTCATAAGAATTCATATGGTCCATTACATTCTTACAAACATCTGACTCAATAACTTCCATACCCTCCATATATTCCATATGATTTTTACGGTAGGATGGGTCATTCTCCAGTCTATGTTTCTTTTCAAGTGCTTTTGGTGACAAAAACTCTGAGTCAATTAAAAATTCGTTTTCCATTAATAGTCACCTCTTAGTTACGTAAGAAACCTGTTAACGGGTCTGAAGAAGACGCACCACGAGTTAGAACTCTGCCTAAACCTGATAGGTATGCCTTTCTACCGGCTTCAATTGCATTCTTAAATGCTGATGCCATTAATGGTAAGTCACCGGCAGTAGCTAATGCAGTATTTGCCATAATTGCTGATGCACCCATTTCCATTGCTTCACAAGCCTGAGAAGGTTTACCGATACCGGCATCTACAATAATAGGTAAATCAATTTCATCAATTAGAATTTGGATGAAGTCTTTGGTAGCTAGACCTTTATTTGAACCGATTGGTGAAGCTAAAGGCATAATTGATGCTGCACCGGCATTAACTAAATCACGAGCAACATTTAGGTCAGGATACATATAAGGCATTACAACAAAACCCTCTTTTGCCAGGATTTCCGTAGCCTTAATTGTTTCTTGGTTATCAGGAAGTAGGTACTTACTATCTCTCATAATTTCAATCTTTACAAAGTTACCACAACCAATTTCTCTTGCTAGTCTTGCAATTCTTACTGCTTCATCAGCATTTCTGGCACCACTTGTATTAGGTAGCAATGTAACACCCTTTGGAATATAATCAAGAATATTTTCTTGTTCCTTAGTATTGGCTCTACGAACTGCAAGTGTAATAATTTCAGCACCTGCATCCTTAATAGCTGAGTCAATAAGTTTCATAGAATACTTACCTGAACCTAAAATAAATCTTGAGTTAAATTCATGACCACCAATGATAAGCTTATCATTTTCCATTATAATTTCCTTCTTTCAATATATATCAAGTTTGTTTTTATTACTTTTAGAATTTAGCCTCCACCCATAAAGCTAACAACTTCTACTACATCACCATCTTTTAGTACAGTTGTATCATAATCAGCCTTTGAGATAATTACTTCATTACATTCAACTGCAATAGTCTTTGGGTTATAATTTGCAATTTCAAGATACTGTGAAATAGTTTTGCCTGACATATCAACTTCTTTACCGTTAATTGTTACCACTTTTACACCTCCTACAAGTAAAAAAAGAAGTTACCCTATGTTTGGGTAACTTCTCAAAATACAATAATCATATTTCCCTACGATGGCATTATCCAAATCAGGTATTGGTCGAAGATTATATCTTCCTCTCAGCCTGTAACACAAGCTCCCATAATTTTTACTTTAATAATATTATACTCTTATTTATTATTATTTTCAATAGTATATGATTTTATTTTACTTTTTACGCCGTTTTTTTGCCGTTTTCTTTTAAAGAAATAAAAAATACCCATAGGTTAGCTAAAAGTGGCTTACCTATGGGCTTTTCTTTGGTGGAGATGAAGGGGCTCGAACCCTCGACTCCCACAATGCCATTGTGGTACTCTCCCAGCTGAGCTACATCCCCATTCGATAAGATAATTCTATCACAAGGTAATGAAAAAATCAAGAATTATCTTTTATAATATCTGCTACTTCAACAGGAATTACCTTTTGTAATGAAGATAGTGGCAACTCAACCTGGTTACCTACCCTACCTGCTGAAAAGTAGATAGTATCATAATCATTAGCAGTCTTATGGATAAAAGTTTTAAACTGCTTTTTCATACCGATTGGTGAACAACCACCATGGATATATCCTGTTAGTGGTAAAAGTTCCTTTTGGTGAATCATCTCTATTGACTTTTCTTTTGCAGCTTTAGCAGCTTTCTTTAAATCAAGTTCTTTATTTGCCGGTACAACAAAAACATAATGTTCTTTACTTTTGCCAACTGTTACTAGGGTTTTGAAAACTTTGCCTACTTCTTGATTAAGAGCATTTGCCACTTCTTCTGCGTTAAGTTTTGTATTATCATAAGCATAGTGAGAATACTGAATTTTCTTTTGGTCAAGAATTCTCATTACATTAGTTTTTTCTTGTTTCTTTGCCATAATATCACCACTAATTTTTGCTCATCATATTATAAGATGTTTTTACTGCTTCTTCGGAAATGTCACAAAACAGTTCATACACACTTACATTGCTGAGAATTTTATCAAGTACAGTTAATAGACTTGACATTTTATCTTTATCATTAATACAAAGTGTTTGTGGTAAAAACTTTCCAATTGCTTTCTTGGTAGATATTTTATTGATAACATTTTCTTTGCCTTGATTAATACAACAAATACCTTTTAATGGTACTAAAATATTTTTATTAATATCATGTTTTCCTGAAAAAGGTGTACCACAAGCATATATCTTATTATCAATTATTCTGATAACCGGTTTGTCATCATTTATCATAACGGCTCTGTCACCAAAATACTTCATCCATAAAGCACAATGAGTTGACTTTCCGATACCACTGTTTGCAGTAAAAAGATAGGCTTCATTATCAACAGAAATTGCTGATGAATGTAGAAGTATTCCGTCATAATCTAAGATTGCTTCATAAAATAACATTCCGTAAATTATATACTCTGCAAGTGACCTTGATAAATGAGGAAAAGAAAGGATATAGTTATCAATCCTTTCTTCTGTAACATTTAAAGTTATGTCTGGTTTTAAGTTTTGATTTTCTGCTAAATATTTTTCAGAACGAGTAATTGTCTGGATATATTTTGGTTCATAATAAACATATAAACCACACATATTGTATAGCATAAAAACCTCTTATTTATAATAAGTTAATAGAATTGCTCTGCCTCTGTTGATTGTGATTTCTGCTTCATCATCAACAAAAACATTGCTAATACCACGAGATACATTATATGTTAAAGTCTTGTTGTTTAGCATATATTCTGCACCTTTATATGTAACATTTACACTTTCACAACCATAAGGGAACACTGAGAAAATAAGACCTTTCTTGTTGTTCATTTCGTATGAACCTTCCTTTAGAATACGAATTTCCTCACCGTTGTTCCTTGCAATACCGTTATAGTTATATTCTGAGAGAAATGCCAGAGTTGCAATATTTGCAAATGTATGGTCGGTTCTGCCACCAATTGAACCTAGAAGTAAGAAGTCCTTATAGCCTCTACGGATACATTCCATTACACAATGTTCTGTATCAGTATCATCCTTATGGGTATTTAGCTTAACAACTTCTGTGTTCTGTGGTAGTTCTTCCTTTAGTGAATCAAAGTCACCGATAATTAGGTTTGGAGTTAGACCTGCTTTCTTTGCAAAAGAATAACCTGAGTCAGCACAAACAATAAAGTCATCACTTGTACAAAGGCTTTTTATTTCTTCTACATTAGTATCCGGTGAACCGGAAATAATTACACATCTCATTTTCTTCTCTCCCATTCTTTAATGTCTTTTATTTCATTATACATATCAACATAGCTATTGTGTCGTGATTTTTGGATTTTGCCTCCTTCTACCATTTGTAGAATAGCACAACCCTTTTCACAAGTATGGCTACATGAGGTAAACTTACACTGACCGATATAATCTTCAAATTCAGGAAACATATATTGAAGTTGTGTTTTGTCTTGAATATTAAATTTCTCAAGCTGCATAGTTGAAAAACCCGGTGTATCACAAACATAACCACCATTGAATTTAAGCAATTCAACAGTTCTTGTTGTGTGACGACCTCTGCCAAGTTTATCACTAACTTCTCCTGTTTTTAGCCGGAAATCAGGAAATAGCTTATTAAGTAAAGTTGACTTACCGACACCACTGTTACCGATAAAGGCAGTAATTTTGTTAGGTAAAAGTGAATATATTTCATCTACACCTTCCCCTGTAACAGAAGAATAAAGTATAGTCTTGATACCTGTACTGTTGTAAATATTAAATATTTCTTCACCACTTTTTATGTCTGACTTTGAGATTACAATAACCGGTTCAATATTATTATAAACGGCAGTTGCAGTCATCTTATCAATAACCGTATAGTTTGGTGCAGGAGAAACTGTACTGCAAACTATAACCAATGTATCTATATTAGCCATTGGTGGTCTAATAATAGAGTTCTTTCTCTCATGTATTTCTTCAACAGTAGGATAACCGGTTTCGGGAATAGAGATTGTAACTAAATCTCCAACTACAGGTGAGTTGCCTTTTTTACGGAAAGAACCTCTGGCTTTACATTCATATGTATTGTCAGTGGTTTCTACATAATAGAAACCACTGATTGCTTTAAAAATTCTACCCTCTACACTATTCATTAAAAAACACCTTTAATATGCCGGAGCAGTAGTAGGTTGTGGATCTTGAGTTGTCTCTGTGTAATAGTTTGTTGTATCTTGTGGAACTGTTGTTATATCCTGAGTAGGTGCAACAGTAGTATCTTCCTGAGTAGTAGGAGGTGCTGATGTTGTAGTTGTAGCAACTACATAGTCATGATATGTTGGAGTTGCGTTTTTATTTTGGAAGTCAATTGTATATTCCTGATATAGCTGACCGTTTAGATATACCTTAACCTTTGAGTCAGTTTCTGTACCTGTTAAAGTAAAGCTATATGTCTTTAGTTCTGATGGAATAACATTTGTTGTTGTAAATACATTACCGTCAAATACAACCTGTAGTGAAACACTGTTTGTTTCATCCTTTGGCAACTGAACATCAATCTGAATTGACTGAGCATCCTTTTTACCACCTGAAAGAACAAGTTTTACTGTGTAGCCTTTCTTTACAGTACCACCCTGTAAAGGATTTTGTCTAATAACAGTATCCTTTTCTTCATAACTGTTTTCGTCATATTCGTATTCTACATATAGGCCTTTACTTTCAAGAATTTCCTTAGCCTCTGAAATATCTTTACCTGTTACATCAGGAATTTTAACTTTCTTTTCGGCAGGTCCTTTTGAAACATAAAGATATACTGAAGAACCGATAGTTGTTTTCTGTCCCGGATTAGGGAATTCTGATGATACATAATCAACATTAACATCATCACTTTGTACATAAACAATCTCAGGTACAAGGTTTCTTGACTCCAGTTCCTTAATAGCATCTTCTTCTGTTGTATTTAGAAGATGAGGAACTGTTACATCGGAGTTTTTACCGTTAACAGTTAGCTGAATAGTTGAGCCTTTCTTAACTTTCTTTGAATCTGCTTCCGGTTGCTGAGAAAGGATAACACCTTCCTTTTTAGTTGAGTCATATTCAAAGTCTAGCTGAAAAACAAAGTTCTCTTTATTGTCATCTTGCTTAACATCAAGGATTGTTTTGCCAACATAGTTTGGAACATCTGTATCTGCATTAGTATTCGAGAATGAAGAAGTTACAAAGTAAATACCAAAACCGATTAGACAAATTATAAATGATGCTACAACACCTAAAATTGCAGACTTTTTCTTTGATCTAACTTTCTTTTCCGGTTCTTCACTGTCAAAATCTTCAGGAACAAACTTCTGAGAATCCTTATTATCATCAGTTTTCTTTTCTTCAAAAATTCTCTTAGTTTCGTCTTTCTTCTTAGCTTCTTTCTTTTTATCAGCAGGTTTGGGTTCTATTGGCTTTGGAATACTATAGCCAAATACAATGCTTGGATTTAATCTGAAACGGTCAATATCATTAAGCATTGCTTGAGCTGACTCATATCTATCCTTAGGGTCTTTCTGCATAGCATGAAGAGTAATTTCTTCAAGACCTTGTGGAATATCAGGATTAATTTCTCTTGGTAGCTTAGGAGTTGACTGAAGTTGCATAATAGCAACAGAAACTGCATTATCAGCTACAAAAGGAAGTTTACCTGTTAGCATTTCGTACATCATAACACCAACAGAATAAATATCTGTTTTACCGTCTGTGTTACCACCCTTTGCTTGTTCAGGAGCTATGTAGTGAACAGAACCGATTGCTTGTTCTGTCATTGTTCTTGTAGCTGAATTAAAGTTACGGGCAATACCAAAGTCTGTTACCTTGATAGTACCGTCCTGAAGTAGCATAATGTTCTGTGGCTTAATATCACGGTGAACAATACCTTTTTCATGAGCATGTTGTAAAGCTCTAAGTATCTGAGTTGTTAAGTGTAAAGCTTCTTTCCACTTAATTACACCTTGCTGAGCAATATATTCCTTAAGAGTAATACCATCAATATATTCCATAACAATATACTGAATCATATCACCGAAAGAAACATCATAAACCCTTACAATGTTTGGATGTGAAAGAACAGCAATAGATTTACTTTCGTTCTTAAATCTTCTAATAAAATCAGCATTATCAAGAAATTCATCCTTTAGAATTTTGATTGCAACTTCTCTATCGTCAACAGTATCGTAACATCTATAAACATTGGCCATACCACCAACACCGATAAGTTCATGAATTTCGTATCTGCCATCAAGCTTTTTGCCTGTGTACTTATCTATCATAACTCTTCCTCCTTAATATATTGTAATAACGGTAATGTTATCTGTGCCACCACCGAATTTAGCTTCTTCAACTAATTTGTCAGTAATCTGATTCTTAGGGTTATTGTTTACAACTTCTGCAATACCCTCTTTGCTGACACAATTAGTTAAGCCATCGGTACAAATAATAACAATATCACCCGGTTTATATTCATACTGAGTATAATCCACTTTGATAGTATTCTTTACACCGATTGCTCTGGTAATAAAGTTTTTGTTAGGATGAACCAAAGCCTCTTCCTCTGTAATTTCTCCACGACTTACCATTTCTTGAACTAAAGAATGGTCCTTAGTAAGCTGATAAGCCTTTTGATTACGAACAAGATAAGTTCTTGAGTCACCTATATGTACAATATGAAGAATATTGTCCCTTAGGAATACGCACTCACAAGTAGTGCCCATTCCGATAAGTTCAATATTTTTTTGAGCTAAATTATAAACTTCAAGGTTTGCACCGGAAACTATGTTTGTAAGTAATGCATATAGTTCTTCGTTTGTGAAATCACTGGTATAAAGATTTTTCATTTCTCTAGCTATATATTCACAAGCAGTTGTTGAGGCTGTGTGGCCACCATTAGCACCACCCATACCGTCACAAACTACAGCCCATACTGCACCGTCACACATTTTTCCTGAAAGACAATAATCCTGATTATCGTTTCTGACAAGTCCTTTATCTGTTTTACTGTGTATATTCAAGATTACTTTCCTCCTTTCTTGTGCTTACCTTTTAGTTGTCCACAACTTGCATCAATGTCACTGCCTAAAGTTCTTCTTACAGTAGCAGTGATACCATATTTAGCAAGTACATTTGTAAATGATATTAACCTATCCTTGTTACTCTTACGATAATCATTACCTGTAACATCATTTACAGGAATTAGGTTAACATGACAAAGCATCCCTTTTATTAAGTTACCAAGCAGGTTAGCTGCTTCGTCACTATCGTTTACACCATCAATCATAGCATATTCAAAACTTACTCTACGATTGGTTTTATCTATATAATACTTGATGGCTTTCATAAGCTCATCAATTTTATAAGCATCGTTAATTGGCATTGTTGCACTTCTCATTTTATCGGTTGGTGCATGGAGAGAAACAGAAAGTGTAATCTGTAACTTTCTATCAGCCAAATCATAAATTCTCGGAACAATACCACAGGTTGATAAGGTAATATGCCTCTTTCCGATATTTAGACCATCATCTGATGAAACTAAATCAAGGAACTTCATTACATTATCATAGTTATCAAGAGGTTCACCCATACCCATAAGAACAATATTGGAAATTCTTATGTTAAGGTCCTTTTGGGCTGATTCTATCTGGGCAATCATTTCACCGGCAGTAAGGTTTCTTGTAAAACCTTGCTTACCTGTTGCACAGAACTTACAACCCATTTTGCAACCTACTTGAGTTGATATACAGATTGTGTGTCCGTGGTGATAACTCATCACAACAGACTCAACACACTGTTCGTCATTAAATTTAAACAAATACTTAACTGTACCATCATACCGTGAAATTTGCTTTTTTTCAATATATGCAACAGAAATGTAACAATATTCTCTTAACTTTTCTTTTAAGTCCTTTGGTACGTTTTTCATTTCATCAAAGGAAGTTACACCTTTGTTTATCCATTGGAATATTTGTTTTGCTCTAAATTTTGGGCAATTTAATGATGAAATAAGTTCTTCAATTTCTTGTAAATTCATCGATTTTAAATCAGTCATTTAACCACCCTTTCTCAGTATTGCAAAGTAGAAACCATCTGAATTATTGGTTTGTGGGAATAATGAACATTCATATTCATTTTCCTTAATGGTTCTTTTAATATTCTCCGGAAGAATTAACTTCTCCCCTACAAATTCTTTATGTTCACTTAAGAATTTTTCAACTAAAAGATTGTTTTCTTTTGGGTTAAGAGTACAAGTGGAATACATTAATTTTCCACCGTTTCTTACTAGATTAGCAGATGAACATAAAATCTTGTACTGAATTTCTGTTAAGTCATTATTAACTATATTATCTTTGTATCTAATTTCCGGTTTTCTGCGAAGTAGTCCAAGTCCTGAACATGGAACATCACAAATAACTATATCGGCAACATTCTCTTCATCAAAAGAAGTTGCATCATTAATTTTAGTATTTAAAATACTGATTTCTAATCTTTTTGATGTGGAATAAATCAGTTTAATTTTGTGTTTATAAAGGTCATAAGAATTTATCTTACCTTTATTATTCATAAGAATTGCACTGGTAAAGGACTTACCTCCCGGTGCTGAACAAACATCATAAACAACATCATTTTCTTTAGGTGATAATGTTGTTAAAGCAATATTTGAAGAAAGGTCTTGTATGTAAAATTCTCCATACTGAAAGGCTTTTATATTTTCTACAGAACCTGTATTTTTCAGAGTAATTACATTTTCTAAAACAGACTTTTCTGCAATAATATTTTCTTCTCTTAAATTTTCAATTAAAGTATCTTCATCAGTTAGAAGTGTATTAACTCTGGCATATAGTGGTGGTCTGCCATCTACTGAATTTAACATATCAATAGTTACATCTTCACCATAACTATTAAGCCATAATTTTATAATATCTTCCGGTACAGAATACTTAACTGAAAGTAATTTTGTTTTATCTTTAATTTTGCTTAAATCACACTTGGTTTCTGCTCTTGAGATACTTCTAAGAATACCGTTTATGAAACCTGATGACTTAAAAAGTCTTAAATTCTTTGCAAGTTGTACTGCCTCGTTAACAGATGCATTATCCGGAACTTTGTCCATATAAAGCATCTGATAAACTGACATTCTAAGGATTACTAAAGTTTTGGTTTCTATTTTCTTTAGTCTTACAGAAGAAAAGCTACGGATTACATAGTCAAGAGTTATCTTCTTTTCAAGTACTCCGTAAATAATAGCTGAGGCAAAAGAAGAGTCTAGCTTATTAAGATTATTCTCTTTTAATGCTTTATTCACTGCAATTGAACTGTAAGACTCTTCAGTTTCAATTTTATAAAGCACATCAAATGCTACTCTTCTTGGGCTTTTCATTAATTAGTCTCTCCTGTTTGCAATAAAAATAAGTCTTAGTAATTGTAGTAAAGCAGTTGCTGCTGATGCAACATAAGTCATAGCAGCTGCCTGTAAAACTTTCTTTGTACCTTCATATTCTTCAGGGTAAAGCAGATTAGTATCTCTAATACACTTTAATGCTCTTCTTGATGCATCAAATTCTACAGGTAAAGTTACGAAAGTAAAAAGAACTGATGCTGAGAAAAATATGATACCTAACCATAAACAGAATGAAAACTGTGTTGGTAAAAATAAACCTATTAGGAAAAGTATCCATCCTAGACTAGAACCTACTCTGGCAATTGGCACAATAGCACCACGAATTTTGTTTGGTACATAGCCTGTTGCATGTTGTACTGCGTGACCTGCTTCATGACAAGCAACACCTACTGCTGCAACTGACGCTACATTATAAACACTATCGGAAAGTCTGATAACATTTGTTCTTGGGTCAAAGTGGTCTGTTAGATTACCTGAAACTTGTTCAATACGAACACCATGTACACCATAGTGATTTAGAACATACTCAGCTGCTTGAGCACCTGTCATACCACGCATATTTTTTACATTGCTATACTTGCTGAAGTTGCTATTTACCTTAACTTGACATATAAGTGACAAAATAAGGCAAGGTAGCATAAACACAATATATGTCCAGTCAATACCATAAAAGTAATGATACATAATTTATTCTCCTATAACTGTGCCTTTTTCAAGTTTATGACCTTGTAAAAAAGCCTTTGAATCCATCTTCTTTTTGCCTTGAAGTTGAACAGTATTTACAACAACTGCACCTTCACCACAAGCAATAGTTAGTGGATTTGTGTTTAAAATTTCACCGGGTTTACCTTTTCCCTCGGCAAGTCTTGTTTCAAAGATTTTTAGAACTTTGCCGTTAAGCTTTGTTGAGGCAACAGGCCATGGTGAAAGTCCTCTAACCTGGTTATGGACTTGTAAATTAGTTTTTGAAAAATCAATATTACACATTGACTTATCAAGCATCTTTGCATATGAACTTTTACTGTCATCTTGCTTAATAGGATGAAGCTGACCTTTTTCTGCCTTTTCAAGAGTATCAAGGATTAGCTTACCACCCATTTCTGCCAATGTATCAAAGACTTCACCGGCAGTATCGTTGATGCCAATTTCATATTCTTTAGTTTCAAGAATATCACCGGTATCAAGACCCTTTTCCATATACATTGTAGTAACACCTGTAACCTTGTCACCGTTTAATACAGACCACTGAATAGGTGCTGCACCTCTGTACTTTGGAAGTAATGAACCATGAACATTGATACAACCGTACTTGGGAATATTCAAAATGTTTTCAGGTAAAATCTGTCCATAAGCAACAACTACAATTACATCAGGATTAAGCTCCTTAATAATTTCATAGCTATCACTATCCTTTAGTTTTACCGGTTGATAGACAGGTATTCCTAACTTTTCGGCACAAACCTTTACATCAGGTGGTGTTAGTACCATCTTTCTGCCAACAGGTTTATCCGGCTGAGTAAAGACAGCTTGTACATTATGAACCTTTGCAATGTTTTCTAATGAAGGAACTGCAAAGTCCGGAGTACCCATAAAAACAACATTCATTAGCCTAACTCCTCTGGGTCTAACATTCTGACAACAATATCTTTAAATACAATACCGTTTAGGTGGTCAATTTCGTGACAGAAAGCCTTTGCTAAAAGTTCTTTACCTTCCATTTCAAAGAAATTACCGTTACGGTCTTGAGCCTTTACTTTTACATACATTGGACGCTTAGTGATACCGTATTCTCCGGGGAAAGAAAGACAACCCTCAGCAGTTTCTTGTTCACCACTTGTTTCAATAATTTCAGGGTTAACAAGTTCAATTACACCCTCACCAATATCAATAACAACAACTCTTCTTAGCATACCAACCTGTGGACCTGCCAGTCCTACACCGTCAGCTTTGTGCATTGTTTCAGCCATATCATCAAGAAGTGTTGCTAACTTATCGTCAAACTTTTCTACATTTCTGCATTTCTTATGAAGAATCTCGTCTCCATCTTTTACAATATTTCTAATAGCCATACTCATTCACCTAATTAAAAGACAGTGGATTTATATCTACTGTTATACCTATATTTTTAAATTCCTTATTCTTAGAAAATTCAAGTAATGTTTCCTTGATAACACTACGGAAATCCTTTGAATTTCTACACTTAATTATAGTTTTGTATCTATATTTATTATTCACCTTATAAACATAGGCTTGGCTTGGTCCAAGCACTCTTAAAGGCATACTGCTATAATTAGTTTTGATTTTGTTAATTAAGGCATTTTGAAAGGCATTTGCACACTTTATTGTTGCACCCTCAATTATACCTTGATAACCTATAAGACAAATGTCGGAAAAAGGAGGATAAAGCAGAGCTTTTCTTACTCCTATTTCGCCTTTATAAAATGTATCATAGTCTTGCTTTGCCGATAAACCTATAACATAATTTTCCGGTGTTGAAGTTTGGATAACTGCAACGCCCTTTGAGTCACCTCTGCCTGATCTACCAACTACTTGCGTCAATAGAGAAAATGCCCTTTCATAACTTCTGTAATCATCAGAATAAAGCATTTGGTCGGCATTGATAACACCTACTAATGTTACATTTGGGAAGTCAAGACCTTTTGCTACCATTTGTGTACCAATAAGAATATCATATTCACCATTTGCAAAAGCAGTAAGTTTTGTTTCGTAACTGCTTTTTGTCATTGTGGCATCAGCATCCATTCTTAATACTCTTGCACTTGGGAACATATCAACAAGTTCTTGTTCTGCCTTTTGAGTACCTGCACCACTAAACTTTAGTGTATGCTGATGACAGTCAGGACACTCATCGGTGTAAGGAACTGAATGACCACAATAGTGACACATCATTCTATTGTTTGCACTATGGTATGTCATAGAAATTGAACAATTGGGACAAGTTACAACTTGACCACAACTTCTACAACTTAAAAATGTATTGTATCCTCTTCTGTTAAGAAGAATAATAGACTGTTTTTTATGAATTAAGTTGCTTGAAAGAAGTTCTTTTAGTGTTGTTGAATAGTTACTAAAATTACCTTTCATTTGTTCTTCATTCATATCAACAACAGAAACTTGTGGCAATGTTGCTTTACCATATCTTTCTGTTAATTTTACAAGATTATAAATTCCTTTTTCAGCCATATAGAAACTTTCCACACTTGGAGTTGCCGAAGAAAGAAGTAACAAAGCATTGTGCTTATAGCATCTGAACTTTGCAATATCTCTTGCATTATATCTTGGTGTTTGTTCGGATTTATAAGAACTTTCCTGTTCTTCATCCATAACAATCAAACCGATATTTTTTAGTGGGGCAAAAACTGCACTTCTTGTACCTAAGACAATTTTTGCATCTCCTCGACTGACTCTTTTATATTCGTCAAGTCTTTCACCTATTGATAAACCACTATGAAATACTGCAACATTATCACCGAACCTTGAAGTAAATATTTTGATTAACTGAGGTGTTAAAGCAATTTCAGGTACCATTAATATTGTACCCTTATTATCATTAAAACACTTTTCAATTAACTTCATAAATACTGAGGTTTTGCCACTACCTGTAACACCATAAAGCAAAGAAACCGAGGCCTTGTCATCACAATATTTACTGTATAAATTATCAAAAGCAGATTGTTGTGATGAGCTTAACACCACTTCATCTTTCTTTACATCCGAAACAGTATAAGGTATTCTCATAACTTCATCAGTAAAGTACCTTGCAATCTTTTTCTTAACTAAAGAATCGGTTACTGATTGGGTATAACCTGTATAGTAACAAACTTCCTTTACAGAAACCTTATCTACAACAGTTAGCAGTTCTGCAACTTTCTGTTGCTTTGGTGTTAACTTATAATCATTAATATCAACATCATCACAAAGTGAAACCATTTTTACTGTTGCATCTTTGGTTTTTCTAAAGGCATCATCCTCTCTATTTACCACACCTTGACGGTATAGTTTGTTGAGAGATTTTTCACCTTTGGAAAATACATCTAGGATTGTTTCTTTTTTTACCGGTTTATTTTCTGATAAAAGATAATCATAAATTTCTCTTTCATAGTCAGTTAGAGAATTCAGTACATCATCATTAATCTTTACTGCTGTATAGAATGTAGAAATATTATAATTTATTCCTACCGGTAGCATTACCTTTACCGAATCATAATAAGTACAGAAATATCTATCATGGATAAAATTTACTGTATCAATCATTTCTTGGGTAAAGATAGGCTTATCATCTAATATTGATGAAATTTCTTTTAGATTTTCTTCTTCACTATAAGTTAAAGACAAAATCATTCCTTGACGAAATCTATCTCCTCTGCCAAAAGGTACAAGAACTCTCTGTCCAACTTTTACATTAGACAAATGCTTTGGTACTTTATAGCTAAAGAGTCTGTCAAAACTGTAAGTAGTATTATCTACTGCAATTCCTGCAATGAGGAATTCATCATTCTTCATCTTCTGGTTCAAGTAGGTTGTACTTGTGATTCTTAAAATCTTCGATAGCAAGAAGAACCGGCTTTTCGTCAGTAATTATACCCTGTTCTTCAAATTCCTGTGCAATTTCTCTTGCTCTCTTTGCTACACCGATTACCAGTGCATAACGACTTTCCTTACCTGATAACATATCATCTACTGAAGCTAAACGCATAATTATATCTCCTTTTTATAAATTAATTATTTCTTTTTTCTTTCTCTTTTTTCACTATATCAATAACTTGGTTTACTGCATCTTCAACCTTGTCATTAACAACCTTAACATCATACTTTGGAACAAACTGTTTTTCAAATTCTACTGCTGAAAGACGCTTCTTGATAACCTCTTCGGTTTCGGTATTTCTGCCACGAAGTCGAGATTCAAGCTCTTCTAATGATGGTGGCACAATAAAAATACTAAGTGCATCAGGTCGCTTATCCATCATTTGAAGTCCACCTTGAACTTCGATTTCAAGAAATACATCAAGACCTTTCTTTAGCATTTCTTCAACAGGTTTCTTAGGTGTTCCGTAATAATTATCAGAATACTGTGCATATTCAAAGAACTCATCATTCTTAATCATTTCTTCAAATTCTTCTTTTGAAATGAAGTAATACTCTCTACCGTTTACTTCTCCCGGTCTAGGTTTTCTTGTAGTGGCAGAAACAGATAGTCGGAAATTATCTTCTTTCTTTAGCATTTCCTTCATAATTGTTCCCTTACCTACTCCGGAAAAACCGGAATAAATAATAAGTAGTCCTTTGTTATTCATCGCTTTGTTCACCCTCCAATCTGTTACCTATTGTTTCAGGAGAAATAGCAGAAAGTACAACATGGTCACTGTCTGTAATAATAACTGCTTTACATCTTCTGCCGTAAGTAGCATCAATAAGCATATTTTTCTGCTTACTATCTTGAACAATTCGTTTTATAGGAGCAGAATCAGGACTGACTACAGAGATGATTCTGCTTGAATTAACTAAATTACCAAATCCAATATTAATAAGTTTCATAAAGCACCTTTATTCAATGTTTTGAATTTGCTCTCTAATCTTTTCAATTTCAGCCTTAATATCAACTACCATATGAGATAGTGTACTGTCATTAGCTTTGCTACCGATAGTATTGGCTTCTCTGTTCATTTCTTGAATGATAAAGTCAATCTTTCTGCCGATTTCACCATCACTGTTCATAAGTAGCTTGAGTTGGTCAAAGTGACTTCTTAGACGGACAGTTTCTTCATCAACTGCAACCTTATCTGCAAAAATTGCAACTTCTGTTAAAATTCTCTGCTCATCAAAATCAGCACTGCCTAAAAGTTCTTCAATTCTATCTTTTAGTCTTGCTTCATAATCTTTCACTCTTTCAGGTGACTTTTCTTCAATTTTAGAAACAATAGAAAGGATAGTTTCGGCTCTTGACATAATGTCGGCCTTCATCTTCTCTCCTTCTACTTCTCTCATCATAATAAAGTTATCAAGTGCTACATCAAGAACTTCCTTAACTGCATTCCAAACTTCTTCCTCGTCTTCAGGTGCTCTGTGTACTTGGAAAATATCGTTGTACTGAGCAACAGTAGAAACAGAAATATCGTCTGTTACACCATAGTCTGTTGAAAGTTTCTTTAGTGCATTAATATAACCTTGTGCTAAACTTGGGTTAATCTTTACAATTGACTCTGTGTCTTCCTTTTGACTTAAAGAAACATAAACATCAATCTTGCCTCTGCTAACCTTTTCTTTAATATAGGACTTTAACTTTTCTTCAAGAAAGTTATAGCCTCTTGTTGTACGACAATTAAATTCATAGTAACGGTGGTTTACACTTTTGATTTCTACTACAATATCTCTGCCGTCAACAGTTGCTTCGTGTCTTCCGAAGCCTGTCATTGAACGAACCATTATTATAACCTCGTATATTAATTAAAAATTCATTTTATACATATATGGGCATTTCGTATTTGCATAGTACCCTATATTGTATTTAATACCTATTATAGCAAACATTCAAGAGGATAACGCACTTTTGTAACCAAATTGTAATATATATTTTATGTAATTTTCTATACAAGAATAACAAATAAATATATTTGCATTTTTCCTATATTTGTGATATAATTTTAAGGCAAATTTTAATATAAGGGATGATATAAATGTCAGGACATAATAAATGGAGTACCATTAAGCAGAAAAAAGGCAAAAATGATGCTGCCAGAGCAAAGGTATTTACAAAGATCGGTAGAGAACTTATTGTTGCTATTCGTGACGGTGGTTCTGCTGACCCTAATGTAAACTCAAAACTTCGTGATTGTATTGCTAAGGCTAAGGCTGCTAATGTTCCTAACGACAACATTGAAAGAATTATTAAAAAGGCTGCATCTTCTAATGAAGGTGACAACTATGAATCTGTTACATATGAGGGTTACGGCCCATCAGGTATTGCTGTAATTGTTGAAGCTCTTACAGACAACAGAAACAGAACTGCCGGTGAAGTTCGTCACTACTTTGATAAGTTTGGCGGCAATATGGGTACACCCGGTTGTGTTAGCTTTATGTTCTCAAAGAAAGGTGTTCTTGTTGTTGAAAGAGAAGACTTTGACAAAGATGAGGACACTGTAATGGAAGAAGCTCTTGAAGCAGGTGCATCTGACTTTGAGGCTGATGAAGACATCTTTACAATTTACACAGAACCTGAAGATTTCTCTGCTATTCGTGATGACCTTGCTGCTAAGGGTTATGAATTTGTATCTGCTGAAGTTGAAGAAGTACCATCTACTTACACAAAGATTGAAGATGAAGAAACTCAGGCTAAAATGCAGAAAATGCTGGATATGTTTGAAGAAAATGATGACATTCAGAATGTTTGGCATAACTGGGAAATGGAATAATCGGTATTTAAAATTTAATCTATTTCAATAATTTAGGACGGTTATTTATTTAACCGTCCTTTTCTTTTTGTCTTTTTATTTTTAGTATGAATAATTATTAGTGTTTATGAAATAATTATAATATAGTAAAGCATAAAAAAGCCACAACTATGAAAGTTGTGGCTTTAGATTTTAAATAATCTTATTTAGCTTTTGTTGTAGAAGTTTTAGCATTAGTTGTTGCTTGTGTAGTAGCTTCTGTTAATGGAGCAGTAGTTGCTGATGTAGCAGTTGTGATACCTTCAGGTTTCTTTTCGCCGTCTTTATAGAACTGAGCAGAACCTAGGATTGATTCACTAAACATTGTCTTGTTGTCCTTATCAACAAGAGTTAGGACACCATCCTTTAGCTTATATTCAAGAGTTGCTTTGTTCTTATCTTCATCAGTAACACCCTTAAATGTTATCTTACCATTTTCAGCAGAATAAGCATAGTAGTATGTTGAGTCCATACCAATGTCACTATTACTTGCATGAACAGTCATAATACCGTTATCCTTGATTTCAATATCACAATCTAGCTGATACATACCATAGTAATAAGAAATCTTGTATTCAGTATCCCACTTACCGATAAGGTCTTTATCAGTCTTATAATCCTTCATTGACATTTCATCATAACCCGGATTTTTGTCTTGATCCATTTCGATTGTCTGAGACTCAACCTTTTGACCTGTTGTCTGGTCTGTATAAGCATCCTGAGTTAGCTTAAGTGTTGCATTACCAAATAGCTTAACACCTGTTACTTCGTATGTAAGTTCAGAGTTACCAATAGTAATCTTTTTCTTATCACCACTTGTTGATAGTTTATATTCACCCTTAGACTGTTCACCCTGAACATTCATATAGTAAGTACCCTTGCCGTTTGAATCAGCCTTTTCAAAAGTATAATATACTGCAATCTTCTCAACTTCATCAGCAGTTGATGATGCTGAACTGTTGTTCTCTACTTCTCTCATCCATGTACCTGTGATTGTCTTTGAACCAAAAATCCAATAAACACCAAAAGCAATTAATGCTACTAAGAATACACAAATTGCAATAAAAATACTTGGATGAATGTACTTAAATAGGAAGAACTTTTTCTTTGGTTCTTCTGTTAGTACAGTAGTTTGTAGTGGTTCACCCTCAGCATTTGTCAGTTCGCCAAACTGTGATACATAACCACCGTTTTCATCTACACCGTTAGTTTCCTTAGCTGAGGTATTTTCCTCAACTAGGTTTTCATTATTCATATTGTTTTCGTTATTATCCATTAGAATATTCCTTTCAAAAATTTCGCTATATACTACTATACAATATTATTCTCAATAAATCAACATTTTTATTTTTATATATATTGATAAAGTTATAACAATTTAATAAAAATTCAAAAAACTTATTGATAGAAGGTTGATTTTGTGGTATATTTTTAAACAAGGAAATATATTCCTTAAAGAAAAAGCAACTCATAAAGGAGAAACTTGAGATGGATTCTAACACTTTATATAATGTATGGTGCGAAAACGCCAAGGAAGATAAAGATTTAATTGAAGAATTAGCTGCAATTAAAGGCAATGAAGATGAGATTTACGAAAGATTCTACAAAAACCTAGAATTTGGTACTGCCGGTCTTAGAGGGGTTATTGGTGCAGGTACTAACAGAATGAACATTTATGTTGTTCGTCAGGCTACTCAGGGTCTTGCAAACTATGTAAATAATATCGGTGGCGGTGCTGTTGCGATTAGCCATGATAGCAGAATTAAAGCTGACCTATTTATGAATGAGGCTGCTAAGGTTCTTGCTGCTAACGGCATTAAAGCATATATCACAAGTGAACTACAGCCAACACCTGTTCTTTCTTTCCTAGTAAGACATTTTGGTTGTAAAGCAGGTATTATGGTAACTGCTTCTCATAACCCTGCAAAATACAATGGTTATAAGGCATATGGTAGTGACGGTTGTCAGATGACAGACAATGCTGCCGGTGCAGTTTATGATGAAATTCAGAAGATTGATATGTTCACAGGTGTTAAGACTATGGACTTTGACAAGGCAGTTGAAGAAGGTCTTATTGAATATGTTAATGATGATGTATATACAGAATACCTTGCTAATGTTAAACAGCAGCAAGTAAATGAAGGTCTATGTGCTGACTCAGGTCTAAAGGTTGTTTACACACCACTTAACGGTACAGGTAACAAGCTGGTTAGAAGAGTTCTAAAGGAAATCGGTATTAATGATGTAACAGTTGTTCCTGAACAGGAAATGCCTGATGGTAACTTTACAACTTGTCCTTACCCTAACCCTGAAATCAAGGAAGCACTACAGTTAGGTCTTGATATGTGTGAAAAAGTTAAACCTGACCTACTACTAGCTACTGACCCTGATGCTGACAGAGTTGGTATTGCAGTTCCTGATAATGGCACATACAGACTAATTACAGGTAACGAAACAGGTATTATGCTAACTAACTACCTACTAAGTGTTAGAAAAGAAAAAGGCACATTACCTGAAAATCCTATCGTTGTAAGAACAATTGTTACTTCTCTACTAATTGATGAAATCTGTAAGAAGTACAACTGTGAACTAAAGAAAGTTCTAACAGGCTTCAAGTATATTGGTGAAGTTATCCTAAGACTTGAAGAAAAGAATGAAAAAGAAAGATTTGTATTTGGTTTTGAAGAAAGCTACGGTTACCTTGCAGGTACTTATGTAAGAGATAAGGATGCTGTTGTTGCTTCAATGCTAATCTGTGAAATGGCTGCTTATTACAGAAAGCAAGGCAAGACTCTTGCTAATGTAATTGATGAAATTTACAAAGAATACGGCTATTACAGAAACACAACACTTTCATTTGAATTTGACGGTGCAAGTGGTATGAAGAAGATGAAAGAAATTATGGATAATCTTCGTGAAAACCCACTAAAGACTGTTAATGGTGAAACTGTTAAGACAATTTACGATTACCTAAAGAGTGAAGAAAAAGATGTTGCTACAGGTGAAATCACTGCTATTGACCTACCAAAGTCAAATGTACTTCACTTCTGCTTAGGTGGTAATGCAGTTATTGTAAGACCTAGTGGTACTGAACCAAAGATTAAGCTTTACATTACTTCTATCGGTAAGACAGAAGAAGAATCAGTTGAAATCGGTAACAAGATTGCTGATGATGTTAAAGCTCAGTTAGGTCTAAACTAATTTAATAAATCATAAAATTATGGCTATGTGGAATTTCTGCATAGCCAATTTTTTTGCATATAAAAAGGTGGCTAATAAAAGCCACCTTAATTTATTATAAATATGAAATTTTAGAATTTTGTTATCTTGGATAAACCTATTGAAGTAATTATTAGTGTTAATAGCTCTGCCACTGCAAAAGCTAACCACACACCGGTCATACCAAATAAAATTGACATAACAACTGCTGAAAGTATAATCAACACAAAACCTCTTGCTATTGATGTTGCAAAAGCCCACTTAGGGAAATTTGTTGCACTGAATATACCTGAACCTATTACATTTAAACCTGCAAAGATAAATCCTATTGAATATAATCTTAAGCCTACTACTGCATACTTTTCAAGTAATAAGTTATTTTCACTATTAAACACACCAACAATAAAATCAGTAAACACAAAGATAAGTAAAATCATTATTGCTGAAAATAACAATGAAGTTATGATACTTAGTCTTCTTAAAATTTTGATACCATCTTTATCACCTTTACCGTAATGTTCGCTAAATAAAGGCTGACTACCTTGTGACACACCGTTAAATACTGAAATTCCCACAAGAGAAACATTTGCTACAATGCCGTAAGCTGCAACACCTGTGTTACCTGTTAAACCTAAAATCAGAAAGTTAAATACTATTGTAATAACACCTGAGGAAAATTGTCCTACAAATGAGGATACACCAACCTGACAAGAATAAATAAGTTTCTTAAATGATGGTTTTTGTGGCTTTAATGATGTTGTATTTTTCTTTGAGAAAATATGAATAAAACAAATCATTACACCTAAAATTGGTGACAATGCAGTTGCTAAAGCAGCACCTTCCATACCCATATTTAGTGGAAACATTAACACATAGTCAAATACTATATTAAACAAACTACTGAACAATGTTGCTGACATTGCAATTGAGGGTGAACCGTCATTTAGAACAAATGCATTGAAGATATGATTCCAAATAAAGAATGGTGTAAATGACATAAATATCATTGTGTAGCCTCTACCCACTTCTACAATGGTACTGTCACCACCCATAATAGAAACAACTTGTCCCGGGAAAAATAAACCTATAAATGAAAATATAAGACCTATAGCTGTTCCCCAAAACAGTGCGTTAAAAAAGTAATTGGTTTTGCTTTTTGAACCTTTATTTTTATTAATAGAAAATCGTATTGCTGAGCCAACACCAATCATTGCACCTATTGCGAAAATAAAGCTATATATCGGCAATACAATGTTCAAAGCTGTGATACCATTAGTACCCACTGCATCTGAAATAAAAAAAGTATCTGCAAGAATATATAGTGACATGCCTATCATTCCCAAAACATTTTGAGAAACATATCTTACAAATTTCTTGGTAATACTTTGATTATTACTTTTTGTTATAGTCATATAATCCCCCATTCCATAATTACTGATTGTAACATAATAAAAAAATAATATCAACATAAATTTACTGTCCCATTTATGGTATTGACTTTATAGAACAAATGTTCTATAATTATATAGAACAAAGGAAAGGAACAGCAAAATGAGAACAATATTACACAGTGACTGCAATGGTTTTTATGCTAGTGTAGAGTCTTTACTACATCCGGAATACAGAGATAAGCCACTTGCCGTTGCAGGTGATGCTGAGAATAGGCATGGTATTATTTTAGCTAAAAATGAACTTGCTAAAAAGTACTTTGTAAAAACAGGTGATGCTATTTGGCAAGCAAAAAATAAATGTCCGGAACTTGTTGTTATTGAACCACACTTTGACCAATATATGAAATTCTCAAAATTAACTAAGGCTATGTATGCCGAATATACCGATAGAGTTGAGTCCTTTGGTTTAGATGAGGCATGGCTTGATGTTACCGGTTGCAATAGAAGTGGTTATGAAATTGCAAAAGAAATTAACGAAAGAATTAAATATGAACTTGGAATTACTGTTAGTATCGGTGTTAGCTTTAATAAAATTTTTGCAAAGTTAGGCAGTGATTACAAGAAGCCTGACGCTATAACTAAGATTGATATTGACGGTTATGACGGATACAAAAACAAGGTGTGGCCTCTTCCTTGCGAGGACTTACTTTATGTTGGTAGGGCAACTAAAAAGCATTTACACACTATTGGTATATACACCATTGGAGATATTGCAAATTGTCCTGTTGAGATACTTAACAGTAACTTAGGCAAAATGGGTGAAGTACTACACACCTTTGCAAATGGACTTGACTCCTCCCCTGTTGCACAATTTGATGAAAGACCTGATGTAAAATCTATTGGCAACTCTACAACCACACCCAGAGATTTGGAAAATTATTCTGATGTAAAAATGATTGTACAAATACTAAGTGATAGTGTTGGCAGAAGAATGAGAGAATTAGGATTTAGGTGTAAAACTGTCACTATATATATTAGAGATAAAGACCTTTTCTCTTTTACCAGACAAGGTCAGCTAAAGAATTTTAGCAGTTGTACCTCTGATATTCGTGACAAGGCTTTGGAGTTATTTAGAAACAATTATAATTTTAGAAAACCTATACGGTCAATCGGTGTATCAGTTAGTGGACTTATCGGTGACAACTCGCCCTTTCAGCTATCTTTCTTTGAGGATAACAACAAGGATATTAGGGATGAAAAGTTGGATAAAACACTTGATTCACTTAAAAATAGATTTGGCAACTATGCGGTACGACCTGCTTTTTTAATGAAAGACAAAAACCTTACTTTATTAAACCCAAAAGATGACCATATTATTCACCCTGTAGGATTTTTTTAATGGAGAAATTTTATGAAAGAATATGTTAGCGTTACGGCAAAATTTGACGAGGATGGAAGTTTGTTACCTTTGGTGATAAACTGGGATGATGGCAGAAAATATAAAATTGACAAAATCACCGATATTCGTTTTGCAAGTTCCTTGAAAAGTGGTGGTGTTGGTGTTAGGTACACTTGTCAAATTATGAACCATACAAGGTATTTATATTTAGAAAGTAACAGATGGTTTGTTGAAAAATAATTTTACACATAGAAAAGGTGCAGTAAAAATTACTGCACCTTTTTTTATAAATATTTATTTAGTTAAATGATACTGTATAATCATCAACATAAACTGTAACACCTATAGGGTTACCGGCATTATCAAAGTAAATGTTGCCGTCATATGAACCTAAAGTAATTGAATTACCGTCGATTTCGTAATTACCACTTTCGTTAGCTACATTACCAACCTTTAGAGTGTAAGTACCGTTACTATTTAGTAATAAAGAAACATCACCCTTTAGTTCCTTAGAGAAGTCATCAGAAATAACATCACCATCCGGTGTAATGCACTTATATGGTGCAAATGAAGCAGTTACACCACTACCGGTATCGGAATTAGGAGCAGTTGTTGGCTCTGCTTCCGTAGTAGTTGGCTCAGTTGTTTCTTCCTCAGTAGTAGACTCTGTAGTTTCTTCTGTTGTAGGTTCAGTTGTATATTCTGTAGTATTTTCTTCAGATGTGTAAGTATCTTCAGAAGTTGTAGTTACTGTAGTTGTAGAAGAAGTAGTAGTTGAAGTAGTTGTGTCATCAGTTTTATTTTTGCCACAGCTATTTAGAACTATAACAACTGCAACAACAATAAGTACCACTGCTGCTACAATTAAGCCGATAATAAGAGGCTTTTTGTTGTTATTTTTCTTCTTAGGTGAACCGTATGTATCTGTACGGGAAACAATAGGTTTTGGTTCATCATCAACCTGACCCATATCATAATCATCTTTATAGTTAGCTTTATCTGCTTGAGAATAGCTACTGATTTCTTCACTATCCCAATTATCACCGGAAAAGTCATCACCATAATCATCATTGCTTAGTGAATGTTTTGAAACATACTCACCTGTATTTTGGTTATCACTTTTACTGTTAAGATTAAAAACCTTTGTTTTATCTAAATCATCATTAAGGTCATTAATATTGACCTGTTCATCATCATAAGGTCTTTTATTGTCACTCATTCTTTTCACTCTCTTTCTCTTCTATCATTTTTAATAGAACATCTCTTTTAATCATTTTACCATTATGGAAAATAAAGTCCTCTTTACTTTTCTTAACTTTCTCTACATCAACATCACTAAAGTCTTCTTTAGACTCATTACGGAGTTGAGCTAACTTTTCTTCTGTACTTTTTCTATCATGAATTAAATCAGCTTTGCCAGTAATCATCATCATCATATTTTCTTGAATAAAAAAGTTTGATACAAGAGAAAATGATGCCGGATAAATTAGCAGTAACATAATAGCAGAAACCACTAAAACTGCTACACCATTACCCATACAGAATATAAGTGGTGTTGCACAAATAGCAGTTAGAATTGCTAAAGAGAAAAGTGCAGCAAAGTTAACTTTTAGTTCACCGATAGCCATTAATGCACTATTCTTTAGAATATCCTTTTCGGATAATTCAAAAGTTACTGTCATTAACGGA
The DNA here is from genome assembly GCA_052118065.1 of Ruminococcus sp. LCP21S3_E8. Taxonomy (GTDB): domain Bacteria; phylum Bacillota; class Clostridia; order Oscillospirales; family Acutalibacteraceae; genus Ruminococcoides. The sequence goes on along the minus strand of JBQKHY010000003.1, from coordinate 17,994 downwards.
ATATATAGATACATAAAAAGTACCCACAAAGCAATTAATATTACTGCAACAAGCATAACATACATCATACCACCAAGGACTTTTGCCATTCCTGCATAAAAGGAAAATGAGAAAATTCCTATAGTAAACACAAAGTAAAGTATTATGCTATGAATTAGAAACTGCTTATAGTTTTCAGTTATGCCACTAATAAAAGTTGCAAAAACATCCACATCTTCACCACGACCAAGGTTTCTTGTTACCTTAGTTACACCTGCATATAGTGGATAACAAATAGGTATAACAAGTGTTGTAATAACAATGTTAAGTACTGAACCAAAGTTGTTACCTATAAGGTGTAACAAAAAAACTACAATACCAAATGGTAAAGCAAAAAGTAAATTTGTAAAAATGATTTTATGTAATTTTCTAAAATAAATAGAAACTAGATTTTCAAAAGTAAATTTTTTTCTTTCTGTCGCCATTATAATTCCTTATCCTGAGTTTTATATGTTAAAGAAGTGAAAATACAGTAACAAAAACAGTACCGAATCCACCACAGAACCAACCATTGCTATAAAAAGACAAGTGGCTGAATCTTCAACAAATTCTCTTAATTCAAGAGAAATATTCTCTTTCTTGATAATCACCTTAAAAACATTTGCTGAAAGATGAAAGGTCTTTTCACCTTGTAAAGCAAGTGAAGCAGAAGAAATAAAGAAACCGGGTATCATAGCAAGTAGGAAAAATCCAAAACCTTTCAGCCCACTAATTGAACATAAGGTAGTTAAGGAAAGTCCCATACCAAAACCTTTAAACATAGTGACAACCGGTGTCAGTCCATTACCCCATGGGCAAAAACCAAGTAGGAATATTGCCACAAAAAATATAAATATAGGTGCAAAGTTACAACTAAACACTCCTAAATAATCAAGACTTGCCCTATCGGTAAAATCAGTAGGAAATAAAAAATCAAAGGACTCTTTAAATTCTAAACCGGTATTCACTCCACAATATATACCCAATATAAAACCTACTAAGATTGAAACAAGAAACATAGCAAAGATACCATATCTTTTTATAAAGTAGGTTATGTTATTTTTTCTGTTGTGAAAATTTTTTGGTGATTTAATTTTTAAAACTATTCCTTTCATATATACCTCCATAAGTTGTCCTTATGTAAGAATATATATGAAAGGATTTATTTATTTATGATTATTTACCAAGCTCTTCAGCTCGATTTGTACAAGACTTCATAGCTTCTTTGATGCCATCATAGAATTTGTAGTCTTCTAAAGTTTTTAGCGCTGCAAGAGTTGTACCACCCGGTGAAGATACTTTCTTAATAAGAGTATCAAGAGAGTCACCACTATCCTTAATCATAGCTGCACTGCCTTCTAGGGTAGCAACAATAAGGTTTAGTGCACTTTCATAAGGAATGTTACACTCCTGAGCATAGTCAGCCATTGCCTTTGCAAATAGGTAAATATATGCCGGACTACTGCCGTTTACTGCAATAATTTCATTCATATGGTCCTCAGTAAATACTTCTACTGCACCATTAAGACCAAACATATCCTTTACCACAGAAAAGTCTTCTTCACTGATATTATCAGATGGGCAAAGAGCAGTTGCACCTTTACCAAGTAGTAATGGTGTATTTGGCATAACTCTAACCATAGGACAATTACATTCTAAGGCTTTCTGTACATAAGAAATTGAGATACCTGCTGCAATAGAAACAAAAATCTTTTCTTCACTTACTGAGTCTTTAACGCCATTAAGTACTTCTTCGTAATTCTGAGGCTTAACTGCTAAAACAATAATATTGCTATCAGTAACTACCTTAGTTGAAGTATCATAAGTAGTAACACCTTTTTCAGCCATTAGCTTTAGCTGATTTTCATTAACATCAAAAACATTAATGTTTTCCGGTGCAACCACCTTGTTCTTTAGCAGTCCGTTAATAATGGCAGTTGCCATATTACCGGCACCGATAAAACCTATTTTTTTATCCATTATTCTCTCTCCTTTTAGCTACAACCAAAGCTTGGGTTATGATATACACAACGATAATAGAAGTTGTTTTTATTCTTTTCACCATCACGAGTATAGTCACCGTAATAGTACATTTCACATTCATCAATTCTTCTATACAATAGACCCGCATAGCAACTGCCACCGGCATGATGGTAACAGAAAATATTGCTGATAAAGTCCTTGATAAACACATTCTTTAGGTCACGAGTACCTTTCTTGTTGTAAGAAGTTACATTTAGATGCTTGTAGTTAATATAACCAACTGCACCTTTACTGTCAATTACCTTATAATATTTTTTACTGTATATTGAAGCACTGGCAAGTTTAAGTGTAGCACCTTTTGAAATAGTTTTTACATTAGATGAACTATCAGATGCAGACTTTTTCATAGAAACTTTTGCAGTTGTTTTTACCTTAGTTGGGTTAGAACTTGAACTTGGATATGAATGATTTACAAACATATTAATAATATCACTATCGTTGGATAAAATACCTGTACCACAGTTATACACAAGTGTAACTAAAGCATCAAACTGTCTTTGATTAAACTTAATTTTATTACCTAACAGGAAATTATTTACCTTTGTAACATAACCATCAGTTTCTACTGAATCAACTAGGTAAGCCATTGCTTCACTCTTGGTCATTCCGTTATAGAAAGAATCACCGGAATAAATAACTCTACCGTAACCAACAGTTAAGCAAGGGAAACTTGTTAATGGATCAAACATAGCATTTGAAAGTAGTCCTTCATAGTTAGAAATAAAGTTAATAACGCTATTACTTGCATGTCTTTCTTCACAAGAAGTTTCTGTATTACTTGTAACCTTAGTTACAAATGCTTTACCATAACTACCGACACTTTTTGACCAAGTACCGTTGTGTTGTGAGTAGGCAACTACCTTGTACTTACCGGACTCAGTTAACTTTTTCTTACCTTTCCAAATGTAGTTGTTACCACTTTCAGATTTTTCTGTTGCTTTTACAGTATATTTTTTGCTACCGATTGTAACATCAAATTTAACTGCACTTCTGCTTTTATCTGTAATAGCAACAAATGTTACTGTGCTATTCTTTGGTGCTGAATTAGGATTTGCATATGTAAACTTTACAGCTTCTGCACCCTTAACATTAAGCAAACAACTTGCCCAACCATAAGAAGTTTTACAATAAACAACTGCTTTACCGGCTTTCTTAGTTGTTACCAGACCATAATTTGTAACAGTAGCTACTGAATTATCTGAGCTGGACCAACTTGCTCCTGATGAGGAAGAAGTTAAATAAACTGACTTACCTTTAGTGATATTATATTTTTTATTTGAAATATTAACACTATTATTCTTTGTACGAACATTTACACTACAAGACAAAGTATTTGAACCAACACTGGCTTTAACTGTTGTTGAGCCATTAGCTTTACCATACAAAATACCTTCATCATCAACTGTTGCAACTTTAGAGTTGCTTGAAGTCCATTTTACTTTTGAACTTGAAGTATTGCTATACTGAATACCATAGTAACTACCCTTATAAACATAGGCAGATGTACTTTTTAAAGTAAGAGGACCTTTTGTTGCACCACCTGTTGATGGTGGTGTAGGAGTTGTTTTTGAAGTTTTGAAATAAATGTTTATGTAAGATTTAGAAAGGTAACCTGTTGAACCGTTGTAACTTACCTTTGACCATGAAGAATTACTGTTATCTGACATATTCATTGTTGTACCACTTGGAACAACAGTAATTACTCCGTAGGAAGTACCGGCACCTTTTCTTAGATTTACATTATCGGTAGTTTTACAAGTCATATAAACGGATGAATCCTTAGTTTTGTTAATATGCTTTACCGGAACATAACCTGCTTTTCCTGAGCTATCTTTACAATAAACCCAGCTACCACTACTATTCTTTTGAATGTAAAGTGCTTGTCCCTTTTTTATTGTCTTAACAACTTCACCTTTTGAACTGGCTGACTTTCTCATATTAAAATTACCATTTGCAGTAACTTTATACTTGTTGCTATAAGCTGAAGAAGTTATAGGCATAACAAAAAAGGTTGAAATTACGATTATCATAGCCAGAAAAACACTAATAGCTTTTCTAGCTGAAAACGAATTATCCATTGAAATCACCCACTCATTGTTTAAAAAATATTTTTCTATACTTATCTATGTACTGAGCAACTGCTACCTTTATTGCAAAGTCATAAAGTATAAAAATCAAATTACCTGCTAATAGGAAAATTAAAGGAATGTTAACTCCGAAAACTTCAAAGGCATCCTTTGGTAATGAAAAAACAAAAAGCATTAAGAAATAAACAGATACACATGCAGCATTGAAAATTGCAAATTTTATAATGTACTGAACCACTTTACTTTTTAGTCTTTCTATATAGCTTTTCACTACAGGATAATAACCAAAAAACAAAGTAAAGAACAGTGCTGCCTCTTTATCGGAAACAAACAAAATTGACATTATGGATATTACTGCATAAACAAGCATTGACCAGCCAAAACCAAATTCCAGGAAAATTGAAATTAGAAAAATTCCTGATAGAACCGGAAAGGCATATGTACCAAATGGAAAAATTCCGGTAAACATCATCAACGCCAAGGATACTGCAGATATTACACCACCAATGGCAATTTTAAAGGCTTGGGTTTGTTTCATTAGCATCCACCACCACAACAGTTACAACACATATCTGCACACATCATACCTGCACACATATCACAACAACTGCAACCATACTGTTGGTTAGGCTGATTATATGCACCACCTGCACCATACTGTCTTGCACGCATTATGTTCTGATAAGCTGCTGTATATTCAGGATTACCTGGATTCATCTGTACTGCCCTTTGGATATACTGAAAGGCTTGTTCTCCCCAACCTTTCTTGGATGCAATCATACCTTTTAGGAAGTACCACTCGGCAATTTTCTGAGAATCTGCCATTGAATCCAACATTCTTTCAGCTTCATCAAGACTGTTTGCCATAATTAACTGACGAACTCTCTGGAAGATTGGGTCAGATGCACCACCATAACCGGCACTTGAACCATATGATGATTGATTCTGAGAATTTTTATTCTTTCTCATATCCATAATCATATCATAAGCTTCGTTTATTTCTTTCATTTTTTCATCTGCAACATCTTTTAAAGGTGAATCAACATACTTATCAGGATGATACTTTTTTGCAAGTTTTCTATATGCTGACTTTACTTCTTCATCAGTTGCTGATTCTGGAATATCCAAAATTTTATACGGATTTGTTACCATTCTTTTCCTCCGAAAATAAAACTGCTCTCTGCTTTTGAGCTAGTCCTTTTAGCAAAATATTGTCAATAATACCTTTATATAATGTAATATCAAGTAGTTCAAAGGCATTATATGCTTGTGCTAAAGACTGGTTCAAAATTTGAGAAATGTAGTTTTTGAAATTTTGTTCACCGTTATAATTCATTAATAAAAATGGATTATAGTTATTTTTCTCTCTGTCTTCTTCTAAATCATCAGCAGCATCCATAAGGTAAATCCATCTACCTAAGTTATATCCTATTGTTTCTAAAATTAATTTTCTTGATTTGTCTTGTTCTCCATAAGACAAAACGGTCTTTAACATTTTAGCAGTAGGGTCTGCTGACATATCCAGTTGAACATTGTCCATTGATTCAACTTTAAATTGTTCCTTAGACATTGTTTCAACTGCATTATATATGTAAGGATATTTTTCTTTTGCTTTATTAGCCCATTTCTTAGCAATAGGTTTTAGAAATTTGTATGCTAATTTCTTAATACCCTTTGAGTCGGAAATATTATCCACTATCTTAAAGTATACACTTACAACAGAAAGTGCCGATGCTTTTGAAAGTGCATCCTCACCATTCTTTATATAAGTACATTTCTTTAGTGGGTTACATCTACACATTTTCTTTTCGTAACCGGGACATTCACCGTTAAGTGAAAGCAAAAGCAAAGCATAAAAAGTACAATCATAGGATAGTATAAATCTTGACAATTTACTATATTCCTTGCCAAGTGTTCTACACAGTCCACAATAAATAGACTTATACTCATTAAACTCTCGGACAAGCAGTTCGTCTTTATATATAGTAACATAACCAAACATACTGTCCACCTCAACATATAATTTATCTAGTTTATTATATCACACCTTTTGACATCTTACAATAGTTACATTACAAAAGGTTACGATATTATGGTGGTTTGTTACTAAAAAGTAACTTTTATTTTATTTAATATATACTTATTGTTAATTTATGTTCATATAGATTTTTATAATTTTGCATTAATTATTTGTTTATAAATAACAAATAATTGCAAGAATTTTTATTTTAATTGCAATTTTACAAGTTATTTCAGCTTATTTTGATGATAATTTTATAATTTTGCAAGAAATAAAGTATTGACAAGCAAATTTTATTATGCTAAACTAAATTTAGACAAAGAGGTCAACTACCTGGAGGTAGTTTGCGTCTTTGTCTTTTTTTATTCTATTTCCATATTGAAAGGAGAACAAAAAATGGATAGGGGTAGTATAGCTTTTATGATGGTTTGCACAGCACTGGTATTTATTATGACACCGGCACTTGCATTCTTTTATGGAGGACTAGTAAGAAAGAAAAATGTAATTAACACAATGATGGCTACAATGTTCATTGCCGGTACTGCTGTACTGATGTGGGTATTATTTGGTTATTCACTATCATTTGGTGGTGACAATGGTGGTTTCATCGGTAACTTTGACTTCTTAGGTCTTAGTGGTGTTAGTATTAGTGAAAGCACAAGAGGTCTTGAAATTCCTGACCTACTGTTCTGTGCATTCCAAATGATGTTTGCTATTATTACACCGGCACTTATTACCGGTGCGGTAGCTGGTAGAATGAAGTTTAAGGCTCTTGTACCATTCATCTGTTTATGGTCTTTACTTGTTTATTATCCTCTAGCCCATATGGTTTGGGGTGGCGGATTTATGGGAGCAGAAGTTGAAGGTGGTTCAGGTTTGTTTGGAACAGGACTATACCTTGATTCTGTTGACTTTGCCGGTGGTAATGTTGTACATATCAGTTCAGGTGTTACTGGTCTTGTACTTGCTATTATTCTTGGCAAAAGAAGAGATTACCACAAAAACAGTTATCAACCACACAACATTCCATTTGTTCTTTTAGGTGCTGCATTCCTATGGTTCGGTTGGTTTGGATTTAATGCAGGTAGTGCTTTAGCTGCTAACGGTACTGCAGTTCACGCATTTATGACAACAGGTATTTCATCAGCTTGTGGTTTAATCTCATGGTTAATCATGGATATTATTACTGCTAAAAAGCCAACACTTGTTGGTTGTTCTACAGGTTTAGTTGTTGGTCTAGTTGCAATTACTCCAGGAGCTGGATTTGTACCAATTTGGGCATCTATAATTATTGGTTTACTTGTTAGCCCTATTTGTGTTGGTGGTGTACACCTAATTAAAAAGGTTCTAAAGATTGATGATGCACTTGATGCTTTTGGTTGTCACGGCATTGGTGGTATCTGGGGTGGTCTTGCAACAGGTATCTTCGGTGTTAAAGAACTTGCTCCCGGTGTTGAATCAGGTGCTAAGTGGGATGGTCTTGTATTTGGTGACTATCACCTATTCCTTGCACAAGCAGAAAGTATTATAGTTACTATTGTAATTGCAGTAGTTGGTACACTAATTTGTGCCGGTATTGTTAAGCTATTTGTTAAGAAGCTTAGAGTTTCTGATACAGTTGAAAGACTTGGTCTTGACGAATCACAACATGGTGAAGTTGCTTATCCGGCTGACATTTAATTAAGATAATTATTTCATAAATACCTCCTTATTGAATTTTGCTACAAAAAAATATATAATAAAATAAAATCCAATTTGAGAGGTATTTATGAACTGTTACGATTTTGATAAAACTATATATAATGGGGACTCTACAAAAGATTTCTACTTATTTTGCTTAAAAAGACATAAAGGTATTATTAAAACTTTTCCCGGTTTGATTAAGGCTTTCACAAAGTTTTATGTACTTAAAAAAGGTAACAAAACTGATTTTAAAGAAAAAATGTATCGTTTCTTACCTTATATTAATATAGAAAAGGACTTACCTGAATTTTGGGCAAGTCACAAAAACAATATTAAAGATTGGTACTACAAAACACAAAGAGAAGATGATGTTATTATTTCAGCTTCCCCTGAATTTCTCTTAGAACCTATTTGTAAAGAACTTGGAATTAAGTACCTTATGGCATCTAAGGTTGATAAGAAAACCGGTAAGTATGAAGGAATAAACTGTCATGGTAAAGAAAAAGTCAGAAGATTTTATGAAATGTTTCCTAACGGAAAAATTGATGACTTTTACAGTGACAGTTACAGTGACTCTCCCCTTGCTGAAATTTCAAAGAAAGCCTTTCTTGTAAAAGGTAATGAACTAAAAGATTGGTAAACAAAAACTATTTAATAAGAGGTTTTGACAATGAATAAAATTTATAAGGTTGAAATTATTACTCGTCCTGAACTTTTTGATGATTTAAAGGAAGCGCTTAACTACCTTGGTGTTAACGGTATGACAGTTTCTGATGTAAACGGTTGTGGTATGCAAAAAGGTCATACATATTACAGAGGTGTTAAAAGAGATGTTAATCTAATTAAGAAAATCAAGGTAACTGTTGTTGTTTCTGAAATTCCATATGAGGAAGTACTGAAAACAGTTGAAAAATGTTTAAAGACAGGTACTGTTGGTGACGGTAAATGCTTTGTTACAGAAGTAGTTGATGTTCTAAGAATCAGAACAGGTGAAAGAGGCGTTGCTGCACTAATGGGTGCTAATGAATGTTAAGTAATTCATAATTTATATAAGCCACTCTTATGAGTGGCTTTTTCTTTAAGTAAATTCAATTTTTATACAAGAAAACTGCCACCCATAAGGATGGCAGTTATTTTTATTTACAACCACAATCAGGCTTTTTATTTTCATCACCAATATCACAAACTGTTGGTGGGAAAAATTCATTTGTAGGAAATTCGAGTCTGTTGAACATTTCGCAAGGGTTATCTGAGGTTGTAACACACTCTTTCTCAGGAATACAGAAGTCATATGCCGGTATGAGCATTTGTACATTTCGTTCTATCTGTACTATTGTAAAGATACCGATTGTTGCATACACAGACATTGAACCATTCTGCAAGAAATCCCCACCGAATCTGCGACAAATTGACTCAGGAATTCTGCAAGGTGGATTACAAGGACATTTGCACTCACAAACCTTTGCAGAAAGAGCAATTGGTGTTGCTACCTGAACAGTAGCTTTTGGTAGATTTTGTGACGGTTGAAGTTGTTTACAATCGCACTCATCATAGTTATATTCACTTGTGAAAGTCTTTACACTTCCCTCACTACCATAAAGAATAACCTTTTTACTATGAATTGCAAGACCGTTTACTGTTACAGGACAGCTACCCGGTGACATAAACGCCTCAATAGCAACATCAAAGAAGAAGGTCATATCCACAGAATAAAAGCCTCTATGGAATGGTACTTGCTCTAGTGTTGAATACACTGTAATAACATCTGCTGACTTAATTCTGACGGATACTGCACCGTCAATTACTGATTGGCTTTGTTCGGTAAAATATACCCTTAAGTCGGACAAGCAATCCTTATCTCCACAACTGTCATATATGCGTTGGGCATCAATACAAATAGATTCCTTAGGGTTGCAAGTGGTATGTTCACCAAAAGGACTTTCTGCCATAAGTAAAACCTCCATACATAGTGAAACTTTTGTTTCCGTCATTGACGGTGTAACACTATATCATATGGAGGTTTTCTGATTTTGTGATTGATTAGTTAATTTTATTTTGTTATTTTTTAATTTCTTGATTGTGGGTTTAGATTAATCAGTTCTATAAATTAAGGTTTGTGGGGTTGTTTATGTAATGTAGGTTAATTAGATATCAACCGATTAATTCATTTAATTTATAGTTTTATCCCTCCTTCAGTCGATTTATAAAAGGTAAATTGCCGTACCGTCAATTTACAATCGACAGCTCCCTCGTCTGAGGGAGCCAAGCATAATATGTACAAACTTATAAATTTGTACATAATTAAAGAAATTGTACATACCTTGTTGCCTCCCTCGCTGAGGGAGGTGGCTTTGCGTATGCAAAGACGGAAGGAGTGATTGGAATTGTAAATTCATTTACAATTCCACAATAGAAGATACTATTTAATAGCACTACAAACCCTAATTTGTTGAAATGTTTTCAGATTAGCAGAAACAAATTTAAAAACTAAATTATCTTATTTATATTAATCTTAACACAAAAATTAACGGTAAAATAAAATTAAAGTTTTTCCATTTTACAGAAGTTTGCCATTAGAGTTTTTGTACCGGCAGTATCAAAGGCAATTTGCAACATTTGGTCATTACCCATTTTGTCTGCTCTGACGATTGTACCCTTGCCGAAAACTTTATGCATTACTGCATCCCCTACTGCATAAGTAGTTGACTTAGGGGTGGTTGTAGGAGTTTTCTTAAAGCCTGAGAAGTTTTTCTTAGGTTTACCGTATTTTAAGAAGTCTTCGCTGACTTTTTCTTTTCTTTCCTTACCCTGTAAATCAACTAATTCTTCAGGAATTTCCTTAGTAAATCTTGATGGTCGGTTATGCTGAGTTGAACCGAATAACATTCTGTCCTGTGCTCTCAGTAGGTAAAGTTTTTCTTTTGCTCTTGTGATACCTACATATGCAAGTCTGCGTTCTTCATCCATTTCTTCAGGATTCATAATTGTCATATTTGATGGGAAAATTCCCTCTTCCATACCCGGAATAAATACTACAGGGAATTCAAGACCCTTTGCACTATGAAGTGTCATCATTACTACTGTATCGGAGTCGGCATCATAGTTATCAATATCTGTTTGTAGGGAAATTTCTTCTAGGAATGTTGTAAGGTCAGCATTTTCTTCATATTCCTTTTCAAAATTAACAATATTAGAACGAAGTTCCTCTATGTTTTCAATTCTTTCATCAGGCTTATCCTTTTCTGTTCTGATATATCTTTCATAATCAGTATGTTCTAGAATAAGGTTATAAATTTCAGCTAGACTATACATATTGCTATTTACTGCATCAATGAAACCATCAATCAATGCAACAAACTCTTTTAGCTTTTTAGCGGCTCTTGAAAGGTCAGGATAGGCGTCTGCCTCTTTGATAACATTATAGATACTGTCGCCTAGGTTTGTGGCAATATTAGCAGCCTTTTCTACTGTTGTTGCACCTATTGCTCTCTTAGGCTTATTTATAATTCTTCTAAGTCTAATATCATCATGAGGGTTATTTATAACATGAAGGTATGCTACCATATCACGGACTTCTTCTCTATCATAGAATCTGTGACCACCGATAATTCTGTGTGGAATACCAGTTCTGGAAAGTGAATGTTCCACTGCGTTTGACTGTGCATTCATTCTGTATAAAACTGCAAAATCTGAGAACTTTCTTCCCTCTTTTACACCGTCAAGAATTTTGTCGGCAATAAACATTGCTTCATCTCTTTCGGAAAAAGCAGTATAGAAAGTAACCTTGTCACCCTTTTTATTTTCTGTCCATAATGTTTTACCTTTACGGGCTGAGTTATGCTTAATAACCTCATTGGCTGCATCTAGGATTGTCTGGGTACTTCTATAGTTCTGTTCAAGTCTAATTACTTCTGCCCCAGGAAAGTTGTTTTCAAATGACAAAATATTTTCAATAGTAGCACCACGGAATTTGTAAATACTCTGGTCATCATCACCAACAACACAAATGTTGCCTGACTTTTCAGCAAGTAATCTTACAAATTCATACTGTACTTTGTTGGTATCTTGATATTCGTCAACCATTATGTACTTAAATAGGTTTTGATAATACTCTAGAACATCAGGGCAAGTTTTTAGAAGATGAACAGTATTCAGTAGCATATCATCAAAGTCCATTGCATCTGAGGACTTAAGTCTGCCTGTATACTGCTTATACACCTTAGCAATAGAAACAAGACGGTTGTCATAACCCGCCTTTTCTTCCATCATTTCAGGAGTTTCCATTTTATCCTTAGCGTGAGAAATTTCATTTAATACAGTTTTTACAGGTAAAAACTTTTCATCAATATTAAGTTGCTTTAAAATTTCCTTTACAAGTCTTTTTTGGTCATCGGAATCATAAACAGTAAAATGGTTTGAATAGCCTATTCTGTCACCATATCTACGCAAAATTCTTGAACAAGTGCTATGGAATGTTGCTGCCCAAATGTCATCACCTTGTTCCGGTACTGCTTTACAGATTCTTTCCTTTAGCTCTGTAGCTGCTTTATTGGTAAAAGTGATAGCAAGTATCTGCCAAGGTCTGCAAAGTCCCATACGAAGAATATAGCTGATTCTGTTTACAAGAACTGTTGTTTTACCACTACCTGCACCTGCAAGAATAAGAACAGGACCTTCTGTTTTAAAAACAGCTTTCTGCTGCATATCATTCATAAAAGAATACTCTTTTTGTAATTCAGTTAAACTCATAATCTATCTCAAACTTTCTTTATATTTCTTTAATAGAATTATCATACAAACATATACATTATATCACAAAAAAAGAAAAGCCACAACAAAAAGTTGTGGCAGGAAATCTTTATTTAATTAGCTAAAATAACCATTGATAATCTTTTCAATGTCTTCGTGATTCTTAGCAATAACTAACATTGAATATAGACCGTTGTCCTGTACTTTACAAGTCTCAATAGTAGAAACCTGATCAGTGTTGTAAGACTGAGCATTGCTTAGCTTTTCGTTTAGGTAAGAATTAAGCTTTTCGTTAATCTTATCCTTGCCTTCTTCATCATTAGCCTTAGTTACAATAACAGTTGTTGGGAAGTCACCGTCTTCAGAAACTTCTGCAATAAAATCTGATACAGTATTAGGGTCAATATCAAACTGCTTTTGTAAATCTTTTGTATTTGAAATAGTCTTCATTGAAGAAAGATTACCGTTATCATTTACATCAGAAAGAACCTTAGCAAGTTCAACATCCTTATTACTGCTACTTGAACCACAACCTGCAAATGCAAATAATACAAATACAAGTGATAAAGTAATAGTTAAAACTTTTTTCATTATGTTTGCCTCCAAATATTCATATTTTTACTGAATAAAATTATACTATTATTGTAGAAAAAGGTCAATTAAAATAAATAACAAATTTTATGATTTTTAATTATATTATATCACAATTATCACAAAATTATTATTATAACAAAAAAATAAGCACTGATGAAAATCAGTGCTCTGTGGCAGAGGTATAAGGATTCGAACCTTAAATGACGGAGTCAGAGTCCGGAGTGTTACCGTTACACTATACCTCTATATTTGATTTGTGTTGTCGTGTCTCTCAACAACGATATTTATTATATACTATTTTCAAGAAAAGTCAACCCTTTTTTATAAATTTTTTTGAAAAATTTTTATTTTCTTTATTTTGCCCATTAAATATACTATTTATGGGACTTATCCTCTATTCTTTAAATCAATTTTACATTAAATATTGATATTATTATCTGTATATGTTAAATTTAAGAAAACAGTATTAGGGTTTATGTGCAAGTTCCTTTGGTTCCCGAAAGCCATCGAGAACACGGTGCCGTACCTAATATTGGTTCTGTCATAATTGAAGTTTATGTGCGAGACCCTTTTGGTTCGGGACAACTGAGGTCACGACGCCGTATTCAAAAGTGACAGGACAGACACTGAATTAATAATTCGGTGTCTTTTTTTCTTTTTGGGAAAATTTACTCTTGAAAACCTATTAATCATATGGTATTATTATAGTATGTTATTATGTACAAAATAAAGAGGTAATAAAATGAAAATATCAACAAAAGGTAGATATGCACTAAGAATGATGCTAGACCTTGCTGAAAACGGCAATGATGGGTTTGTAGCACTTAAAGATATTGCAGAAAGACAAAATATTTCTAAAAAATACTTAGAACAGATTGTGCCAATTCTTAACAAGGCTGACACATTAAGAACTAACAGAGGTTATCAGGGTGGTTACAAGTTATCCAGACCTGCTGATAAATATACTGTTGGTGAAATTCTTAGAATTACAGAGGGCAGTATTGCACCGGTTGCTTGTCTTGATCAAGACCCTAACGAATGTGAAAGAGCCGGTGAATGTATGACTTTACCTGTATGGCAAGGTCTTTATGAAGTTATCACTAATTATCTTGACAACATTACTTTGCAAGATATTCTTGATATGCAGAAAGACAGAGCCTCGGACAGTTATATGATTTAATTCTTAATTTAACCTTTCCCCTACGGAAAGGATATTTTGCTATCTATTATATATTGGTATAGAAAAAGTAGATGTTTATTAATAATAAGCATCTACTTTTCTTTTACAGGGAATTCAGTTTTATGTTAAGAAATTATACTAAATTTTCTTTTTCAAATGCTTGTTGCAAATCTGCAATAATATCATCTGCATCTTCAATACCTACACTAAATCTAAAGAAACCGTTGTGGAATTCTTCCGGATACAGATACTGTCTTTCATCATTTTCACCTAGGAATACAATTAGGCTTTCATCATGACCTAAAGAAACTGCTGATGTAATAACATTTAAGTGGCTTACAACTCTATTATATGTATCATGGTCTGCTTTTAAACCAAAGGACAACACACCACCATAACCATTTGTCATTTGTTCTTTTGCTATTTGGTGATTAGGGTGATTTTCCAGTCCCGGATATGCAACAAAGCTAACACCCTTAACTGTTTGTAGATACTTAGCTACATTTAGAGCATTTTCGTTATGCTGTTTCATTCTAAGCGGTAATGTTACAGAACCTCTCATAATTAGCCATGCGTTAAATGGGCTGATTGTTGCACCTAGGTTAATCTGTGACTGTGCTCTGATAATATCAAGATACTTCTTCTTACCGATAATAGCACCACCCATTGCATCACCGTGACCGTTAATATACTTTGTTAAGCTTTCAACTGTAAAGTCAGCACCCAATTCAACAGGTCGTTGATTGTATGGTGAAGCAAAAGTATTGTCAACAGAAAGCAATGCACCATTATCATGTGCTACCTTAGCAATAGCCTTAATATCTGAAATAGTAAGTGTTGGGTTTCCCGGTGTTTCAATGTGGATTAGCTTTGTATTAGGCTTAATAGCTTTCTTTACATTTTCTACATTTGAAGTATCAACAATAGTTGTTTCCACACCAAATTTATTGTTTAATAGTTCATTTAGTAGTCTATAAACTGCTATGTAGGTAACACTTGAGAAAATTACATGGTCACCACTTTTTAGTAGTGCAAAGAATAAACCTGATAAAGCAGCTACACCACTGGCTAGTACAACTGCATCTTCTCCACCTTCAAGGGATGCAAGTTTTTCTTGTAAATACTGTTGGTTAGAACCACCGTTTCTTGTATAAAGATTCTTACCTGCACTACTCCAGTTTAAGTCACTAGGGTCATATGGTAATTCGTAACTGTTTGCCATTGTAATTGGTCTTTTGATAGCACCGGTTTCTTTGTCGATACCGTTGCCTTTATGTACTGCTCTTGTCTGAAAACCTAAGTTGTTATTAATATCTTTACTCATCATTATCTTCCTTTCATATATAACCTATCTGTTTAGTATGTTTATAATATACATTGTTATTTTCTTGTTGTCAAGACTTAATTTTGATTTTTTTATTTTGGATTAATTATTTATAGGCATAAAAAATGGTCATACATTTCTGTATGACCATTAGTTTAGTTAACACTATTAAATTTACAAAATACAAATTTGGCGATTTTCTTATAAAAATTACAATTTTGCTGATTTACCGATAATATAACTATCCAAGTCTGTTACATTACAAGTTGGTTTATAAGAAGTTTTGGTTGACTTAGGTTTTAGCTTAATTTCCCTACTATAATCGGTAACACCTTTACCTGAGTTAGGTACTTTTGAAGAATAAATTCTATCAGCTGTAAAAGCTAGGACAAGTACAACACAAATTGTAATTGATATTTTTAGTGGAATTTTGCGAAGTAGGTTATCAAGTAATGGTGCTACTATATAAACAACAATAATACCACCAACACCAAATACAAGGAGACCTTCTGCACAAACTCTACCGTTGATATTTAGGAAATATCCACTATAATCCCACCATAGTTTACCGTACTGATATTCCAGGAACACTGATGTGAAATACTCAACTATACCACAAAGTACAACTGCTGAGTTAAACTCAATAATAGGATTCTTTCTAAGTTTATTCAGTAAAACAAGAATCATTACACAACCACTACCGTAAATAGGCAACCAAGGACCATGCATTACACCACGATTTACAAATTCACCTTTCTCGATAAAGTGGAAAATCACTTCCCAGAACCAACCCATAAAGCAGAAGATAAAGAACATCATTATTAGTGAAGTTATTGAGTATCTTCTCATATAGTGTAGGTGTTCAAATCTTGGTTTTCTTACCTTTTCACCTAAAGGATAAAGTCTTGTTGGGTATGTATATCCGTTAATAACATCCTTAAAGTTAGAAATTTTGATTTTTCTTTCAGTATATTCTGTGTATTCCTTTTCTGTCTGATTGTAAGTAGGAATTACACCAAATACATTTGCTATAAATGTAAGGAATTTGTTTCTCTTATGAATTACAGGTTCAGGTGTATCCATAAGCTCAATAATATCATTGTATGAATTTCTGATTGTTTCATTAGTTGCTTTTTCATATAGATATGTGTCATTTAGTAAATTAGCATTCTCTAGATTTTCCGATTTACACTTTTCTCTACGGTTTACATAATATTCACAAACAACAGAATCTTTATATGGATTTAGGAAGAAAATACCTAAAAGTCCCAGTGTAAGGAAATCCAAAATATACCAACCTATGAAAGAAATATCAAGAACAAATAATTCCCACTTATGACCTTTCATCATTTTTCTTGATAAGGTAATAGCCTTTAAAGGTGAAATATCCTTATTTTCAGCTACAATATAAGGTACTAATGCGTAGGAATATCTTTTGATGATACCACCTACTATTGTTAAATTCCATAAGAATTGAAATACTTCTTTCAATCCAACAGTAAGTGCAACTTTGAATAGCTTTCTATCCTTATAAATAAACAAAAATCTTTGGAAAGGAATTTTCTCATATACTCTGCTTTCCATAAAGATTCTTCTATATGCAACAGAAAATGTATTGAAAATAATCGCCCAAATTAAGATTATTAGTAACAATGAAATTACAACAAGAATTGCAGCTAACAGGTAACTTGATTCTGCTACATTCTTTATAGCAACAAGAATTGTTAAAATCATTGAACCTGATGAAACCATATTTACAACATGAGCAAGGACACCATCTTTTCTACCAAGTTCAAGTCCACCGTAAGTAACATCCTTATTCTTCTCATCATCCATTAGTTTGGTAGCAGATTTTTTTATCTTCTCTTTATCTTCACCCATAAAGTTATCAATTAAACTATATGTATTAGCAACAAATGGTGAAACACTTGTAATGTCTGTTTGGCTGGTATCACTTGTAAAAGCCTTTACAATATCTGTAGACCCAACAAACTCAATACCGAATAATGAAGCAAGTAAACAAGCAACAACACATATCCAATAATGTGCATTAAAATGCTTTTTACCGGTTTTTTTCAGCATTTTTCTATTCACAATATCACCTCTTATACATAAACAATCATCTTATTGTATCACAATAAATTATTTAAATCAATTAAATAACAAAATAGTAATAATTCTATTTTCTGTGTTGTAAATAGATATGACCCATTTTAGGGTAAAAATAAAATACGATTTAATATTTCGCTTGTTTTACTGACTTTTGATTATGAATATTAATTAATGAATGGATTTC
>JBQKHY010000002.1:0-231737 GCA_052118065.1 Ruminococcus sp. LCP21S3_E8 | reverse complement strand
CTTGCTTTTAATCGCTTATCATATTTTCTGCTCATGGTTTCCTCCATTGGAATATTGATTTTATTATATCATATTCCCCCTGTTACTCTATCAAAAATATGATAAACTCTCTTGCGTATGCAAAGACGGAAGGAGTGATTGGAATTGTAAATTCATTTACAATTCCACAATAGAAGATACTATTTAATAGCACTACAAACCCTAATTTGTAGTACTTGTCACTCTATTGTTGGATATAAAAAAATACGGATACCAAACGGTATCCGTAATAATAGTATATATTACTTTTTATTTGTCTATTAATTTCTTCTTACTTTATCGGTGACATACTTTCTTCTTGCACTACTGCCTACCTCGCTTTATTAGCACAAATACGAAAGGATAGGAGCATCTACGCTCTCCCTAAAAACAGTCCACCGGACTGTTTTCTTAACGGTCGCCTTCAACTCCTGTCACTCGTTTTCCGGATAATAAAAAAACAAGGATTCCTAATGGAATCCTTGTTTTTTATGGTCGAGGTGACCTTTTTAAGTGGCTTAAATGCTGACTTAATCGCAATTGACTGCGGTTTTGACAGCGATTTTTTATTTTCAGGCGATTTGCAGGTTGTTTGCTTTCACATACTCATCGGCAATCGCAAGGTGCTCGTTTTTGAATTTTTCAAAGACAGAGCAGTAAACATTCAGCGTGATGTTTATGTCTGTATGCCCTAAAAGCTTTTGAAGCACCTTTGCAGGCATTCCGCTTTCAATGCACCTCGTTGCGTATGTATGCCTGAGTGAATGTAAATATACCCTGCCGTACACCGAGCTGTCAAGAATGTCATAATTCTTAATCACATTTGAGTAAACATAGTTGACTTGGTTTGATGTGACAAGCCTGCCGTTGCTTGAAGTAAACAGCAGACCTCTTTTTCTGCCGCCTAAACATTCTTTCAAAAAGTCTGCAACATCATCGCTGATAAAAAGCGTTCTCATACCTGCGGCGGTTTTGGTATCGTTGATTATGGTGTTTCCAAACTCGCCTCTTGATACAGTTTTACTGACATTTATTGTTTTGTCAGTAAGGTTAATATCCTCTGCCGTGAGGGCACAACACTCGCCGATTCGCATTCCCGTAAACATTGACAAAAGCATTATATCGCCGTAGTGTATGTCCTCGGTTTTCAGCACATTCAAAAGCCTTATCTGCTCGTCAACCGTCAGGGCTCTGACGGGGATTTGCTTTTTCCTTGATTTCGGGCACTTTATGTCACTCAAAGGATTGCTCTCAATGAGCTTTTTGCTGATTGCTTTTACAAATACTGCTCCAAGAAGTTGATACATCTTATTGATGCTCGACTGGGAATAATCAAGCTTTACCTTGAAAAAGCCGATTATATCGTCCTCGGTAACCTCAGTCAGCTGCTTGTCAGAAATATCGGAAAGCATTTTCAGAGTTTCCATTTTGCGGTCATAGGTTGACTGCCTGATTTCATTCAGAGCAAGCTGTTCCTCTATCATCTTTTCGACAAGCTGATGAATTGTTTTTATCTCAACCTTGTTGCGGTTGCGCTTTTCAAGGTTGCCTGCGAGAGCCTGAATTTGCAGCTCACGCATTTTGTCTTTGACAATTTTCTTCGTTTTTCCGTAAACGGTGCGGCGTTCCTTTTCGCCGTCGATTGTCAAATAAACCTGACCTGCAAAGCGCTGACGGCTTTCTACAAAATATATTGAGCCGTTACCGTAGGTTTGTTTTTTCTTTGTGTCTTTAGCGTTTATTGTAATCCGTCCTTTCAAAACCTAAAGACAACTTATCGTTATCCGACTGTATTTATAATACCCCAAAAGCGATAAGCCGTCAACAGATTTTCGCCTTATTTATACTCTGCGCTTGCTGCTCCATTCTATAAAAGCCTGCTCACTGACCTTGAAGTTTTTTCCGACTCTCACCAACGGAAAGTCAGCTCTCATCATAATGTTTCGGGCAGTCGGCAAACTGCATCCGAGTGCATCGGAAACCTCTTTTGTGCCTAAAAATTTTATTTTTTCATCCATTTTGATTTCCTCCTTAATTACCATACAAGCAGTCGGTTTCCATAGTATCGATTGAGTTGTAGAGAGTCGTCAGCAGATAGGCTCTCATATTTTTGATTTTTCTTTTATTCTTTTCAAGCGAGCGTATTACATATTCAATATGCTCGGCGGTGACCATTGACAGCCGTTTGCGAACAGCCCGTATGGGGATTTGCCGTTTGTTAATCCGAACAGTATCGCTTACAGAACAGCAGGTATCCGTCATAAGTCTGACAATTTCGTCGAGCACACCGCCGTAATCACGCTCCGCCAGTACATCATATTCAATTTGGAATTTTATTTCATTCTCAACCTCGTCATTGTCGATTGATAGATTGGTATTACTCATATTGGTATTATTAAATTCAGTCTTATTTCCTGCTGATTTTCCGCAGTCAGTCACGCTTAATTTTTGCACTCTGCAAAGCGTATTTTCCGCACTCTTGAATGAGGCTTTTTCGCTGTCAATAAAGTTATCAACATAAATTATATCAGGCTTGCCTTTGCCCTGTCTTAGCCTATGTATCAGCTTAAAGCGTTCGAGCTCACGAAAGAGCTTCGTAGCCTTGTCATGACTACATTTAAGCTTTTGGCAGACTTCGCTGTTCGTGAAGTACACAATCGTTCTTTCGTTTGAATCAGTCATACTGTTCTGCTCTGAAAGCAGTCTGCGGTCAAGCAACAGCGAATAGAGCAGCTTTGCACCACACGACAAGTCTATATATGCGTCATCAAAGAGAGCCTTGGGCAGTTTGATAAATTTGGCTTTCATATGTTACCTTCCTATTCTTGATATTAGTCTTTTTCATTTCCATTTGAGATTACTTTTATCGGGACGTAAAAAAGTCGCCTCAATTTCAGCCTGAAATTGAGGCCAACGCTCTGCTTCATGGTAAAGCATTAGTGCATCAACAAAGCCGAGCGAGTTTGCCTTCGCTGCAAGCTGATTGATGTTGCTTCCGATTGCAGAAAGCTCTCGCATAGCTTCAAAGAAACGGTCGTCCGGCCTTTTCTCTCGGCTCGTAACCTTTCATCAGTAAACGAACTAAAGCAGATTCGTTAAGGCAGGTCATTTTTGCTTTTCTCCGCCAGTCGTCCTTTTCTTCTTTAGTCAGCCTGATATGTATATCGCAGTCTCTCTTCATAAGTATCACTTTCCTTCTTGTATTTCTTCACGGGTTTTAGGGGTATCCACTAACGAGCTTTTACTGTTTTATCCGCTTGTGGATACAAACAGTCTGCTCGCTAAGATTTGTCATAGGTTTCCTTGGTTTACTTTTTCTTTCTCTCTTTCGAGTACTGACACATTGAAAATAAGCGTTTTTCATTGTTTAGATTCACTTCCTTAGAAATTATTTTCTCAATAATTTGTTAATGAATTTTCTCGAAGTGATAAAGAATATTAAAAATATATCTCTTTATCCCCTTCACTTGTATGGACAAAATCAGTCTTTTTGAGGGGGTGTTTTTTCAAATTATTTCAAAATACCCTCTCACTTATTTGGACAAACATAGGCGTTTTGTCAGGGTATTTTTGAAAAATTTTTATATTTTTTGTGCTATAAAAAATGATTTTCCGTTTTTGTTTGATATTCAAATAAATATATCCCTCTACTTATTTGGAGTGGGCGAGCCTGAAATTCAACCCATGTTCTAAAAAAATTTCTCAAATATAGAAATTACAGAAAATAAACTTACTCATATAAAAAATTGCAAAAAATAACACCTGCCTTACAGCAAGTGTTGGGTTAAGAGTTTCACTCTATTGTCAGGAAAATATATTTATATCATAAAAATAAGGCGTCCGTAGTTCAAAACATCTACGAACGCTTTATTATATCTTTAAATCATTTCCATAACATTAATTGGTTTTGCAAGTACAATTGTTCCATCGGGTGCAACACCGGTTTGGAAGATTTCATCCCAATACTCATACTTATTTTTTCCACCGAAGATAGTGGAAGCCATGCCTCTGTCTTTCCATAGGGGTAAATCCCTTAAATTTGAAATAAAAGATCTAATATTTTCCCAAAGTTGTTCTGGCATTTTCTGCTGCAACAAGTTTTTATCATCATATTTATACCCAGTTAAGACAAAATAGTTTTTTATTAAGAGTTCAAGATATTTTATCCAATTGTACATTATTTCTTCCTTGAACATTCTGTAAGCAATAAGGTGATCATCAGTAATATAGTCTCCCTTTCCAGCAGCTATATTATTTTCGATTCTGTATGTACCTATCTGATCATCATATTTATCAATAAGTATTTCTTCAGCAAGAATATTACAAATTTGGATTGCTTGTTCTTTTTCAAGAATTCTTGGATTCAATCCTTCATCAACTTTATAATTAATTGGTTTTGTAAGGATAGTTTTTGAATTGATAAAAGTTGATAAAAATGTTTTCTCAAAAGTACTATATGAAAGAGGTAAAGAATTTCCCCTTCCCTCAAAGTTAATGTAGGATTGAAGTTTATTATCCGAACTTCTTGTAATTGCATTCTTTTGGCTGTTAATTATATATACTTTGACATTACCTCTTTCACCCTTAAAATGGTTAACAAGGTTCTCTTCAGAGAAAGAATAATCATCACTGTCAAGCAAGTGATCATTCTGATATTTTTTTAATCGCTCTGCATATAAAACATCATGTAACTGACGAACGATAGATTTATCAAAAGCAATTTGTTTCAATTTACTCCCTGCAATTGTATTTGTTTCAATCAACCTATCAACATCAGGTTCAATAAATAGTCTAACAACTATTGACTTTACGCCAAGCATAATTTGTGCAACCGCTTTATGCTGACCATCAAATATTTTAACTTTTTCTCCGTCAACACGAGCAAGGCTAAGATGTAATTGAGGATTGGGTTTGTGAAATTCTTTTATCAACAAACTAATGGTTTTATTAATTCCTCTTGGATTGATCGTTTCATCGTGAAAGATATACTCAATAGGTAGTCTTACAAAAGCAGTTTTTTCATTAGAAAGAGGATCAATGAAAATTTCACTATGGCGAATTTTGTCATCTCCCATTTCACTGAACGCATAAACAATCTTGCCATTCTCCACTCTAAACTTAAACGAAAATTTTGAACCGCCATTTGCCAACAACACATGTTTCAAGGATGGCGTTTCATTATTGTCTGTTGCACTTTTGATTATTTTATCTAACCGGCAAAGAGTTTTTGCAACAACCAAATCAGCATCTTGTTTTGATTTATTGCAAGTTTCGTGAGTGATTGCAAAATTATCAACTCCATCTTTTCCTCCATTTGCTAATGGTTTGATATGATCAATATTAGTTTTATTTAGCTGTAAATCAATCTCTCTTTCGCAAATAAAACATTTATGATTTTGAATATTCCATAATTTTTGACAAAGTTTATTCTTTTCATCTGAACTAAGTCCATCCAAATACTTTGAATTTCCCATCTATATCATCCTCTTATCTTTCTATTCTGCATATTTTTTAAAATTCTCTGCCTGTTCAAGGACTTCCTTGAAAACGTCATCAATCGTGACAGGCGGATACCCATATTCATCAAGCACAACCGCCAAATCAAATTGCAAGGCAGCTTTAATGTCATCTTTTACAGCCCAATCGGTATAACGAGCCTTATCATCGACAATTGTCTTAATTCTCTTTGAAAGCTCTATCATCTTATTCTCCGGATACTCAAACTCGTACTTATTGGCTACGAATTTCAAAATATCATAAAATGCTTTTTCTTCAAAATCAATTCCCATTTTATTGAAGGAATCCTTTTCTGTCTTGAGGTCTTCAAGCATCTGTGCAAGCTGATCGGCAACATCATCCAAAACTTCATTGGCAAAAGCTTCATCTTTACGGCGGTTATTGTATTCATCAACTACCCTTTTGAGCCTATCGGCAAACTCTACAGCCATAATCTTATTGACCTTTTTAAATTCATCAATCGCCTGCGATAAAAGTCTTTGGAGAATCTTTATCTTCGTGTTTGGAAGCTGAATAGCATTAATTTTGTCGATATACTCATCACTGAAAATATCAACTGAAATGTGCTTGCCGGTTTCAAATAGCTCTTCAATTCCATCCGACTGTATTGCACCTTCCAGCATTTCACGCACACGAGCGTTCATTTGCGAAATATCCGGAGCGTCGCCCTTTGTAAGTTTGAAAAGAACTGAGCGAACTGCACAATAAAAATGAATGTAATCTTTTTCCTCATCCGAAATTTTCTCACTCGAACTGCAAAGATTAAAAGCCTGCTTTATTCGCTTAACTGCTGCCATAAAACGATTTTCCAATTCTTCGGACAACTGAATATACTCAACCGCTCTGTTAAGGCATGTAAGTTGTTCAGTCGGTGTGCCGCTGAAGAAATCTTTACTGTTGAAATTGTGAAACATCTGACCAAGTACTTCTAACTGGTCTTTAACAATAGTAACAGATTGTCCAACGCCCTCAAATTCTTCGCTTTCAAAGTTAGTGTATTTCTTGAGAGCCATATTCATATTCTTTTTAATTCCAATATAATCAACAATTAATCCTTTATCTTTTCCCTCACAAACACGATTAACTCGGGAAATCGTCTGTATTAGAGTATGCTGTTGAATTGGTTTATCTATGTAAATAGTGTCAAGCTCAGGAACATCAAATCCGGTGAGCCACATATCAACCACAATAGCTATTTTGAAATTTGATTTTGGATTCTTAAACTGACGGTCAAATTCTTTTCTGTCGTCTTTTGTTCCGAGCATATCAAACAGTTCTTTCTCGTCGTCCTTATTACGAGTCATAACCAGTTTGATTTTTTCTATTGGCTTCAATTCTTTTTTATCTTTGTAACTTAGATTTACTCCATCCTCTGATATTTTCTTTTCAGCCCATTCAGGACGAAGCTCAATAATAATCTTGTACAAGTCATAAGCGATATATCTGTTCATACAAACAAACATTGCTTTGCCTGCTACGGTAGCTCCCTCAGCCACACGGCTTTCATAGTGATTTATAAAATCCTGTGCAACAGCACGAAGCCTATCAGGATCCCCAATAATAATCTCCATATTTGCAACAGCTTTTTGGCTTTCTTCTATTTGATGTTCATTTGCTCCCTGTACCTCACACTCCTCATAATATTTCTCAATCTCTCTGACTTTGTTTTGGTCGAGAGTTACTTTTGCAGCTCGTCCGTCATAAACAAGATTGACTGTTATGCCGTCACGAACAGACTCGGTCATCGTATATGAATCTACTACGCCGCCAAACACTTCAATTGTTCCGTCAACAGGAGTACCTGTAAAACCGACATATGTCGCATTCGGGAGTGAGTCGTGGAGATACTTTGCAAATCCGTATTTGCGCTCTACACCGGCTTCGGTTATTCTAACCTTTTGGTCAAGGTTAATCTGGCTTCTGTGTGCTTCATCAGAAATACAAATGACATTAGACCTGTAAGTAAGCAGCTGCAAGTCCTCTGTAAATTTCTGTATTGTTGTAAGAAAAACTCCGCCGCTTTCTCGTCCCTGAAGTTCCTCTCTGAGTTTTTCACGGGATTCAATACTTACAACAGTATCATCTCCAATATATTTTTTTGATGATACAAATTGCTTGGAAAGCTGATCGTCCAAATCTGTTCGGTCAGTAATAATTAATATGGTTGGGGAATGAAAACACCGGCTTTTCATTAACATCCGAGTGAGAAAAAGCATTGTGTAGCTCTTTCCGCAACCGGTAGCGCCAAAATATGTACCGCCCTTTCCATCGCCGTCTGGACGAAGATGCTCCTTTATATTGTCAAACAGCGTTGTTGCTGCAAAATATTGAGGATAACGACAAACAATCTTTAAATCCTTGTCAGAACTATCAGGAAAATAGATAAAGTCTTTTATTACATTGAGCAAACGTTCTTTTCTGAATAATCCTTTTATCATAGTAACAAGAGAATTTATGCCGTCTAATTCCTTGTCCTCAGAATTTATTTTTCTCCATGCATAAAAGAAATTATACGGACTGAAAAACGAACCATATTTATTATTTACTCCGTCGCTGATTACAATAAACGCATTGTACTTGAATAATTCAGGAATATCTCTGCGATAGCGTACAGTGAGCTGCTTATATGCATCCATTATCGTCGTGTTCTCATTTACAGCGCTCTTGAATTCAAGCACAACAACCGGAATACCGTTAATGAACACAATGCCGTCAGGAATACGCAACTGATTATCAATTCCTTGAATTTCAAACTGATTAACCACTTTAAAAATATTGTTTTTGGGAGTGTCAAAATCAATAAGTTCAATATAAAGGTCTTTCTGCGTCCTGTCCTCACGATTAAAAATGAATCCATCGCAAATCAGTTTGAATACCTCTTTATTTGCTCCGTAAAGAGTGCCCGAAATATTACGCAGCATAAGAATGATACTGTCCACCTCGCTCGGCATTATACCGTCCTTTGCATATCGGTTATAGAGGTACTGTTTCAAATCATCAACAAGCAGAATTTCTGACCTTTCTCTATGAATTTGTTCGCCACTAAGGTAGATGTAGCCTTCATTTTTGAACAACTCCATTATCGACATTTCTAATGCGTGTTCACTAAAATTTGCCATCGTGTTCACTCCTTACATCTGCTAATATTATTATTTTTTCTTAAAATACTTAACGACAGGTATACACGATATAACCATACCACCTAAGGCTAAAAATGTACCACCAAGTTCTTTTCTAACTTTCGCTCTTTCTCTACGACAGTTATCGCAATAATTGTATTTGCTTGTGCTTCTCAGAGGGTCGCCACACTTCTTGCAAGTTCTTTCTGCAACTACCTCAGGATTATTCTTCTTCAGACCCATTGTTATTTTCCTCCGTCAACATTAAAACATTGTGTCCACTAATCATAGTGCTTATGTCAAAGGTTGTTATTCTTTCCGAAATCAACATAAACTCATTAACAACCGGAATTTTCTTTTGTGGTGTGTTTTCATTTAGTAGCAACAAAGTATCTCTATTATCAAGTTTGTTTTCAATAATAAAGTTTCTAAATTGTAACAGACTTTCTTTGCTCGATTCAAACTCTCCTAACATAGCATAGCCCTCACACTCTGCCTGAACGGAATTAGTAATCGCAACCAAATCCTGAAATGAGTCAGATACTTTCTGAGGAATATCTCGTCCCCTTTTCCCTTCAAAGAGTAATTGGACATCGTTCTTATCTGAGTTATTAGATATGAATTGCAGATTTTCACTAAAGTTTCTCATCAGAACTCGTTTAGCTTCTGTGGCAGCTCCCACAGCATTTAGAATAGCTATCTCTCTGAGTTTGGTATCTTGTATTCGTGCAGCAAATCGTAATTTGTCCCTTGCACTTTCGGCTAAGGCAATTCTATCGTTCTGCAACTCAATATGTATTCCTCGAATGGCGTCGCCAACATATTCAATTTCATCAAGTATCTGTGCCATCGCAGCGTGTGTGGCAAGATTATTCATTGAGTTAGCAACTTCAGGGGATACAGTCATTTTTTCAAGTCGTACTTGTTTTACAATACCTTCTGCGTCCCTGATAGTAGGTAATATTTCGCCTTGCTTATCAATAGTAAATCGGTAGACACCCTTTTCAATCAGTTTTTTACATAATCGTCCATTTTAGCTACGAGAATATCTTCCTTTTTTGCCATCTGCTGAATAACATTTGCTATTGCAGGCATTTTGTGTTTTATATTCTTCCAACTTCCAAAATACTGAACAAGGCTCCTGTTATCTTCAATGGCAACCACGCTAAGTTGACCATTATTTGACTGCCATTCCTCAATATCGTAACTAAAAGTAGGAACTAATTCATAGGTATCTTGTTCGCTAATTGGGCGAGAACAGTCTGCACTTGCATATCCACAATGTGGGCAAGTATTGGCTTTATCTGAAATTTTAGTCCCACATTCGGGGCATAGTATTAAACTCATATTCTCAGCCTCACTTTCATAATGAGTATATCTATTTTCCTTTACAATATGGTCGCTGGCTAAGCGACTTTACGGTAAATGATAATTTAGCGGCTTAACCTGCTAAACGTGAAAGTAATAAATCAGATAGTTCTTTAAGTCGTACAATTTCACTTTTGTTAGCCGTTATGGTTTCATATACCGCTTTTGCTTTATCATTAAATGCTTCAATTTGCTCATAATCGGGTTTTGCAACTTCGATATTGTTCAAAATCTCCTGTGTAAGTAGTTGCTGACCCGTACCAACGTGGTGATTGAACAGGTTAAGACTTTTCAAGAGGAAGTAATCAAAGAACTCATCCTTTGAAAGCTTTGATTTGGCAAAAATGGCGTTATCACTTACCCAACAAATTCCTTGTTCAAGGTAAACGCTTCCGCAGTATGCACCAACACGACCGACAAGAATAGCATTTTCGATATTGTATTGGTCGGTGTAGGACAAAACGCCGTTTCCGCCATAAACCGGAATAGTACCATCTGTCTTAGGACGAGATTTTCCGTTTCCAAAAGACATTAACTCACTTAATTTAGAACGTTCTGCGGTCTTTTTGGGGGAAAATGTGTCAAAGAATACTGCTGTCAGCATTGCTTCTAAATTATCATTTATCATATAAATAAACACATAACTTCCAACAACGGCGGGAGATAAATAAAAGGAACTGCCGTTGCTTGTTGTTCTCTTATAAACAAAGGAGAATGACTATGAAACAAAATTTAGTTAGAGATATTGTTCAAAAAATGTTACCGTTCTTGAATAATGCTCAAAGTGAGAAATTGCAGGAAGTATTGCAACATACTCTGTTTAACTATGAAGTATCA
Organism: Ruminococcus sp. LCP21S3_E8; assembly: GCA_052118065.1. Classification (GTDB taxonomy): domain Bacteria; phylum Bacillota; class Clostridia; order Oscillospirales; family Acutalibacteraceae; genus Ruminococcoides. Next base: position 220,878 of record JBQKHY010000002.1, on the reverse strand, counting down.
GAAAGAATTAACAAAGAAAACGATACAGAACAAGACCTCGTCGAGTTGTTTTTATCGGCGAAGCGAATAGAGGGTTGTTCCGAGAAATCTCTAAAATACTACAAATCCACGATTGACGCTATGCTTGATGAATTGAAAAAAGATGTAAAGCATATTGTGACTGATGATATTCGTACTTATCTGACAGAATATCAGACAAAGAAGAAATCAAGCAAGGTTACTATTGATAATATTCGTCGCATTCTATCCAGCTTTTTCTCATGGTTAGAGGATGAGGACTATATACTGAAAAGTCCGGTAAGACGAATCCACAAAGTAAAAACAGGAACAATTATAAAAGAAACTTATTCTGATGAAGCGTTGGAGCTTATGAGGGATAACTGTACGCAACTTCGTGATTTAGCAATGATTGATATGCTTGCATCAACAGGTATGCGTGTTGGCGAGATGGTTCTTCTCAACCGTGAAGATATTGACTTCAACGAGAGAGAATGTGTTGTGTTTGGTAAGGGTGACAAAGAAAGAATAGTCTACTTTGACGCTCGCACAAAAATACACTTGCAGAATTATCTGAACAGCCGTGATGATGACAATCCTGCGCTGTTTGTGTCTTTACAAAAACCGCATAATCGCTTGCAGATTAGCGGCGTTGAAGTCAGATTACGACAATACGGTAAACGCTTGGGATTGAATAAGGTGCACCCACACAAATTCAGACGAACTCTTGCGACTATGGCGATTGATAAGGGAATGCCAATAGAACAACTCCAGCAACTATTAGGACATAGGCGAATAGATACTACATTGCAGTATGCAATGGTTAAGCAAAGCAATGTAAAGATTGCTCACAGAAAATACATTGGTTAAGGTGGAAATTATATGTATAAAACCATTGACGAACTCGTTGAGAAAGTTGATGAAAGAAATACCGATGAAAAAGTTTCAATACTTTTAGGTGTTAGTATAGATAAATGTTTTATAAAATCTGTTGCAAATACAAATGGTACGGATCTTTCTAAATATAAGATTATAAGAAAAAACGATTTTGCAGTCAGCTTAATGCAAGTTAGCAGAGATTCAAAAATACCAATAGCACGATTAGAAGAATATGATGAAGCGATAATGTCTCCTGCATATCCGATTTTTAGAGTAAAAGATGAAAGTATTATTTTACCTGAGTATTTGGAAATGTGGTTTAAAAGACCGGAATTTGACAGAGAGGCAGCTTTTATCGCAGTAGGTGGAGTGCGTGGCAGTATGCCTTGGGAAGATTTTGTGAAAATGAGATTACCGGTTCCACCTATTGATGAACAAATAAATATTGTAAAGGCATATAAGACAATAACTGATAGAATTACTTTGAAAAAGCAGATAAATGATAATTTAGAAGCAACTGCACAAGCTCTTTATACTTCTTGGTTTATTGATTTTGAGCCGTTTGAGCTTGATGACGACGGTTTTCCTCTTGGATGGAAAAAACACACGCTTAATGACAAGCTAACAACATCGACCCAAAGTGTAAATCCACAGAAGATGTCGGCTGAGTTTGTGTGGCATTATAGCATCCCTGCATTCGATGCTGAAAAACTGCCAGTAAACGATGAAACACAAACCATTTTAAGCAACAAGTACATAGTTCCCAATGATGCTCTTTTGGTTTCCAAATTGAACCCCGACACCAAAAGAATATGGCGTACACTTTCATGTTTTGAAAATGCAATATGTTCAACGGAATTTATAGTGTTCTCCTCTAAGCAGCCGAGCCATAGGGATTTTTACTATCTTTTGTTCAACACAAAAGAATTTGTCGATTTTTTGGTGAGCAATGCAACGGGTTCAACCAACAGTCGTATGAGAGTAAAACCACAATCTTCGTTGAATTATGAGTTCATTTGTCCCGACGACAAAACCATTGACAGTTTTTGTAGTAAAGTCAAGCCGTTGTTGGATGAGATTGAGAGCAATTATCTCGAAATAAGAAATCTAAATGAACTCTTACCTCTTGCGGTTGCAAAAATGATGTCTTCAAGCCGCTAAATTATCATTTATCTGCTTTTTCAAAGCAATTCTATCAGTTATTGCTTTATAATTATTTACAATTCTTTTCTGTTCTCCGATAGAGGGAACTGGTAATTCTACTTTACACATTTCCTCCCAATCCATTATTTCTCTCACACTTCCGTGAGATTTGAAGCGAGCATATCTGTCAAATTCCGGTCTATTAAACCAAAGCATTAAGTATTCCGGTATAAGTTGATTGTCGTCAATAATTTCAAACACCGTATAAGCATTACTAACAATTCCCTCTTCATAATCTTCCAGCAAAGCAATTCCTATTTTATCGCCACGCCTCGAAGTATCAGGAATGTAAGTAAATTGTCCCTTCTTTACCACTTTATACTTGGTAAAATCAGTTCCTACGGTATTTGCAATAGATGGTATAAACTTTTTTTAAACAGAAACACCAAGTAAATTATCTTCTTTGCTTTCAGTGTTTCTTACATCCACCTGTCGGATATACTGACCTAATTGTTTATAATTCGATTTCATATCCAAGCTCCTTAAACACTGCCAGCAAATCGGCTTTTGACTTTTCCTCTTGCACAAGCAGTTCTTTAAGCTCCGATTGCAAAGTCTTCATCTTTGTATCAAAGTCAATATTTTCATCACGATTTATAAACTCAATATATCGGCTTGGCACAAGGGTAAATCCTTTTTCGGCAACTTCATCATACGAAGCTGAATAACAAAATTCCGGCACATTTTCGTATGTTTCCCCGTAACCTTCCTGTTGCCAATTATGATAAACTGTTGTAACCTTTTCTCTGTCTGCCTCGGTCAGTTCTATATATTTTTTCTCGTACGGACTGCCCATTTGCCTTAAATCCATAAAGAGAATTTCCTTTTCTCTGTTGCGATAACGCTTAATCTGCCCATTTTGTTCAACTACACGAGCTTTTTTATTCCTATTAAGTATCCATAGTGTTACACTGATATCCGTTGTGTAAAAAAGATTTCTTGGCAGAATAACAATCGCTTCAACGAGGTTGTTCTTTATCAACTGTGTTCTTATTTTCAGCTCGGTACCGTCATCTGACAACGCTCCGTTAGCAAGCAAAAATCCTGCAACACCATTTTGCGATAGCTTTGAAACAATATTCAAAATCCAACCGTAATTAGCGTTACTTGTAGGAGGCACTTCATATCCATTCCAGCGAGGATCATCTACCAGTTCGTTTTCTGCTCGCCATTCTTTCTGATTAAACGGTGGATTTGCCATTATGTAATCAGCTTTTAAGTCTTTGTGCTGATCGTTTGTAAAGGTGTTTGCTGCCATCTCACCAAGATTTGCGGAAATTCCACGAATAGCTAAATTCATTTTTGCAAGTTTGTATGTAGTGTTGGTATACTCCTGTCCATATATAGAAATTTTCTTTTTGTTTCCTCTATGAGCTTCAACAAATTTTATAGATTGCACGAACATACCGCCCGAACCGCAACAAGGGTCATAAAGAATACCATCATAGGGTTCAAGCATTTCTGCTATCAGATTTACAATACATTTGGGGGTATAGAATTCACCCTTTCCTTTACCTTCCGCAAGTGCAAATTTGCTGAGAAAATACTCATATACACGACCGATTATATCATTTTCTTCATCGTCAGTGTTGATACGATTGATTTCGTCAAGCAATGAAGCAAGCTTTGCGGTATCAATATGCAATCTGGAATAATAGTTATCAGGCAACGCACCCTTTAACACAGGATTATTTTTTTCAATTGTATAAAGTGCAGTATCTATTTTTAGTGCTATATCATCTTGTTTTGCGTTTTCCATTATGTACGACCAACGGCTTTCAGGAGGAATATAGAAAACATTATCCTTTGTATAAGCAAAGGTCTTTTCAATATGTGCTTCAAATCCTGAGTCAATAAGCTTTTTCCTTTGAATTTCAAATTTATCGCTTGCAAATTTCAAAAAGAAAAGGCTGAGAACTACATGTTTATATTCAGCAGGCTCAACAGAACCACGCAATTTATCTGCAGATTTCCATAATGCTTCTTCCATTGAAATTTCTTTTTTGGGTTTAGCCGCCTTTCGTGCCATCAGTAAAACCTCACTTTTTTCGTGTAGATAAAATAATTATATAATATTTACCGAACATTTGCAATTATTCAGCAAGAATTATAGGCAAAAAGCCGATGTAAAATTTAAAGCACGATTTTTGTAGATTTAAAACAAAAATACATATACAAATTTGTGAACAATTTGTTTTTCTCAAAATATACTTCCTGTCTCACAAAAGTTTCAAACATATGTGAGTTTAGCACAATAAATCGTTATTTTTGATTATCACTCTTTTATAGAGAGTGCTAATTGACTTTCATTAACCTTTATGATATAATAAATATGCTCAGTACAAAGGTACTGAGGAGGAGTATTGTTGTCAAGCTCTCCTGTAGAATTTCTTTGAGAATTTCTTGAGAGATTGATGACCAGTCTGTCGCAATTATAGCGATAACAGCTAATGTACACAAAGTGAACATTACGCAATCCTCCTGCTCAATTATAACATATTTGAGTATTGCACAATTGGATAGCTGGTAATTCCGTACACAATCACAAATTCAGTGATCCGAAATACCACGTAAAAAAGTAAATCCATCAGCTTAGGAATGCTATCCTCCGTGCTGATGGATTTTGCAATTTATAGGAGTTTTATATGGATAGTATTACAGAATGGCTTACTTCCGAAACGGCAATTAAAAAAAGTAAAAAAGGATATGCTCATTTTGATCAAAGGACAGATATATCAAAGTGTCGGTTATATATTTCTAACCCGAATAGTGTAGCTAAACATGGCTTTTACCCATTCATACACTATGAAAAGATAATAAAAAAATATCACAAAAATAGCGGAAAGAAAATTAAAGTTAGAGATATTTGTTATGCAGCTCATATTGATAGATGTATTTATCAATTATACAGTCATATTCTTAATGAATTATATAATAAAGAAATTAAGAGACTTGAAATATCTTCTGTTCCAGTTGCTTACAGAACTGATTTAGGTATAAGTAATATACAAATAGCAAAACATGCATTTGACTTTATAAAACAATCATCACCTTGTAATGTTATGATTGGTGATTTCACAGGTTTTTTTGATAATTTAAACCACGAATATTTAAAAGCTCGCTGGTGTAATCTATTAGGTGTAGAGTATTTACCCAATGACCACTATGCTGTGTTTAAGAATATAACAAAATACAGCAAATGGGAATTATCAGACATTTATAAAATTAATGGATTAGAAAATAACAATTCCGGTTGGAAACAACTCAATTCAATGAATAGAGTGCTATCTAAAAAGCAATTCCAAGACAATCGCTCACAAATAACCAAAAATACCAATCCATTTGGAATTCCCCAAGGTTCACCGATCAGCGCAATATTAGCCAATTTATATATGATTGATATTGATAAGATGATACATGATATTGTAAAGAGCATTGGCGGAATATATATGCGGTACAGCGACGATTTTATTATCGTTATTCCACAATCCAACCCCAATTTTTCTATGAATGTAATTAATAAAATTAACTGTATTTTCAACAGCATAGATGGACTAACACTTGAGCCGAGCAAAACACAGTATTATATTTTCTCGGATGGTCAAATTATTAACTGTGGTCAACAATTTACTAATAAAAACGATGCTATAAAAACAACCATAGATTTTTTAGGATTCTCTTTTGATGGTTCAAAAATTACTATTCGTTCAAAAACAATTTCTAAATACTATTATAGGATGTACAGCAAAGCTAAAACTATAACTAAAAATAAAGGATATACCAAAAATGGTAAAAAAATAAGCAAAGAAAATTTATATAAACGTTATTCAATTCGAGGCGCATACTGCAAAAAAGGAAATTTCTTATCTTATGTTGAACGAGCTAAAGCAAGCTTTGGAAGCAAAGAAAATATAGATAAGAACACAAAAAATCACATGCAAAAAATAAACAAGGCTCTTAAAAAATAACTATGAAATGAAACATTGTTACTTTGATAATTTAATTACCTATACAATACCTGTCAATTGGGAAGTAACTTTCAGTTGTTCAGCAACGCCTTCCTTTACGGTGTAATAATTTACTTGCCGAAGCAAGAGACATTTTTCCTATCTCTCGTGTCTGCAAATTTGAAGTATAACTTGCAACAATTGAGTAAATTGTAATTGTATTGTACTATGTATGCTATGTTCATTTATTCAAATAATGTTTGCATAATAAAACCTCCTTCGGTGTGGTTATTGCACTAAAGGAGGTTTTTATTAATTGCATTTTTAAAAATTCAGGTCTTTTGTATCGGGTGTGTTTTGAAAAAACATAACGTAATAAATCGGAAGATAGGTTATCTTTCCGTTGTGCGTAACGGTTCTTTCATTGGAGAGGACATATGCCTTTTTGATATGGTAATCCTCGTTCTGAACAAAGGCATTCAGCGCACTGTGAACGGTGTAATCCTTGCCGGACTTTATCTCAATAGGCACGGCGGACAGACTGTTGTAATCATCAATAAGATAGTCAACCTCGCCCTTACTGCGGTTATCGTAATAGAACAGCTTATAGCCGTGAGCAATCAGTTCGCTTGCGACAACGCTTTCATATACAGAGCCGAGATTAACGCTTTTTTCATCATTTAGAACTGCACGGATATTGTTGCCGTACAAAATTCCCGTGAGGATTCCCACATCGTTTAAATACAATTTTAGCAGATTTTTGCCGGTAGATTCAATCAGCGGAAAAACAGGATTGGAAATCGCCTGCACATTCAAAGCGATACCGGCACTGATGAGATATTCAAATTCATCACTGTAATCGCCGAAAGTTTTGCCTCTTTTGTTTTCAATGTTTTGCGCCACGACACGCTTTTTCTTGTTTTCCATATTGGACGGAATAAGGTCGTAGATACGTCGGATTTTCAGTTTTTTATCCTCGTCATATTTGGATGCGTCAGCGGCATAATAATCGTGAATTTCACTTTGAATGTCACGGACAAGCTGAATATTATGGTCATTCAGATAGGAGTTCACGGCATCCGGCAGACCGCCCACAAGCAAATACTTTCGGAACAAATCCATAATTTTGTTGTGCGTCGGCTCGTCAAGTGCTTCTTCACGCTCAAATTTTTTACGCATTGCCGACACTGCAAATTCATTGAGTCCGTTTGCATAGAGAAACTCCTCGAAATCAAGCGGAAACATTCTCACCTTGCGGATACTGCCCATAGGGATTGAGGTCGTCTGCGACAATGTGACACCCAGCAAGGAACCGCTTGCAATAAAAGTAAACTTTCCGTCCTGAGAAAGAAATTTCAAAAGCGTGAGCAAATGAGGGTACGCTTGAATTTCATCAATAAATATCAGCGTATTTTCTTTCTGCTTCATTTTATTGCCCGCAAGCATACTGACCTGAAGATAAAAATCGTCAACTGTTTTTACCTCGGCAAAAAGGCGGTCGCCCAGTGAATCCTCCACCATATTCAACTCAATAAAGTTTTCAAACAGCTTTTGCCCAACATAACGAATGATGTAGGTCTTGCCAACCTGTCTTGCACCGTCAATCAGCAAAATCTTCTTGGTATCGCTTTTCAGATGTTCTTCTATCAGTGTTTCAATCTTTCGGAATAACACGCAATCACCTCAAATCTGACTTTTCAATAAAATTATAGCACAATACTAATGACTTTTCAATAGAATTAAGTCGATATATTTATGACATTTCAAATTATGATGATTTATATTTTACTTATTCTCCTACTTGTATATCAATTCGTTATTTACAATTTCAATTACTCTGTTGCGGATTGAGTTCATCCTGCGTATCCATTCTGTTTGATTTTCAGCTTTTAACTGTTCGGTCACTTTTTCTTTTTCGGATAGTTGGTTTAAAATCGTTGCAAACAGTTCATTCGCCTGTCTATCAATATCGGATAGATACCCCTCAAGCTTGCCGGAAGTCAGCAAATTATAATATCTTATCCTGTGGTATCGGAGCAAATAATTTTTATGACGCAGTCCGAAAACACCGATTTCGCAATTCGGTTGTTGGGGCAGCTTTAAGTTAGGTAAAAGATAATCGCCTTGTTGAGTGTAAGTAATTTTAGTATTTGTCATAATGTTGCCCTCCAAAAATATTTTTCAGTCGGACAAACGATAAGCGAATTTAGGCTGTTTTTTAATATTTTGCGTGCAATTCTTAAAAATGACTGCACTTTTGAATTTTTAAGCGTTAATTAAGCCGCTTACTGACTGCATTTTTGACAGCACTTTTGACTGCGATTGACAGCGATTTTGACAGCACTTTATCTTAATTCAAGTGTTTTCAAGTTTACTCAAATTAACTGAGCAACAGCTCATAACCCCAGTGTTTAAGCCATTTTAGAGCACTTTAAGAAAATTTGGCAAAAAGAAAAAGGCGGTTAAAAAACCACCTTTTTTGGTCGAGGTGACAGGAGTTGAACCTGCGGCATCTTGGTCCCAAACCAAGCACTCTACCAAACTGAGTTACACCTCGAAGTGCCTTATCTCTAACGCTCGTTTATTATATCCTATATAAACTTAAATGTCAACACTTTTTTTAAATTTTTTTAAAATTATTTTTTCTTTGTGTTAAGTGGGCTAAAAATCTTCATTAATCTTTTGCCCATTTCCTTATTTTATTTATTCAATGGCCTAACAAATGTTTTAAAGATATTCTTTGCATCTTTGGAGTCAATTCCATTTTCCAAGGCATACTGCAAAGTTTCTCTATCCTTTTCCCAATCGTCAGGGTTGTTGCTTATGAAAAATAATCTTAACTGCAAATTGCCATTATCAAGAACAGAATATCTATAAAGATAGGTAAAGATATTTTGTTCTTCTTCCATCTTTAGAAATGGCGCAATATTAATTTCTTCCGGTACTTCATTACTGTCTGCCTCTTGTAACTTTAGGGCAAATTCTTCATCAAGGTATTTGTCACAAACATCCTTTTCATATCCTAAAATTTCAAGTCTGCGACCAGCCTCTACTCTTTGTAAATTGTTTAAATTATTATCCATAGTTACCTCTCACAAAAAACTAAATATCTATCAAAACCACCACTACCATTTGATATACATGTCATAAGGATGATCATATCCTTATCATCATGAATAAATATATCACCGGCTTGATTTGGCTTTATAATCTTTGTATCCACTACCTTATATGTAATCTTTGACCAATAGGTTCTTACCTTTACTTTGTCACCAATATTAAGTTGTCTAATATTGTCAAAGAAAATTCTTCCTACATATCCTGTATGACCGGCAAGAACTGCATTTGTATTTTTACCACCTATAGGTAATGAAGTGTATGTTAAATGAGCTACACCGTAGTTTAGGTGATTTCTGGCAGTACCTAAATAAATAGGCAATTTCATATCAATTGTAGGTGCTTCTATGTAACCATACACACCATCAAATATTCCATATTTACTTAGTTTTAAGCTAGGCTCTACATATGAAAGGGAACTTGTCAGCTTTTCCCTTTGATGTTCTTTAAGCATATTATTATACTTTATGCTATCTTCCTTTAATCTCTTAATATCAACATCATAAACAACTTGTGTACCATCAGATAGGCAACCGTTATCATCCACTTCACCTTTTTTCTTAGCATCTGCATAAGAGCCTTTTCTTGGGTGTTCTGCCCTAGTTTCAAAATCATCTGAAATACCCTTAGCTACATACTTACCATAAGTATTTGATACAGGTGGAAACAGTACAAGAGCTATGCCTGTAACAAGAAAGATTGTTGCAATAATTGTTAGAACTCTACGAACTTTTTTACTTTTCATTAGACTCTACCTTCTTTTCAGAATTATCATCAATATGCTTTAAAGAAGATTTTTTCTTATTCTTTCTCACTGCAATCAACACAATAATCACAACTAAAAGAACAAATCCACCAATAATTGCACCGGCAGTCCAATAAGGAATTTTATAACCTAAGAAGTAGAAACACTTTTCAAACGGTGCTTGTTTTACAACTTTATTTTTTGCTACTTCTTCCGGTACATACTTTGTACGAACACCTCTTACAAGGAGTCTGTGGGTATTAATACCGTAAGGTGTACAAGTTAAAAGTGTTACATGGTCCTCACCGGGAATAATTCTAAGGTCATTCGTATCTTCAGGAAGAACAACTTTGATTTGGTCAACCTTATAGGCTAAAGTTTTATCAAGTACCTTTATATAGAAAATATCCCCTTTAACAAGGTCAGTTAAATTATCAAAGAAAGTTTGGTCAGGAAAGCCTGTATGAGCAGAAATAACTGCATGGGTACTTTTACCACCAATAGGCATTGAAGTGTTCTGCAAGTGACCTGCACCCTTTTCCAGCACCTTTTTACTGGAACCATGATAAATAGGTAAATTAACATCAATTCTAGGCACAACAACATAACCAATAAGACCTTTGCCATCAACATTAAGCACATCATTATAATGAGCACCTATAGCCTTATATGCTTCTTCGTCAAATGGGTCGGTGATAATTGAGGTTTGTGTTAAGCTATGATTATACTTTTTAGCAGACTTATATAATTTGGAGTAATCCTTTTTGTCAAGTTTCTTAACAGTTTCGGTATAGTCATTCATACCGTCCTTAAACTTAGAATTGTTAATCATGGAACTAACAAGAGGGTAACTCATTATTCCAAGACCAATTATAAATATCAAAATTATTGCGATTACCGGAAGTTTCTTTTTCATAAACATTGTCCTTATTTCTTAATAATACAATTATAAAATATACCTAAAATAATTGCAACACAAAAAATATTGGGATGTAGTCACCCACATCCCAATTAGAAAAATTACATATATCAAATAAAGTTTTAACGATTATTTGTTTATATTAAAATTACTTAGAAGTTTTCTTTCTCTTTAGAACTACAAACATTACACCTGCAAGAACGATTAGAGAAGCACCACAGATTGTGAATAGAGTTGTACCCATACCACCTGTCTTAGGAACTGTAATCTTTACATTCTTAACTGTCTTTGTAACGAAAGCGAAAGTATTGTCACCTGCATTTGTTAGACCTGTTAGTTCATACTGAGCATCGTTTGCACCGGCACTTGTCTTCTGAGTAATTGTAGGAGTTACTTTGATTTCTGTCCAAGCAGCATCACCTGTTGGTAGAACATAGCCTTCTGGAGCTTCAGTTTCCTGAACATAGTATGTACCGGCTGCTAGCTGAATTTCCTTACCACTATTTGTGAACTGTACTAGACCGTTATCATCTGATGTAGCAGTAGCAATTTTAGTAGTCTTATCAGCCTTGAATAGGTCGAACTTTGCACCTGCAAGTTTCTGACCACCGTTATCTTCCTTTACAACCTGTAGGTTGAAAGCAAATACCTGTACTGTTGGACCAGGTTCAACGATTTCTGTATCGTCATTAGCGTAGTCTAGAGAAACCTTGTTGTCATTTGAAGTCTTACCTACTGTTGCATTTTCATTAACTGTAGCATTAAATACAACTACCATCTTCTTGTCAGCATCATAAATTTTCTTTACATAACCATCTGTATCAGCCTTGAAGTTAACTGCAAATGTATATTCTGTATCCTTAGCTGTGAAAGGTGCATCTACTGTATAATCAGCAGCATCTACTAGGTCAGCAGCACTTAGTGAAGAAGCATCAGTTGTGTAGTAAACCTTAACAGAATTCTTGTTAAATGATAGACCTGCATCCATCTTATCAGCGATAGCATACTTCTTTAGTTTTGAAGTAGCAGAACCGGGAACATTAGCTTCTAGCTTAAATTCAACTGTGCTACCTAAACCGGCTGTAGCATACTTAGCGTTAACATCTGTATTATCAACCTTAGTGATTGTCTTGTCAAGAACGATGTCCTTTGTGCTAACCTTAGAAGCTAGGTCAATATTATCATTCTTAACCCAAGACTTTGTAGCATCATCATACTTAGGTGTTGTTACAATTGAGTCAGCAATCTTTGTAGCTGTAGCCTTAGCAACAGGGTGGATGTAGTAGATACCGGCTGTTAGGTCTGTGTATGTAACAGAATTTGTTGTAGCATCCCAAGTCTTAACAGCAGAACCTAGGTTAGCTAGTTCTTTCTTACAAGCAGTAATTAGAGTTGATGTGTTAGCATCTGTACCTTCAGCTTCAACTGCTGTTTTAACAGCAGTAGGTAGGCCTGTTACTGTTGTAACTGCACCTGTTGTTGTTTTAATATCAGCAAGCTTGTAAATGTCAAACTTAAACTTACCTACAACTGTTGGGTCGCTTAGTGTGAAAGTAACTTCTGTTGAAGCATCTCTTGCTGCACTAGCACTAAATGGAATCATAAGTGCTAGAGTTGCAACTACAAGAAGAGCTGCAAAAATTTTCTTAATTGATTTTGTCATTTTTCATCTTCTCCTTTTTAATTAAAATATATATGTAATTTATTTCCTACCATGTTTATTGACAGGAGCTTTTGCTCCAAGTCTTCTCTTTCTTAGCATATAGCCACAAGAACAAATTGCACCTAAACCAAGAACTAATGTACCATAAAGAATAAAGTTATGTTGCATTAGATAGTTAACACCGGCATAAGGAACTGTGATTAGTGTATTTAGAGCTGCAAAAGAATGAGTATAACAATTCTTTGTAGAGTCATAATGTCCACCCTCAAAAGAGAACCACTTTTCATTAGTTGAAAGTGTATAACCTTCAGCAGCTGCAGTTTCTACAACATAGTACCACTGATATTCCTTAACACCACCATTACCGTTTTTACCGGCTTTGAAAATATCAAGGTTATCAAAGGTTATTTCACCATTGCCATCAGTTTTCTTTGTATCAACTAAAACCATATTATCTTTGCTATCTTTAGCATCAACCTTGTAAAGTGTAAATTCAGCACCTTCAAGTCTCTTTGCATCTTCAGGTACAGTACCATCAGGGTTAACCTTGTCAGCCTTTAGAACTATTGCCTGAGCCTTAGTTGATGTATTTTCAAAACTTGCAACAGCAGTTGTATTATTAGCATCAATAATTTCTTCTACAGATTGTGAAGAAGTACCTCTATAATAAGTACCTGTTGCTTTTAGAACACCGTTATCCTTAGCAACAACAACCTTAAAGATATATACTGAAGAATCAGTTTGATAATCGTGATCATTAGCTAATGGTTCTTCTGTAATCTTATATAGATATGTACCTTCTGTGCTATAGTCAATAGAATTAAATGCTGCATTACCATTAACAACAGTTGAAATTGTATCTGTTACAGAAGATGTATCCTCATTTGTAACACCACCAACAGTTGTAGAAGCAAGACCTACTAATTTAAATTGGAATGTTGAACCGTCATAAACCATTCTGTCAAGTGTCTTTGTAATACCGGCTTTAATACTTGCAGGAGTTACTGTGTTGATAACATCAACAGTAGCACCTAAATTACCAAGTTCGCCTTCATTCTTATTTACTGTACCATAAGAAACCTTATATCCACTTGGTGTTTGTTCTTCAACCTTATACTTAACACCTACAGGAATACCTGTGAATGTATAAGGTGAACTCTGAGAAATCTTACCGGTTAAACCGTAATCTTGATATGCACCGTCACCGTTAATGTCAAGCTTTAAAGTAACATCAAATTGTGTGTCATCAACAATTTGATTACCACTTTCGTCAACAACACTCTTGTTTACTGTAATGTCAGCAACCTGAGGTGTATTTACATAATCAAGTCTTAGATGAGTTGAAACCAAATCATCATCTGCTTTATTTTTATACTTAAAGTTAGAAGTCTTTGTATCACCTGTTGTAATTAAATCAGGTGAAGTACCACTAACATCATATAGTGACCAATCCGTGTTGTAATGATCTGCTAACAAACTTTTCTTTGTTGTATCAATTGTATAATCACCACTTACAGGCAATGGTAAAGTACTCTTTTCTAACTTGGCAACATTGTCATCTCTTGAAACAGTACTTGAACCTGAGTTCCACTTATTTACCACAATACAATTAGCATTGTCTGTAATAGCAGAGAATTTAACTTTGTTATAATAGCCATTACTTGTTTTTCTTGCAATCATAAAGTCTTTGTTATTATCATTATCATCTTTTTCAGACTCATAATAATAAATATTCTTGCCATCTACTTGATAAGAGAACATTTGATGGAATGTTGCACCATTATCAAAGGAAATTGCAGGAACTGAACTATCTGCAAAGAACCAAGAACAAGAAGGATTTTGTTCTTTTGTTGCATTACGAGCATCTAAGTAAATCAAACTATCGGTATCTACATTAGAAATAATAGTTTTCTTTGGAGCACCTTCAGTTACTGTTAAATTATTATCTACAGTAAACTGACTGTTAAATGAAGCACTGTCACCATCATCTAGTGTAGCTGTGTTGCCATTAGTCTTAGCATTATAAGTTGTGCCATTGTCAGAATACTTATATTTCTTATTACTTACATCTGTGCCGTTTTCTTGAATATCAAAACCAAAGTCATCAGCACTCTTAACTGCTGTCTGTAGCTTAGGGTTAACATTAGATGTATCAACTGTCTTTGTAACATCAAGTGAATCAGTAATAGGTTCAAAGTTGAAACCAACCTTTAAGTTAGATTCAATCATACCTCTTTCCATATAGAAAACAGTTAGTGTATGGTGAGCATTAACATTGTTATTGTTAAATTCACTTGAACCGGTTCTTGCAGTACTGTCAGAGAATAGTTTTGGGAAGTCGGCAGCATAACCATAAGTTGAACCGTCAACAGTATAAGAACCGCTCTTATATGTTAAATCTTCTTTTTGGTACTTAGTAGAAATATTGTTGATATAAGTTTTTAGTGTTGAGAAGTTAATACAACCACTTGACTGCTTATGGTCACCACCCATATCAAGTACAAGTACACCATCAAGATAAACCCAAAGGTCATCATCACCTGAGAAGTTAAATACTGTATCCTCTCCATTAGTTTTACCGTTAGCACCAAGAGTAAAGTCAAGGTCAAGTCTCATACCAAAACCAAAGTCATAACCTATATCACTAGTAGAAGTTTTCTTATCAAATGGGAAGAAGCCAATACCGTCTTGTGCACCTTTTCCACCGTAACCACTGTTAGCGTCTTTAACTCCATAGTTACCACCGGCACCATAATTCATTGTAATGCCGTTACTTTCAGCTTTATCATAATTGTCAAAGTAACAGTTATCCCTACCGTTTGTACTGTCAAATTCATAATAGTCTTGACCGTTCTTAGTTGTCTTTCTCATTGGGAAGTCAGAGTGAACAACTGTACCGTAACCTTGATTTACCAGCCAATCACTATTAAAGTAAGGTACTGTAACACCGTTAGAAACCAATTCTTTGGAATCATTTAGTGTAGTATCCATAATACCCGGGATAGATGAATTCATATTTGGTAATCCATTAGAGTCGTTGATAAGATTCTTAAAACCGACATATTGGCTGTAATCATCTGACTTTTCGAAGAAGTTACCAAAATATAATGGAAGTTTCCATTCAGAATTTTCCAGAGCATAGTTTGAAATTGCTCTGTTAAATTTAGTATATGGTTCTCTCTGTTTTGAGGCATATCTAAAATTATCATTCTCATAATTACGCCAGCCTCTGGTAAGTTCTCCATCTATATAATAGTCATAGAAAGAACTCTTAACATTAATTAGTTCTGTAGTACTTTCAGAATGGTTGATAACGCCACTCTTAGCAGTATATTCATGACCTGTACCATGGTCAGGAGTTTCAATATCAGAAATTGTAAACTTCATACAGTTAGTATCATTTAGGTGATTACCACTATCCCACTGACAATACAAGTCAATTGTAATTCTCTTCTGATTACCGGAAATACTTAATGTAATATTATTTGATGTATCTGAGCCGTGATCTTCTAATCCTAAAACATTACCATTACTTGCAAGAGTAATTCCACCTGTCTTGCCATAATAATGGTCTTTATTACCATAGTTTGAGTAAAGTTTTAGGTTGTAATTGTGACCACCGTACAAAGCGAATGACAAGGTGTAGTGGTTGCTATCATCAGGGGCAGCTACAAATTTATATTCAGCATCAGCCTTAGCCCAATCATTCATGTCACCTGTCAGGTAATAAGTTTTGCCCTTTGGTAGGTTTTTATTTGAGTCACCGATAACTTTACTTGCAACTTCAAGTCTGTTATCACCACTATACTCCCTATAGAAAGTAATATTGACTTCATTATTACCTGCAGGAACTTTAATTTTCATATTGTTTGTTGTATCTTGTCCATTATCTGACAGACTAGTTGCAACACCACTACCTGAGAAAGTAAAGTTAGCCTTTGTGTACCATTTTTCTTCTGAATACAATTTAAATTCATAAGTCTTACCGGAAGTACCACCATCTAAGTAAAAGGTTCCGGTATACTTATTACCATCACTTGTGGTAAGTTTGTATTCAGAGTCAGCCTCAGTCCAGTTGTTCATATCACCGATTAAGTAATATTTACCTTCCGGAAGAACTGCTCCTGTAGATTGCACATCTTTATTTACAGCAACGGCAGAAATACAAGAAATAATTATCATTATTATTAATGTAATTGCTGTTAAAGACCTTGCAGCCACTTTTGATGTTTTGTTAATCAAAGTTCTTTTCTCCTTTCTTCTTTTAAGTGTAATAAAAATACACTTATATTTCCATAATTTGTCTGTTATTAATACATTAATAATTATAACACAATATTATATTTTTAAAATAGTTATAGTAAACAAGAATTTTAGTGCTTCTAGAGAAATATTTTATGCAATATCTCTCTACAATAAAAAGTTTTACTTATATATCATATACTTATTATACAAAATAGACAATAATTTTACAATATACTTTAATTTTATTCATCATTTCGTAATATTGTTATGCATCCAGTATGAAACTTTGTATAAATGCACAAATGATAGGCATAGTTTTTGTGCATAAAAAACAAAGTGCCAACAAATGTTGACACTTTGAATGTTCATAGTTTATTTACTTATGCCCAGTTACCTGTGAACAGATTACCTGAACCCCAACCGGTAGCAACATACTTTGTGCTTGAACCGATTGTTAAGTCTTCTGACTGATTCCAACGATTATCCCAAGTATTTTCTGTTGTTTTTCCGTTCATACGAACAAAGATAACTGTATCCATACCATCAGGTACTTTTACTGAGTTACTGCTGTCTAAGTCAACCCATACATAATTTGATGTATTTGTTGAATTAAAGAAGTAAGCAGCCCATCTTTCATTACCTGCTGAAACTGCTGATGGGTCAAGTGTTAACACTTTATCACCGGAAGGAACAGTAGTAGTTGATGTAGTAGCAGTTGTAGGAGTTGTTACTGTTGTAGCTGATGTTGTTGTAATTGTATTTGTAGGAATTGTATATGTAGGTTTCTCATCAGAGAAGCTTTTACCTGATGGGAAACTTGATACTGCACCGGAAACATACTTCTGTATCATTGTTACATCCTTAACATCAACATGATTATCATTATTAACATCTGATGACTTAAGTTCTGTAGCACTTAGGTCAGTTATATTAACAACATACTTTTGTAATCTTGATGCATCCTTAACAGTAACTGAACCGTCACTGTTAGTATCACCATATAGGTGAGTATCAGGAATCTTTGTTGCAATAATTGTTACATCAGTATCTGCTGTAACATTAAAGCTAAGTGTATTTGTTGCTGAGTTATAAGCAGTTGAAGTAATGTCGTTACCACCACATACTACCTTAGCATAAACAATTTCGTAACCATCTTCAGGTTCAATTGTCTTTGTAACATTTTGACCATTTGTTACTGTTTCTGTAGAAACACCATCATTAAAGTTCTTAATCTTTGATGTGTTGTAAGTGATTGTTTTCTTAGCAGAAGTTGTTGTAGGTGGTACTGTAGTAGTTGATGTTGTTGGAGTTGTAGGAGTTACACCTCTGTCAAATGTACTTGCATCAACTAGGATTAGAGAACTTCTTGCCGGTACTGAAACA
Organism: Ruminococcus sp. LCP21S3_E8; assembly: GCA_052118065.1. Lineage (GTDB taxonomy): Bacteria > Bacillota > Clostridia > Oscillospirales > Acutalibacteraceae > Ruminococcoides. Next base: position 202,780 of record JBQKHY010000002.1, on the reverse strand, counting down.
GTAGAACCGTTAACTGTACCTAAGTTCTTTAGACCGGCACTGTTACCGTTAGCAACAGTTACCCAAGATGATGGAAGTGTTGTACCGGCTTGTAGCTTAACTGTCTGAGTGTTAGAAGTTGCATTTGTAATTACTGCAACCATACCCCATTCTTTGTTAGCATTAGCAGTCTTGTTCTGCATTGTATAAGCAACCACACCACTAGGTGCTGAACAGAAGTAAGATGAATTTACAGAATTCATTGAGCTATCTGTAAATGGACTATATACAGAACGGATTTCTCTTAGACCTTTATAATAACTTACTAGATCAGAATACTTAGAAACTCTGTTCCAATCAATTAAGTTCTTGCTATCGCCCTTGTTGTAAGAGTTATCTTCGCCGTATTTAGTTCTTGCAAATTCTTCACCGGCAATAGTAAAGTTAACACCTTGTGAAGTAAATTCAATTACTGACGCAAGTTTGTTCATAGCAAGGTATGTTGAGTTAGTACCGTCATAGTCACTACTACCACAAACCTTCATAATCTTATCCCAAAGAGTTAAGTTATCGTGGCAACAAGAATATGTTACTGTCTGAGTAGGTGCTTTTGACCAGTTACCACCCCACATTGTGGAGGTGTTAGCCATTTCACCGGCTTTAATTGCAGTATCAAAACCACTTGCACCCATAATATAGCCTGATGCTGCACCGTAGTTATCGTTGCTACCTCTGATAGCATCTCTAACCTTATCGTTAAACATACCAACTCTTGGATTTAGCTTACTTGCGTTATCCATTAGTGCTGCTGATGAGTCAGCAATACCGTTAGGGTCTCTTGGCCATGTACCTGTCCAAGGTTCACCATAAGTTAAAATTCTCTTATCAATAGTATCAAGCTCATCTCTAAGCTTATTCATCGTTGTAATATCGTGACAACCCATTAAGTCAAAACGGAAACCATCAATATGGTATTCGTTTGCCCAATACTTAACTGAGTCAATCATATATTTTCTGTACATTGTCTTGTCAGAAGCAGTTACATTACCACAACCTGAACCGTTTAGGAACTGGCTACCGTTCATTCTATAGTAGTAACCGGGAACTGTATTTTCAAAGCAAGAATCAGTTGTGTTATATGTGTGGTTATAAACTACATCCATAATAACAGAGATACCGGCATCATGAAGTGCCTTAATCATTGTTTTCATTTCCTTAATTCTTACTGCACCGTCATATGGGTTAGTAGAGAAAGAACCTTCAGGAACATTGTAGTTCATTGGGTCATAACCCCAGTTTTGACCACCCTTTGTTTCATCAACTGAACCAAAGTCATACATTGGCATAATCTGAACACAATTAATTTTGTTTTCAATTAGATAGTCAATACCTGTTTTAATATCGCCTTTACCGTTAAGTGTTGTACCATGCTGAGCAACACCTAGGAAAGTACCTCTCTTGTCAGCATCTACACCTGAAGAACTGTCAATAGAAAAATCTCTTACTGACATTTCCCAAACTGTAGCTTCTGAAGAGCTATTGAAAAGAACATGAGAATCGTTGTTCCAACCATCAGGGTTAGTTGAATTTAAATCAACAACCATTGAACGCTTACTGTTAACGCCACAAGCTGTTGAATACACATCTCTTGTTTCATTTGTTTTGCCATTGACTGTTACTAGGTATGTGTAGTAGATACCATTTAAGTCACCACTTTGTTTTAATGACCAAACACCGTTAGAGCTGTCCTTAGTCATATCATAAGTGCCAATGACACCTGCACCAGCTTCGCTATCTGAACCTGTCTTGTATAGTTTAACCTTCACACTAGATGCTGAAGGTGCCCATACCTTAAAGGTTGTAGAGTCAGCTGAGTAATTTGCACCCAAGTCGTTACCACTATAAGTGGCATACCCATCACTTGAGTTAGTATACGCTGCTACTTTTTCCACATTAATACCTGCCCCGGTTAGATTTTTGTCGATTGTAGCTGACAACGCTGAAAAAGTCGTTGTTGTAGCCAAAACAACCAGCACCATTACCAAAGATAATGGTCTAAACATTTTTTTCATATTAAGTGCCTTTCTTTCAAATTTCATAAAACATATTTACCAAAATCTCTTACTACTAATTATATCAAAAAATACAGTAATGTACTATACTCTTTTTCCATAACATTGAGTTTAAGGTTTTATATAAAAAGCACTAATTTTATGAACATATTATGAACAGAGAAACCCCTAAAAAAGGAGCAGTGACCTACTGCTCCTTTACAAGTCCTTGTAATACTATCACAAACCTTGAAATATTTCAAGGTTTATTATAATATGTAATATTTTAAACATTATTTATTAAAGCTTAAACTTTTAATTATTCACAAGGTAACTACTTTTACCTTTCCACCAATAGTATTAACATGGGTAGGGTTATTTATAGAAATTTCTTTGTCTTTGTCAATAGTTTCCTGTACTCTATTCTTAACATAAACTTCTAATTCTTTTAATGACAAATGGTTATAATCTTTTAGTGGAGGTTTGTTCATAATGATTTTTCCACTACCACCCTCAATAGCAAGTGGTGCAAAGAAAGTATTTCTCTTGACTTCCCCATTTTGTATATTCATTCTTATAAGTAATTTTCTTTTTAACTTGTAGCCAATCAGAATGTCCATAGCACTACCGTTACCGATATAGTTATAACATTCCTTAGTGACTCTCTCTATCATAATCTGTAGTCTGTCTATCTTTTCAATAAAAGACAGGTCAATATCTCTTAATATACTTTCCACTACATCAATATAGTCTATTCCGTTATATTTTGTAATGCCACAACAAGCCCAAATAAGGTTTTGATTTTTGTCAACAAAAACCTTCTGTCTATTATCCAAAAATTTATTTGGTGCAATAGTTTCTCTTGAGTCACTACCTGCTACTATTCCATTTTCATTTCCAATCAAACAAATATATGACATAGCAACGCTCCTTTTTAATATTATACAACCAAAATTAAACAATTTCAACATTAGGTATTAATTGAATTTTTCTGAAATATGATATATAATCAAGATATAATAAGTATTAGAAAAGAGGTAATTATATGAATATATGTATTTTCGGTTCAGCAAGTAACATCATTGATGAGTCATATATAAAAGAAACAGAGGAACTGGGTTATGAACTTGGCAAGAGAGGTCACTCCCTTGTATTCGGTGCAGGTAGTGAAGGACTTATGGGTGCTTCTGCAAGAGGTATGAAAAAGGTCGGTGCTGAGATTACCGGTGTTGTACCTGAATTTTTCTTTGATGATAAGATTGAAAGTTTATTTACTGAATGTACTAAACTAATCAAAACTGAGTCTATGAGAGAAAGAAAGCACATTATGGAGGACCTAGCCGATGCTTTCATTATTACTCCGGGTGGTGTAGGCACATTTGAAGAAATGTTTGAGATTGTAACTCTAAAGCAGTTAGGCAGAATTAACAAGCCTATTGCTATTTACAACATCAACCACTACTATGATAACCTACAGGAAATGATGGAACACTCAATGCGTGAAGGCTTTGTAAGAGAAAAATGTCACGACCTATACCGTTACTTTGATGATATGGATAAACTTATTAACTTTGTTGAAACTGACAAAGGTACTAAGTGGACAGTTGCTGAACTAAAAAGATAATATACTATATATATAGTAAGCAAAAAACCTATGACTTTTCGTCATAGGTTTTTCTTTATGCTTTAAACCACAACTTGCTTTCCATAGCACCTATCTTTGTGGTTATTTGATACCATACTTTATTTTTGTTATCAATATAATAATCTTCAACTTTAGTAATAGTAGAGTCCGAATTAACAGTAGCAACTGTTGCTGAATAATTATTATGGTCAGACTTTAGTTCAGTGCCTTTTGAAAGGTCATAAATATCTTGACCTAAATACATTTTTTCACATTTACTGTATGTAGAAACAGTAGCCTTACTAACCTGCTGTATATTTACAGTAAAATTACTTTGTTCTTGAGCAATAACAGAAAGGAAATATTCCTTGCCACTTTCAAAATAAGAAAAATAATCATCAGTATTATTTTTTACAGTTGAAAGTTTTTGTGTATTCTTAGTGGCTTTATTAATATCAAAATCAACACTACTACCCTTTAAAGTAACTCTGTAATATCCACTTTGTGAAGGTGAGAAATTCATAATACCGTTATTACCGTTTGACACTTCAACAGTAGAATATTTATTGTTGCCTACATATACAGGGTACTTTGTATATACTTCATAGTAATCATTACATGGTGCATACTCAATATTATTTTCCCTAGCATAATCTTCAACAATACTACCGGCTACACTACAAAGCATAAAGTCTTGGTTTTCATTACCAAAAGTATCTTTGCCGATTTTTCTTATACCCTCACCAACAGTCATTTTACTTAGTGAGGTACAACCATAAAATGCTTCATCATCAATAAAAAGCAACTTATTAGGGAAAGAAACACTGGTTAGGTTCTTACAATTCTTAAACATTGCTTTGCTGATTTTTTGAAGGTCACTAGGCAATGTTACCTTTTTTACTGAGGAGTTTTCAAAAGCATTGTCACCAAAGTTAGTTACCTCAGACTTAAACTTAACTTCTTTTAAATTCTTACAATTTGCAAAACAATAACTGCCAACTTCTTTTAAATCTTTTGGCATTTCTACTTTTTCAACTTTGGTATTATAAAAAGCCTTTTCCCCTACTGAAACAACACTTAGTCCGTTTATTAAGTCGGGAATTTTAAGATTCTTTTCATCACCGGTATATTTTACAATTTCAACACCAATGCCACTTCTCTTAATTTCCATACCACTTGGAGCAAGTTTTATTACACAAGTAAAAATCAGAAACAAGCAAAGCACCGTTACTAATACTAAAACAATAGCTCCACCAACAATAAGTCTTATTGTGCTTAAATTCTTCTTAGTTACCTTTTCAGTTGTTATGTTTTTTACATTTTCTTCAGCCATATCATACCCCTAAAATTTATCTACCTTGATTTTAACATTATTATTTAGGTAGGTCAAGGCAATAAAAAAGGACTGCTAAAACTTTAGCAATCCTTTAGTAAATTTTAAATTACATTTCAAATAGATACCAGCTACCGTCATACTTAACAAAGTAAAAATCTTTAGTTAAGCTATCCTCACCTAAAGAGGCTAAACCTGCAATAGCATTTGCAGTATCATTGTCAAAGTCAATATCATACTTAATCTTAGCTTTTGTTACTTCCTGTACTTCTCCACCATCATAGCCGTCATAATTTTCATATCTATCTTGGATATATTCCTTCCAAGTGTAGTTATTGGCTTCACTACAGTTAGAGTCGGTTACATCTTCTTCACTCTTAACATCAAAGTCAATTTCGAAGCTATATTTATCGCTAACACCAAACATATCGTCAATGTCACTTTGACTAACATCCATATCCTTGACCATAAATGATGGTACACATTTCTTGATAGACTCTATATTCTTATCATTAATGCCATCTTCCAGACTATCAAGTACACCGTTAATACCACTGTTATCTATAACACTAAACACAATGACAACTGCAACAATAATAGCTACTACACCACCGGCAATACCTAGGATAAGTGGTAGTACCTTTTTAGAATTCTTATTCTTTATTGGCTGACCTGTAACCGGATCAATGACAGTTTGGTTAACACCTTGATTTGGGAAATTATTAAACTGAGGCATACCGTTCTGTGGCATACCATTCTGTGGTTGGAAGTTACCTTGTGGCATATTGTTTTGTGACATACCATTTTGTGGATTGTAGTTGTTAGGAATATTGTTTGGGACATTACCCTGTGGAATATTATTTGGCATAGTATTCTGTGGGTTATAGTTATTTGGAATGTTACCCTGAGGAACATTACCTTGTGGATTATAATTATTAGGAATGTTGTTCTGAGGAGCATTGTTCTGCTTTACATTACCTTGATGAACAAAAGCCCCTTGAGGTACATTGTTCCGGTGTACAGAATTATGCTGATTGTTATTCTGTGGGACACTGTTCTGTTGAGCATTATTCTGTGGAATGTTATTCTGCTGAGTGTTATTATCAGATACATTATTCTGTTGAACCGGATTTGACATTTCTATTTTTTGACCACAACTGGCACAAAACTTTGCACCATCAGGATTTTGAAAACCGCAATTTTTACAAATCATATTTTACCTCCAAAATGCAATTAATCTGTACTACATTATACCACAAATAAATTGTACAAACAATTTGTTTTTATAAAAAGTTTCATAATATAACAAAATTCTATTTTATAACTAACTGCTTTTATCATTACAATAAATGAATTGTATATAATTTATATTTATTCTAATACTAAATATATGCTTTAGATTAATTCAAATTATAGTGGAGGATTTTATGCCTGTAATTGAAATTAGAGGAAACTCAAAAGAAATATTTAACAGCAAAGATTTGTATATATTAGATTTTTATGCAAGTTGGTGCAACCCTTGCAAAATTCTGCTACCTACTATCGAAGAAGTCGGTAGGAAAGAAAACATAACTATATACAAATGCAACATTGATTATAATACTGAACTTACTAAGAACTTTCACATAATGAGTGTACCTACTTTGGTTTTTGTTAAAGATGGTCAAGAGTTAAAAAGGCTTTCAGGTGTTCACAGTAAAGATGATATTCTTACAGAATACTATAGTCTAAGGGATAGTGAATTATAGTTTTATAAAAGCACTTCGTAACGAGGTGCTTTTCCTATATAATAATAAAATTACACATTGTTTTTATCTTTTCTCAATGATATAATCTATAACGGAAAATGAGGTATTAACAATGAGTTATTTACGGACAAAAGAGAACAAAGGTATTTTCTCAGGCAATATGCTAAAGATATTTGCCTTAATATGTATGACAATTGACCATATAGGGCTGTACTTAATGGACAACTCCTACCCTATGAGAGCAATAGGCAGATTAGCCTTTCCTATCTTTGCATATATGATTGCTGAGGGTTGCAAATACACCCACAACAGAACATGGTATTTTTACACTATATTTATAATGGGACTTGCTTTTCAGACAATTTGCATATTAGCTGATAACAATTATCATATGAATATATTTATAACCTTTTCATTGTCTATACTGTTAATATATTCACTTGATTATGGAAGAAACAACTCAGAAACAGTACAATGGCAATTTCCTATTTTAGCAGTTATGTTTGTGCTTTTTGTATCAGAGATAATGCCTATGTTTTTCGGTGACATAAACTACGGTATTGACTATGGATTTTTCGGAATTACACTACCATTAATGGTATATCTCTTTGACAAAAAAGAACTTAAGCTAATAATGTTTACAGTAGGACTTATCCTTCTTTGCTTAACAAGAAATGTTATTCAATGGTGGAGTATGCTTGCAGTTATTCCTATTGCTTTTTACAATGGTAAAAGAGGGAAATTAAAAATTAAATACTTTTTCTACGGATATTATCCCTTACATATTGTTGTAATTCAATTAATAAAACACTTTATATTAAAATAAAATTTATGGAGGTACATAATGGGACCATATTATTATGTTGTTGAAAGAATCAGTGGTGACTACGGTTTTCTAAAAAGAACTGATATTCAGGATAAGGACTTATTACAGGTTGCTATGGCACTTTTGCCTAGTGATATTGATGAGGGTACTAAACTAAAATGGGAAAACCTGGTTTATACCATTATTGATTAACTTTAATTTCATATATAAAAATATCACTACACCTATATACCTTGTATTTAGGTGTAATTTCTTGTATAATAATTTTATATATAAAAATTAATGAAATAATTTTGTGAGGTTATTATGACTTTCAGACAGAAGTTTGCAATTAAGTTTGCCAAGTTTGTTGCCAAGTTATGTCTAAAGATGGGCAGACAGGGTGTTACATGGGCAGGACTTATTGCCAGAAAAATTGAACCAAATATTCTAAAGGTACTATCAGACCAAGTTAGAGAAAAGGTATATATTGTATGTGGTACAAATGGTAAGACAACTACCAACAATATGCTATGTACAACATTACAGTCACAAGGCAAGAAGGTTCTTTGTAACAGAACCGGCTCTAATATGCTAAACGGTGTTGTTTCTGCATTTGTACTTGCAACAAATGATGATTGTCAGCTTGACTGTGACTATGCTTGTATTGAAATTGATGAGGCATCTACAAGAAGAGTTTTGCCAACACTAAAACCTGACTATATGGTACTGACTAATATCTTCCGTGACCAGCTAGACCGTTACGGTGAAATTGATATTACTATTGATATTCTTAGTAAATCAATTAAAATGGCACCAAATATGACACTTGTTATTAACGGTGATGACCCACTTTCACTTTTCTTAGCTAAGAAAAGTGGCAACAAATTTATTACTTACGGTATTAGTGAAAAGGTATTTGATGCTGATGAAAATTCAGAAATTCGTGAAGGTAGATTCTGTGAAATGTGTGGTACAAAGATGCACTATAACTACTACCACTACAGTCAGCTAGGTGACTATGAATGTCCTCACTGTGGATTTAAGCGACCTGAAATTGACTACCCTGCTACTAATATTGAATGTGGTGACCACCTTGCTTTTACAGTACAAGGCAAGAACATTCACGCAAAGTACAAAGGCTTTTACAACATTTACAACATTCTTGCAGTATATGCAGTTGCAAGTCATTCCGGTGTTGATATGAGAGGCTTCCAATCAATGCTTGATAACTTTAACCCTGAGAATGGTAGAATTGAACACTTTAATATTAAAGGTACAATAGTTGAACTTAACCTTGCTAAGAATCCGGCAGGTTTCAACCAAAACATAAATGCTGTTATGGCTGACACTAAGGATAAAGATGTAATTATCCTTATTAATGACCGTGACCAAGACGGTAATGATGTATCATGGTTATGGGATGTTGACTTTGACAGATTTAAGGATAAGAGCATTAAGTCAATTACAGTTAGTGGTATTCGTTGTCAAGATATGAGATTAAGATTAAAGTATGTTGATATTCCAAGTACCCTTGAACCTAATATTGAAACTGCTATTAGAAACAAAATCGAAAACGGTACAAAAAACCTATATGTACTTGTTAACTACACAGGTCTATACAGTACAAGAAACATTCTAAAGAGAATGGAGGGTGAAAAATAATGAAACTAACTATTGGACACCTATTTCCGGATTTACTTAACCTTTACGGTGACAGAGGTAACATTCAATGTATGGTGCAAAGGTTAAAGTGGAGAGGCATTGACTCAGAAGTAAAAACATATAGCCTAGAGGACAATATTGATTTTGAAAATCTTGACATTATTCTTCTTGGTGGTGGTTCTGACAGAGAACAAATGCTGGTTTGTAACAGACTAAAGGAAATCAAAGATAAGTTCAAATCATATGTAGAAGATAACGGTGTTGTAATTGCTATTTGTGGTGGTTATCAGCTACTTGGTAAATATTACGAAACTGATGATGGTAAAATTGATGGTCTTGATATTGTAGATATTTATACTGTTCAAGAAAAAGGCAGACTAATCAACAACATTTTCATTGAAAGTGATTTGTGTGAAATGCCTATTGTTGGCTTCGAGAACCATGGTGGCAGAACTTATATTAACAAAAACAAGCCATTAGGCAAAGTTGTTTTCGGCAAAGGTAACAACGGTAAAAGTGGTTACGAAGGTGTTGTATACAAAAATGTTATTGGCACATATCTACATGGGCCACTACTTCCAAAGAACCCTCAGCTTTGCGACTATCTGCTAACTAAAGCATTGGAAAGAAAGTATGGTGAACTTTTCAAAGGTCTTTCACCTCTTGAAGATAAGGAAGAAAAAGAAGCCAATAAATATATTGTTGACAGATACTCCAACAAAATTGAAAACTTCAAAGAAAGAATCCGTAAACTAATATAAAATTAAGGTCAGTACAAAGTACTGACCTTTTTATTTTCAAAAATATAGATATACAAAAGAAAGCAGACACTTCCGTGGCTAAAGTGTCTGCTTATTTATTTAACAATTTAATTCAAGCTAAAATTATTTAACTCTGATTGTAATTGTCTTTGTACCAGCCTTATAGTTTCTGTTACCATAATATTTAACTGTTACTTTATAAGTACCCTTCTTAGCACCCTTCTTTAGAGTAACCTTACCCTTAGAGTTAACTGAGATGTACTTTCTTAGTTTCTTAGATGTTGAAGCAGTTGAATATGTCTTCTTACCCTGACCACTAGCCTTAACTGTTACTGTTGTAGCCTTCTTCTTAGAATACTTAACAGTTTTCTTTGTAGCTCTCATAGTAATCTTGTTATTAGCTTTATTAATCTTATAAGTTTTTGTTAGTTTAAAGTTCTTATAAGAATTAATACCAACAACAGTTACCTTATATGTACCGGCATTCTTAGCCTTTGTGTAAACAAGCTTATAATCCTTGCCTTCTCTTAAAGTAACATTACCATATTTTGTCTTAACCTTAATTGTAACCTTTTTATTAAGGCTCTGAGTCTTACCGTTGTAAGTTAGTGACTTAATGGAAACATTTGACTGTTTAACAACGATTGGCTTTGATGGCTTTGATGGGCTGTTAGCTGCTGCAGAAGCACCGGTTACAACAGACATCATCATTAATACTGCCATAATTACTGTAACAATCTTCTTCATAAATATCTCCTCCTTATAAAATTAATACAAAGGCACTTTTTGCCACGAATTGTACCCCTATATATAATAAACACACTTGCTAAGCAAATATGTTATTACCAATTAGTTTTCTTTATATTCACCATACTCTTTATACTTACCATAGTATTTATTGTAAGTATGGGTCTTTGTTTCAACTCTGTTTAGGATTGTACCTAGTAGGTTGCAACCTACATAGTTAAGCTGACTCATTGATTCCTTAACAAGTTTCTTTGATGTAGAACATGCTCTAACAACAAGGATTGCACCGTCACACAAAGAAGCAACAAGTGAACTATCTGCTACTGCACATAGTGGTGGTGTATCTATCAAAACATATCTATAATCATCTGAAAGTTTATCAAGTAATTCTTTGAATCTTTCATCTTCAATTAGAGAAATAGGATTCTCTAAAGAAGTAGTACAAGGAACAATATAGCCATTTTCTACATTTGTTTCGTATACAACATCACTATATTCACATTGACCGGATAGGTAGTGGCCAATACTGTTAATCTTTTCATCGGCAAAATTGTGACGATTTTTCAGTGTAGACTTTCTAAGGTCACAGTCAACTAAAACTGTTTTGAAACCTGATTCACTAAGCATTTTCCACAGCTGAACCGATACCATACTTTTTCCTTCATTAGGAACACTGCTTGTAATTAAAATTCTCTTAGTATTCTTACCACAGAACTTTACATTAACCCTTAATCTGTTCATAGCTTCTTCAACAGCATAAGGTAGCTTTGGAATTGATAACTGGATTTTTTCCATTGTTAAACCTTCTTTCTCTTGCGCTTTTGTGAAGTTTCTTCTTCACCATCATCAAGTGATTCGTTTTCCGGAATAACTGAAAGTGGTGCAACTCCAAAGTACTTTTCCATATCCTCAGCAGAATGAATTGTATCATCCATTAGGTATCTGGCAATAATTACTGCACATGAAAGGATAAGACCGATAACAGCACCAATCATAGTATATTTGGTATAACTTGGACCTGACTTTTGGTCAGCCAGTCTTGCTCTTTCAGCTACATTAGGAGTATTTGAACCCATAGTATCAGGCAAGTAATCAATAGAAATATCCATAACCTTATTGGCAATATCCATTGCTTCCTTAGGGTCAGTTGAAGTAACTGTTATGTTCAAAATTCTTGTATCACTTGGATTTTCAATAGAAATCATTGACTGCAAATCTTTCATTGTATAATTAAGACTTAAACTATCACTCACCTTGCTAAGTACAGGATAGCTTAGAATCAACTGTTCATAGTCAAGTGTAAGGGAAGTACCAACATTGATATCTGAGAAATCAATTACAGAATCCTTTGATGCTGAAACAACATAGATTTTAGATGTTGACTGGTATGTTGGTTTAATAAAGAAATATGAAAAAGCATTTAGTAGCAATGCACCTACAAGTGTACACAAAATAATAATGTGTAGCTTATCAAATAGTGCAAAAAACATATCCACTAAATCAATTTCAGTTTCTTTTGTTTCTTCCTCCTCAAAAGCAAGTAAAGCCTTCGGATTTAATGCTGTTGCATTTTCCACATTTTCAAGAGAAGTATTTTCCTTATTCTCCAAATTCATTTTTATCTCCCTTCAAGTACAATGTACCGATTATTTTTCAACTTTATCGTAGAATAAATCAATTATTGCATTGTTTAGACTGTTCTTATCAACTCTAAATTCCATAAATCCAAAGTCACCCATCTTGCTTGTGCCCTCTAGAGTAGGGCCTTCAACTTCTTTATATTTAGAAAGCTTTAATGCAACCTTTGACATTTTACTTAGTGACATATCTGTATTCATATACTTTTCTACTTCTTTATAAACAGTTTCAACAAACTTATTGCTTTTATTGAACTTATCCATATAAGTAGATTTTAGTTCATTTAGATATACCTCTTGACGAGCCATTCTGTTTTCATTAGTACCGTCAGCAACATTTTTTCTATCGTGTACATAATGATAAGCCTGGTTGTCGTTTAACTTAACAGTTGCACCTTTCTTAAGTGTTTTATCTGACTTAGAAAAGTCATCTGTAATCTTTACAGTAACGCCATCGGCAAGGTGATTTAACACTTTAATAGAATCCATATTAAGTGCAACATAACCGTCAATTACTTGCTTATTTAGAAACTGTGATACAACTTCTTTAGTAACCTTACTGCCAAAATCAGCAACATCACCATTAGCATGAGCTAAAGCAATTTGACCGTTCATTTCACCGATAGACTCACCGTTTTCGTTATACACAAGCATATCAACCATAGTATCACGATTAATAGTCAGCGTTTTGTAAGTTTTGTTTTTGTCATCCAGTACAAGTACTTTTAGTACATCACATTGACCTGTACCATTGTACTTTTTAACTTTAGTCAGTTCGCCTCTTTGGTCAACACCCATAAACAGATATGTTTTAATATCTTTCTTTGGGGTGCATTTTACATTACCGATTTTTACAATCTCATTAGACTCAGTACCTTTACTTGTTAACTTTACAGGTTCTTTTGCATCAATTAAAAAGTACATTCCAACGCCAAAGCAAACACCGATTACAAGAATAATTCCTACAATCAATAAATTTTTCTTTAGTTTTTTATTATCCTTATATGTACTCATTTTAACCCAGTAGTCCACCTAATAGACTAGAGCCCACCTCCGGAAATAATTTTTCACAAACAATCAAACCACATAGTACAACAAATACTGCTGCACTAATAATATAAGCTAATTTTTTTGACATTCTACTTTCCTCCATTATACAAAAATTCTTCACTGAATATATCTATATTAGAAACAGCCCTTTCTCCTAAATCATCAGAAAGTAAATTTCTGCAATTAGCAAGATTAGGCTTTCTTGAAGTTATATTGTGGCAATCACTGCCTAAAACTATCTTGTCACATTTTTTAATTAAAGAATAGGTTTTCTTTTTCCTTTTACTGTCAAGAACACTACCTGCGTTTATTTGCACCACAAGTGGCATTTTTACTATCTTTTTAATATATTTTTTATTCTCAGAAATACTAATATATCTGTCTAAATGAGCTAACAAAACAGTAAATTTTCTCTTATTTATTAAATAATCTACTTCTTCAATAATACTGTTATTCCACTTATCAAAGGGAAGTTCCAAAAGCAAAATTGAAGTATCTTCAATAGTTAATTTCTTAATTTCGTCTGCTTTGCTTATACCATCAAAATAAGTAACCTCAGCACCCAGCTTTACATTAATGCCAATATTATTTATTTCATTCTTTATGCTATTATAAGCATTTTCCCTATTACTGAGGAAATCATCAATTCTGTTTTCATCAGCATAAAAATGAGGAGTTGCTACAACAGTATCAACATTTTGCCCTTTCATTTTCTTTAGCATTTCAAGTGACATTTCTGTACTTTTACTGCCATCATCAATACAAGGCAAAAAATGTGAGTGAAAATCAATTATCAAGCCTAGACCCCCACTATCTATTAATACATTATTATTATATCATTAAAGTATATTAATCACAATTGAAAATATTGCCGATTTTTGTGTTAATCTTTAGTAATTATTTGAATTTAATAGACAAATTTTAACATTATCTAACAATTCTAACTGACTAAAAACAAAATAATAAGGAGCATACACAACTGTATGCTCCCAAAATTCGTTATTTTATAATATATGATATGTAAATGAGTATAAAAATTTTTATTTAATATTAAACGCTTTCATCTGAGGATATACAGCACTATCCCCAAGTTCTTCTTCAATTCTAAGAAGTTGATTATACTTAGCAACTCTTTCTGAACGAGACGGTGCACCTGTCTTAATCTGACAAGTATTAAGTGCAACTGCTAAGTCGGCAATTGTTGTATCGGCAGTTTCACCTGAACGGTGAGAAGAAATTGCAGTGTAACCTGCCTTATGAGCCATTTTGATAGCCTCAAGTGTTTCAGAAACAGAACCAATCTGATTTAGCTTAATTAAGATTGAGTTACCACAACCCATTTCAATACCCTTAGATAATCTTTCTGTATTTGTAACAAATAGGTCATCACCAACTAGCTGAACCTTATCGCCAAGTTCTTTAGTAAGAACCTGCCAACCTTCCCAGTCCTCTTCATCAACTGCATAAATATCTGATGCATCAAGACCCTTTACTGTATCTTGAATAATTGTATTAATATTTTCTACGGCTTTCAAAACACCTTTGCCAAGGTATCTTTCTTTGTCGCCATCTCTAAGTTCCAAAGCCTCAAATTCACCTGTAGATGCACCACTTGGAGCAGTACCTCTGGCAACTGTACCATCAGCAAGAGTAACCTCTGCTTCAACTGTAGGATTACCTCTTGAATCAAGGATTTCTCTACCTACAACTTTAGTAATTTCTAAATTATTCATTTAACACTCTCCTAAGACAGAGAACCTTCCGAAAGGTAAGCACTCCCTTTCGGAAACTCAAACAAATCAAAGAAAAAAGTTAAGTAAAAATACATAGATTGTCTGTAATATTTATTTAAGTTAGTCTCTGCTAACTGCATTTATTATATATCATTTGTTTTCAAAATATCAAGGGATTTTTCAATTTTTTGTTTTAATTTTATTTTTCAATCTATATTCACAAATTTTAAATAATGCAAACAAAACAAAAACCACTAAACCAAAGGCAGATTACCTATAGTTTAGTGGTTTTAAATTTAGAAATTATCCAAATGCTGAGTCAAGCACCATCATAACAACGAAGCCTACTGCAACACCGATTGTACCGATATTAGAATGTTTACCTTGTTGTGACTCAGGAATAAGCTCCTCAGTTACAACATAAATCATAGCACCGGCAGCAAAGGATAAAAAGTAAGGCAATATTGAACTTATAATACTTGCAAAAACTAATGTAAGCACTGCACCCATAGGCTCAACTACACCGGAAAGTACACCCATAACAAATGACTTTCCCTTATTCATTCCTCTATCCTTTAACGGTAAAGAAATTATTGCACCTTCCGGAAAATTCTGAATTGCTATACCAACTGCCAAAGAAAAAGCACCGGCTATTGAGATACTTGTGTCCTTCATCATTGCACTTGCAAAGGTAATGCCTACTGCCATACCCTCAGGAATATTATGTAATGTAACTGCAAGAACAAGCATTGTACTTTTTGAAAGACCGGACTTTACACCCTCAGGTTGATTACTATCCAAATGAAGATGAGGAATTACACTATCCAGCAACAACAAAAAACCTATACCTAACAAAAATCCCACACTTGCAGGAATATACTTTACTATTCCCTTATCCTCAGCAAGTTTCATTGACGGAATTAACAGTGACCACACAGATGCAGCAATCATTATCCCCGATGCAAATCCAAGCATAAATTTTTGCAGTTTTGGATTTAGCTGATTTTTAGAAAACAGCACCAATGCCGAACCAAGTGAAGTTCCCAAAAAGGGAATTAAAATAATTATTAAACCTTGTAATATCATTTTTCACCTACCTATATAATTCATATGATGTAAAATCTGTCATCTAGTATTATTTAGAAATGTTTTCCACATTAGATTGACAAATTGATAAAAACTAATTAGCATAACGAAAGGGTTGCCCCACCAACACACCAGAAGCAACCCTTCAGGAAATAAATCTTATGTATAAGACTTTTGCCTATAATAGGCAATTAAATTTTAATTTTACATTTCTTCAACATCTACAATAACTGTCCAAGTTACCTTTTTGCTTGGATAGCCCTTTAAATTTGCAGTAATTGTAGTTTTACCATTAGCTACCGGTAAGACTACACCCTTTGAATTTATCTTAGCAATATTTTCATTAGCTGATTTGTACTGAATACAACTATTGTCCAGATTAGTTACAAAGTCATAGTTATCAACTCTTTTGTTGAACTGATATGTAATGATTCTTCTTGTGTAGAAATCATCAAACCATACTGACTTTACACTGGAGCGTAACTTAACATTGGATGTTTTCATAGATACTGTATATGTAACATCTGCATTAGATTTTTGAGCAGCGTTTCTACTTGCCTTATTATCAACAAAGAACTGTTCCCAATAAATATAACCGTTTACTTTAAAACAGCCAATACCAACGCTATTAAATTTTTTATTTAAAATGTTCTTTTTATGGGGTGGACTATTCATCCAACACTTTACAACCTGCTCAGGAGTTTGCTGGTTTAAAGCAATATTTTCACCAACATAATGTTTCCACTTATACATTTTAAATGGGTTTTTCTCACCGTTAGGACGGCTATGTGCATAATACAAAGAAATTTCAGCAGCCCTTCTATTAGCTACACTTAGTAATCCTTGTGTCATTTTTAACTGTGAAAGTTTCTTTTTCTTTCTTTCCTTGTTGATTAATGTTAGCACTTTGTAGCTATAGCTATAAAGTACCTTTCCTCTTACCTTTTCGTTAACCATAGTGGCGGTGGCTGCACTAGCACTTTCAGTTTCTGCGAAAAATACAGGCAATGATGTTGCAAAAATCATAACACATAAAAATAGTGAAATTGTTTTCATAACTTTTTTCATTACCGGCAACTCCATTCCTCAATTTACCATTCTGTTTCTTTATATACATTTAAATATTTTTGTTCACACATTTATAATTATACAATTTCTTTGTTATATGAGGAAAGGACCACAAAATGTGGTCCTTTCCATGGAAGAAAGAGAATAGAGAATTAATAAATTCTCAAGAAATGGAGAACAAAATTTATATTGAAATAGGTATTACCCTATAACAAACTTATTAAGCAACTTGCATTATTCTTTTGAATCTGCAATAACCTTTTCTGCTACATTAGCAGGTGCATCTTCATATCTTGCAAAGTCAAGAGTAAAGCTACCTCTGCCTTGTGTAACTTGTTTAATAAAGGTATTGAAGTCACCCATCTCAGCCATTGGAACTTCTGCTTCAATCACCTGCATACCATTAGGTATTGAGTCCATACCAATAACTCTGCCTCGTCTTTTTGTAACTTCACCCATAATGTCCCCGGTATGTGTTTCCGGAACTGTTACCTTTAATGAACCGATTGGTTCAAGTAAAGTAGGTTTAGCCTGTGTAATGCCATTCTTAAAAGCAATTGATGCTGCCATTTTAAATGACATTTCAGATGAGTCAACAGGATGGTAACTACCATCATACAAGTTAGCTTTTACCCCAACAACCGGATAACCGGCTAGTGGGCCTTTTTTCATTGAGTCTTGCAATCCTTTTTCAACAGCAGGGAAAAATCCCTTTGGAACTGAACCACCAACAACTGTTTGTGTAAATTCAAGTCCATCACTGTCACTAGGAGAGAACTCAATCCACACATCACCAAACTGACCGTGACCACCACTCTGTTTTTTGTGACGACCTTGTACCTTAACAGTACCACGAATTGTCTCTCTATAGGCTACCTTTGGCTTCTTCAACTTAACATCAATGTTGTACTTTGACTTTAGTTTACTAACAATAACATCAAGTTGTTGTTCGCCTAAACCTGTAACAACTCTTTCGTGAGTTTCGTGATTGTGTACATATTTAATAGTTGGGTCTTCTTCCATTAATTTAAGAATACCCTGAGTAATTTTTTCTTCGTCATCCTTACTGTCAGCATATACTGCCATAGAAAGGTTAGCAACAGGATAATCAATACTGTCAAGTGTTACTTTTCTAAGTGGTGAACAAAGTGTGTCACCTGATAAAGTATCAGAAAGTTTTGGTATTGCACCAATATCACCTGCTGAGATGAATGGTGTGTCTTCCTGTTTCTTACCTTTTACAGTAAGAACCTTGGTAACTCTTTCATTTGCACCTGTCCTCATATTTACAAGAGGTGTGTCAGTAGAAATCTTACCACTAAGAACTTTTATATAACTTAATTTTCCCACAAATGGGTCAATAACAGTTTTAAACACTATTGCAGTTGGGACACCATCAGAATTAACTGTAACTTCTACTGGCTCTCCATTAACATCTGAGCCGATTTCTGCACCTGACTCCGCTTTTGGAGCAAGCCAAGTAAGTGAATTCAACAACTGGTCAATACCGTATGTATTATGTGCATCACCACAGAACACCGGTATAATTGTACCTTCTCTAACACCTTGTGAAACACCAAGGATAATTTCTTCAGGAGTAAATTCTTCCCCTTCAATAAATTTCTCCAATAGTTCTTCTGATGTTTCTGCAACAGCTTCCTTGATAGCCTCTCTAAGACCATCAAATCTAGTACCTAAGTCAGGCATATCGGTTGGTTCAACCTTGCCACCCTCAGAGTACTTATAGGCTCTATATTCAAAAAGGTTTACATATACTTCAGCCTTACCGTCGTTAATGTAAGGAACAACAACAGGACAAACTGCCGGACCAAAAACTGTCTTTAAATCTTCAAACACTCTATAGAATCTGGCACTTTCATCACATAGTCCGTTAACAAAGAACATCTTTGTTTTGCCCATCTCAGTAGCCATATTAACTACTTTCTCAGTTCCTACATCGACTCCATCCTTGCCGGATACGACAACTAACACACTTTCAGCAGCTCTCATACCCTCTGCGATACCACCGGCAAAATCAAATAACCCCGGTGTATCGATAAGATTAATCTTTGCATTTTTCCATTCAACCGGAGCAACAGCAGTAAGAACAGAAGATTTTCTCTTAACTTCTTCTGGGTCATAATCCAGAGAAGTGTTTCCTTCTTCAATTTTCCCGAGTCTTGAAACATTTCCTGTCAAATATAGCATACTTTCGGCAACTGAGGTTTTACCTGAACCTTTGTGACCGGCTAATGCAATATTGAGAATATGTTTGGAATCATAATTTCTCATTGGATTAAATCTCCTTAATTAAATGTGTAAGCATTAATCTCTTTTGATTACAGTTACATTATAACACCCTTGTTCAAAATATACAATAATTTTTATTAAATTAATATTATTTTCGATTTTATTAACAACATAAACTAATTATAATTGTATATTTTAACCAATGAAATGTATAAATTGCATAAATTTATACCTACTATTTTGAACAATAAAACCACTACTTCATATTAATTATATTTAACAATGTGTACAAAAAAGAACTTATATAATATATTTTTTCTCTCTTATTTTTACTATTAATATATTTTATTATGATATATAATAGGTTTAACCGAAAGGAGAATAGTAATGAAAAAAATAAACAATAAAATAATCACTTCTGTATTATGTATTATGTTGGCAATATTATTTTCAAGTTGTGGTACACAAAGCGAAAATAATATCAGTAGTTCTACTACAGTATCAACAAGTGAAACTACAATTACCACAACAGAACCTACCACTACAACAGTTGAGCCTACTACTAATATAGAAGAAACATTTGATAAAAGTTTAGATAATTACATCAGTCAAATGACTACTGAAGAAAAGGTAGGTCAAATGTTTTATGTTAGATGTCCCGATACTAACGCACTTGAACAAATAAATCAATATCACATTGGTGGGTATATTTTATTTGGAAAAGATTTTGAAAATAAAACTAAAGAAGAAGTTACAAACACTATTCAATCATATCAAAATAAGGCTAAAATTCCACTACTTATCGGTGTTGATGAAGAAGGTGGTACTGTTGTAAGAGTCAGTAGCAACCCTAATCTTAGGGAAAGTCCTTTCCTTTCACCTAAAGATACTTTTGCAAATGGTGGTTGGGACGGTATTATAAATGATGCTGAAGAAAAGGCTAAACTTTTACTTTCACTTGGAATTAATGTAAATATGGCACCTGACTGTGACATTACATCCGATACAAATGGATTTATGTATGACCGATCATTTAGTGACAATGTTGATGATGTGGACAAATTTGTAAGTACTGTTGTTAGCACATCAAAGGAAAATCACCTAGGCACTGTACTAAAGCACTTTCCCGGTTATGGCAACAATGTAGATACCCACACAGGCATTGCATATGACAACAGAGATTATTCTGAATTTACCAAAAAAGATTTTAAACCTTTTATTTCCGGAATAAATGCCGGTGCAGATTGTATCTTAGTTTCTCACAATATAGTAAACTGTATGGACAAAAATCATCCTGCATCTTTATCAGAGAATGTACATAAAATTATTAGAAATCAGCTTAATTTTAATGGTGTTATAATGACTGACGACCTGATTATGGATGCTATTACTCAGTTTACCGGTGATGAATCGGCAGCAGTTATTGCTACAAAAGCCGGTAATGACCTACTATGTTGTTCATCAGTTGACACTCAATATCCGGCAGTTTTAAATGCAGTAAAAAATAATGAAATACCTATTAGCCAAATTAATGAGTCTGTAAAGAGAATTTTAAAATGGAAAATCGACCTTGGTATTCTTGATGTTGACACAATATTAAATACCTAATTAATTACAAAACAAAATAAAAAGTAGGTCATATTCCCTACTTAGACGAAACAAAGCCCTATTCGTAATGAATAGGGCTTTTAGCTAATTATTTTTTAGATTTATTATTAAAACATTTTAGATTAATTATTATTATTTTTTAACTGTTACCTTACATGTAGCAGACTTCTTGCTACCGTCTTTAGCAGTAAATACAACTTTAGTTGTACCCTTCTTTACAGCAGTAATCTTAACTGTCTTACCTGACTTAACTGTTGAAGCAGAAACCTTAGCAACCTTTGTTTTAGCAGACTTAACTGCAACATTCTTGTTGTAAGCGTTCTTAGGAGCAACTGTTACCTTAACATTGTAAGAAGAACCCTTCTTAGGAAGAACAACATTTGTCTTGCTTAGAGTAATCTTAGATACTGACTGACGAACTGTTACTGTACATGTTGCAGACTTTCTGCTACCATCCTTTGCAGTTGCAGTAATCTTAACTGTACCTGCCTTAACGCCTGTAACTACACCGTTAGAAGCAACCTTAGCAATCTTAGTGTTATATGATTTCCATGTTAATGCCTTGTTAGAAGCATTAGCTGGGTTAACCTTAGCCTTAAGAGTTAACTTCTTGCCTGTATACATTGTTGCTTTCTTAGATAGAGAAATGCTTGTTACAGGTTGCTTAACTGTTACAGTACATGTTGCAGAAATGTTTGAACCATCAGTTGTCTTAGCTGTAATTACAACTCTACCTGCCTTAACGCCCTTAACTACACCATTAGATACAGTAGCAATCTTTGTGTTAGAAGATGTCCAAGCTAGAGTCTTGTTGGCTGCATTTGCAGGAGTTACTGTAGCTTTTACTGTAACTGTCTTACCAACATTAATTGTTGCAACTTTCTTATTTAGTGCAACACCACTTACTGCAACCGGAGTTGATGGTGATGGTGTTGAAGATGGCTCTGTATTTGTTGGTTCAGGCTTAGTTGTTGGCTTTGGAGCTGTTGTATTTGTTGTTGTTTCTGTTGGCTTTGGAGTAGCTGTAACAACTTCACGAGTGATTAGTCTTTCAGGTTTAAGAATAACACCATCATCAACAATCATATCAGCATTGTTACCATCAGCAAATTCCAAAACATTGTTAACTGCATAGCTACCCGCCTGGCGAACTGTAAATTTAATTCTGTAGAAGTTTACTTCGTTATAGAACTTATAGTTACTATAAATGTCAACACCTGTATAATATGCGAAACCTTTGTTAAGAGTGTTAGTCATAATACCTGTTGTTACATCCGGCATTTCAAAGCTTTCAAGCTGTAGGCCGTCATAATCATATGTTACATGACCCTGGAAACATTCCCAAATACAGTCGGACTTTATGAAGTAATCAATAGTAACTGTGTCACCAACATTAGCAACTACACCGTTAACTGTTGCAGTTTCTTCAGCACTTGCTGATGTTACTGCAACTGTACCCATAGCAGTTAGCATTAGAACTGCTAAAAGTATTGAAACTACTTTTCTCATTGTTTTGACCTCCTTTTAATAATATTAATCTAAAAATATAAGCTCAAAATTATAGACTTCTTACCTTGATAACACCATCAACATTAACTTCTGTGTTTGTAGCATTATCAATAATTGTGTAGCTAAAGTCACCTCTTGTAGCAGTTGCAAAGTCATCAGAACCTGTTGCCTTTACAATAGCATCTGTGTCAGCATCAGCTTTAGCGATTACACATACTCTTGTGCCACCTGTCTTATCCTTTGATAGGCAAGGTAGGTTTACAGAGTTTACAATATTACCGTTTTCTAGGTAATCCTTAACTTCTGTTGCTGCCATAACAGCACAGTTGTCTTCACTTTCAGGAGTTGAAGCACCTAGGTGAGGCATTGCAATAACACCATCTTCACCAAGAATATCATCTGTAGCAAAGTCAGTTACATAAGCACTCATCTTGCCACTCTTTAGTGCATCAAGAATATCTGTTGAATTTACAAGACCGTCACGGCTATAGTTAAGAACTCTTACACCGTCTTTCATCTTGCTGATTGTTTCTTTATTAATCATACCACGAGTACCGTCATTTAGAGGAACATGAACTGTGATATAGTCAGCTTCTGCATAAACTTCATCATTAGTTTCAACAATCTTGCAGTCAACTAACTTAGCCTTATTAGCTTCATTTAGGAATGGGTCGCAACCAACAACCTTCATACCTAAAGCAGCAGCTACATTAGCAACCTTGATACCGATAGCACCAAGACCGATAACACCCAGTGTTTTGCCCATAATTTCAGGACCGGCAAAGTTTGACTTACCTTTTTCTACCATTTTGCCAACCTGATCGCCGTTGCCTTTTAGTGTCTTAGCCCATTCAATACCGTTAACAATCTTTCTTGATGACATTAATAGACCTGCAACAACAAGTTCCTTAACTGCGTTAGCGTTAGCACCCGGTGAGTTAAATACTACGATACCCTTTTCTGCACAATCCTTAATAGGAATGTTGTTTACACCTGCACCTGCTCTTGCAATAGCAAGTAGGCTTTCAGGCATTTCCATTTCGTGCATTGATGCTGAACGAACAAGAACAGCAACAGGGTTTGTTTCATTATCAGAAACTGTATAGTTATCGCCAAGAATGTCTGTACCACACTTAGCAATTTTATTTAAAGTTAGTACATTGTACATCAGTAATTCTCCTCACAATTAATAAACTTAATTAAGCGTTTTCTGCTTCAAACTTCTTCATAAATTCTACTAGCTTTTCAACGCCTTCATATGGCATAGCATTGTAGATAGAAGCTCTCATACCACCAACTGTACGGTGACCCTTAATGTTAACGAAACCTGCTTCAGTTGCTTCTTCAACAAACTTAGCGTCCATATCCTTGTCACCTGTAACGAAAGGAACATTCATAAGGCTTCTGTCTTCCTTAACTACTGTACCCTTAAATAGCTTTGAGTTGTCTAGGAAGTCATAAAGAACCTTAGCTTTCTTTTCATTTAGTTCTTTCATCTTATCTAGACCACCAACTTCGTTCTTAATCCATTCAAGAACTAGCTTTGCAACATAAATTGTCCAGCATGGAGGTGTGTTGAATAGTGAATTTGCATCTGCATGTGTCTTGTAGTTAAACATTGTTGGAGTAATATCCATAGCATTACCGATTAGGTCTTCACGAATAATAACGATTGTTAGACCTGCAGGAGCAAGGTTCTTCTGAGCACCTGCAATTAGGCAACCAAACTTGCTAACATCAATTGGTTCACTCATAATGCAAGAAGAAATATCTGCTACAAGTGGAATATCACCTGTGTCAGGTAGTTCGTGATAAACAGTACCATAAATTGTATTGTTCATACAAATATAGAAATAGTCAGCATCCTTAGAGAATGTTGATTTGTCTAGCTTAGGAATATATGTGAAAGTCTTGTCTTCAGAAGAAGCAACAATATTAACTTCACCATATCTGGCAGCTTCCTTAGCAGCTTTCTTAGCCCACTGACCTGTGATAACATAGTCAGCCTTGTGGTTCTTGTTCATTAGATTCATTGGAACCATAGCAAACTGTGAAGAACAACCACCCTGTAGGAATAGAACCTTGTAGTTATCAGGAATATTCATTACTTCTCTTAGTAATGCTTCGCAATCCTTGATGATACCATCAAACTGCTTACTTCTGTGTGACATTTCCATTACGGACTGACCACAACCCTGATAATCAAGCATTTCATCTGCTGCTTTCTTTAGAACCGGTTCAGGTAACATTGATGGACCTGCTGAAAAATTATAGACTCTTGACATTTTAAAAATCTCCTTATCTAATATCAAAATACTTCAAACCGACAATTAAGTCGATTATACTCATAAATCACTAATAAAATTATATTACTTTAATAGATTAAAGTCAACAAATTAACTTTTTTACATAATGTACAAATCATTATGCAATAGTAAACTTTTTGTGAACAAGGTTAAGCTGTAAAGAAATTACTTTAACTTCATTTCACCAATAACAGACTTTAGGTCATCTCTCATACGGATAGCTTCCTGTCTTGCAGCCTTAGCATAATCCTTTTCATCAAGACCTTCAATCTTCTGCCATGCACACATAATGCCTCTTGATGAGTTAACAATAGCACCAATACCGTTCTGGTCAAATGCACCCTTACAGTCATTAGCGCCACCACCCTGAGCACCATAACCCGGTACTAGGAAGAATGTCTTAGGAAGTTCACCTCTTAGTTCAGTTAGCATTTCAGGATATGTTGCACCTACAACAGCACCTACACCACTGTAACCATACTTACCAACTACATTTTTGCCCCAATCTTCACACATTCTGCCCATATGTAGGTAAACTGTTTCATCACCTCTAAATTCAAGGTTCTGTAATTCACCTGATGATGGGTTAGATGTTTTAACTAGGACAAAGATACCCTTGTCTTTTTCTTCACAAATTGTTAGTAGAGGGTTAATACCGTCGGAACCTAGGTAGCCGTTTACTGTTAATGCATCGCCACCAAAAGCTTCTTCTGTTTCACCGTCAATATCAGTTTCGCCTAGGTGAGCAATAGCATATGCTTCCATAGTTGTACCAATATCGTTTCTCTTACCGTCTGTAATAACAAACATACCCTTTGACTTAGCATACTTAATAGTTTCTGCTAAAGCTCTTACACCGTACCATCCGTACATTTCATAATATGCACACTGTGGCTTTACTGCCGGAACAATATCATAAAGTTCATCAATTAAGCCTTTGTTATATGTAAGAATTGCATCAGCAGCACCCTCAAGTGTCTTGCCATACTTCTTAAATGACTCTTCCTTAATATATTCAGGAATGTAAGCCATCTTAGGGTCAAGACCTGCAACAGTTGGATTTTGCTTTTCTACAATTTTTTCAATTAGTCTATCAAATGACATAATAAATTCTCCTTCTTAAACACCATAAGTTTCTCTGTACTTCTTCATAGCGTCTAGGTGTTCTTTACCTTCAACAACGCCATCTTCAATAGCCTTGATAATATCGTCCATTGTAACTACAGAGTGAACTTTGATACCAAATTCTTCTTCCACTTCTTGAACGGCAGACTTTTTGCCACCCTTACCTATTTCCATTCTATCAACAGAAATAACCATATCCTTAACATTTGCGTTACAAATACCCTTGATTTTTTCCATTGATTCTCTTAGTGCTTTACCGGAAGTAATAACATCATCAACAAATACAAGTGTGTCATTTTCGCCAAACTGATAGCCGATAATCATACCACCTTCACCGTGGTCCTTGACTTCTTTTCTATCAAAGCAATAGTTCATATCAACACCGAATTTGTTGTTAAGGATAATGCCTGTTGCAATTGCAAGAGGAATACCCTTATAGGCTGGACCAAAGATAGCATCACCTTTAATGTTGTTATCCATAATACATTCAGCATAGAATTCACCAAGTTTGGAAATCTGAGAGCCAGACTTGTAGTTGCCTGTATTAATGAAGTATGGCGACAATCTACCACTCTTTAGAGTGAATTCCCCGAAACGAAGAATACCACCATTTACCATAAATTTAATAAATTCTTCTTTGTAAGTAAGTCCATTACCCATTTTTTTACTCCTTTTAATATATTTTAAACTTATTAATAACTAATTTATATGAAACTAATTATACAATCAGTCTTCTTCAAAAACTACCTTGCCTTCAAGGATAGTCTTTACAACCTTACCTTTCATTTTCATACCCTTGAAAGGTGTATTCTTACTTTTACCATGTAGCTTATCTCTGTCAACAATCCATTCCTTATCAACATCTACAAGGGCAATATCAGCCAAAGCACCTGTCTTTAGAGAACCGGCATTGATTTTTAGAATCTTTGCAGGTGCTGTACTCATTAGCTTTGCAATATCAAGTAGAGAAAAATCTCCATTATGGTATAGCATTGTTAATGCTGCTGCTAATGAAGTTTCCATACCGATAGAGCCATTAGGTGCTTTTTCAAAATCTTTTTTATCCTCTTCTGTATGAGGTGCATGGTCTGTTGCAATACAATCAAGTGTACCATCAGCAAGACCTTCTATAATTGCCAATCTATCTTCTTCTGTTCTTAGAGGTGGATTCATTCTGTAGTCGGCATCCCTTTTCTCAAGAACATCTTCTGTTAAAGTAAAGTAATGTGGTGCTGTTTCGGCAGTAACCTTAACACCGGCTTCCTTAGCCTCTCTAATCATTTGTACAGAAGTTTTTGTACTTACATGACAAATGTGAATCGGTACATTATTTTCTTTAGCTAAGTTAATTTCTCTCTTTGTACCTTTATCTTCAGCTTCGGCAGGAATACCCTTAACTCCTAGCTTTTCAGACATTTTTCCTTTATTAATCTTGCCACCGTCAGCAAGTTCAAGGTCTTCGCAATGAGCAACAACTGTCATACCAAGTTCAGGGGCTTTCTTCATAGCCTCTGCCATAATTTCAGGATCAAGAACAGGTCTGCCATCATCAGAAAGACCGATTGCACCTGCTTTTCTAAGTGCCTTTAAATCAGTAGGCTTTTTACCCTCAAGACCCATTGTAATTGAACCGGCAATATAAACTCTTGATTTACAGTTCTTTGCTTTTTCTTTAATGTAGCTGATTACACCGGCATTATCAATAGTTGGGTTAGTGTTTGGCATACAAAGTAAGCTTGTAACACCACCGGCTGCTGCTGCATTAGTACCGGTAATAATGTCTTCTTTTTCTTCTTGACCCGGATCACGAAGGTGAACATGAAGGTCAACAAGACCGGGCATTGCTACAAGACCTGTACCGTCAATTACTGTGTCTTGTTCTGTTTTTCTAAATGGTTCTGCTATTCTACCGTTATTTATATATAGATTAGCAATCTCATCTCTTTGTTCTTCCGGAGAAATGATACGAACATTCTCGATAATCAATCTGTTAATAAAAATCACCCTTAAAATTTTCTTCTGGAACTACCCTTAGAGCGTTTATTCTTCTTGTTTCTTCTAGAATTTTCTCTTCTAGGAGGTCTTTGGCTAGTTCTGTTATTTTTAGTATTCTCATATTCTTCAAAGAAATCACTATAATCTACTTTATCCGTACTAGTGTTCTTTGGTTCTTCAGTTAGGTTCTCTACATTTCTATGAGCCTCACGGATCAAATCTCTCTCGATTTTATCCATATTTTCAGAAGTTTCATAGCCATCTACACCATCAAAGAAAGCATCAGGTCTGTTTGCACCTGTAGCAGTATGGCGATTTTTTCTAGCTCTGTCTCTTTCTCTATTTCTCTTTCTGTCGTTATTATGGATTTCTTCATCAATTTCTCTTAGTCTTCTTTTTAACTTTTTCTTTCTTCTGTGACTAATAATAATGACAAAGATAATCAGTAATACTAAGACACCACCAACAATACAAACAAATGTAATAATGTTAGCATCCCAAAAGCCCTGTTCACTATCATATGTTGCAGATTCAAGAACAGAAGTTAAAAGGTCTTTATCGTCATCACTGACTGCACCATCAGCAGAAACCAAGTTAAAATGATAATATTTACCGTCAACCAGTGTATCACCTTGCATTGAGTAAGTAACCTCAGCATCGGTACTGTTGTTGATTTTTGACTGAATCATAGAAGTGAAATAAACAAGATTGTTATAATTTTCAATAGAACAACTTTCACAATCCTCATCCTTTTGATAAGAATTTTTAATTGTGTTTAGCTGACTTTCACTTAAAGTATTGTAGTTATTTACTTTTTTACTATTCTTATCCTCTGTAACAGTAACAGTAAGTGTCTGTGTTGCATCAGCAGAATAAGCTACAAGGTACATATCAAGGTCAGTTAAGTCCTTACCACTTGTACCGTACTTTTCATAAACTTCATCATTAGTTGATGTTTCTCTTGTAATAACATTCATATAAGCAGGAAGGCTGATTTTCAGTCCGATTTCCTGAATCTTATAATCTCTAACTGTGTCTGCGGAAACTGTTATTAATGTAGTAGAAATCATAATTATCACCATTATAACTAGTGATAATAGTCTTTTCGTTCCCTTATTTTTCATATATTTTCCTCCATAGAAATCCAATATACTAATATACACATTACCATTATACTGTTTTTTTATAGAAAATACAAGGAAAGTTATAAATTAAATTTTTAATTTTATCTGTGGAGTTAAGATTAATTTGATAAATTATTTTTTCAACCTATCATTAACTTACAATCAAAACTAAAAAACAATACCAAATTTATTAATTAAATAATAGTATAAACAATGTTAATTTTTAGATATTTGACAAAATATGTTTCATTTTATATGATTAAAACCATATTTAAAAAGAGAAGCAAGAAATGGTATTACAAATTATTATGTTAGTTATTGCAATAGCTTTTATAGTTATTCAATGTATGTTCTTAGGAAAGAAAAAAGTTACTTGGTTTACTATTGCCACTTATTTGCTTTATCGGTTCAATAGGCATTATAGTTTCCCAACCGGCAATTACCAACCTAATCTCGGATGGCTTTACAAATGGCAGTCACTATTATTCAGTTACTGTTGAGAAAGATAATTCACAAAGTCAGCATATCTTCCAAAACAAAAATGATAAAAAGAATTTGTTAATTCTCTTGACTCAAAATCCTCAGTTCTCGAAGAAACAGAAATTGAAAGGACTAAGGAATGGTATATGTTTTTAGGGGAATTTCTTTTCATTACAAATATACCAACTATCATTCTTCTAATTATTTATATGCGTAAACAAGTAGGGAATTATATAGATAAAAAAGAAGAACAAGAATCTTTATAACAACTCTAAGGGGCAGTGTATTCACTGCCCCTTATTTTACGGATGATTTATTTTCATTATAGTTTATAAGCTATAGTGAAATTAATTCTTTATAGTTGAAATTTCTGCTGATTATTTAACTGCGTTTTCGTAGCTTTCAATCATTTTCTTAACCATATTACCACCGATCTGACCTGCCTGACGGGATGTTAGGTCACCGTTGTAACCGTCCTTTAGGTTAACACCTACTTCTGATGCAGCCTCCATCTTTAGCTTATTAAGGGCAGCCTTTGCTTCCGGTACATTAATCTTGTTATTTGAGTTTGACATATAAATTTTTCCTTTCTTCTCAGCATATTCACCATAAGAATTCTTCATTTATTCTATGAATAATTTATTCTTATAGTGGAAGAATACTGAATGTTGTTTCTTTTTCTCTCTATATTTTTAAGCAACAATTTCTTGTTGCAATAGTATTGTATGAGTATATAAACAAAATATTAAATGCAAATTTTGTTTTTTATTTTGCAAATTTTTGGGCAAAAAAATAAGGACTTAAAAAAGTCCTTAAATTTGCAAAATAATAAAAATCAATTATTTGTTAGCCATATTTTCCATTTTCTTTGCATGGTGCTTTATTGCAGCAAATGTTTCATCACTGATAACATGTTCAATCTTACAAGCATCAGCTGCTGCGATTTTTTCATCAACACCTAGCTTTCTGAACAATGCAGTAAGTACAGTATGTCTTTCATAAGTTTTCTCAGCTACTTCCCTACCTAAATCAGTTAGAGTAAGATGACCGTCACTGTTAGCAGTAACATAACCACCGTCTTTCAGCAGTCCCATTGCTCTACTGACACTAGGCTTTGAGTAACCTAAGTATTCACCAACATCTATAGAACGAACATAAGGATGATCCTTACTAAGTACATATATTGATTCCAGATACATTTCGCCTGATTCTTTTAGTTGCATAAATAACCCTCCTAAAATAAGGTTATATATATTTTAACATATATATATACTTTATGCAAACATTATTTGTACAGATTTTACTTTATGTTTACAAAAAAGTCACCTACCAATGATAGGTGACTTTTGATTTATAGATTTACTTTACATTTACCTTTAGGTTAAGTGTTTTAACACCATTAACCTTTACCTTTAAGTTAGCAGTACCTTTCTTTTTACCTACAATGAAAATTTCATTTGTTTCCTTTGCTTTTGCTACAAATACAATAACATTCTTTTTGTTACCTGTACACTTGATAGCAATGCTTGGTACTTTACCTTGTACTCTAACTACTGTGCTATTGCCCTTTTTAATATTAACAATAGATTTTGAAAGTTTTGGTGCAGTAGTTACAGATATTTTAGTAGTAAGTTTTTTGCCATTAGTTAGTATAGCAGTAACTGTTGTATTGCCCTTATTTAAACCGGTTACAACCCCCTTACTGTTAACTTTAGCTACTTTACTATTAGATACCTTATAGCTCTTTACAGTACCGTTAATCAACTTAACAGTAACATTAGCACCTGACTTTACTGAATATTTTGAACTTAAGAATTTTGCTGATGTTGGGTCATATACCTTTTTACCATCTTTGTAAACAGTAAAATGGATTACATTCTTACTATCGACTTTATTTAGTAATGAAATGACCTTTGCAAGACTGCTGTTGTTATTTTCATAAGCATAACGAAGTGGCTTTACTGTACCGTTATTTACAACAAATAGTCCTAATTCATCAGGATACATTTCTTGATACTTAAATGTATAATCACCTAAGTCCATTGTTTTAGCTGACATATCCGGTGCAACACCTGTAGCACTACCATAGAATATTGTGTTGTTGCCGATTTTGCCTAAGTTAATAATGCCATAATCAGCATTACCACTTGTTTTTTTGTAGCCATTACTTACCATAAACTTATAGAATGTTTGGTATGGTGTTTCATTGTTTGAAGTATCAACATCATCACCGTAAGTTAAATCACTTAATAGATAACTTGACATTCTTGTAATTTCATCTGATGATGCAAGTTTGTAAATTTGGTCTTTAGTTAAGTACAAATCAGCATTAGGAATACCGATACAGTAGTAAGAATATTTATATTGACCTTCACCTAAAATATCATCAACAATTTTCTTGTCAACTGTATTATAAGTTCTAACATCTCTACCTAAATCGGTAAACCAAGTATCAACATAGATTTCTTCTGTGTCAGTAGCTTCAGCTAATCTTTGCTTTAGCTTATCACTAAACTTACTTGTTACATCTTTTCCTGTTTCATCAGCCATTACAACAACCATTGTAGAAAACACCATCATAATAGCCAATGTAATTGATATTAATTTTTTCATAGAATTACCTCCAATTTTAAATTATTAGAATTTTCTTATATAAATATTATAATCTTTTAAGATTATAAATAATAGAGCAAAAATAGCTAAAATTTGGTACTTTTTTTGTGCAACACTATATTTTTTCTAAGTATTTTTATTTAATATATACAATATCAATATACTTATTTAAACATATTTCCAAAAGTATTTAACTAATCATACAAAAGAAATATCCCCCATTAATTGGGGGATTTCTCTTTACAAGGGGTTATATAAATAAATAGGAGTTGGGCATTTTATTCTATGAAAATCAATTTTCATAAACACACTTTATAAATATATTTTGATGGTAAAATCAAAATATATTAAATCAATTCTAAGTATCTTTCTATTATATATAGGAAGAATCTCAGAAATTAAAATCAATTAAAAACAAACTTAGTTGTTTGCTTATACTTTTCATTTGCTTTAATAACAGTTGTAGGGAAAATATCCTGATTTACTGCATCAGGGAAACCCTGAGTTTCAAAGCAAATACCTGAGTTTTCTTTATATGCCTTGCTATGTTTACTTTCTGTCAATGGTACATCAACATAGTTAGCTGAATAAATATGAACACCTTTCTGTGTTGTGTAGCACTTTAGGTTAATACCGGTTTTCTCACCGATTAATGATGATGCAAGTACAAGGTCATCACCGTTATGATTTAGAACAAACATATGGTCAATACCCTTTGCAAGGCTAATCTGTATATCACTGCTGTTTAGAGCAGTTTCAACTTCTTTAAATTCACTAAAGTCAAATGGACTACCCTTAGCAGGAGTAATCTCACCTGTTGGAATTAAATTTTTGTTAATAGGAATGTAGCTTTTTGAGTTTACTTTTAGTAGGTGGTTTCTAACACTTCCACTGGTGTCACCGTTAAGGTTAAAGTAAGAATGGTTTGTCATATTACAAACAGTATCTTTGTCAGAAACTGCACTATACTCTATTGTTAAGGTACTGTCATTGTCAAAGGTATATTTTACTTTTACCTTTAGGTTACCGGGATAACCCTCTTCACCATCAGCACTGGTCATTGTAAATACAACACTGTCATTTTCAATTTTAGTATTCCATAGCTTTCGGTTAAAACCAACATTGCCACCATGAAGATGGTTGTTGCCATTGTTAATAGGCAAAGTATAGGCCTTGCCCTTTAAAGTAAATTTGCCGTTAGCAATTCTGCCACAACATCTGCCGATTGTACCACCAAAATAAGTACCATTATTTTCGTAATCTACAATATGCTTATAGCCCAGTACAACATCAGTTAAGTTGTCATCCTTATCCTTAATCATTAAGGATACAATAGTTGCACCATAGTCACATACTGTTACACTTTCACCTATATTATTAACAATAGTATATAGGTGAGTATTTTCACCTTTTGAAGTTGTTTCAAAATCTCTGATTTCTACCTTTGACATTATTTTCACCTACCTATTACAATGTTTCAATAAACTTTTTAAATGCTTTTTTGCCACTTTCGTTTCTCTTAAATACACCTGCATCTTTAAGTACATTTAAGAATACTTCACCGATTTCTTTGTAAAGAATTTCATCAATATTTTCTTCATTGATGGAACTGTACTTCTGTGTAAATTCATTTACCCATTCGGTATGTTTACTGATTTCTTCAATACCGGAAATATCCTTACCGGTTAAAATTGCATCCTTTAGCATAGCCATTTCATTCTTTAATCTTGATGGCAAAACTGCAAGTCCCATAACTTCAATAAGACCGATATTTTCTTTCTTAATATGGTGTAAATTTTTGTGTGGATGGAACACTCCTAATGGGTGTTCCTCAGTTGTAATATTATTTCTCAGTACAAGGTCAATTACATACTTGCCATTCTTTGTGAAAACAATAGGTGTAATTGTTGAGTGTCTTTCCCCATCAGTTTCAGCAAAGATGAAACTATCTTCATCAGTATAGTTTCTCCATTTTTCTAGGATATGCTCTGAAAGTTTAATAAGACTGTCGGTATCTTCACCTGTAAGTCTGATAACTGACATAGGCCATTTTACAATTCCACATTCCACATTTTCGTAACCTGATATGGAAAACTTTTCTTCTACATCAGCTTTATTAAGTGCAAAGTTATATCTGCCACCTTGGAAATGTTCGTGAGTAAGAATTGAACCACCCACAATAGGCAAATCGGCATTTGAACCGATAATGTAATGTGGGAACATTTTGATAAAATCAAATAGCTTTCTAAATGTTGATGAGTCAATAACCATAGGTGTATGTTCACCGTTAAAAACAATACAATGTTCATTGTAATATACATATGGTGAATACTGCATATACCACTGACTGTTATCAAGTGTTATAGGAATGATTCTGTGGTTACTTCTTGCCGGATGATTAATTCTACCGGCATAACCTTCATTCTCTTTACATAGTAAGCACTTTGGATAGCTTGATTGCTTTTGTAACTTTGCCTGAGCAATAGCCTTAGGGTCTTTCTCAGGTTTAGAAAGATTAATAGTAATATCAATGTCACCATACTCTGTGGAGGTTTTCCACTTTAAATCTTTCTTTACTCTGTATCTTCTGATATAGTCGGTATCTCTGCTAAACTTATAATAATAATCAGTAGCCTTTACAGGAGAAACATTGTAGTTACTCCAAAATTCTTTAATAACTTCTGATGGTCTTTTTACCATTGTGCTCATAATTCTAACATCAAATAGGTCACGATATGTAACTGTATTTTCAGGAATTAGATTTCTTTCATAAGCATAGTCAAGTAGTCCACCTAAAATTTCTTCAAGGTTACTTTCAGAGTCATCAGTAAGTTCTGCATTACTGTCATCGGGTTCATCCATCTTGTATAAATCAAGTAACTGATTGATAGTATAGATAGTATCTTCTTTTTCTATTAAACCTGTGTTTAGTCCATAAGAAACTAATCGTAAAATCAAACTATATAAACTTGTTTTCATTGCTAAAACCTCACTTACTGTATCCGTTAGGATGGGTAGAATGCCACTTCCAAGCTGTACTGATAATTGTATCTAGGCTGTCATATTCAGGACACCAACCAAGAACTTTCTTTGCCTTATCACTTGAAGCAATAAGTACTGCAGGGTCACCTGCTCTTCTACCTTCCTCAACAACTTTAATGTCCTTACCTGTAACTTCCTTTGCTTTTTCAATAACTTCTTTTACTGTAAAGCCTACACCGTTACCTAGGTTGAAAATATCACTTTTGCCACCATTAACAAGGTACTGTACTGCAAGGATATGAGCCTGTGCTAAGTCTGTAACATGGATATAATCCCTTACACAAGTGCCATCTTTAGTGTTGTAATCTGTACCAAAAATGCTGATGTGGTCACGCTTACCGGTAGCAGTTTGTAGGATAATTGGGATTAGATGAGTTTCAGGAGAATGAGCCTCACCGATTTCACCACTAATATGAGCACCACAAGCATTGAAGTATCTTAGTGATACATAATGGAGGTTGTGAGCCTTTTCTACCCAATAGAACATTCTTTCCATTGACTTCTTTGTTTCACCGTAACAGTTAGTTGGATTAGTAGGGTCGGTTTCTAGGATAGGTGTTCTTTCAGGTTCGCCATAAGTTGCAGCAGTTGAAGAAAATACAACCTTGTCAATGTTGTGAGCAACTAAAGATTGTAACAACACTTTAGTACCGTTAAGGTTATTGTCATAGTACTTAAGTGGGTTTGTCATACTTTCACCAACTAAAGAATTAGCTGCAAAGTGAATTACTGCATCAATGTCCTTTTCATTGTCAAGAACATTGTCAATATCTTCTCTGTTTCTAAGGTCACCCTTATAAAATTTGGCATCAGGATGAACTGCCTCTATGTGACCTGTTTCCAAATTGTCAAATACAACTACACTGTGACCTTGTTCAATAAGTCTATATACTGTATGTGAGCCAATATAACCAGCTCCACCTAAAACCAAAATTTTCATAAGTTTCCTCCTTAAATTACTCTGATACCACCGTATTTTCTAATCTTTAGAATATGACAAGAATTTTCTCCAAATACATTGTCAATAAATGACTTGTAGCTATCTACAAAGTCGTTGTGTACAAATGCCTGAATTGTACCGGCAAAACCACCACCATGAACTCTGCATACACCATATGTTCTTAGTAGGCTTTCGCTTAGTGCAAGGGCAATTGACATATTCTGATGTTGTACATCTCTATTTGTATAAACATTTTGTAGATACTTAAATGATGAGTTACCTGACTTTTTAATTGCGTCTAGGAATTCATCAAACTTACCCTTTTCAAGAGCATCAACTGCGTTTTGAACATTCTTTTCTTCTGTAAAGAAGTGGAATGCTCTAAGAGCAGGTCTGTCACCTACTGCCTCTCTAATTTTAGCAAGGTGAAGATAAAATTCGTTTGAGTCACATTCTCTAAGAACTTCCTTGCCCATATAGTTTGCAACTTTCTTCATTTCAGAAGGAATCATTGCATAGTCATCAGTAAGGTCAACATGGTCACCCTTGGTATCTACAATACATAGGCTGTAATTATACTGTTCAAAATCTGTAGTGATTTTCTTTACAATAGGCTTTTCAGGATTCTTAAAGTCAATGTTGATAATACCACCAACTGAACAAGCCATCTGGTCCATAAGACCACAAGGTTTCTTGAAATATACATTTTCTGCAAATTGAGAAATCTGTGCAATTTCTACTGAGTCAATTTTCATATCATTATATAGACCTGAGATAATTGTACCGATAATTACTTCAAAAGCAGCAGAAGAAGAAAGTCCTGCACCAACAAGTACATCACTTGTTGCATAAGCATTAAAGCCACCGATTTTGTAGCCTTTATCCTTAAGTCCTTTTAGTACACCTCTGATGAGGCTGACTGTTGTGCCTGCCTCATCATCGTTAATTCTTAAGTCATCAATATCAATTGTAATCATATCGTAACCATCAGATACAAGTTTGATAATGTTGTCGTTATGCTTTGATGCAATAGCAATTGTATCTAGGTTAATTGAAGTTGCAAGTACCTTACCGTGCTGATGGTCAGTGTGATTACCACAAACTTCACTTCTACCCGGTGCACTAAAGATTTCTACATTGTCAGGGCAAAAGATTGTTTCGTACTGTTCAATAGCATTGATGTATCTTTTCTTCTGATAATCAAGTACATTTTCATCTACATAAACATCTTTAAATACATTGTCGTATTCACCGTTAGATATTTTAGTAATAGCATCCTTAGTGTTAATCATTACTTAGCACCTACCTTTAAAGTATCTTTAGCTGAAAAATGTGATGGTTCTGTAACACCGTTTTCGTTAATTTCTTCTGTCATATCAATTTTGCCTTCTCTTCTGGCTGTAATAGTATTGATAATTCTCTTTAGCATATTGTCATGTAGCTTATACTTTTTCTTATATACTACATAAGCGATTAGCATACAAACTGCAGGAACAATACACATTAAAGCACTGATTGATGCAACTGTTGCAAATGACTGTTCCTGACCCGGAACATACTTTGTACTACCTAGAGCAGCACCGATACCAAGAGCAGTTAAAGCTGCTGTAAACTTAACAATTAGTGTCTGTAGTGAGAATACAACACCTTCGTTTCTAACACCAAGTTTGTATTCACCATAATCAACAACATCAGCAAGGAATACTGTTGCACAACCAAGTTCAAGACCTGTACCAAGTTTTACAATAACACCTGAGATTGAAGTTAGTACAACATTGTTTGGAGCAAAGATACCAACAAATAGTAGCATAATCAAACCAAAAGCAGGAAGTGTACAAGCAAGTAGGAATGATGTTTTTCTTGAAAGCATCTTAGCTACCTTAGGGAATACAATCAAACCAACAACTTCAGCAATAGATGCACTAATCATAAATGATGACATCATATCGGCATCACCACAAACATATTTGAAGTAGTATGTTGCAACACCCATAATGCACTGAATACCAATGTTGTATAGGAAAATTAGTGTAACAGCCCATCTTAGCTGATCGTTCTTACCGATAATCTTAAAAATATCTTTGAACTTAACCTTCTGTTCAGGAACTGATTTGTCCTGACCCTTAGGTAGGTTAATAACTGTAATACCGATTGTTAGGATAAATACTGCTGCAATAATTAAAGCAAAACGATGATAACCTGCTTGGTTAGTTGTGCCACCACTAAGTGCTTCAATAATCTTTACACCAAAACCGGCAATAATTAGTGACTGACCGATACTTGCGAAAATTCTAGGTAAAACTGAAACCTTTTCTCTTTCTTCAGGGTTAGTAGTTAGGTTAGGAATAATTGACCAATAAGGAATATCCATAATTGTGTAAGTCATACCCCACATAATATATGCTGCAGTAGCAAATACACAAAGGCCAACACCACTTAGGTGGAAATCTGTAAACAATACTACAAATACTACTGAGTTAACAAGTGTACCAATTACAAGCCAAGGAATGAACTTACCCCATCTTGACCTTGTATTGTCAACAATCATACCCATAAACAGGTCGTTAAATGCGTCCCATAGTTTTGCAACAAAGAACATTGCACCGATAAATACAGGATTTACTTTGATAATATCTGTAAAGTAAATCATTGAGAATGTGGCAATCATACCGTAAATCATATCTTTACCTAAAGCACCAAATGCAAAGGTATATTTGATTCTTGCAGGAATCTTGCCGTCAAGTCTGCGTTCAGAACTGCGTTTCATAAAAAATCCTCCTTAAATATAAAAAATGAAACTAACCGTACAAAATGCATAAAAGAAATTAATATTATTAATTATTAATATGCCTTTTGCTTATCTGTTAACTAAATTATATGTTTTGTTTCATAAAAAGTCAATAGTTTTAGTAAACAAAAATTAAAGTTTATCTATTTTTCACTAAACAACCCTTGCATATTTAGTAAATATTCACTATAATAAGAGTAGAGGTGATGTATTTGGCTACTATTAGAGATGTAGCAAAGAAGGCTAATGTTTCTGTTGCTACTGTTTCAAGGGTACTAAACAATGATACAACACTTAGTACTTCTATTGAAACTAGGCAAAAGGTCTTTGCAGCAGCAAAAGAACTGAATTATGTTAAGAAAAAGCGAACAGTATCAGCTCCCACCTGTGTTATCGGCATTTTACAATGGTTCTCATCTAAGCAAGAAATTGAGGATAACTACTACTTCTTAATGCGTCAGGGTATTGAGGACTACTGCTCTAAGAATAATATAAATATTGTAAGAACTTTCAAAACAGATATTAACTATATGGAAGCACTTAATGATGTTGACGGTATAATTTGTTTAGGAAAGTTTAGTAAACAAGAGGTAGAAAATTTACGAAACTTAAACAGTAATATTGTTTTTCTGGATATGATTGTTGAGAATATTGAAATCACTTCTATCTCCCTAGACTTTAGACAAGCAGTTAACGATGCAGTTAACTATCTATATAACCTAGGTCACAAGGATATAGGTTTCTTAGGTGGTATTGAGGAACTTGAGGATGGTACAGTTTATCCTGATAAGCGTTTATCAGCTTTTGAAAATGCTTGTGAAGAAAAAGGCATTAACTACAAAAATTATATTTTACAGGACAAGTTCACTACTGCATCCGGTTACAGTATGATGAAAGAACTTATTGAAAGTGAAAGAGTACCATCAGCAATTTTTGCAGCAAGTGACCCTATAGCTATCGGTGCTATGAGGGCATTACAGGAAAACGGCTACAAAATTCCTGAAGATGTTTCTATTATCGGTTTTGATAATACTGAGCTTTCAGGATACACCAACCCTCCACTAACCACAATGAGTGCACCGGTTTATGCAATGGGTATCTATGGTGTACAGGTTATCAACACTATGTTACATTCCAAGAACAACAAGCTACTTTCTCCTATGAAAATATATATGCCTTGTCCTATTAAAATCAGAAATTCATGTGGAAATCCACAACAGTAAAAGTATAAGGAAACACCCACCAAAAAAATTGGTGGGTGTTTTTCTGTTAGTTACTTTATTAAATTTACAAATAATAATTACTTAATAACCTGATAATTAAGGTTATTTTTCTTTGCATATTTATGACCTACAGAATTTTTATAAACCTTTACCTTAAAAGGATTTACCTTAGAGGTAATACAGTTACCATCCCAATCAATATCACTATAAACACCAATTGCATCCTTACCGATTTCCTTAACTGATTTAGGAATTGTTAATGTGGATAGCTTAGTGTCATCATGTAGTGCATAATCATTAATATAAAGTAGACCTTCAGGTAATGTAACCTTCTTTAAATTCTCACACAAATCAATTGCACGAGTACCAAGAATTCTTGTACCCTTCTTTACAGTAACTTGTTTTAAGTTTTGCTTAACACTTATTAGTGCATTGCCACAATATAAGTAACCGTTTTTCCAATTTGAGTCAGTATCATTAAATTTTGTATCATTAAAAACTTGCTCACCAATGTAAGTTAATCTTTGTGACAAAGTTACATTTTTCAATCTATAACAATGAGCAAATGCATTATCTTCAATTCTCTTAACTGAGTTTGTCATTTTGATAGTCTTTATAGAACTACTTTCGCTAAATGCATTTTCAGCAATCTTATAAACAGTCTTAGGAACACTATAAGCAGAATTTTTCTTACCAAGTGGATAAATAGCAAGAGTTTTCTTTGACTTAGTAAATAATATACCATCAATTGATATGTAGGTTTTGTTGTTTTTATTAACATTAATTTTTGTTAATTTGCTACATTCCATAAATGGGTTAGCCAAAATTTTTCTAACCTTTTCAGGGATAGTGATTGTTGTTAGACTTTCACACCATCTAAAAGCATCATTTTCAATAGTTCTTAGGTTATTAGATAATTTAACAGTTTTTAATTTAACACATCCAGAAAAAAGACCACCTGGAATTACTGTGATGCCTTTTCCTAAAGTTACTTTCTTTAGGCGTTCACCTGTTTCAAGTTTACCAATATCAGTAACACCGTCTTTAACAATAATTTCTTCAGCATAGTTAGTTACAGACTCAGGTATTTCTGTAGTCATCTTACCCTTACCGTAAACAGTAAGAACCTTGTTATTGTATGACCATTTTACATCCTTACCACACTTACCACTTTTAGTAGAAGATGCTGATACCGATGTTTCATTAACTGCCATTGCACTTGTAGTTAGTGGCATAACTGTAAATGCACTGCAAGTGATTATCATTGCCATTGCTACTGCAAAACCTTTTCTAAAAATTTTCATTTCATCAAATCCTTTCTTGTGTAACTTTTTCTGAATCATCTTCGGTTTTACCTGTTACATATATAACACTTTTCAACTTTCCAAAAGGTTACATAATTTTGAAAATTTTTATACTACAACATACCATAGTAAGTTTATTCCTAAGAAAACTAAATTCATAAAAGTGAATACAATAATGTATTTTGAAATTTTAATATTTTCATTTTGTAAAAATTTAAAAGAAATTAAACTTGCCATAGATGCAATTAAAGTACCTAAACCACCAATATTCACACCAATAAGAAGCTCACTACCGTTACTTGTAAAGCCTGACAACAAAATACTTGCCGGAACATTAGAGAAAATTTGACTTGATAATACACCCACCCATACTTCATTACCGATAATTATGTCTTGTAAAAAATTATGAATGGAATTTATATTACCTAAATTACCTATAAAAATAAATAGAAATACAAAAGTAAAAATAAGACTATAATCAACCTTTATCAGTGTAATTCTATCAAAAATAAGAACTGCAATTAATAGAACACCTAGCAAAATTCTATAGTCTAAAACTTTAAATACACTGAATAAAGCTAAGATAAATAATATAATATACATAGTAGGCAAAGCATAGCTTTTTAGTTGTAGGGTATTTTCATTGTCTGCTATTGTATTTTCAGCAATATTCTCATTACCCACAAATAAAGAAAATATAATCAGGAAAACTAATGACAATACAGAAAATGGAATTATTGCTTTTACAAATTCATCTATATTCATATTATAGTTAGAAAACAAATAAAGGTTTTGAGGATTGCCAATAGGAGTTGTCATACTACCTAAATTTGCCGATATTGTTTCAAGTGTTACAACATAAATCAATTTGCTTTTTTGATGAGATATTTCAAGTAAAATAATTGTAAAAGGCACAAATGTTATAAGTGTTACATCATTAGTTATAACCATTGAAGTAAAAAAACATAATAAAACTAATGTAAGGGTAACTCCTCTGATAGTATGAACCTTATGTATTAATTTTTCTGCCATTAATTTAAATACACCCAGCCTATTAAGACCTGCCATTATTGTCATTAAGCAAAAAAGCAGTCCTAAAGTCCTGTAATCTATATAATCAATATATTTTTCATCGGGTGTAACAAAAAACATTGAAACTATAGCTAATATAAAAGAAATAACCAATACAATTTCTTTCTTCACAAAATCAATTACTCTATTCATAAATCTTCCTAAAATATTCCATACTGTAATAAATAATTTTTTACTTTTCATAATGTTTAACTTTTAAATATTATAATATATATACTACCCTTGAATGTACAATCTGTCAATAATTATATTATAAGTTCCATTTATGACCTTGACGATGATTTTATAAAATAGTAGAATTGTGGTAGTGATAAAAAAATCATAAACATTAACATATAATAAAAACCAAGGAGGTGGACTTATGTATCCAAAAAGCAAATGGGTTTCGTTTTTTCTATGCTTATTTTTCGGTTGTTTCGGCATACACCGTTTTTATGAAGGCAGAATACTTTTAGGTATTGTGTATTTCTTTACATGTGGTATTTTCGGTATCGGTTGGATTATTGATATTTTCCGTTACCTCTTTAAGCCAAACCCATATTACCCATAATCTTGTTTTCAATTTATCCACCTATAACAAAGCTGACACTACATAGTAATGTCAGCTTATTTTTATTAAGTAGCTTTTAAAATTCACAGTTCTTGTATAAATTTATCTTTTATAGTGAACAGATAACTTGTAGAAAACCTATCTATTCTCTTCATACAAAATTCTTTATATTTTCTTGGTTAAGAAAAGGCACTTCAAGTGAAGTGCCTTTAGAATTAAAAACTTTTGATTTAGAATTCTTTAAACTTAGATAGAATTATTTTACATTAATTTGGATAAAACCGATTTCTTCATTCACACCTAACATAGAAATCTGAGCCTTTGCCTTAACCTGACCTGCTGAAACACCTGTTACAACATAATCATCAGAAACCGTAGCAATACTTTCATCTAATGAAGTAATCTTTAGTATTGCCTTTAATTGGTCAAATATAATCATTCCACCTGTTTGTTTGATAGCTAATTCAAAGCTTTTCTTGATAGACTCATCAGTTGCACCAACATTGACATTAACTGTCATAACGCCTTTGTACTGAGCCTTTGTTAACATAGCTACAGAGTTTGCTGAACCTTTATAAGCAACAATCTTATAGTAGTATGTTTTATTCATTTCTACCTTAGTATCTGTATAAGCAGATTTGTTCTTTGCCAGTTTGCTTATTAATGTGTAATTGCCATACTTACCGTTAGTAGAACGATATAGCTTGTAACCGTCACAACCACTAATTGTACTCCAATTAATATACATACCCTTTGTTAAAGCCATAGCAGAAATATCTGTTGGTTCAACATAAGTAATTTTTCTTGTTGCACTTACGGCACTTGTTGAATTATTTTTTCTTGCAACAACTCTATAGTAACAAGTTTTCACATCATAAAGATTTTCATCAACA
This sequence comes from Ruminococcus sp. LCP21S3_E8, assembly GCA_052118065.1. Lineage (GTDB taxonomy): Bacteria > Bacillota > Clostridia > Oscillospirales > Acutalibacteraceae > Ruminococcoides. The sequence goes on along the minus strand of JBQKHY010000002.1, from coordinate 158,651 downwards.
AAGTAAGAAGTGTTACCTGTTGTCTTGATTTTGCTTAGCTTACCGTTACCGACTTTTCTGTAAATATCGTACTTATTAGCACCCTTTGACTTTGTCCATGTAATTTTGACACCATAGATATTATCATCAAAATCATCAAAATCATCAAAATCATCAAGAGAACCACTATTTAAGATGTCGTCAACATCTATTGTACAATCAGGATTCTTAACATAGGACTGAACTTTAACATTCTGTGGTGCCAGTAATCTTGTGATAGACTTTGTCTTTGACTTTGAAGTTTCTTTACCTTTAACTGCAACAACCTGATAAGAATAAGTCTTACCTGCTGAAACCTTTTTGTCAAGGTACTTTACAGTTTTGTTGTTAGTCTTTTTAACAACTGAATACTTCTTTGCACCTGGTGCTTTTCTATATACTTTATAGCTTTTTGCACCGGAAACCTTTTTCCAGCTAACATTAACACCACTTGAAGTGTTGCTGACTGAAACTGTTGTTTTCTTCAAATTTGTCTTTGCCGATGCAGTAATGTCAAATGAAACAAACACAGACACCATAATGCATAGTGAAAGACAAACACTTAATAATCTTTTCATAATTAACCTCCTGAAAATTTATAATAAAAAATTATTAGTTTACATTAATTAGGATGAAACCTTTTTCAAGCTCAAAATTTCCTAGTTTCTGAATAATAGGGGCTTTTATTGTACCTTGTGATACTGCTGTAATAATATAGTCCTTAGAAACGGTTGCTATGTCTTCATCTTTTGATTCAATTCTAACTGATTCCATAATTTTATCAAAAGTTACCTCTTGATACAAGTCCAACATATTTCGCTTTAGGTCTTTATTTATTTTTGCTAAGGTCTTTTTGAACTGCTTTTGAACAGAATCGCTAGTATCACCAACATTTAAATTCACTGTCATTACAGGTTCATACTTTTCTTTAATTGTTAAACCAACAGAATTATTTGAACCTTTATAAGCCACAAGTTTGTAGTAATAAGTTTTTCCTAATTCAGCATTCTTTTCTTCATACTTATATTCTTTTGTTGTGTATTTACCGATATAAGAATATGAACCGGCTTTTCCTGTTAATGAACGATACAACTTATAACCGTCACAACCTGCCACTTGAGTCCATGATACCAATAATTCATCTGATAAAGAATGTGTAAATATATATGAAGGTTCAACATAACAGATTTTTCTTATAGTGCTATAATCACTTGCTGAAGTATTTTTTCTTGCTACAACTTTATAACTAAGATTTACTACACTAAAAAAAGATTCACGATCCACATATGTTGAAATATTACCTACAGTTTTAATTTTTCTGTACTTTTTACTGTTATCAACTTTTCGGTAAATATCATATTTATTTGCACCTTTGGACTTATTCCAAGTTATCTTTACCCCTAATTTTGAGTCAAAATTGAAAACATTATCAAAAACATAATCAGCTTTGCTACCCTTTAAGGTACAATCGGTTTTACCGGCATATGACTGAACCTTTACATTCTTTGGTGCTAGTAATCTTGTGATAGACTTTGTCTTTGACTTTGAAGTTTCTTTGCCTTTAACTGCAACAACTTGATAAGAATAAGTCTTACCGGCTGATACCTTTTTATCAAGGTACTTTACAGTTTTGCTGTTAGTCTTTTTAACAACTGAATACTTCTTTGCACCAGGTGTCTTTCTATATAATTTATAGCTTTTTGCACCTGAAACCTTTTTCCAGCTAACATTAATACCGTTTAAAATGTTACTAGCTGAAACTGTAGTTTTCTTCAAATTTGTCTTTGCAGATGCAGTAATGTCAAATGAAACAAATGCAGACACCATAATGCATAAAGAAAGACAAACGCTTAGTAACCTTTTCATAAGTACCTCCTTTTACAAATAAAAATGTATCTCTGTAAGCACATTATACTATATTATGGTACAAAATGGAAGTATTTTAAATAAAAATAAATTACTAAGCGTAGAATATTTTAATTAAATTTTATAAAGGTTGTACAAATAATGTAATATTATTTTACATTATTTAACTGAGAAGTTGTCAATCAATCTTGTTTTGCCGATATAAACTGCCATAGCAACAAGAGTGTTTTCTTTGATTTCCTTAACAGGGTTCATTGTAACACCGTCAACTGCCTCAACATAGTCAATTTTAGCAAGTGGTTCAGCATTAATAAGTTCTTTCATTTTTGAAAGTACAGTTTCAGCATTCTTTTCACCATTAGCAATAATTTCTTTACCAAGGTTTACTGCTTTTGATAGGCACAAAGCTGCCTTTCTTTCTTCATCACTTAGGTATGTATTTCTGCTTGACTTTGCAAGGCCGTCGCTTTCTCTAACAATTGGGCAACCGATAATTTCAATACCGTAGGACATATCCTTAACCATTTTACGGATAATTGCAAGTTGCTGAGCATCTTTTTCACCAAAGAATGCTTTGTCAGGAGTTACAATGTTAAATAACTTTGAAACAACAGTACAAACACCTCTAAAGTGAATTGGTCTTGTTTTGCCACAAAGTTGCTTTGGCATATCTGATAGAATTTCTACAAATGTACTACTGTCTTCATCATACATTTCAGAAACTTCTGGATGGAAAACCAGGTCAGCACCCATTTCTTCACACAACTTTTTATCATTGTCAAAATCTCTAGGATATGACTCTAAATCTTCATTTGGTGCAAACTGTGTTGGGTTTAGGAAAACACTGACAACTGTTTTGTCACAATGTTCAACAGATGTTTTAATAAGACTTGCATGACCTTCATGTAAGTAACCCATTGTTGGTACAAGACCTACTGTTAGACCGTTTCTCTTCCAATCCTTAACTTGCTGACGAACTTCACTGATTTTTGTTGCTACTGTCATTTTACTTCTCTTCTTTCCTTAATTCATCAATAATTTCTTTATCTATTGCAAAGCTATGGTCTTTATCAGGGAAAGAGCCATCCTTTACTTCCTTATCATACTGCTTAAAAGCATCTACCATCTTGTCACCAAGAAGTTCATATCTCTTTACAAACTTAGGTACATAGTCACTAAATAAACCCAGCATATCTTGATATACAAGAATCTGACCATCTGTGCCATTACCTGCACCGATACCGATTGTAGGGATAGTTAGTTTCTCTGTAATATATTCACAAAGTTCAGTTGGTGCACATTCAATAACTACCGCAAAAGCACCGGCTTTCTCTACTGCTAAGGCATCTTCTACCATTTTTCTTGCACCATCAATACTTTTACCCTGAACCTTAAAGCCACCAAAAGCATTTACACTTTGAGGTGTCATACCGATATGAGCCATTACAGGAATACCTGCATTAGTAATAGCCTTGATACGGTCGCACATTTCTACGCCACCCTCAAGCTTAACTGCATTTGCTCTAGCCTCTTTCATTAGTCTACCGGCATTCATTACTGCTTGTTCAACAGAAACTTCATAAGACATAAAAGGCATATCAACAACAACCATTGCATTTTTACATGCTCTTGATACTGCACCGCCAAAGGTAATCATATCCTCCATTGTAACTGAAAGTGTATCTTCATAACCTAGCATAACATTACCTAGGCTATCACCTACCAAAATACCATTAACACAATTATCCATAATTTTTGCAGTTGAATAATCGTAAGCAGTCAGCATTGAGATTTTCTCTCCGTTTGCCTTCATCTTTGCAAAAGTTGAAACATTATTTTTCATTTTCTGCTCCTTTCAAAAGTTTCTCTAATTTACTATAATCTCGGTTTTCATTTTTCACTTTGCTAATATTTAAAATTCTTTTTGAAAGCAAAGTATAAATTTCTTTTTCTTCACCACTTAAACAGTTTAAGTGCTTAGTTACTGTATTAGTGTCACATCTTTCTACCGGTCCTGTTAAGCTACTTACCACATCATTTTCCATAACATTCTTAACATTGTTAGTTACAATCGGAGTCAGGGCTTTCAGGGCATTTTCCCTTGTAAAGCCACAATCTACTAAAGTAGAAATACAAAAATCAAGTAACCCAACCACAAGGTTACTGCCTATAGTAGCTGACAAGTGATACTTATGCTTCATAGATTTATCAATAACTTGAAAATCATTGCCACACCTTTTAAGAATATCTGTAACTAACTTAACACCTGAGGCTGAGCCTTCCACAGAAAAAAAGCCATCAGCTATTTCACAATATGACTTATACTTGTCACTAATTGCAAATAACGGATGGACTGAACATATCATTGCATCAAAATCTTCTGCATCATCAAAAGCCTCTTTAGCAGACATAACACCACTACAATGGCAAATTAATTTTCCCTTGATTGCTTGTTTTGAAAGAGAAGAATATACATCTCTTATATTATTATCCGGAACTGTAAGAAAAAGAGCGTCACAATTTCTAACCAAATCATTTATACTTTCAAAACAACTTGTGTTTGTAAAACTTGATGCTTCCTTTGTACTAGTGATATTTTTGCTAAAATATCCAACAACAGATATACCCTTGCTCTGAAAATATTTTCCCAAAGTAAAGCCCACTTTACCTGCTCCTACAAATCCAATTTTCATAAAATCACCTACTTTCAAGGTGACACCCAAAGTCCCATTCCTTACGGATATAAGCTATAAAAGGATATTAAAAAACATTGTATGTGGTACTATTTCATAAGAATACAGTCCACAAAATATAATATAACATTCTAAAGAAAAAAAGTAAAGAAAAATATACCTTTACACTAAATAATTTTACAGAAAAAGGCAAAATAAAACTCCCCACAATGTGAGGAGTTTAAGTCTAAAATTAATTACTTATTAAAGATTGACATAATGTCATAGAAAGTATCGTCATCATCATCTTCAGCCTTTGGAGCCGGAGTAGATGCAGGTGTGCTACTTACAGGAGCAGTAGCAGTAACCGGCTTTGCAGGAATCTTATCTTCATCCTTATCGCCGTTGAAACCTGTAGCGATAACTGTAACGCTGATTTCGTCTTCCATATTTTCATTGATAACAGCACCCCAGATGATGTTTGCATCTTCAGAAGCCTTGTTAGAAATCATTGTAGAAGCAATATCTATATCTTCAAGTGAAATATCAGCAGAAGCAGTAACATTAATGATAACACCCTTAGCCCCGTCAATAGCTGTTTCCAGTAATGGTGAAGAAATAGCCTGTTCAGCAGCAAGTGTAGCCTTATCCTTACCGGAAGCCTTACCGATACCCATATGAGCATAACCTGCATTCTTCATAATAGCAGTAACATCGGCAAAGTCAAGGTTAACAAGACCCGGAACAAGGATTAGGTCAGAGATACTCTGAACACCCTGACGAAGAACATCATCAGCAATGCTGAATGCATTCTTAAGAGTGATTGACTGGTCGCTAAAGTACTTTAGTCTTTCGTTAGGTACGATAATTAGTGAGTCAACAGAAGTTGCAAGTTCCTGAATACCCTGTTCAGCCTGAGCCATTCTCTTCTTACCTTCAAAAGCAAAAGGCTTAGTAACAACTGCAACAGTTAGGATGCCCATTTCCTTAGCAATCTGAGCAACTACAGGAGCAGCACCTGTACCTGTGCCACCACCCATACCGGCAGTAACAAATACCATATCTGTATCTTTAAGTAGAGCTGCAATTTCTTCCTTTGATTCTTCAGCTGACTGCTGACCGATACTTGGAAGAGAACCTGCACCCTTACCTCTTGTAATCTTTTCACCAATCTGAACTTTCTTGTCAGCCTTAGAGAACTGAAGAACATGTTCATCTGTATTTATAGCAATAAATTCAACATTTTGAACTTCACTAGAAACCATTCTGTTGATAGCGTTACCGCCGCCGCCACCAACACCGATAACTTTAATAACTGGTAAATAATTCATTGGTTCATTTTCTAACTCAAAAGCCATTTAAACTTCCTCCTTGTTTCCTATATATCTAAATATCTAATACATAATGCTTTAAATAGACACAATTACTATTATATAAGGTATCATAAAATACGGAAAAAATCAAGTAATTTTGTGCTTTATCTTAAATTTCAAAAAGTATAACTACATATGGTGTATATAGTAATTTTTTCGTCAATATATTACTTATTATTTTAGTAAATATTTAACTTAGTTGTATAGTGTACCGTCACCATAACCTGTATCGTAACCTGTACCATAGTCTGTACCGTAGTCAGTACCATAATCAGTACCATAGTTTGTGCCGTAGTCAGTGCCATAATCAGTACCATAGTTTGTGCCGTAATCTGTTCCATAATCGGTACTGTTACCTGTACCATAATCAGTTACACCACCACTTGTATCAGTACTGTAACCATTTGGATCAACATAAGAATTTGCATCGGTAGCATCGGTTATTGGTTCTGTAGTAGTTGTGGTTGTATCATCTGATTTATCAGCCTTATCCACTATAGAGTCCTCATTAAAGTAACTTCTCTTTGTTTCATAACAAGAACTTACATCCAAAGTACCCTCAATAATCCCTTGATTATTTGGGTCTAGCTTTTCTGTAATAATAGCCTTTGCCGTTTTGATTTTATAATTAATATTTTCCGGTAAACCAAGTTTTACAAGAATTCTATTATCATAAGTAAAGGTTAGGTTTGCACTTTTTGATACATTGATTTCTGTTATATTTTCAAGTTTATTATTGTTAAGTGAGGTAACAATTTCTGTAAGTGACTGTCCTACTGCCTTGTTGCTATATTCAACATAGTCACCGGGTGTATTGGACTTAAGTTTTGCACCCTTTAGAATTGGCAGTCCCTTTACCTTTTTGTTGAAATTATCAAGAATTCTGCCTTCCTTAGAAACTGTACAATACTCTTTGTCATGTTTAACCACATAACTTGCTTCACCCTCAGTAACATCAATTACAATTCTGTCAGGTAAGCCAAAAGATACATCAACCTTTTGTACATATGGGAAAGTATTTTTTATATTTTCTTCAGCCCACTTCTTGTTAGCTAAGAAAATATTTTCACCTTCCTTTATACCACAAGCAGAAACAAGCTGTTCCTTAGAATACCTTGTATCTCCTTCAATTTCAAAATTAGCTGTCTTAAAAAATACTGTTAAAGAAAGTGTAATACCGGCTACAACTACAACAGCAACTAAAGCTGAATATGTAATTATCATTCTCCATCTACGGCTTTTCTTTGTATTTACACTTTTTGCAGGATTTTTCTTTTTTCTCATTCTGCGTAAATCATTTTTGTCAAGATACTTGTTGTCATCATATGCTGATTGGTCTACAATATTCTCTCCTAAAAAGTCATTACTTCCTGAAGTTCTGTCTTTTCTGGTATTTCTCTTTGTTGTATCAATTTTTCTTACATCTTTACGAGGTGTAATTACATCTTCTTTTAACTTTTTCTTTCTCTTTTTATTGGCTCTTTTAATTGCTTGTTCTCTACGCTTTTGCTCAGCTTTTCTTTCTTTTTCTCTTTTTTTCCTTTCTTCTTTTATTTTTTTCTTTCTGTTCTTTTCAATGTTCTTTTTTGCATCAGCCAATTTTCACACCTCTTTCCTCTATACTTTCCTTATATTTGCTCCTAAACTTGACAGTACAACCTCTAGGTCTTCATATCCTCTTTCAAGGTACTTGATTCCTTCAATTTCGGTTCTGCCCTCTGCTTTCAAAGAAGCAACAACCAAAGCAGCAGCACCCCTTAATTCTTTTGCTACTACCTTAGCACCAAATAATCTATCCACACCTTCAACAACTGCAACCTTGTTGGCTACCTTTATATTAGCACCAAGTCGTGTTAAATCCTCAACATGACGGTATCTACTTTCAAAAATATTTTCAACAAATACAGTTGTACCCTTAGCAACTGTTGCAACAGACATCATCACTGCTTGTGCATCAGTCGGAAATCCGGGATAAGGCATTGTCCTTACATATTTAAAGGACTTTAGTCTACTTGGACTATCTATTTTCAGTTTACTGTTTCTTACCTTTATATTGCAACCGGCCTCCTCAAAGAGAGGAATAACTCCATCAAGATGGCTACTTATAATACCGTTAAGTATTAGCTCACCACCGGTAACTGCTGAAGCAGCCATAAAGGTTGAAGCAACAATTCTGTCCGGAATAATAGTATGGACTGTTGGGGTTAAATTATCAACACCATAAATATAAATTGTGCTTTCACCTGCACCGTATATTTCAGCACCACACTTAATAAGATAATCACACAAATCAACGATTTCCGGTTCTCTGGCAGCATTACTGATTATTGTAGTACCTTTTGCTAAAACTGCAGAAAGGATAATGTTCTCAGTAGCACCAACACTAGGGAATGGCAAAGCAATCTTTGCTCCATGTAATTTATCTTTTACTCTGCAAGTGATAAGTCCATATCTTTCGTCAATAATAACACCCATTTTTCTCAGTGCAGAAAGGTGCAAATCAATAGGTCTTGGACCTAATTCACAACCACCCGGGAAGTACAACTTTGCCTTTCCTTTTCTTGCAATTATTGCACCTAAAAATACAATAGATGAACGCATTTCATTCATCAAATTTTCCGGTATATCACACCTATTCATATCTTTGCTATCAACAATAAGTGTGTGATCGCTGAGCTTTGCACTACAACCAAGATACCGTAAAATCTGTATTGACGCATTAATATCACTAATAATAGGACAACAATGAATTACACTTTCACCACTGCACAAGAGAGTTGCCGAGATAATAGGCAAAGCACTGTTCTTAGCACCTTGCAAATTAACTTCACCCTGCAACCGTCTGTTACCATCAACTATAAACTTAGCCACTTACAACACCCTTTATAAAATACTGAAACTATTTCTACATATTTTATGTTGGTGTTTCAAAAATGTGTTAGCCTAGAATACCTTTGACAACACTAAAGATTCTTTCATTAGCATCAACAATGGCCATTTTTCTGGCATTCTTGCTATATTCTTCAAGAGTAGCACTACTCTCTAGTAGCTTATCAACTTTTTCAATTAGAAGTTCTGGAGTTAAATCCTTTTCTTCAATAATTTCAGCAGCCTTCTTATTTACCATAGCCATTGCATTGTGATACTGATGATTTTCAGCAACATTTGGAGATGGAATTAGAACTGCAGGTTTGCCCTGTGCTTGAATTTCTGAAAGTGTAATTGCACCTGCTCTTGATACAACCACATCACAAGCAGCAAGACAAGTTGCCATATTGTTAATATATTCTCTAATATCAAGGTTAGGACACTTTGAAATATCTGTACCTTTCTCTTTAACTAAATCAGGGAACCACTTACCGTATTGGCCATATGCATGGATATGCTGATACTTACCGTCTTTACCACTTCTGGCAATTAAGTCAGCTAGGTTTTCGTTAATCTTTCTTGCACCTAAAGAACCACCAAAAGAAAGAACAACAGGTCTTTCATCAAGACCAAGTTCTGCTCTTGCACTTTCTCTGTTAGCAGAAAGAATTTCCTGTCTTACAGGGTTACCTGTAATAACATAATCCAGGTTAGGGTCAAGGTGTTTCTTAGCATCGGGAATAGCTAACATAACCTTCTTAGCTAATTTTGATAACATCTTTGTAGTAACACCGGGATAAGCGTTTTGTTCGTGAATAATAATCGGAACACCCATCTTTGCTGCAGTACGAAGTACAGGACCACTTACATAACCACCTGTACCAACTGCAAGGTCAGGTTTAAATTCCTTAATAATTTTCTTTGACTCAGCAGAGGCTGTAAACATTCTCTTTACTGTTTTAACATTGTGACCGATTGCCTTAACATTAAAACTTCTCTTAAAACCACTAATAACAATCTGCTTAAAGTCAAAACCTGCTTGCGGAACAAGTCTTTCTTCCATACCACCCTTGTTACCTACAAAAAGGATTTCTGCTTCAGGCATTTGTTTCTTTACATATCCGGCAATTGCAAGTGCCGGGTTAATGTGACCGGCTGTACCGCCACCGGCAAATAAAATTCTCATATTTTACACCTCATTATGCTTTTTCAATATTAGAGTGTCTTGAAATCGAAAGTATTACACCCATCTGTGCCATCAATACAACCAGCGAACTACCACCATAAGAGAAGAATGGTAAGCTGATACCTGTATTAGGCAACCAGTCTGTAATAACAAAAATATTTAGAATAACTTGAATACCAATCTGTGAAATCAAACCGATACCAAGTAATTTACCAAATCTGTCAGGTGCTTTTAGAGCAATCTTTACACCTCTATAAACAAGTGCTGCAAAGATAATTAAGATTACTATTGCACCTACTAAACCAAGTTCTTCACATACAACTGCAAAGATAAAGTCGTTCTGTGGTTCAGGTAGATAACCATACTTTTGTCTTGAGTTACCAAGGCCTAAACCGAAGAGACCACCTGAGCCTATTGCATAAAGACTGTTTCTTGTCTGCCATGTTGTTTGCCACATATCTTCTGTTGTATATTCAAGAGCCTGACCCCAGCCTTCCATTCTTGTCATAGCATAAGAAAGAAGTCCTGTAGCCCAAGCAATCAAGAAAGCAATAACAACTGCTACACCGGCAGCAACAAGCCATTTTGTGTTTATACCGGCTAGATAAAGCATTATAACTGTAAGCAAAAGAATAATTACTATACCTGAATAGTGAGGCTCAAGCACAAGTAAAACTGCAGTACTGACAAATACTGTAAGTGCAGGAACAACCCCATACTTAATGGTACTCATTTTATCATAATAAAGACTTCCCCAATGTGCCAAGAAAAGCACAATTGCGAATTTTGAAAATTCCGAAGCCTGAATACCGTAACCACCAACACCAATCCATCTATGAACATTGTTTACCGGTGGCAACAACAATACCAAAAATAGTGCCAAATAGGAAAGTCCTAAGAATACATAACATAAATGATGCAAGCTATGATAGTCAATATAGGAAATACCCATCATAAGCACAAAGCCAATAACTGCAAATATTAACTGCCTTTTCAAGAAGAAGAAACTGTCTCCCTGATTATAATATGCAACTGCATAAGATGATGAAAACATCATTATCAGACCGGTTACAAGAAGAACCAATAGAATAATTAGGAAAGGTAGGTCAATACCCATACCAATAGAGAAAGCTATTCTCTTTCTCTTTTTTGGAGGAGCATTTTTTCTTCTTGTCCTGCCACGACTATCATATCTTTGTCTTTCATTTGACATTCTTTTTAAAGTTTCTGATGACATTAAATTCTCCTCCCTATATTATATGAAGTATCAAAGTCCTAAAATTACTAATGCAGTAACAATACCACAAATAACAATTGTAAATGCACTGAATACTACAACAATCTTTGTTTCGCTCCAACCACACTTTTCAAAGTGATGGTGGATAGGACTCATCTTGAATAATCTTTTACCGTGAGTAATTTTAAAGTATGTTACCTGTAGAATAACAGATAGCATTTCTAGTAAATAAGTCAGTGCCATTGGAATTAGGATAACCGGCATATTCATTGAATAAGCCATTGCACAAACAATACCGCCTAAGAATAGTGAACCTGTGTCACCCATAAATACCTTAGCAGGGTTAAAGTTCCATAGTAAGAAACCTAGACAACCACCGGCTACTGCTGCTGATAAAACACCTGTTGCAGAAGAAGTCATAATGCTTGAAATAATCATATAGAAAATAGCAACAAAGAATGTTTCTGAACCAACAAGACCATCAATACCATCAGCTAGGTTAACTGCGTTAACCACACCAACAATAACAATTACACTGATAATGTGGTAGATAATTGCAAAGTTGCCCATATGAACAGTACCTGCAAAAGGAATATATGTTGTGTCACCATAGCCAAAGAAAGCATTGATTACAACGAATGCAATTGCAATTGCAAACTGGAACACTAGTTTCTGCTTAGCAGTTAGACCAAGGTTTCTTTTCTTAACAACCTTAATATAGTCATCAAGGAAACCAACTGCACCGTAAAGTACAGCCATACCTAGGCTGACAAATACCATTAGAACCTCTTTGTTATAAGAATAACCTGTTGGTTCATAAATATCACCGAAAATTGATAAACAAGGAATTGCAATTACTGTTGCAACAACAATACCGATGATAAACATAATGCCACCCATTGTTGGAGTACCTTGCTTTTTCTTATGCCAAGATGGTCCAATATCAAGAATTGTCTGACCATACTTTAATTTGTGTAAAATCGGAATCAAAAATCTTCCTATTACTGCTGAAAGAACGAATGCAACAACTGCACCCACAAGTTCCCATAATCCTGTTGTCATTCTAACACCTCATTTTAACATCTTTTATATAAAAATTTATTATTCTCCAATACCACTTTGTGGCAAGAAGGTAACTGTAATAACTGTACCTTCACTAACCTTAGTACCCTCAGCTATACTTTGCTTTGTAGAGATACCGTCACCACTTGTACTTGAAGTACCCTTAACAGATACATTCAGTCCACACTGAGAAGCAATACTGTTTACATCACTTAAACTCATATCAAGTAAGTTAGGTACTTCTACCGTTTCTTTTGCCGAAGATTTGTCGGTATAAAGAACAACTGTTCCACCCTTTGGTACAGTAGAATTTGATTCCGGCATTTGAGCAATAACCTTGCTACCTGAACCCTTAACTACCGGTGTAAGTCCGGCATCAGAAATCTTTTGTTGTGCATCTTCTGTTGATAGACCAACATACTGATCGGCAATAACATCTAAGTCTTCTCTTTCGCTATCTGTATATTCTGTTTCAACCTCTAAGTAAGGTAAAACTTCTTCCATAATCTGTGGGAATACAGGTGCTGCTACAACAGAACCGTAGTAGTTATCACCTGTAGGAGTATCAAAGAACATTAGCATTGCATATTTTGGGTTATCTGCAGGAGCATAACCTAGGAAAGACGCAATGTAATCTTCTACACCATCACCATTGTTGTCTACCAATTTTTGTGATGTACCTGTTTTACCGGCTACTCTGTAACCTGCAACATAACCACACTTTACACCGCCCTGTTCTGAGTTGTGTTGTAGAATTGTGTTTAATGTTTTAGATACGCTGCTTGATACAACTTTTCTCTTAATCTTTGTATCATAGTTTTGTACAACATTACCGTTGCTGTCCTGAATTTGCTTTACAACATGTGGTTGAACCAAGTTACCACCGTTTGCAACTGCTGATACGGCAGTAATCATCTGAATTGGAGTAATTGAGAAACCTTGACCGAAAGAAGAAACTGCAAGGTCAACAACACCCATTGAACCGTCCGGTGTAAAGAACTGGTCGTCACTTTCACCCGGTAGGTCAATACCTGTTAATTCGGAATAACCAAATGCCTGATAGTATTCCCAGAACTTTGCTGCACCTAATTTTGCACCAATCTGCATAAATGCAGGGTTACAAGAATTGATAATTGCTTGTTCAAAAGTCTGTGTACCATGACCGTTCCAGTCATCACAGTGGATAAGTCTATCACTTACCTGCATAGAACCGGTACAGTTGAAAGTACTTGTATCTGCATTAACAACACCTTCTTCAAGTGCCATAGCAGAAGTAATAATCTTAAATACCGAACCCGGATAATAAGTGTCGGAAATAGCTTTATTACGCCACTGTTCAGCTAAAGCCTCATTATAGGCCTTATTCTTGTTCTTTTCATCTGTAATAGCTTTGATTTCTTTTTGCTTTGTTTCATCGGCTATTGTATAAGGCTCGTTAAGGTCATAGCCACCAACTGTAGCCATAGCAATAATCTCGCCATTTGTAACATCCATCATAATAGCACAACCACGGTTATAAACCTTATTGGTTATGATATTCTGTTGCATATACTTTTCAACAACTGCTTGAACTGTTTCATCAATAGTAAGAACCAGGTTGTTACCGTCTTTAGCATCAATACTTTGTTCATAAGCAAAAGGCATATCAACACCCTTTGAATTTCGTGCTGAAATAAGTCTGCCACTTGTACCTGATAAATACTTATTGTACTGATACTCAAGTCCTTCAAGACCTTGGTCATCTTCACCGGTAAAACCGATTACTGAAGAAGCAAGTTCATTATAAGGATAATATCTCTTGTAGTCATCAAGTAGTTGAATAACATTTTCCAGCTTATATTTTTCGCTTAATGTATCTTGCAACTTTAAAATCTTATTTCTTTCTTTTGTTTCTATCTTTCGCTTAACGCTAACATAATATGAATTTTCTTTAGTTTCCTTTAGAACTTCGTCATAATCCAAATCAAGAATTTTGGAAAGATTTTTAGCTACATATTCTCTCTGTTCATCAGTTTTGAAGTTAGCAGGAGCCATAACAACTCGCCACACCGAGGCACTCTGGGCCAATACCTTACCGGTTCTATCATAGATAGTTCCTCGTTTTGCTGAAATCTCAGTATCATGTAACTGTTGTTCAACAGCCTTTTGGCTTAAACTTTCTCCCTTAACCACTTGCAAAAATGCAAGTCTACAAGTAGCAGCACCAAAACCAATAACCAAAATAATAGCCAACAGAATCATTGTTCTATGTCTTAATTTTTGATTTACGCCTTTTACATTCTTAGCCAATCGGTCTTGCTCCTTTCTTATCTCTTTCATATCAATAAATACGGAAAAAGAGTTAAGATAATTAAAATCTCAACTCTTGTACCCTCTATAATCTTATTACACAAACCTAAGGGTTATGACCAAATTGAGGATATCCAATCTACTATAGTATCAAAAATACTTTTATCCTCTTTTTCAATAACCTTGGCTTTATCCCCGCTAGATAAATCCACAAATTCCTTTTGGCTACTGTTTGCTTTAGTCATACCTAGTTTATCCTGTGCATATTCCTCAATAATAGAAGTTGTGTATTTAGCATCAACATTCATTTGCATTTGAGTATATTCACTTTGGCTGTTTTCAAGTGTTTCCTGTGCTTCTGAAATTTTCTGATTTAGTTCTGTTAGCTGAACTTGACTATAAATAATCATACCAACTACTGCTACAACAACTGCAGAAAACAAGAAACCAACAGTTAGCTTCAAAGGATTGCGTTTGCGTCTTTTTGCTTGTTCAATTTTTTTCTTAGGTATTTTTACTACCTTATTTTTCTTATGTAAGTCCTGATTTTCAAGATTGTCATCTTCAAAAACAGAAATGTCATAAGCATTATTACTGCTCAAAAATGCCATTTATTCACCTATATAACCAATTCTTAATTTTTAAGATACTATATATGGTATCCTAAAATTTCTTTCTTCTCATAATCCTTACTTATTCGTAGTAATTAAAAACTCAATATATATTTATTGTAATCGTTTTGTTACACTATCTATAGATATTTGTAACTATAATTACACCTCTGATATATTTTACTACATATACAGTGCTTTGTCTAGGGAAATACTACAAAACTGTCACTTTACCTAAATTTTTTCGCAAATCCTTAGTTTTGCACTTCTACTTCTAGGGTTTTTGTCCAATTCCTCCTGAGTAGCCTCAATAGGCTTACGGTTTACCAACTTTGCCTTTGGTACATTTCCACAAACACATACCGGAAAGTCCTTTGGACAAGTACAACCCTTGCACCAAGATGCCATCTTTTGCTTTACTATTCTATCCTCTAACGAATGGAAAGAAATAACTGCAAGTCTGCCCTTTGGACTAAGCATTTCAAATGCTTCATCAAGACCGTTTTCAAGCTGAGTAAGTTCTCCATTTACTTCAATTCTAAGTGCTTGGAAAGTCTTTCTTGCAGGATGACCTTCTCTTCTAACCTTTTGAGGTACAGAATTCTTAATAATCTCAGCAAGTTGAAGAGTAGTAGTAATTCTTTCTTCTTCTCTTGCTTTAACTATACCTTTGGCAATAGACGGTGCAAATTTATCTTCACCATAGCGATATATAATATCTCTAAGTTCTTCATAACTTAAGTCGTTTACTAAATCCTCGGCAGAAGTACCACTTTGACTCATTCTCATATCCAAAGGTGCATCCTTATGGAAGCTAAAACCTCTTTCGTCAGTATCCAGCTGATGAGAACTGACACCAATATCAAGAAGAACACCATCTACCTGATAAATACCTCTGTCATTTAATAGCTTTTTCATATCGCCAAAACAACCATTTACAATAATTGAATTTGGCTCATTTTTAAATCTTTCGGAAATTGTTGTAATAGCATCCGGATCTCTGTCAATAGAAATCAGTTTACCACAATCAAGTTTCTTTAGAATTTCTGCTGAGTGACCGCCACCACCTGCTGTACCGTCAACATAAATTCCGTTAGGGTTAATGTTCAATCCCTCAATACATTCATTGAGTAGAACAGAAATATGATTAAATTCCATAATTAAAACTTAATAAGCTGAAGAGCATCCTCAAGTTCTTGGCGCTGTTTAGCCATAAATGCATCGAACTTATCTTTGTTCCATACTTCAATACGGCTATCCATACCAACAACTACAGCCTCACCTTGGATGGCGCTATCCTCACGCAATTTTTGGGGAATTTGAATTCTACCCTGACCGTTTGGACTAACTAGTGTTGCTGCAGATAAAAGCAAATACTGAAGTGCCATTGCTTTGTTAGCAGGTAGCTCCCTTATCTGCTCTCTTAGACGATTAAACTCATCAACAGACATAATCTGTATATTTTCAGAAAAGCCATTGGTTACATAAAATTCTTCACCAAGTTCTTCTCTGAATTTCTGTGGCAGTACAATTCTGCCTTTTGCATCAACTGAATGAACTGTTGTACCTGAAAACATATTAAACTGCCACCTCCATTTTTAATTAAATATGACACATGAAAATCACTTATCGACACCAAATGTCCTATTGTGACACCAAATGCCACTTCTATATGAACCATTATATACTACTTGTAATGATATTGCAAGGAATTTGTAACAATTTCTTTATATTTTCAAACTGTTCACATAACGAGTTTTGGCATTAAAATATAGTTTTAGGCAAAAAAAATAACCACTACTTTCGTAGTGGCTAAAAATCTCAATTATTTTCTAAATCAGTCTTTCTTCTGAGCCTGAATGTCCTGACGAGTCTTACGGATTTCGTTAGTTAAATCTGTTAGAGTTTCATCAGCTCTCTTCATTAGGTCAGTAACATAACCGTTAGCTGCTTTCTTCATTTCAGAAGACTTCTTCTTTGCATCACTTAGGATGTCAGCTGCCTGTGCCTGTGCCTGCTTTGTGATTTCATCTTCAGCAACAAGCTGTTTCTTCTTTTCTTCACCGGCACGGATAATTTCTTCTGCTTCTTTCTTAGCTTCAGCAAGAATCTGGCTTCTATCGGCAACAATGCTCTTAGCCTGTCTAACTTCACCCGGTAGTGCATCCTGAATGTCATCAAGAATATCAAGAACGGCTTCTGTATCTACAACAGCCTTACCACCTGTTAAAGGTAGAACCTTTGCATCGTTCATCATATCTTCTAACTCATTGATTAGGTCTTCCACTCTCATCTTAATTAACTCCTTTTAATCTACTGTATATTTTGTCGTACAAACAAGCCGGAACAAAATCACTAATGTCCCCACCGAAGGATGCCACCTGCTTAACCATACTAGAGCTTAAGTACATATACTTTGCACTGGTAGTTAGGAAGATAGTTTCCAAATCGGGATTGAGTTTTTTGTTTGTTAAAGCCATTTGAAATTCATATTCAAAGTCAGATACAGCTCTTAACCCCTTAACAACTGCAACTGCTGATCTTTCCTTTGCATAACTTGCCAAAAGACCATTAAAAGATACAATCTCCAAATTGCTGATATGTGTTGTCGCTTCCTTTAACAAATCAATTCGTTCGTTAATAGAAAAACTTGGTTGTTTATTTGGATTAACCATAACGGCAACAATAACTTTGCTGAACATCTTAGATGCTCTTTCTATAATATCAATATGTCCAAGGGTTACCGGATCGAAACTACCGGGACAAATTGCTATTTTATCCATTCTTTTTCCTCTTTCCAAGTTTAGTACGAACTACTCAATATTTTCTTTGTAACAAAAACTGCTTATCTTTATTTTACCATAGCGATATTCTCTGTCAAGGCTAAAATTAGAATATTTTTCAATAATTTTTTCATCAACAGGATGTTCACATAGTACAACACCGGTTTCTTTCATATTTTCAAATACCAAAGGCAGCACTTCTTCAAGTAATCCTTGTCTATATGGTGGGTCAAGAAAAGCAATATCAAACTTCTCTTTATTCATCTTTAAGAAACTTACTGCTGAACCGTTGACAACCTTTGATTTATCTTGAAATTTACATTTTTCAATATTTTCATTTACTACCTGCAAAGACTTTTTGCTACTGTCAACAAATACTGCTTTCTTTGCACCTCTTGAGATAGCTTCAATTCCCATTTGTCCACTACCGGCAAACAAATCAAGAAAAGTTCTACCCTCAATTCCAAATTGTAAAGCAGAAAAGATACCTTCCTTTACTCTGTCTGTAGTAGGACGAACATCATTACCTTCCAGAGTTCTTAGTCTTGTACCTTTCGCTATTCCTGTAATAACTCTCATAATATCACCACCGTAATTCTAACATATATAAAAGAAAAACTCAATTACTATTATTTTCATTATGAAAATAATTATAAACACTATCGGCAGAAACCTTGTTCATTTTAGGTGCATTAAGTAATTCTTCATAATCAGCTTCGCTAATATTTTTAATAGTTCTAAAGTGCTTTAATAGTGCCTTTGCTCTTTCAATACCTACTCCCGGAATATCGGTTAATGAACTTTTAAAGGTGTTCATACTTCTTCTTTGTCGCTGATAACCAATAGCAAATCTATGGACTTCATCTTGCATTTTGCTGATAAAGGTAAACAGTTTTCTCTTTCTGCTAATTGCAATTTCCCCTTTATCTGAAACAATTGCTCTTGTTCGGTGACTTTCATCCTTAACCATACCAAAAGTAGGTATGTCAATATTATGTTTCTTCAGTATAGGCAATACTGCATTTACCTGACCTTTGCCACCATCAAGCAAGATTAAATCAGGCTTTCTGCCAAATCCAACAGGTTCTTCTGCTTTTTCATATTCATCAAGTCTTCTGTCAATAACTTCTGCCATACTTGCATAGTCATCCTGACCTTCAAAACCCTTTATCTTGAACTTTTTATAAGCCTTTTTATTTTTCTTGCCATTTTCATAAACTATCATACCACAAACATTTTCACTACCACTAAGGTTACTGTTGTCGTATGATTCAATATATTCAGGAATTTTATCTAAACCTAAAACTTCCTTAAGTTCCTCCAGCACACCATATTCACCGGTAGTGCTACCTTTAGTTTGGGCAAGTCTTTCAATTGCATTTTTCTTGCACATATCTACAAGGTGCTTTTGGTCACCGATTTTAGGTACAACAATATGAACTGCTGAACCTTTCTTTTCACTAAGCCACTTAGTAAGAAGCTTACTGTCCTCAATTTCTCTGTCCAGTGTTAACTGCTTTGGAACATCATCTCGGATTGTGTAGTAACGGGTGATAAACTCAGCCATTAATTCTTCTTCATTCTCACCGTTATCAACCATAAAATGTTCTCTGTCAAAAAGCCTACCGTCTTTAAATCTAAAAACTTCAAATGTGCCTTTGTCACCATCAGTAATATAAGCAATTACATCTTGTTCATCAACCTTAATGTCAACTACCTTTTGCTTATCATTCATTTTCTTAACTGAGGCTATTCTGTCACGAATTTTTGCAGCTAATTCAAAGTCAAGATTTTCAGAGGCTTTGTTCATTTCTTCTGTCATTTTTGCAATAGACTCTGTTGTACCACCCTTTAAAAATTCAAGTGCTGAGTCAATATGCTCATT
Source organism: Ruminococcus sp. LCP21S3_E8 (assembly GCA_052118065.1). GTDB lineage: Bacteria > Bacillota > Clostridia > Oscillospirales > Acutalibacteraceae > Ruminococcoides. Next base: position 138,801 of record JBQKHY010000002.1, on the reverse strand, counting down.
GTATTCTGCCAATGACATTTTTCCTCTGCATGGTGCACAACATTGCTTTATATGATAATTTAGACAAGGTCTTGTTTTTCTAAAATCTTCAGGAAACTTTTTGTTGCAAGTTGGAAGTTGAAAAATCTTTATTGCCTCATCAATAGCATTCTTAACATAATATGAACTTTTATAAGGTCCGATATATGTTGCCTTTGGGTCATCCTGTTGCAATGCATAGGAGATTCTTCTCCACTTATCACTACTGACTTTAATATAGCTATAACCCTTGTCATCCTTTAAAAGAATATTGTACTTAGGTGTATTTTGCTTAATCAATGAACATTCAAGAATAAGAGCCTCAAACTCACTGTCGGTAATAATATAGTCAAAGTCATAAACATTACTAACCATTCTACGGACTTTTTCCTGATGGTTATTTTGACTGCCAAAGTACTGACTGACTCTGTTCTTAAGAGCTTTTGCTTTACCTATATAAATGATATTGTGACTACTGTCTCTCATTATATATACACCGGGAAGTAGTGGTAAAGCCATTGCCTTTTTTCTTAATTCTTTTATATTCACAATATCACCTCACAATAAAAAAATAAGGGTGGTTAAAAACTAACCACCCATAATGAAAGTCAAAAATTACATACCAGTGAAACCTGATTCTACTAGAGCAACAATACCTTCTGTTGCATCCTTTTCGTCAGGACCATCTGCAATAATCTTAATTGTTGTACCACCAACAACACCTAGGGATAAAACACCAAGAAGACTCTTACCACTTACTCTTCTTTCATCCTTTTCTACCCATACAGTTGACTTATATTCGTTAGCCTTCTGAATAAAAAATGTTGCAGGTCTACCTCTTAGTCCTGCTTTGTTCTGAACTAAAACTTCCTTTACATACATGCCTAAATCCCTCTCTTGTCAGTGAATAAAAACCTAAAATTTATCAAATTTTGCTTATAAAAAAGAAACATCATAAGCAAATTTTCACATTCAATAAGTGTATTATAACCCTAGAAAACAACTAAATCAACCTTATTTTTTAAATTTGTTTCACTACACATTTGAAAAGAAAATAAAAATCTGTTTCTTGTGCAATCCGACGAAAACAACAATACATTTTTGTTATTACATCACAAGAATTTAATTTAGTTATAACCAATATTACAAAACTACTTTAGTGAGTTTATATAATTTTTCAAAAATTCCTTATCTTCTTTTGATAATTCCTTCTTCTCTAACAAATCGGGACGCTTATTATATGTGTTAATTAAGGAATGTTCTTTCTGCCATTTATCCACATTAGCATGATGACCACTGTATAGTACAGGTGGAACTTCTCTATCTCTCCACACCTGTGGCTTTGTATATTGTGGACATTCAAGAAGTCCGTTATAGTGGCTTTCATCAGTAAAGCAAACTGTATCGGAAAGGACACCCTCTGTCATTCTGGAAAGTGCATCAATAAATACAAGTGCAGGTAATTCACCACCGGTTAATACATAGTCACCGATAGAAATTTCTTCATCTACATATTCATCAAGTACTCTTTGGTCAACACCTTCATAGTGACCACACAATACACAAACATTCTTATGACTTGAAATATCAATTAGCTTTTGCTGATTTAGAGTTTTGCCTTGTGGTGACATATACACAAAGTAAGGCTTTTCACCAACTTGTTCACAAATGTTCTCAAAGCATAGTGCAATAGGTTCTGCTTTCATCAGCATACCTTTGCCACCACCATAAGGTGTATCATCAACTCTCTTGTGTTTATCAAAAGCAAAGTCCCTAAGCTGATGAGTGTTGATTTCAAGTACACCTTTCTTTTGGGCTCTACCTAAAATACTTTCGTTTAAAACTGTTTCACACATTTCCGGAAACAATGTTATCAAATCAATCCTCATCAAATAGTCCTTTCATAGGCTCAATGAGAATATACTCCTCATAAACATTAATTTCCTTAACAATCTCATCAATCTTAGGCATTAAGTAAGTTTTGCCGTCACTTGCTTTAATTTCATAAACATCGTTTGCACCGGTATAAAGTACATCTGTTACTTTACCATATACAGTACCGTCATTTATATCTCTAACTTCACAACCGATAATATCTTGTACAAAATATACATCTTCAGGAAGTGGACAATCATCTCTGTTAATATATAGAACTTTACCGACAAGAGGAATTGCATCATCAATATTATCAATACCTTTAATTTTCATTAGTGCAATATTTTTATGAGGTCTGCTTTTTACAGAAATATTTTTCTTACCGTCTTTATCAAGATAAAGTGTTGTAAAGCAACTAAAAAAGTCACCACCATCACACCACAATTCTACTCTACACTCACCCTTAATACCGTGAGTGCCTACAATTTTACCTACTTCAAGATATTCCTTAATCATAGTATCTCTCCTATTATTTTAAGTATTCTTATTATCTTTTTTTCAATTAACTTTATATAATATATAAATAATACCCATACTTTTAGGATATTTTAACACAAATCACAACTACATTCAATATTCACTTGAATTTATGTTACATTTTAGATATAATTTATAAGTAGAAAAAAGAAAAGGATTTTTTATTATGGACAATTCAAAAAAACTTCCTTCTAATAAAAAGGAAAAGGTAGTTGCCCCTAACCTAAAAAAGCAAAATCTTTTTGAAACTATATGCTCATATGGTATCACAATTCTTTGCTTTATTTTCTTTGGTTATGTGGCAATAATGTCGGTATTACAAACCAGTGAATTTGACAGTGCTAACTTTGGTGGAGAAGTTATACAGTTTAACTATGATGACCTGGTAATGAACTTCTTTTTACTTGGTGGATTTTTCTTGTTAGTCTTTGCACTAAGCAGATACGCCAATGTTTTCAAGAAAGTTTCCGATTTAGCGTTAGTGGTTGGACTTTCGGTTTACACCATAACACTTGGATTTATATGGATATTTATGGCACAGAGTGTTCCTACTGCTGACTCAGGTACAGTTACTCAAACTGCAATGGAGGCAGCAAAAGGTAACTATCAGTCATTCCAGACAAGTAATGATACTTTCTATAACAATGTTAGTTACTACAAGATTTATCCATTCCAACTTGGCTTTGTATTTATCAGCGAAATTGTTTACAGAATTTTCGGTACAACAACTTCAATGCCAATGCAAGTGTTCAATGTACTGGCTTTAACTGCTCTTTACATTGCTATTGTAGCAATCAGCAAAAGGTTGTTTAAGAGTAAGTCAGTTACATTTATTACAGTATTTATGTTGGCCGGTTGTATTCAAGGTATTTTATTTACAACATTTGTTTACGGTAATATTATCGGTATCGCTTCGGCAATGTGGGCTTGTTACTTTGTAATTAGATTTATGCAAAGTGAAGAAAAGCACAATTACCTAAACTTACTACCTGCATCATTACTAATGGCACTTTCAGTTGTAGCAAAGTACAACAATATGATTTGGCTGGCTGCTATTTGTATTGCACTTCTTATTTACATTATTAAGAACAAAAAGTGGTTACACTTTGTTTCTATTGCATTTGTAGTTTTGATTTCTGTCGGTTCATTTAACCTAGTTATTATGAGTTACGAAAAGAGAAGTGGTGTTGACCTAGGTAAAGGTGTTGACCAAATTCTTTACTTAGATGCCGGTTTAAATGAATCTGCTATGGCTCCCGGTTGGTACAACGATATGGCTAAGTCAAATTTCTTAAATGCTAACTTAGATAATAAACAAGCTGACACATTGGCTAAGACAGATATTAAAGAAAGACTTAATAAATTTAAGCAAGACTCTCACTACAGAAACAATTTCTTTAGCAAAAAAATTCTTTCACAATGGAATGAACCATCATATGAAAGTTTATGGGTAAGCCAAGTTAAAGGTCATTACTTTGGTGAAGTTAAGGAAAATACAACACTATACAGTATTTATAGTGGCAAGATAAACAAGTTCCTATATGACTACTTTGATTTCTTCCAGATGATTACATTTATCCTATTTGCAATCGGTGTTGCAGGATTAATCAAAAAGAGATGTTCAGCTGAAACAATTATGATTTTAACAGGTCTTGCCGGTGGATTTATTTACCACACATTATTTGAAGGTAAGAGCCAATATGTACTTACATACTTTATTGTAATGATTATGTTCTCATCATACGGTTTATATTTACTTGTTAAACCAAAGAACTTTAGCAGTAATAGTGACAGTGAAAAAGAAACTCTTGGTGACAAAATCAAGAAAGTAATCTTTAAGATTGACAGCAAAACAAGACAATCTTAATAAACTGAATTTAACAAAAGCAAAAACTGACTCAAGTATAAACTACTTGGGTCAGTTCTTTTTCTGCATAAAAATATCCCCCATATTGGGGGTTATTTTTGGAATATCAGTCGATTTCAACTGAGATTCTTTCGTTATTACGGATAGCTGCAGAACGAGCTACTGTACGGATAGCCTTAGCAATTCTGCCTTGCTTACCGATAATTCTACCCATATCGCTTTCAGCAACATGAATATGATATACAGTAACGCCTTCAGCGTCCTTTTCGTCCTGAGTTACAGAAACCTTGTCAGGTTCTTCAACAAGACCTTTGGCAATGATTGTGAGTAATTCTGTCATTATAGAATACCCTCCTTCTTTAACAATGCCTTAACTGTATCTGTAGGCTGTGCACCCTTAGCAATCCAAGTCTTAACTGCATCAGCATCAACATTAACTGTTGAAGGATTTGTTAGAGGATTGTATGTGCCGATTTCTTCGATGAAACGACCATCTCTAGGATATCTTGAGTCAGCAACTACGATTCTGTAGAAAGGAGACTTCTTAGCACCCATTCTTCTTAGTCTAATCTTTACCATTATATTTTCACCTCCATAATTAAGTATCTATATCACCAAAATTAATTGGATAATAACTAGTTGTTAGAAAGGAAAACCTCCACCCATTGGTGGCATTCCGTTTCCACCCATATTGCCTAGGTCACCAAGTTCATTTAAGTTTGGCATACCTTTCATCATGGCTCTGCGTTTGCCCTTCTTGCCTTTGCCTGTAAACTGTTTCATCATTTTCTGCATTTGTTCAAGTTGCTTTAGAAGTCTGTTAACTTCTTCAACCTTTCTACCTGAACCGGCAGCAATTCTTTTCTTTCTACTGGCATTAATTAGGCTTGGCTTTTCTCTTTCGGCAGGTGTCATTGAGTAAATAATAGCCTCACACCAGTCGATTTGTCTATCGTCAATATCGGCATTTTCAAGTTGTTTTCCTAGTCCCGGAATCTTACCTAAAATACCCTTAATAGGACCCATTTTCTTAATCTGCTCAAACTGTTGTAGCAAATCGTTAAAGTCCATCTTGTTTTCCATCATTTTCTTGGCAACTGCTTCAGCTTTCTTTTCATCAAGCTTTGCCTCTACATCTTCAATAAGAGTAAGCACATCGCCCATACCAAGAATACGGCTTGCCATTCTGTCAGGGTGGAAAACTTCTAGATCCTCAAGCTTTTCACCTGTACCACAGAACTTAATTGGCTTGCCTGTAACTTCCTTAACGGAAAGTGCAGCACCACCACGAGTATCACCGTCTAACTTAGTTAGGATAACACCTGTGATTTCAAGCAAGTCATTAAATGACTTAGCAACATTAACTGCGTCCTGACCTGTCATTGAGTCGATAACCAAAAGAATTTCATCAGGATTAACTTCCTTCTTAATATTCTTTAGTTCTTCCATAAGTTCTTCATCAATGTGAAGACGACCGGCAGTATCAAGGATAACTACATCATTACCATAGTCTTTAGCGTGTTTAATAGCTTCTTTTGCAATTTTCACAGGATTTTTCTTACCCATTTCAAATACAGGAGCTCCTGCCTTTGCACCAACAACCTTTAGCTGGTCAATAGCAGCAGGTCTGTAAATATCACAAGCTACAAGTAAAGGTCTTCTACCTTGTGACTTTAGCATTTTTGCAAGTTTAGCAGTGTGAGTAGTTTTACCACTACCCTGAAGGCCACACATCATAATTACTGTTGGTGGCTTAGAAGCGAATTTAATCTTCTCCTCTTCTCCACCCATCAATGCAGTTAGTTCTTCATTTACTATTTTAACAACCATCTGTGCAGGAGTTAGACTTTCCATAACATCCTGACCGATAGCTCTCTCAGTAACTTTGTTAGTAAAGTTCTTAGCAACTTTAAAGTTTACATCAGCCTCTAGAAGTGCCAATCGCACTTCACGCATAGCTTCTTTAACATCACTTTCAGTAAGTTTACCTTTATTTTTTAACTTTTTAAAAGCATTACTTAGCTTATCAGAAAGACCTTCAAATGCCACAGGACTTACCTCCTATTCTTGATTTAGCAGTTCATTTACAACCAAAGTCATTTCATCAACCTTAGCAATAAGTGAACTTTTATCTTCTTTATCTAAAACACATTTTGTTTCTTCAAGTGACTTCTTAAGTTTAGTAAGTCCTTTTTGAGTTTCAACAAAACGCTTATGTAATCCTAATTTTTCTTCAAAAGTTTGGAGGTTACCTTCGGCTCTTTTAATTAAGTCCCTTACTCCTTGACGAGTAATTCCCATATCATCAGCAATCTCCGAAAGTGAGAGGTCATCATTATAGTACATCTCAGTTGCATATCTAACCTTATCGGTTAAAAGTTCACCGTAAAAGTCAAGCAAAAGAGAATTCTCTATGTTCTTTTCCATTTGACTCACCTTTCAACTGTAAAGTTTTTTTCTTTACAGCATAGTTATTATATAATAAAGCCATACTAAAGTCAATAGTTTTCTTACTTTAATTAAATTTTATTAAAATTGCCTTTGTTATATTATTTATATAAAGTTTACATCTCGTTTATATTCACTTAATTTTCACCTATATATAAATAAGTAAACATATTATATAGCAAAATAAAACAACAGAAAAACTACAAAATATATTTTTGTTAGTGAAAATCACAAAATTAAAATTTCTGAAAAATTTTTGGTGATATGTACTAAAAAATGTGTTATAATTTATTAGTATCAAACAAATGGGGGATTATTTTGGAACAAATAATCAGCATCGACAGAATGGAACATGCAGTTGCTCTTTTCGGTAGCTTTGATGAGAACATCAAAATGATTGAAAATGAGTACAATGTTCATGTAATCGGTCGAGACAGTGAATTAAAAATTTCAGGTGAAGCAGAAAGTGTAGGCAAAGCAGTAAAAGTTATTGACAGCTTACTTTCCTTTATCAATAAGGGTGAAACCCTTAGTGAACAAAACATTAGATACTGTATGAGCCTTGTAAACGAAGGCAGTGAAGAAAAGATTCAAGAACTTTCCACTGACTGTGTATGTATTACAAGCAAAGGTAAGCCTGTTAAGCCTAAAACCTTAGGACAGAAAAGATACTGTCAAAGTATCGCAAAGAACACTATTACAATCGGTGTTGGTCCTGCCGGTACAGGTAAAACTTATCTTGCAGTTGCAATGGCAGTTACTGCCTTTAGGGCAAAGCAAGTTAACAGAATTATCTTAACAAGACCTGCTGTAGAAGCCGGTGAAAAGCTGGGTTTCTTACCCGGTGACTTACAGAGTAAGGTTGACCCATATTTAAGGCCACTATACGATGCACTATTTGATATGCTGGGTGCAGAAACCTACAACAAATATGTTGAAAGAGGTAACATTGAAGTTGCACCTTTAGCTTATATGAGAGGTAGAACTCTTGACGATAGCTTTATTATCCTTGATGAAGCACAGAATACTTCTAGGGAACAGATGAAAATGTTCCTTACTCGACTTGGTTTTAACTCAAAAATGGTTATTACCGGTGACATAACACAGATTGACCTACCCGGTGGAGTAAAGAGTGGTTTGAAGGATTGTATTCGTGTACTAAAGGATATTAAGGATATACAACATATTTCATTTAGCGAGAAGGATGTTGTAAGACATCACCTTGTACAAGATATTATTAAAGCATATGCTAAGACTGAGGAGAGAAGGAAAAATGACAGAAAATAAAATCAGAGTAATCATCACCAACAAGCAAAAGACTGTAAAAATTCCTACTGGCCTAAGAATGTTAGTAAGAAGAACTTGCAATGCAGTTTTGAGAATGGAAAACTTCCAGGGTCCTGCTGAAGTTAGTGTAACTTTCGTTGACAATGCAGGTATCAAGGAGCTTAATGCACAGTACAGAAACAAAGATATTGAAACAGATGTACTTTCTTTCCCTATGGGTGAAAACGGTGTATGGGACAAGAACCCTGAAACCGGTGCATATATCTTAGGTGATGTTGTAATTTCTATGGAAAAGGCTCTTAGCCAAGCTGAAACATACGGTCACTCACTTCAGAGAGAAGTTGGTTACTTAACTGCTCACAGTGTACTTCATCTTCTCGGTTATGACCATATGGAACCACTTGAAAGAGTACATATGAGAGAAAAAGAAGAATTAGTTATGGAACAGCTTGGTCTTCCTGCAAGTATCAGCTACATTCCTGATAACGAATAATCATATCAATCATAGAATATTTCACGCCACACAGATAAGACTACTGTCAATCTTGTGGCGTATTTTTGTGTAAGGATTATTATTGCATAAAACCGCTGTTTCAATTATAATAGATACAGAAAATTAAGGAGTACAAATATGAACTTTAACGATAAATCAGCATTTATTGCAATTATTGGCAGACCTAATGTAGGCAAAAGCTCAATTCTAAATAAATTACTTGGTCAGAAAGTGGCTATTGTTTCTTCAAAGCCACAAACAACAAGAACAAGAATTATGGGTGTATTAACAGAAGGCAAGGACCAATTAGTTTTCCTAGATACACCGGGTATGCACAAACCTAAAAATTCTCTTGGTGACTATATGGTTCGTTCAATTAACGAGTCAGTTGCCGGTGTAGATGCTTGTTTACTTGTAACAGAAGCCGGTCAGGAAATAAGAGAAAATGAAAGAATGTTAATTGAAAAGGTTAAGAAACTTGATTTACCTTGTGTATTGGCAATTAATAAAACCGACACTGTAAACGATAAGGAAGTTATATTGGAACAAATCATTAAGTATTCAAAGGAAATGGACTTTGATGCTATTGTTCCTGTATCAGCAGAAACAGGTTCAAAACTTGATGAACTAAAGGAAGAACTAAAGAAGTTCACTTCAGAAGGTGGTCACTTCTTCCCTGATGATACACTAACAGACCAACCTGAAAAGGTACTTGCTGCTGAAATGATTAGAGAAAAAATTCTAAGACTGACAGAAAAAGAAATTCCTCATGGTACAGCAGTAGTTATCGAAAGAATGAAAATGCGTGATGACAAAAATCTTATGGATATTGACGCAACAATTTATTGCGAAAGAGATACTCACAAGGGTATCTTAATCGGCAAAAAGGGTGCAATGCTTAAAAAGATTTCCACATATGCAAGACAAGATATGGAAAATTTCTTTGGTTGCAAGGTAAACCTAAAAACATGGATTAAGGTAAAAGAGGACTGGAGAAACAAAGAAAATCTAATGCGTAGCTTTGGATTTGATAGCAATGATTTTCAGTAATCCCATAATTTTCTGACAATATATTTATCCCTCGGTAAAATACTAATAGGGGTGATAAATATGAATGAAACAGACGCTTGGAATTACTTTTTACAAAGTGGTGCAGTAAACGATTACCTAACCTATCTATCTATACAACAAGCTAAAAATGCAGGTAAGGAGCTAAAAAACAACAATGAAAACTCTGACAGAGGGGCTAATACTGAGAGAACAGAATATCGGTGAAAGAGACAAGCTAGTAACTGTCCTTACTGTAGATAAAGGCATAATCAAAGGCTTTGCTAAGGGTGCAAAAAATATAAAAAGTCAAAATTGTGCCGGTACTCAGCTATTTACCTATTCTCGACTTTGCTTAATAGAAAGCAAAGGTCGAGATACATATGTTATCAGTGAAGCAAAGTCAAAGGAACAATTCTTTGGACTTAGGAAAGATATAGCAAATATGTGCTTAGCACAATACTTTTCTGAGTTACTGACGAATATACTTGTTGATGGTGAGAAAAATAAAGAGGTTCTATCCTTAACACTAAATTCCCTATATTTATTGTCAGAAAACAAAAAGCCCCCTACCCTAATCAAAAGTTGTTTTGAGATGAGGCTACTTTCTATTTGTGGATATATGCCTGACCTTACTATGTGCAGTATTTGTGGTGAATATGACAGAGAAACTTTTTTCTTTTTACCTCAAACAGGTTCATTGATTTGTTCCCACTGTGCAAGTAGTGACAGTTTACCTTTTTCTATTACAATGGACAGAGGTATTACTAAGGCACTTAGGCACACTATTTATGCTGATGATAAAAAGCTATTTTCCTTTTCACTTAACGAAAACGGACTTGACACCTTAAACAGAGCAACAGAAGAATATGTAATCCGTCAAACGGAACGACATTACAAAACACTAGATTTTTATAAGGCAATGAGATAATATGAATAAACATTTTAAAGCACTTGAATTTGATAAAATATTAGAAATGCTTGGCAAAGAATGTTCATTTGCCGATGCAAGAGAACAGGCACTTACAGTAAAACCTGTTTTCACAAAAGAAGAAACAGAAAAACTACTAAAAGAAACTGATGATGCCTATGTGCTTATCGGTAAATTTGGTACACCTAGCTTTGGTTCACCTACTAACTGTGCAAATCAACTAAGAAGAGCACAAGCCGGTTCAGGACTAACTACCCTTGAGTTACTTCGTATTGGGGAAAATTTACGAGTTATTCGTTCACTAAGACAATGGCGAAACGCAAGTGATGACAGGGCAAGTTCACTTGATAAATACTTTAATAACCTAATGCCAAATAAGTTTCTTGAAGAAAAAATTAATGATGCAATTATTGCAGAGGATGAAATTTCCGACAAGGCGTCCCCTACTCTATCGGATATTCGCAGAAAAATCCGTACTGCATCATCAAAGGCAAGAGAAGTTCTTGACAAAATAGTTAGAAGTTCTAACTACTCGAAATTTCTACAAGACAAGGTTATCACTCAGCGTGACGGTAGATTTGTTGTACCGGTAAGAGCAGAATGTAGAGGTAGCATTCCCGGACTTGTACATGATACATCAGGTAGTGGTCAGACAGTATTTATTGAACCTATGGGTGTTGTTCAGGCTAACAACGATATTCGTATGTTACGAAACAAAGAAAAAGAAGAAATTGACAGAATTTTACTTGAACTTTCTTCAATGGCAGGTAACTGTGCAGACAGTATTATCGGCAGTTATCAGAACTTAATTGACCTAAATGTTATTTTTGCAAAGGGTAACTTAGCTTACACTATGAAAGCAGTTACACCTATTGTAAATGACAAGGGTTACATTAATCTAAAGAAAGCTAGACACCCTTTAATTGACAAAGAAAAGGTTGTACCGGTTGATATTACTTTAGGTAAAGACTACACACTACTTGTTATTACAGGTCCTAACACAGGTGGTAAAACTGTATCACTAAAAACTACAGGACTACTAACCCTAATGGCAATGTCAGGCCTTATGATTCCTTGTGGTGATGAAAGTGAAATCTCTGTATTCAAGAAAATTCTTGTTGATATTGGTGATGAACAAAGCATTGAACAGAACCTTTCAACATTCTCTGCTCATATGACAAACACCATTGATATTCTAAAACAAGCATCAAGATTTTCACTTGTACTTATTGACGAACTTGGTGCAGGTACTGACCCGGTTGAAGGTGCTGCTTTGGCAGTTGCGATTTTGCAGAAGTTAAAAGAAAAAGGTGCAAAAATTCAATGCACAACTCACTATGCAGAGTTAAAGGAATTTGCTATTACTACTGAGGGTGTAGAAAACGGTTGTTGTGAGTTTGATGTACAAACATTAAGACCTACATACAAACTTTTAATTGGTATTCCCGGTAAAAGTAATGCCTTTGCAATCAGCAAAAGGCTAGGTCTTTCTGATGATATTATTGAAAATGCACAACACCTTGTAAGTAGCGAAAGCAGAAGATTTGAAGATACTATTGAACAGCTTGAAAAACGCAGACAAACACTTGAAAAGCGACTAAAAGAAGCTAACGACACAAAGGCACTTGCCGGTCGTCAAAGAGAAAAAGCAAACAGTATTATTGAAAAAGCTAAAAGAGAAGCTGAAAGAGAAATCGAAAAGGCTCATCAAGAGGCTGAAAGAATCAGCAGTCGTACAAAGGCACAAGCACAAAGTATTCTTGACAGACTGGAAAACCTTGAGAAAAAGCAAAAAATGTCTGCCGAAGAAAAGGCAAAACTTCGCAAAAGCATTGACAAAATGGAGAATACTGCTGACCCAATCAAGGAAAAGAAAAATGAAAAATACACACCACCAAGACCATTTAAAGTTGGTGACTCTGTACTTATCTTTGATATTGACAAGGATGCAGAAATTCTAAGTATTAACGAAAAAGACGGTACTGCTTATGTTCAGGCCGGTATTATCAAAACCAAGGTTAAATTATCTAACCTACGACTAAATAAGGAAAAGCCAAAGGTGACTGTACAGACTTCCAGAAAGAGAAATATGCCTAGCAAAATGGATATGAACCCTACAACAGAGGTTGATGTTCGTGGTGAAACTGCTATGGAAGCAATTATGGATGTTGATGCTGCTATTGATAATGCAGTGTTAATGAACATTAATCAGCTAACCATTATCCATGGTAAAGGCACAGGTGTACTTCGTGCAGAAATTCAAAAATACTTGCGTACCCACAAAAATATTAAGTCATTTAGACTTGGTAACTTTGGTGAGGGTGATGCCGGTGTTACAATCTGTGAAATTAAATAGTCTATAAATTTAATACTACAAAAGCAAAAAGGCAGTTAGTTCAAAAACTAACTGCCTTTTTGCATTCGTAATACTTCTTTTTTATTAATATGTGTCATAAAAACAATTTTTACTTTTAAATACACCCAATTTAGTAATAGTGGTATTGTCATTCCAGCCACTGTATATGGAATCCACCATAAACCATCCGTATATAATACGGGGAAGGCTGCCATTGTGAATAAAGGTTTACCTTGAATTAATATTCCAATTAAACTAACTATTTTAAAACTCAAAAAATGTAAAATGATTATTGGCATTGTATTTTTACCCCAATAAGCAATTATTTTTGTTAATACTCCTACTTTTTTAATCAATGTTGCTAGAGTGAAACAAAATTCCCAACCAATAAAAGATGTTGCAATAAAAAATACTGGGTTAACATAGCTATTGCTATCCAGTGCTATTGAGCCAAAATTCTCTAATATAATTAGCAATGCAAATGAAACCAATAAACACACAAAATTCTGAATACTTTTTTGTGATAATTTTATAGATAATTGATATTTTCTTATTAATCTTCCGATAGTTATTAAACAATAATAAGAACATACTTTTTCAAATCCACAAAACTTAATATTATTTAATGAACAGTAATAACCAACACACAAAAAAATTATAGATATAGCACTTTGAACAAGTAAATCAATCTTTTTGAATATTTTTCTTACTAAAAAATCAATAATACAATATACAATTAATAACTTCATTAATGTAGAAATAAACCAAAAAGCTCCACCTGCCTGTGTGCTATTTGATAGAAAAAATGCCTTAAATATTCTCTTTATAATTTGTGAAACACCAAGATACTCAGTTGTGTGAATGTATGGACCATTTATATATTTTAATAGCAAAGGATTATCTGTATAAATATTTAAATTAATAAATAAATTATTACATAGTGTAAATATACTTGTCCATATAACAAAAGGAAACCACAACGATTTAAATTTTCTAAAAATAAAATTTCCAACTGCTTTGATGCTACCAGTTGACTTTTCACTATTATATAGATAACCAGAAGCAATGAAAAATACCGCCATATGGAACAAATATATAAAACTCTTGCAAGGAATTTGGGCATGTCCGGCTACCATCAAAAAAATACATAAACCTTTTATTAAATCAATTGTTACATCTCTTTTTTTGTTATTTAATAAATTATTTTTCATAATATTCTCCTAATTCTGTTTTCTAACGATTTTGTATTCATCATATGGGTCATAGAATGAGCAATCATCAAAGCTACCTTGCATAAACTTAACTGCTTCATCTTCATCTAAGTTTACATCACAAGTGTAGTAGTCAAACTCATCATCATACACATAATGACTACAGTAATCACAATTTGAACTTGCCATAATACACCTCGATTAGTCACGTTGAAAAATATCTCTAGTGTAAACCTTGTCCTTTACATCATCAAGAATATCATCATAACGATTTGCGATAATCGCATCACAACTACCCTTAAATTCATCTATATTGTTTACAACTTCACTGCCAAAGAAAGTTGTACCATTCTCAAGTGTTGGTTCAAATATAATAACATTTGCACCCTTTGCTTTAATTCTCTTCATTACTCCTTGAATAGAACTTTGGCGGAAATTATCACTGTTACTCTTCATTGTAAGACGATACACACCTACTGTAACTGGCTTTTCCTTAGAAATATCATATTGATTATCACTTTCATAATCATAATATCCAGCCATTTTAAGTACTTGGTCTGCAATAAAATCTTTTCTTGTTCTATTTGACTCAACAATAGCAGACATCATATTTTGTGGTACATCTGCATAGTTTGCAAGAAGTTGCTTTGTATCCTTAGGCAAACAATAACCACCATAACCAAAACTAGGATTATTATAATGACTACCAATTCTTGGGTCAAGACAAACACCATCAATAATAGCCTTTGTGTCAAGACCTTTCATTTCCGCATAAGTATCAAGTTCATTAAAATATGATACACGCAAAGCAAGGTATGTATTTGCAAATAGTTTTACTGCCTCTGCCTCTGTAAATCCCATAAATAAAGTTTTAATATTTTCAGCTAATGCACCCTCTTGTAGTAAATTAGCAAAAGTATGTGCTGCTTCTACTAATTCCGGATTTTCCATATCTGTACCTACAATAATTCTTGATGGATACAAATTATCATAAAGCGCCTTAGATTCTCTTAAGAATTCCGGACTAAAAATAATTTTGTCAGAATTTAACTTTTTTCTTACAGATTCAGTATAGCCAACCGGAATGGTTGACTTAATAACCATAATAGCATTTGGATTGTACTTTTGTACAAGTTTGATTACAGCTTCAACTGCTGATGTATCAAAAAAGTTCTTCTTGGAATCATAATTTGTTGGCGTTGCAATAACAACAAAATCTGCATCACTATAAGCCAATTTAGCATCCATAGTTGCCACTAAATTTAACTTTTTCTCAGCAAGGTACTTTTCTATATATTCATCCTGAATAGGTGACTTCCTATTATTTATCAGTTCTACCTTTTCCGGAATAATATCTACTGCCATAACCTCGTTCTCCTGTGATAACAAAGTAGCAATAGAAAGACCAACATAACCTGTACCAGCAACTGCAATCTTCATATTATCATAACCTTTCTTTGTTGCAAATTAACTCTTTTTTAGTTTTTTCTTTAACACTTGAATTATGGTATTTGTAAGACTGTTTTTCATAATAATCAATACCACGCCATACACTATAACAGATATTAAAACACTAACACATAATATTATAAACGAATTACTAAATAATAACTTAGCAACGGCACAAACAATAACGATACCTATACAACCGATTATGCAAGACAATATATCTCTTACAGAAAATTTGAAACTATAAAGACCTTTTGCATAATGATAGCCAAAGGCCAAAACAATAAATTCTGCTATTACTGTTGTAATGGCTGCACCTACATAACTAAACAATGGAATAAAAATAAAATTCAAACCAATATTAACACTAGCAGCAATAAGGGTTGCAATCATAAAATTCTTTTCTTTTTTATTAGGAACAAGAATAGCATTTGTAAAGAAATTCGCAAAAACTGCACCACATAGAGCTAGGCTTAACACTCTAAGTGACCAATAACCAACTGCGTATTCTTCTCCACCTATAAGAGCAATAATTTCATAACTTAACATAAATATACCGGTTATCAAAGGCATTATTACACTTAAAATACCATGGAATACTGTACCCAAGAGTTTGTTATATTCCTTAATTTTATTTTCACCTAATAATGCTGATATTCTTGGGATGATTACAACAATAACTGCATTTAAAAGTTGCTTAACAATATTATAAATTTTTACTGCTGCACTATAGATACCAACTGCAACATCGTTTTGCATTATACCAAGTAATGTTACATCGGAATTTATATATAACTGAACTGACAATGAATTACAGAACAACATAAGCATAGGTTTGATATGTTGTTTGATATTCATATGTCTGGTTAAACGCAAATGAGTATATCTTCTAATATGTATAAAGTTAGCTACATTAGCACCAACATTTGCAAAAACATGGATACCGGCATATATAATATAATCTTCAGGCTTTTTTACTAATATAAACATAAGAATAATTGATACAATCTGTACAATTAAATATCTTATGGTTATGTAAAAGAAATCCTCATATATAGAGTTAACCCAATCAGCACCTATAGTTGTAAGTAAAACAGTTATACTTTGAATTGAAAGTAATAACCAATATGCGTGCAATTTAGGTACAAAAATCAGTAACACAATAAATATTACATAAGACACAATAGTTGTCAAACAATTTATTGTAAAAATTTGTTCTGCCAGTTTTTGAAAAGCTTGTTTATCTTTTCTTATTCTAGCACCTTCACGAATAGCATAATTTGTAATACCCAGTGTAGCAAACAGTGTTACATAAACAATAATAGAATTACCAAAATTATACTTACCATAGTTTTCAGTACTTAATACTCTGGATACATATGGAAATGTAATAATAGGAAATATTATTGCACAACATTGCTTTATAACATTCAGTACTACATTAAGACCAATAGATTTTTTCTTCATTTTTACTCTCTTTCAATAATTAACAACATAGTTTACCAAAAATAATTATTACAGATTAAATTAGTTATCAAATCAGGGTTACTGTTTAAATTCAGCCACAAACTTACACACCCAAAAGAAATCATTAAAGCTATCATACCATAATATCTTACATTTTTTACTGATGGTAACATCTTTGCTAATGCAATATAACTTGGTATCATTATTATTCTAAATACTCGTCTAAATTGAAGCGAATAGAAAAATATTGGACTCAGACATAACATAAGTATATTAATACTTATAACTGACCAAATAAAGCTTTTATCTTTAATCCTAACTTTTCCTATTTTTGTATATACATAAAGTAAAGCTAACATAAATACTTGTTGGGTAAATATAAATTGAATTACTTGTAAATATGAACTATGATATTTAGTGTCGATAAAATACAGATTAACCTTGTCTTCTGTTAATATTTGAGAAACTAATGTAATTAATAGATTTGTTTTTGACATTATTATAAAAGAAGCTAATGCAAATATTGTTATTACAGATGCAACTATTATTCTCTTTTTTCTATCAACCTTAATAAATAAGAAAAGTAAAAAGAAAATAAAACTAATATGGATTAAAGAAGCTATAATAGTACCTACTATATATACAACTACACTTTTTTTTGAATTTTCTTTTAATAGTGATGGCAATACAAATAAATATATGCCCATCGCAGTAAACTGCCTAAATTGTATTCCATCCATAATAGCACTAGACAAAGTATATAATATTATAATAAATAATACATTGTCACTATATTTTCTTACAAAATTAAACATACTAAACAAACCAAAATACAGTAAAAAACATCTAAAGGTTTGGTAATCAAGTTGGAGAATATTACCTAATTTACATAGTAATTGAAACAATATATTGCTGGTAGAAAAGTTATTTCCTTCTGCTAAATATATATCTTGATATAGTTTATAATCGGCATTATCTGTATTGTACACTATAAAAATAGAAACAATAAACAAAAATCCCAAGCCCAGTAATTCTGTACCTCTAACTTTTAATACTAATTTCTTTTCTCTAGTAATATTTGAAATCAAAAATATTGACCAACAAACAACACCCGCTATTATCGGATTCACTTGATATACACCATCCTTTTACTTTAGTTTTTCAAATAATTGTAATATTGAAAATTCATCCTTATAACCATAGTCAACAGTTATATCTTTACTAATCCATTCAACATCAAGTTTATTTGGATCATCAAAATACTGCATATAATCCGAATTATAGAATGGCATATCAAAAATGTTTGGATTATTAGTTATTAGTTTTTTATTGTATACTACTGATTCGTAATATCTAAAAGAACTTGAACTTTGACCTTTTGCTAAAACCTCCACCAAGCAATTTGATGACAAAACCTCTTTTAGCATTTCATTATATGGTAAAAACTTATCAAGTCTTGTTATACCATTTATCTCTTTTTCTTTATCTAACTGAAATACACGAAAATCACAGGATAAATGTTTTTCTTTTGCTTTCTCAGCAATTTTGTTTAAAATATCTAATCTACCTTTGTCTACACCAATAAAAAATAAATCTTTTTTATTATTAGACGGTGATAGATTTTCTCTTTTGCTATATGGATCCCAAAAATGAATCAGGTTATACTTTTTTGCATCTTTTAAGTCAAATGTAGCAACCTTATCATAATGGGAAAAACAATCAGTGATTTCTCCCCACTTATTATGAGACTTTGTTACGTCAATAGAATCAAATAATATTAAACAGTTACAAACTCTGTCCTTATATTTATTTTTTATTTTATCTAGTATACTTGGTACAAACAGTCTCTCAACATCTCGTCCGATAACAAATAGTAAATATACCTTTTCATCATCGGCAATCTTTAGATTATTAAAGAATGAATAACCATTCCAAATAGAATTCGGTAATAACGATAACCATTTCCTACCTTTTGCACTATATCTAAAGCCATAAAGTTTCTTAATCAAAGAATTCGAAAACTTATATGGATCAATAAATTCTGCATTTTCAATTTTTCCATTAATAACTTCATTAAATGCTTCATTTAAAATATTATTCTTTTGTCCTGTACCAATAATAATGAACCTTTTTTTCACATTTTGCTCCATAATAAATAATTTATTCTACATAATCCTTTTTACTAATATCAGTAACTTTAGTATATATATACTTCAATAAACTTGAAACACTTGGTTTCATTTTATAAAGTGTTTTATACTCATAACTTGACTTGTAACCACTCTTTCGCTTTGCTGAAGCTAAACCCAACATATTGTGATACTTAAAATCTTTATATTTTTCAATATCATCTTTGTATTTACTGAAAATAATAGTTTCAGCTCTTATCATCTTATTCTTATTCTTAGAAATAGAATCATTTTGAACATACATATTAACTAGTGGTTCATTAACAAAATAAATGCTATACTTTTTTGACAATCTAATTGTTATATCATAATCCTGAAGTCTAGGCATTTCCGGATCAAATTTAACATTCTCAAAACATTCTTTTTTTCCAATTAAAGTTTGTGTACTTATACGAGAATCCTCTAGTAAAACTTTTCTTTCTACTATACCTTCCGGTAATTCAGGATATGTTAAATCTTCACCTAAGCCAAATCTATTAAATGCACAAAAAACTAAATCAACCTTTTCTTTTTCAAAGATAGCCATTTGTTTTTCTAATTTATCCAATAGCCATTCATCATCACTATCCTGAAAAGCTATGTAATCCCCTTGAGCATTTTCTACCCCAACATTTCTTGCCACACAAGCACCGGAATTTTTTTCTAATTCAATAATTTTGAATCTATCATCTTTAATTGATTTTAGCACTTCAACTGTGTTATCTTTTGAACAATCATCAACCACAATAAGTTCCAAATCCTTATATGTTTGGTTAAGAACACTCATAACTGCTCTTTCGATAGTTTTTTCCCTGTTATATGATGGAATAATTACTGATACCATTGATGTTTATCTCCTTTTCTTTTAATATCTAATTGAATACAAGAAACAATTTTTCTCCATTGTATGTAGTCATTGCTACGGATATTTTACTCATAATTTCACCTTATTTAAAAATCAATGCACAACGTTTTATAAAATAGTCAATATTCAAAAATCCATTTGCTAAAAGTGTAAATGCCCTTGACTTACCTGAAAATTTAGCATTATAGTACTTTTTTGAATGATAAAAACAATTCATATCAAATATTTTATTAGCTTTTTTTACTAGACTTTTGTCTTTTACTTGGTGATTATGGTTGATATATTCATCAACTGCAACACCCTCTAAATATCCGGCATTTTTCACTTTACTTGCTAAAATAACTTCTTCTTGATATAGAAAAGTGCCTTCATCAAAGTAGTTTATCTCTTCCATTATCTTTTGCTTTGCCATAAAGAAACAACCCTGACAAGCATACATATAAGCAACACCGTTATCATTAGGCTTAAACTCATTATATCTAATACTTTTGGAAAGTATTTTATTTAGGCAAGTTGAACCAAACATCATATATTTTTTTGTTGGTTGTGACCAACCACAATCGTTAGGTTTTCTTATAGTGCCATTATAAATTGTCATTGCAGTAAGGATTGCTAACTTATCATCAGCAAATAGTTTATCGTAAAG
Organism: Ruminococcus sp. LCP21S3_E8; assembly: GCA_052118065.1. GTDB lineage: Bacteria > Bacillota > Clostridia > Oscillospirales > Acutalibacteraceae > Ruminococcoides. The sequence continues at coordinate 118,136 of JBQKHY010000002.1, read as the reverse complement.
TGACTTTAGCACATCTAAAGAGTCAACAACAATATCAGGATTTGAGATACATACTGCATCAACATTTTTTAGATTTTCTGAAACAAATCTAAGACCAACATTGTTACCGGCTGCATAACCTGAATTTACTGTATTTTCAATAACATAAGTATTTTCATCAGTTGCAAAGGCCTCTTTAATAATCTTTGCCGAATCATTTTTTGAGCAATTATCAACTATAACTAAGTTGAGTTTGTCGCTAAATGAACGAAGTTTCTTAGCATTTTCTATTGTTAGTTCATAGCCATTATAATTCAAAATAATAATAGCTAAGTTACTTTCCCATTCTTCCATAAAAACCTCTCAAGTATAAAATTACCGATTGTACGCTTTAATCAAATTCTCTGTATGTGTTTCTATGCTAAATCTTGAAACAAAGTCTTCATTATAAAAATTATCACCTAATTTAGCAATAACATCATTATCCTTTGTGTAGTCAATAGCCTTTGACAAAGACTCTGCATCACCGATTTTATAAACCACACCGGTTTCTTTATCTTTAATATAATCAACACCGGCACAACTGTCGGGTACAATACAAGGCACACCCTTTGCTTGCATTTCCAAAATAGTAAGACCCATTGTTTCATACCATTTTGATGAGATAATCAGGCACCTTGCACTATTGATATATTCCTTCATTTCTTCAGAATTAAGCCAACCTGTAAAGGTAATATTAGGATATTTTTTCTTTAGGTCTTCTTTCATTGGACCTGAACCGATTACAACACCCTTAACATTTGACTTTGTTACTGCCTGACAGAATAAATCAGCACCTTTTTCTTTTGACATCCTGCCAACAAAAAGGTAACTTTCATTATTAGCAACATTTACCTTTTCTCTATCGGTAATTTCTACATTATTTTCAACATAAAATTCTTTACATTTGAATTTTAGATTATCTTTAATAACCTTTTTACTAAAGTCAGTAATATAAATTACATTTGGTTGTAGTTTCTTTAGTCCTCTTGTTTGGACAAACTGTCTAACATTTCTATACATCTTTTGTATATAATTTCTCTTGTCACAATTGCAGAACTTACACTGTACACTACCGGGTTTAAGTGTGCAAATCTTATCCTTTTGGTAATCAAACACACCACCGTTAGGGCAGATTGTGAAGTATTCGTGTAAAGTAATAAATGTTTTTACCTTATATTTTCTGCAAGCAGAAAATACTGATGATGACAAAGCCTTTGTCCAACCATGAATATGTACAACTGTTTTGTCTATATCAAGTGTAGAAAGTAATTCTTCTAACTTACTTTTTGCAAGTCCATTCCAAATGCCTCTTAACATTGTTTTTGGACTTTTTGTATTTGCAATATGTTCGCCACCAACACAGATAACCGGTATATCATTATCCTTTAGTTCATCTGCTATTGGGTCAAGCACTGCAAAAAATATAACATTGTATCCCTTTTTCTTTAGTGCAACTGCAGACTTAATAGCTACCTTAGCAGCACCACCGGAAATAAATGCTTGGTCATATACTAATACTATATTTTCAACCATAACAAAACCTCATTATATCTTCTTTAAGAAATACTTTAATTTTTCAGGAACCATATTCTTGATTCTCTTCTTTATATTAAATGGTGGTTTTAATGATTGAAATAATTTATTATTGTCAACATTAATTGTTTTTAACTTTCTTTCTTCTATCTTTGCACTGCTGACTAAACTGTGGTTATGTGCAATTACCTTTTCAACTGTACTGTTATCAATAGTCAATTTATCCTTTACACTATTTAATAATTTTTCAGCCTTATCACTGCATACAAAAATAGCAGATGCTCCGTTCTCCGAAGGAAAACCTTTATGCTCTTTTTCTACACCCCAATAGTCACTTAACATAAAGTCTGCTACTCTGTTTTTTTCTTTATATTTGCAGTTATAGCAAGTTTCTCTTAATGTTTTGCCACCTAAGAAAGAACCGTAATATGGGTCTTCATTTGATAATTTATACATTTGACTGCCATCTTCAAATGTAACACAAAACTTATAATGTTCACCTTTGCTATGTTTTTCTTTATTTCTAAATCTAAAGTCAGTTACTTTCTTTCCATTATTACTTTCAATAAACTCAATGTATTTTCTGAAAAGTCCGGGAGAAGGTGCACCATGACAAGCAACTTCAAGTGTGGTTAACTTATCATATTCTTTACCTAAATATTTACGCAAACCACCGATTTGACAAGCAGTACCACTGTAAAGAACTGTCTTATCAGCAATCAAGTCCTTTTTTACTAAAACAAAAGTTTTCTCTGTATTTGACTGAACATATTTTGACTGTTGAATTAGGTGCAAATCACTTTCTTTTTCGATTCTCATATGCTTTGCCTGTAGATTATCACCCCAGCCACAGCCATATACAATACCACTGTTGCTTAACACCTTTTCAGCTAACACACCAAAAACACCACCGGATGTACTTACTTTTATCATTGGCATATCTTTTGCAACTGCCACATAAGCATTCTTTACCGAATAAAAATCCGGAGTATCTTTTTCAGGACAAACTGCAACACATTTGCCACAATTTACACATTCATTTTCATCAACAGTAGGTACAAGGAAACCTCTGTCATTTTCATTCATTGTTATGCATTTTTTAGGGCAACTCTGATAACAAGCACCACAACCACAACAATTCTTTTCAGTTATTCCTAAAATAGAGTTTGACATAACTTCTCCTACTTATTGCATACATCTTCAAGTGCATTTAAAAGCCATTTCTTAGATACACTTGACTTTTCTTCTAATATACTATCAATCTTCTGATAATCCAGTGGCTTTATACTTTCGATTTTATCAAGATTATTTTTATCAATAATCTCATCTCTAAAACCAAGCATATCTGCTAAAGTATAGATTCTTGAATTTTGTGATTTTTTGTTACTGTCATCAAATCTCTTAAATAAAACAAAATTCTTGTGGAATATATTTGAGAAAATACAACCATGGAACGAATCGGTAAATACATACTCTGCATTCTTAATATAATTTAGCCATTGTTCAGGACCGGCATCTTCTACAATATCAAAACCACAATTTTCAAAACCTGTATCATTCTTAATTAAAACAACCTTAAGATTTCTCTTATCTGCAAATTTTTTCAGTGCGTTAACATAACTTTCGTTATAAGTTAGCATATAGCAGAAAATATATTTATCTTTGATTATAGGTTCTCCGATACACTTATTCCAATCCTCAGCCTTTAATAGCATTGTAGGGTCAAGACAGACAGGATACTCATTGCCTGTAATGTTCTTTAGGAACTTTTGACCTTCTACTTCTCTAACAGAGACATAATCAAAAGATTTTAAATAACCTTTAATTTGTTCTTTCTTTCTGTCGGTTGTATCTGTTACACCTAGACTTGGAGCATAAGCAATTTTTCCTTTATTAGGTGCAACATTATATAAATAAAAAACCGGATTCATAAGGAACGGTGACCAAATCTGGTCGCTACCACAAATGAAAACATCATAATCATTTGATAAATCAGCAAAAGCCTCAGGAGAAGTAACAACTTTACTTAATTTAATATTCTTTTCCTTAAATTCAGCAAAATTCTTATTTCTCTTTACATCATCAGCACTATCTTTTTTGCCAAATAAGCCTTTAAACTTCTCAACAAATAGTGTTGGTGAATTCCTATTTTGTAACCAGTTTAATAATTTTATTTTTGTCGAGCTTTTATAATTAATGTTTTCAACATCATATCCATTATTTTTTACAAAATTATGGAGAGCATAAGCCTGTAGCATTGTACCATAGTTTCCGTTATATAGCCAAGTCATTATTGCAATCTTTTTATCTGACATTATTTACCCTCCAACATTTTTAAAAATAGTTCTTTGTGTTGTTGTGACACTCTCTTTGCATCAAACTTTTCATATACTGCTTTAGTGCCGTTTTCTATTAATTGATTTCTAAATTCGTTATCACTATAAATCTTATAAATAGCATCAGCAGTTTCTTCCGGTGACTCTGCATTTACTAGCACACCTGTTTTGTTATTATCAATAACTGTTGGAATAGCATCTACACCACAAGCAACAATAGGCTTTTTCGCAAGCATATATTCCGGCAATACAAGACCGAAACCTTCCCATCTTGAAAGCAAAGTAGCTACATCAAAAAGTCCAACATAACTTAACGGATTATCTACCCAACCGGTAATAGTTAAGGAATTTTCTATGCCATTTTCTCTTGCATATGAAAGTACTTCTTCTTTCATGTCACCATCACCAACAAGAACAAAATGAGCATTTTTTATTTTTTCTTTAATCTTTACTGCTGATTGAATAAAAATATCAGGTGACTTTTGAAGTGACAATCTGCCTACCTGACCGATTACAAAAGCATCATCTTTGATACCAAGACTTTCTCTTGTAACTGAATTTGCCAATTGTTTTTCACAATTTTCAATATCAATACCATTTAGGATTACATTTAACTTTTTATCTTTTGTGATTTTGTTTTCCTGTGCAGAAACTTTTTCAGCATCAGAAATACACACAAATTCATTAGTTAACGGTGACAAGAACTTCTCAATCATTCTGTACATTAACTTTTTCTTATTACCACAATCCATATTAAAAGCCCAACCATGTGGATTATATACAACCTTATTTTTAATACCAAAGTCTGCAATTCTACCGATTGCACCGGCTTTGCTAGAATGTACATAAACAATGTCAGGCTTTTCATTTTTAATTATTTTTCGTACAGATTTAATAGCAGATAAATCAGCCTTTGCACTGATTTCTCTCTGCATTTTTACAACAATAAATTTGTCAACTATATTTTTATAGTCTTTTTCTTCAAAATCATTTGAACATACCAATACATTTTCAAATTTTTCTCTGTCAAAATACTTGAGTAGTGATTGTAAATATCTATCTACACCACCTGCTGCTTGAGCAATATGTAAAACCTTTGTTTTCTTATGCATTGTTATGTTCTCCCACAATTAAAACTTAAATGTATCCTTTAAACCTAACCACTTTTGGTCCTTGTCACTTAGGTTTAACTTTGTGCCATCTTTTAGGTGATAATTACCTACTTCACAAGTACCGTCATAGTTGCCTTCAAGTTCAGGCCATTCAATACCAATTTCAGGGTCATTCCAAGCAAGACCACCTTCATCTCCCGGATGATAAAAGTCAGTAACCTTGTAACAAAATTCTGCTTCATCACTAAGAACTAGGAAACCATGAGCAAAGCCTTCTGAAATATAGAACTGCTTTTTGTTTTCTTCAGTTAGTTCAACACCATACCACTTACCGTATGTTTCGCTACCTGAACGCAAGTCAACTGCTACGTCAAAAACTCTACCCTTAATAGCTCTTACAAGTTTACCCTGTGGGTACTGCTTTTGGAAGTGAAGTCCTCTTAGTACACCCTTTGTACTCATACTTTGGTTATCCTGTACAAATACCATATCAAGACCTGCTTCGTGCATATCGTTTTGGTTATATGTTTCCATAAAATAACCACGGTTATCACCATGTACTGCAGGTTCAATAATATATAGTCCCTCGATTGGACACTTTGTTACTTTAATCTGTCCCATTTCTCTTACCTCTTATAAATTAATAATCAATTTCTTTTAAATATCTGTTTAAAGCATCTTTCCAGTCAGGTAGTGGAGTAAATCCATTATCAACTAATTTAGTTTTGTTAAGTCTTGAGTTAAATGGTCGTCTAGCCTTAGACACACCGTATTCCTCAGTAGTAACCGGATTTACTTTAGTCTTATAACCCGCCTGTTTAAAGATTTCACAAGCAAAATCATACCAACTGATATATCCACCCTCATTAGTTGCGTGGTAGTAACCATATTTATCGGTTTCTATCATATCAACTAAAAGTCTTGATAAATCGTAAGTATATGTTGGTGTACCTATTTGGTCATTAACAACCTTTAGAGTATCAAATTTCTTGCCAACCTTAAGCATAGTTTTGATAAAGTTATTGCCGTTTACACCAAATACCCATGCAATTCTTACAATAAAGTATTTCTCTAGGTTTAGGCTAACAACCTTTTCACCCATAAGTTTTGATTCACCATATACATTAAGTGGTGCATAGTCCTTGCAATCTTCTTCCCAAGGTCTTGTACCATAGCCGTCAAATACATAGTCGGTACTGATATAAACCATTTTGCAATCAAGTTCTTTACAAACCTTTGCAATGTTCTCTGTGCCACCAACATTAATAGCCATTACTTTTTCTTTATTTTCACTTTCTTCTGCCAAGTCAACTGCAGTCCAAGCAGCACAATGAACAACTACATCAGGATTTACCTTTTTAATAGTTTCAGTTACTTCTTGGCTATTAGTAATATCCATTTGTACATAGTCCATCTTTGTTACTGCTGTACCGTCATCAGCACCACTGTACTTTGGTGCAATATCTGAACCTACACCTTCATAACCTCTTTTATGAAGTTCGTTCATTACATCATGACCAAGCTGACCTGCAACACCTGTTACTAAAACTTTCATTATCTGTCACCGTACATTTTTTCGTAATAGTTCTGATATTCACCACTGATAATTGTTTCCCACCATTCACGATTATCAAGGTACCACTGAATTGTCTTTTTGATACCGTCTTCAAACTTAGTTTCAGGTAGCCAACCTAGTTCGTTGTGAATCTTTGTAGGGTCAATAGCATAACGCATATCGTGACCTTTTCTGTCTGTTACATATGTAATTAAGCTTTCAGGCTTATTAAGTTCTTTACAAATAATCTTAACAATGTCAATGTTTCTCTTTTCGTTATGACCACCAACATTATAAACTTCACCAACTCTACCGTTGTGAATGATTAAGTCAATAGCCTTACAATGGTCTTCAACATATAGCCAGTCACGAACATTTAAGCCTTCACCATAAACAGGAAGTGGCTTATCGGCTAAAGCATTAGCAATCATAAGTGGGATTAGCTTTTCAGGGAAGTGATATGGACCATAGTTATTTGAACAACGGCTAATTGTTACAGGTAGGTCATATGTTCTGTGATAAGCAAGAACTAATAAGTCAGCACCGGCTTTTGATGAACTATACGGACTACTTGTGTGGATAGGTGTTTCTTCTGTAAAGAATAAATCCGGTCTGTCAAGTGGCAAATCGCCATAAACTTCATCTGTAGAAACCTGATGATAACGCTTGATACCATACTTTCTACAAGCATCCATAAGAACAGCTGTACCCTTAATGTTAGTATCTAGGAAAACTTCAGGGTTTTCAATAGAACGGTCAACATGGCTTTCTGCTGCAAAGTTTACAACCATATCCGGATGTTCTTCTTCAAATAGTTTATAAACTGCTTCTCTGTCACAAATATCTTCCTTAACAAAACGGAAGTTAGGGTTATCCATAACCGGTGCAAGTGTTGATAGGTTACCTGCATAAGTTAGCTTATCAAGACATACGATTCTATAATCCGGATATTTCTTTAGCATATGGAATACGAAATTTGAGCCGATAAAGCCGGCACCACCTGTTACGATAATAGTCATTATATTTTCCTCTTTCTTAAATTAATGTAGTGTATCAATATATTTTCCGTCAATAACATCTTTTAGGTACTGACCGTACTGATTTTTCTTTAAAACTTCATAAGCAGCCATTATTTCATCTTTTGAAATCCAACCGTTAAGGTAAGCGATTTCTTCAAGACAAGCAATCTTTCTGTGCTGATGATTTTCAATTGTCATAACAAAATTAGTTGCCTCAACTAAACTTTCGTGAGTACCTGTATCAAGCCAAGTAAAGCCTTGTCCTAATAACTCAACATTAAGGGCATTATTCTCTAAATAAACTTTGTTAAGGTCAGTAATTTCAAGTTCACCTCGTGGAGAAGGCTTTAGACTCTTTGCGTATTCTACAACCTTGTTGTCATAGAAATAAAGACCTGTCACACAGTAATTTGACTTTGGCTTTTCAGGCTTTTCTTCAATAGAAACAGCCTTGCCGTTTTCATCAAATTCAACAATGCCAAAACGCTCAGGGTCATCAACATAATAACCGAATACTGTTGCACCGTTACCACTTTCGGCTTTTTCAACTGCCTTTTTAAGTCTTTTGTTAAGACCGTTACCTGCAAAAATGTTGTCACCAAGTACCATAGCAACACAGTCATCACCTATAAAATCTTCACCGATAATAAATGCCTGTGCAAGTCCGTCAGGGCTTTCCTGAACTGCATATGTAAGATTAACACCAAACTGATGACCGTCACCAAGTAATGATTCAAATCTTGGTGTATCGGCAGGAGTTGAGATAATCAAAATATCCCTGATACCGGCACTCATAAGCACTGACATTGGATAATAAATCATTGGCTTGTCGTAAATTGGTAACAATTGTTTTGATGTTACCTTTGTAAGTGGATATAGTCTTGTACCGGAACCACCTGCTAAAATAATACCTTTCATATTTTACTCCTTACATTGAACCTTCTCGTTTAAGTATTACCTTTATAGTTTTTAAAATAATTTTTATATCATAACCTAATGACCAGTTTTGGATATACTGTGTATCAAGTTTTACTACTTCTTCAAAATCAGTAATATCACTTCTGCCACTAACCTGCCACAAGCCTGTAATACCCGGCTTTGTAGAAAGTCTTGCTCTGTGGTGAAGTTCATACTTCTGTACTTCATTGACTGTTGGTGGTCGAGTACCGATTAAACTCATATCACCTTTTAGTACATTTAAAAATTGTGGAAATTCATCAAGGCTTGTGTCTCTTAGAATATTACCTATACCTCTCTTGGTTGTACCATCAGGCAACTTTTCAAAACCAATAATTCTTGGGTCTTCATCCATTTTGAACATAAGACCGTCACCAACTTTATTGTGTTCTTCAAGTTCCTTTTTTCTTTCCTCAGCATCCATATACATACTACGGAATTTATACATTTTAAAGGTTTTACCGTTTTCACCAACTCTTTCTTGAACAAAGAAAATCGGACCGGGATCAGCCTTTTTAATTAATGGACCGATTATTAGTGTTACTATACCTGTTAAAACACAACCGATAATACCAACTACAATATCAATTAATCTTTTAACAAGTAGTTGGAAAGGTGAAGCATAGTTAATTGTTGTTGTTAGTACAGTATAACCTGCCATATGTTCAACAAACTGTTTTCTACCTAAAGTATTGTTTTCGTTAAACAATTTAAGGTGAGTGATAACACCCATTTCTTCAAACATATCAACTAGGTATGTAGGGTAAGGTTGTTCTTGGTCTAAATTGATGAACACTTCATCAACCCAGTTCTTGCAAACAAATTCATATACATCATCGCTATTTGCAACAATCTTTACACCATCAATGTATTCACCTTTTAAATCCTTGTCAATAACAGAAATACCAACTATGTTATATCTCTGATAATTTTTATTTCTGATATTGTCAAGTACAGTTTCCATCATACTTTCTGTTGTAACAATAAATAACTTTCTCTTACCACCGTTAGTTGCTCGCTTAGTTAAAAACAATTTCCACAAACATCTAACAATAAAAGTAATTACAACATAGAATACAAACATCAACAGTAGTAAATATCTATTGTAATAGTTGGTTGTATCGGTAATATATATTGAAATAATAGAAAGCAAAGCAACTATTATTGAGTGTTTAACCGTTATAGAAATTTCTTTAAACAAATCCCTTTGTATTACATTTCTAAAAGTCTGATAAAAAACAATAACCGCACCGTCAATTAGCGTTACAACAAACAATGCATTGTTGTAGAATGTATTGCCATAAGGATTTTGTCCATGAAAAATTATTAAATAAGAAAACAAATACGACAAATGTAAGCAAAATAAATCTAACAATAAAAAGTCAAAATGCTTCCGCCAACTTTGATAACGCTTTTTATACACAGTACCCCTCCAACAAATTCTTCCACAAATCGCCTTAAAAGCCCATTGTATCTACATTTTTAGACACAATCATACATATAACATTATACAAGATAATAATTGTTCTTTCAATGTATCGAATAACCAAAATAATGTAAATTATTGTAAACATTTATAAGAGTTTGACTATAAGTTGTTATCAAATAAAAGATATATGCCAAATAACGGCAAAAATTAAGGGCATCTGCAACTAGATACCCTTAAAATTCTATTAAATTCCAACATAATGGACTTCATCCACTATTTCTCCATTAAAGTAATACACTCTAGGTATTCTCTTGCTAACATCACAAACAAATTCATAGTTAAATGAACCGGCTGTTTCGGCTACTTCTTCACAAGATAAGAATTCACCACCATCTTTACCTACTAAAGTAACTGTATCTCCAACTTTAACATTTGGAATATCCGAAACATCAATCATAAATTGGTCCATACAAACTCTACCGATAATGTTAGCCCTTTTACCGTGAATAAGAACCTGACCTTTGTTACTTAGTGAGCGAGGATAACCGTCAGCATATCCAACAGGAACAGTAGCTACTACTGTGTCTTTATCAGCAACATAAGTACCACCATAACCCACTGCAACTCCTTTACCGATAGTCTTAACAAATGAAACGGAAGTCTTCAGTTCCATAGCAGGTATAATCTTAAATTCTTCTTCTCTCATTTCATGGCTAGGATATAAACCATAGTTAATAATACCACTACGAACAATATTTAGGTTCATATCAGGTAATTCCATAATAGCTGCTGAGTTGCTGACATGACAATTTTTTAGTTTTATTCCTTCATTCTCTAGTTTTTCTTTGAAGTTCATAAATCTGTTATACTGGTCAATTGCAATACTTTTATCAACTTCATCAGCTCTATATAAATGTGTAAACATACCGTCAATCTTAATATTAGGAAGCTTTGCAATTTCTTTAATAACTTCAACACTTTCATCAGTATCTGCAAAACCGATTCTACTCATACCTGTATCAAGTGCCAGATGGCATATTGCAAACTTATTCATCTTTACTGCAGTATCAGAAAAGTCCTTAGCCATGTCATAAGAGAAAATTGCAGGAATTAAATCATAGTTGATTACATCTTCATACTGTAACTTATCGGTATATCCTAAAAGATTAATAGGCTTTGTAAAACCTGCTACTCTAAGGTCGATACCTTCCTCTACAACTGCAACTGCATATCTATCAATTAAGTCGTCACAATACTTTGCAATTTGTTTTGCACCATGACCATAACCGTCAGCCTTGATAACAGCCATTAGCTGAGTATCCTCTTTGATACTGTCTTTGACTAACTGAAAGTTATGATGGATTGCATCCAAATTTATATTAGCTTTTGCTCTATAATATTTTTCCATTGTAAACACTTCTTTTCGTTTATTCTTTATAATTATACATTTCCAAACAAGGATAATCAAGTTTATTTAAGTTTTTTATTTAACTACTTTTATATTTCAGATTTTTGTACTATAATATTCTAAAAATATAAGGCGCATTAACCTCTATAAGCCCTCGACTTTTTCTATTAAATATGTTAAAATCTATTATATATGAAATAGAGGAAAAGATATGTTATTAGTAAATTTTTTTGATTTTATATGTAAAAAATTCGGAAGAAGTTTCTTTATAATTTTTAAGATAATTATTCCATTTCTTGCAATGCTGGTACCGATTGACCAAGTGTGCAAATGGCTGATGATTTCTTCTTCCAAATTTACTGCGTTAATTTTATATGCTTGTTTTTTGGCAATGCTTATTTTTGTACCAAAAATAGCATCAGTAGTTGAATTTATTGTAATAGGACTTGCATTTATTCTGTGCTTTTCTTTAGGTTCAGTTAACCATTTATTCGGATGGACAGTTATGATATTTGCCGGAATATTTCTATTCTTTAAGGTTCTATTTTTCCTAGCTATGCTAATTAAACAAGCAAATCCTAATATAGAAATGGATAGTAAAGAGTGATATGCAAAATTTAAATTTTGCAAAAGGAGAAAATTATGGTTGAAACATTTATTTTAAATACCGACCCACTAGATAGCAGAGAACTATTTGAACAGTTACTGGAACAGGTTGATGACACTAGAAAAGAAAAAATATTAAAATTAAGAACCTTTACAAAGCAAAAGCAATCTTTAGGTGCAGGACTACTAATAAAAAAATATGTTGGGGATATTCATTCTCTAAACAAAAACGGTAAGCCTAAAAACAACGATACCGAATTTAACATTAGTCATAGTGGTAAGTATGTTGTACTGACAAAAGGTGGTACAGAGCCTGTGGGTGTTGATATTGAACTTATGCAGAGAGGTAACAAGCATATTGCACCAAGATTCTTTACACTTGATGAATGTGTACAAATTGACCGTAGCTATGACCCTGATAAAACATTTACACAGATTTGGACTTTAAAGGAAGCATTTCTAAAATGCATCGGTTCAGGTGTTGGCAAAGATTTAAAGAGATTTACAATTCATATTGATGATGAAAAAATTAGAATTGACAACAGAATCAACAGAAATTTCTACTACTTTAAGGAATATGATGTTTCCGGTTATAAACTTTCTGTTTGTAGTGAAGATAACAGATTTTCGGAAACTTTGGAAGATGTTACTGATGAAATCTTTAAATTAGAAGAAACTAAATAATCAACAACAAAAGTAATGGCACTTCATTTGAAGTGCCATTTTTGTATTTATATTGATTTTTGATTAAACTCTTCTTTTCCAAGTTGATGGAATTAATAGAATCATCATAGGAAAAATCTCAAGTCTACCGGCAAGCATATCGAAAGAAAGAACAATCTTGCTTAAAACAGATAAATGTGCAAAGTTAGATGTTGCACCAACACCATCCATACCAGGACCAACGTTGTTAAAACAAGTAACTACTGCTGTAAAAGTAGTTACAAGGGATTCACCCTCAATGCTGACAAGCAATGTACTTGCTAAAAGAATAAACACATAAATAACAAGGTATGTGTTGATACCCTTTAGAATACTGTTATCAACACTTTTTTTGTTTATTCTAACACTCATAACCTGTCTAGGGCGTACCATTTGCTTAATATCTCTTATCATCTGCTTAAAGTAAAGTACAATTCTTGTAATCTTCATACCACCGGCAGTAGATCCTGCCATACCACCAACAAACATTAAGCTGATTAGTATTACCTTAGAAAATACAGACCATTGCTCAAAATCGGCAGTTACAAAGCCTGAGGTACTGACTATGGAAACAACTGTAAAGTAAGAATCTCTAAAGGCAGTTTCAAACGCCATTTTACCTGTTGAAAGTAAGTTAATACATATCAAAGCGACACTTGCAGTTACCATTCCTAAATAAACCTTTAGTTCAGTATCTTGGAATACAGCCTTAAACTTTCTTAGTATCATAAAGAAATATAGGTTAAAGTTTACACCGAACAATAGCATAAATGTTGCAACCACATATTCAACATACGGACTGTGATAACCGGCAATAGATGCACCCTTTACCGAGAAACCACCTGTACCGGCAGTTGCAAAAGCAGTAACAACACTGTGATAAAAGCCAATGCCGGAGAACATTAACATAATAATCTCCAGTGCAGTTAAGATAAAGTATAGAATATAAAGAATTCTGGCTGTATCAGTTAGCTTACTAACAATTTTACCGGCTTTAGGACCCGGAACTTCGGCTCTCATTAGGTGCATTGCCTGACCGTCACCCTGAGGTACTATAGCCATTAAGAATGTAATAACACCCATACCACCTATCCAGTTAGTAAAACTTCTCCAAAATAATAATCCATAAGGATTACCCTCAACCTTAGTTAAGATTGATGAACCGGTTGTGGTTAAGCCGGAAACTGTTTCAAAAAATGCGTCAAGATAGTTAGGTATCATACCTGAAATAACAAATGGTAAACAACCAAATGCTGACATAAATATCCACGCAAGACCACAAATCATAAAACCCTCTTTAGCAAGAAGCATTTTATTCTTTGGGGTTTTCACACCAAAAGCAAGTCCAATACTAACTAAAATAACTATTGGAATCAAAAATGCAATCAGTGTATCATATTCACCATAAATAATAGCAACGATAAGTGGAAGTATCATCAAAGCACCTTCCATAAACATTATCTTGCCAAGTACATTTACTACTGCTCTGTAATTCATACAAATATATCCTCGATTGAACGAATTGATTTACTCTTAGTAACAATGATAATTGAGTCACCGGCCTCAATTGTATCATCACCGTTAGGGAAAATAATCTTTTTCTTTCTGCTAATTGCTGCAACAAGAATGTCTTTCTTAAACTTCAAAGTGTGAATTGGCTTTCCTAAATAATCAGCATTATTTGGAGTAACAAACTCAATAGCCTCAATTCTGCCACCCATTAATTTATATAGGTTTCTAATCTGGTCACTATTAGCATTAAGCTTTGCTCTTAAATACTTAACAATAGTAGAAGAAGTTACCTGACTAAGTGAAATCGCACTTTCTCCCATTACCTTCTCATAAAGTTGGAAAAACTCAGGTCCATTAATTTTAGTTACTTGCTTATGAACATGCAAGTTCTGTGCATACATAGCGACAAGGAAATTAGCCTCATCGCTGTCTGTAACAGTAACAACTGCATCACATCTGTCAATGCCTTCTTCAATAAGAAGTTTATGGTCAGCAGAGTTACCAAGTACAACACAAGCCTCAGGAAGATGACTGGCAAGGAACTTACATCTGTCACTATTCTTTTCTATGATAGTTACATCAATACTCATCTTTGCAAGAATCGCAGCAAGATAAAAGGCAATCTTTGAACCACCGATTATCATAACATTCTTAACCTTATCTTTTAAGATTCCCATACCCTTTAAGAAGTTTACAACTTGCTTATGGATACCGGTAATATAGATATTATCCTTTTCTCTAATTATAAAGTTACCGTTAGGGATAAATACCTCTTCACCACGCTTTACGGCACAAATTAGGAATTCATTACTGTAAATCTGAGAAATCTCATAAATAGGTTTATCAATAATATTGTTACCTTCCTTGATAGATATTTCAATCATATCAATTTTGCCATTAGCAAAGGTTTCATAATTAGTTGCAGTAGGGAATTTTAGAATTCTGGAAATTTCCGAAGCAACACTCATATCAGGGTTAACCATCATAGAAATGCTAAGTTCATTTCTCATAAAGTCAATCTGATTAACATACTCAGGACTTCTAACTCTTGCGATAGCATGTCTTGCACCCATTTTTCTTGCAATTAAACAAGAAAGGATATTTATTTCATCAGAATATGTTGTAGCAATTACAAGGTAAGCGTTCTCAACTCCTGCTTCTTTCAGAGTATCACACTGAGTACCGTTACCAAGTACACCGTTGACATCTTGTTCATCAACAACTCTGTCAACTCTCTGTTCATCAATATCTACCACAACAACATCATAGTTTTCTTCTCTCAGGCTGCTAATAAGGCATTTGCCTATCTTACCGGCACCGATTACAATAACATTCATTACACAATACCCCTGTAATTTGTAATTTATAATATATCAGCGTTATTATATCACTATGAAACAAAAAATCAAACCTAAAAAGTCCCAATATAACAGAAAAATTATTACAGTTTTGGAACATTTTCTACAATTGTCGCTTTTTTATTGACTTAATCTATTTTATTTGTTAAAGTAAAGTTAAATATGTACTATTAAGGAGGTATATTAATTTTGAAAAAGTTTTTAACTATTTTATCTATTGTGACTTTATCCTCTGCACTACTAGTATTTGCAGGTTGTAGTACAGATAATAACAGCAGCTCAAGCAGCGAACCAAAAGAACCTACTGTAACAGTTTCTCAGTCTGTATCATTTAGCTTTAAGGCAACCTCATCTACAAAGGCTACAACAAAGCCATCAACTACTAAGAAAACAACTAAACCTTATACACAGCCAACAACTAAGTATGTTGCTCCTACTACTCAGTATGTAGCACCTACAACTCAGTATGTTGCTCCAACAACACAGTATGTTGCACCTACTACACAGTATGTTGCTCCAACAACAAAATATGTTGCACCAAGCAGTAACCGACTAACTGCAAGTGAAGTTAGTAAAATGTCTAAGACAGAAATTCAGAACAAAATTAATGACATTTATGCAAGTTATGGTTACATATTCAAAACAAAGAGTATTCAGGCTTATTATGAAAGTCAGTCATGGTATGTGCCAAGATACACTTCAGAAACAACTGTTGAATCACTCTTTAGTGCAGATGACAACTACAACAAAAACCTACTGGCACAATACAGATAAAAACACTAGGGCAAGTTTTTACTTGCCCTTTTTTATTGACAACAACCTATAAAACTAATAAAATATGCTTATAATATTAGTAAAACATTACGAGGTTTATTATGAACGATTTTGTAAGAGTAGCCTCTGCCGTAATTAAAACTATTGTAGCAGATACTACAAAGAATACTGAAGAACATATTAAAATGATGGAAAAGTCAAGTAAAGAAAATGTTGATATTACTGTTTTTCCTGAATTATCTATTACAGGTTACACTTGTCAAGACCTTTTCTTTCAGAAAGAATTACTTGACAAAACATATTCAAGCCTAATTGAAATTAAGAAAAAGTCAGAAAAACTAAAAGGCATCTTTGTTGTAGGTGCTCCTATTAAACACAAAAATCAACTTTTCAACTGTGCCGTTGTAATTTCTAATGGTACTGTTTACGGTATTGTACCTAAGACTTATTTACCTAACTACAATGAGTTTTACGAAAAAAGATGGTTCAGTACAAGTATGGACACAGAGGACAGTTTTATTAATTTTGACGGTGAAGAAGTACCATTCTCACAAAATGTATTTGATGCAAAGGGATTTACATTCGGTGTAGAAATTTGTGAAGACCTATGGACACCTATTCCTCCATCAACTGTACTTTCTATGTCAGGTGCCGAAATCATACTAAACCTATCAGCAAGTAATGCACTTATTGGCAAAAGAGATTATGTAAACTCAATGGTTAAGCAAAACAGTGGTAGCAACATTGCAACATATGTATATTGTTCAGCCGGTTCAGGAGAAAGCACCCAGGACCTTATTTACAGTGGTCACTCATTTATTTGTGAAAATGGTGTTATCTTAAAGGAAAACAAAGAAATCATCGAAAACAACTACCTACTGATTACAGATACAGATTTAGGTAAAATTCGTTTTGACAGATTAAAGAATAAATCATATAAAGACTGTATCACAAACAATATGTTTTCCACATTTGACACAGTAAATGTGGATTATTTAAGTGATAGTGAGATTGTTACTAAGGGTGAAATGTACTACATTGACAAAACACCATTTGTACCGTCAAACAACAGCAAAAAACTTGAAAGATGCTTAGAAATTTTCTCAATGCAAGTTGAGGGCTTAAGAAAGAGAATTTCTGTTATTGGTGGCAAAATGGTTGTTGGTGTAAGCGGTGGACTTGACTCTACCTTAGCACTACTTGTATGTGGTGAAGTTTGTCGCAGAATGGGTAAGCCTATGACAGATGTTGTTGGTGTTACAATGCCTTGTTTCGGTACAACAGACAGAACATACAACAATTCCCTTGACCTAATGAGAACACTAGGCATTACTACAATGGAAATTCCTATTGCAGACAGTTGTCGTCAGCATATGAAGGATATTGGTCACAATGAAGAAGTACATGATATTACTTATGAAAATGTACAAGCCAGAGAAAGAACTCAAGTTCTAATGGATGTTGCCAACAAGGTTGGTGGTATTGTTGTAGGTACAGGTGACCTTTCTGAACTTGCACTTGGTTGGTGCACATACAATGCCGACCATATGTCAATGTACGGTGTTAATGCATCAATTCCTAAAACACTTATTAAATGGATGATTGATGCAGTAGCAAAGAACAATATCTTTAAAGACAGCACAGCTACTCTTGAAGATATTATTGACACACCGATTTCTCCGGAACTTTTGCCTCCTACTAAAGACGGTAAAATCGCTCAGAAAACAGAAGAAAAGGTTGGTCCATATTTATTACATGACTTTTTCTTATACTATGTTCTTCGTTTTGGCTTTAGACCAAAGAAGATTTATTCACTTGCAGTTACTGCTTTTGACGGTGAATTTAACAAGGACACAATAAAAAAATGGTTAAAAACATTCTATCATAGATTCTTCACTCAGCAATTCAAGAGAAGTTGCCTACCTGACTGTGTAAAGGTTGGTTCAGTTTGCCTTTCTCCAAGAGGTGATTGGCGTATGCCAACAGACTCAAGTGCAAAGCTATGGCTTGATGAGGTTGAAAGTTTATAATTTAGAATAATAAGCATACTAAAAGGGTTGCACAGAAGTGCAACCCTTATTTTTATACTAATTATATTTTTACTGTTCTTCTGTTAAGTCAGGTAACTGTAAGCAATATTCGTAAAAGTCCTTTAGGCTACCTTGCTTATAACCACTAATATCAACATTATCTCTGTTAATAAGGTCATCGGTAACAAGGAATGTTTCCATACCTACTGTAGCAGATACCATATCTTCCCTAACATCATTACCAACCATCAAAGTTTCTTCCGGTTTACATTTTGCCATTTCACAAGTTTCAATAAAGTACTTTGGGTTTGGCTTACAATACTTTGAATTTTCATATGTAGTAATTACAGAAAAATCATTTTTATCAAGACCTGCCCACTTTACTCGTCTTTCTGTTGCGATTTTTGGGAAGAATGGGTTTGTTGCCATTACGGTGTTATAACCTTTTCTTCTAACTTCATCAACAATTTTTCTTGAATATGGGTTTACTGTTGTAGCCTCTTTTGTAAGGATAAATTCATTTTCATAGTAGCCGTTAAACATAGGAATATCGTTGATAATCTCAGATCCAACCATTGTTGCAACCTTATTCCAAAAACACATTTTGTTTGACATAGCACCTTGGTTCTGGTACATAGCCTCCATACCACCAAGTAATGCTTTTTGTAATGTTTCGGGACTCATTTCTATATAAGGGCATACTGCCTCTGCCATTGAAGAAAAATAAAGTTTCATAAACTTTTTCATATCCATAGGAAGCATCGTTCCATCTAAATCGAAGAATATATTTTTAATCATCTATCTCTCTCCTTCTCCATAAACTAATTTGCTTTCATATTAACATATTCTGCACGAAGCTTACTATAAGCAAATCTCTGACTACTATAAATACTGTAGTAGCCTGAAAGCATATAACTAATACAAACTGCCACAACATAAAAGGCAGTTCCTTCTCCACCAAATAGCTCTATGCTTAAAAGTATTGATGCAATAGGACAGTTTACAACACCACAGAATACTGCCACAATGCCAACTGCTGCACCAAATGTAGGGTCAAGTCCTAAATGTGCACCAATAGCACAACCAAAGGTTGAACCGATAAACAAAGTAGGAACAATCTCGCCACCTTTAAAACCGATAGCCATTGTTACTGCTGTAAAAATCATTTTCAAAATAAAGTCATAGTACTTTGCATGACCTTCATTTACTGCCGTTACAATAGTCTTTGCACCAAGACCTGTATATTCATCACCAAAAATCATAGCCAATGCTATAAAAATAACACCACCACACAACATTCTAATGTAGGGGTTTTTAAATAATTTGGTTAATCCTTCCTTAGTATATTTCATTATTAAACAGAAAAGAATACTAATAAAGGCACATAGAATTGCAAGTCCACCTGTCTGTAACATTGAAATAAGTGAAAGGTGTGGTACTTTCGGTGGGTTGTAAGGCAAAGTAAAACCTTTGAACAAGTAGCTTATTGCATAGGCTACAAGACTTGATACAACACAAGGTACAAATGCTGAGTAATAAAGCACACCAACGGCTATTACTTCCATAGCAAAGAAAGCAGCAGTTAGTGGTGTACCGAAAAGTGCAGAGAATAAAGCACCCATACCACACATAACGGCAACATTCATATCCTTTTGACTAAGTCTAAAGATTCTACCAACCTGAGCACCGATACTGCCACCAAGCTGAAGTGCAGCACCTTCTCTACCGGCTGAACCACCAACCAAGTGAGTAAGAACTGTACTGATAAAAATCATAGGTGCAATAATAATAGGTACACCTTTTAGGTGTCTGATTGAATGTAATATTAAATTAGTACCACCGTCACCTGAAAGTTTTGCTTTGTCATACATTAAAACAATCAGTAAACCAAGCACAGGCATTAAGAATAAAAGTGCCGGATACTGTTGATGCAGACCTGTTACATAGGAAATACTTTTGTTAAAAGCAACTCCTATAAATCCACCCAAAACCCCGGTGATGGAAGCTATGATAATCCACTTAACAAAAACTCCGGCGTATAAGAAAATACGCATAATCTTCATTTTTGCTATCCAAAAAAACTTTTTCAAATTTCCATCTCCAATGGGACAATTATACCACTAATATTAGGTATTATCAATTATAAAAGTTAAAACCTTTAATTTTTTCAGTATTTATGCTATTATATAAAGGAAGATTAATATGAAAAAAATCGTACTGGTTGGCACAGGAATGGTAGGTATGAGCTTTGCTTATGCTTCCCTTAACCAAAATTTGTGTGATGAGCTTGTGCTTATTGACATTAACAAAGAAAGAGCAATCGGTGAGGCTATGGACTTAAACCATGGCTTAGCCTTTTCAAGTTCTTCAATGAAAATCTATTCAGGAGAATATACTGATTGTAGCAATGCAGACATTGTTGTAATTTGTGCCGGTGCTCCACAAAAAAGTGGAGAAAAACGACCTGAGTTACTAAAGAAAAACACAGAAGTTTTTAAGTCAATTGTTGCACCTATATGTGAAAGTGGCTTTAAGGGGATTTTCTTAGTTGCCACAAACCCTGTTGATGTTATGACAAGGGTTACTGCAAAAATCTCAGGCTTTCCAAAGTCTAGAGTTTTTGGTACAGGTACAACCCTTGACTCAGCAAGGCTAAGATACCTTCTTGGTGATTACTTTGGAATTAACCCCAGAAGTGTTCACGCATATGTTATGGGTGAACATGGTGACACAGAGTTTGTACCATGGAGTCAGGCACTGTTATCCACAAAATTAGTTGATGATGTACTACAGGATAATCCAAACACCTTTAAGAAAAGGGATATTGAGAGAATTGAAGCTGAAGTTAGGAACTCAGCATACAAAATCATTGATGCAAAAGGTGCAACATACTATGGAATCGGTATGGCTATTGTACAGATTTGCAGGGCAATTTTGCAAAATGAAAATTCTGTTCTCACTGTTTCTTGTTGCTTAAATGGTTGTTATAATCAAGAGAAAATTTATGCCGGTACTCCGGCTATAATAAATCAAAGTGGTGTAAAGTCACTTATTGAACTTTCACTAACTGATACAGAAATGAAAAAACTTCAAGAAAGTTGTGATGTTCTTGGAGATTACTTTAAAAGTATTAAGTTGTAGGTGATATTATGGAAAATATTGAGAAATTACAAGAAATAATTGATAACAGTAATAACATTGTTTTCTTTGGTGGTGCAGGTGTTAGCACAGAAAGTGGTATTCCTGACTTTCGTTCTGTTGATGGGTTGTACAACTTAAAATACAAATACCCACCTGAACAAATTATCAGCCATACATTTTTCCAATATAAACCTGAAGAATTCTACAGATTTTACAAGGACAAAATGATGTGCCTAGATGCTAAACCTAACAAGGCACACACTTTCCTTGCTAAGTTAGAAGAAAAAGGAAAACTTTCTGCCGTTGTAACTCAGAACATTGATGGACTTCATCAAGCCGGTGGCAGTCATACTGTTTATGAGCTACACGGTAGCATACATAGAAACTACTGTACAAAGTGTCATACATTTTATGATGCTGAATTTGTTAAGAACAGTAAAGACCTTATCCCTAAATGTACAAAGTGTGGTGGAATCATAAAGCCTGATGTTGTGCTATACGAAGAACGTCTTGATGATGAAACTGTAACAAATGCCATAAATGCTATTTCTAACTGTGATACACTTATTATTGCAGGTACCAGCCTTGTGGTATATCCGGCAGCAAGTTTTATCAGATATTTTAAGGGCAACCACCTTGTACTAATTAATCTTAGTGAAACATCAGCTGACAAAACAGCTGACCTGGTTATTCATGGTAAAGTGGGAGAAGTTCTATCTCAAATTAAAATTTAATAAAACAAATGCACTTTGAAAAAAGGCAAGGTGCATTTCATATATAAACCTCACAAACTTTATTGGAAAGAGAAAAGAAAGGGAGATTTATATGACAAACAAAATTCTTAATGGAATAAGAAAAGTTAAGCCACTAAATATTTTGGTGCTAACTTTAGCCGGTATTATAAACGCCTTTGGTGTTACATTGTTTTTAGCACCGGTTAAGCTATATGACAGTGGTATTTCCGGTACATCAATGTTGATTTCGCAAGTAACACCTGAGTGGTGTAGCCTATCACTTATTCTTATTGTGCTGAATATTCCTATATTTTTATTTGGCTTAAAAAGAGAAGGTGCAAGTTTCACTTTTTACTCAATTTACACCGTTATTATTTATTCTGTTTCTGCTTACTTAATAACCGATGTTTTGCCTATTGATGTTAGCCTTGTATCACCACTAGCCGGTACAGATTTGTTTTTATGTGCTATATTCGGTGGTGTAATTTCAGGTTGTGGCAGTGGTCTTGCACTTAGATTTGGTGGTGCAATGGACGGTATGGAAATTATCGCAGTTGTATTTGCAAAGAAGTTAAACCTTTCTATCGGCACATTTGTAATGATTTTTAATGTTATTCTATACATAATATGTGGTTTGGTAATTAACTCTTGGGTGTTACCACTTTATTCAATTGTTACCTATGCAGCTGCTCTAAAGACCATTGACTTTATTATTGAAGGTTTTGACCGTTCAAAGGCTGCTTTTATTATTACAACTAAGCCTAATGAAGTGTGTAAAGCACTTTCCGATACCTTTGAAAATGGTATCACAACTGTTGATGCTAAGGGTTATTATTCCGACTCAAAAAAGACTATGATTTACTATGTTGTAAATCGTTTTCAAGTTGGTAAAATGAAAACCATTGTACATAACATTGACCCTAAAGCATACATTTCACTAAACGATGTGGCAGATATTTTCCCGGCTAATAAGAATGATAACGGTAGTAATAATTCCGTTGATGACTCCACTACCAATATAGAAACCCCAACCCTAGAAGAAGAAATCAAATCCGACTTGTCAGAAAAATTAGGTTGATTTTAGTGTTAGCTTTTCGGTCAAATTAGGGTTTTTCAATTTTGTCTGTGGGTAAAGGTGAGATTGATAAATTAGGGTTTGTAGTGCTATTTGATAGTTTCAGCTAATATGGAATTGTAAATTTATTTACAATTCCAACCACTCCTTCCGTCTTTGCATACGCAAAGCCACCTCCCTCAGCGAGGGAGGCAAAATAGTTTGTACAAATCTAAAATAAGTACGCAATTTTTAAATAGTACAGACTTTATAAATTAGTATAAATTATGGTAAAGACAAAGGCTCCCTCGCTGAGGGAGCTGTCATTCGTGAATTGCAAAGCAATTCACCTTTTAAAGAATGACTGAAGGAGTGGTTGATATTTTAAACTTGTTTAAAATATCATCATATAAGAAACTTTCCTTTATTTCTAACTATAAAATACAATGAACATTATGAGATACAGTTGTAGGGGACATCATTGATGTCCCGTTACAAACTAGCCTTTATATAGGTACTTTGCCCTATGTAGCAAGTTATAATTTCTAGTTTCTACATAGGACAAAATTGTATAAAACATTTTACTATTAAACGGGCGAACGATGTTCGCCCCTACGACTGTAAGCCAAAATTTTGTTATAATTCACACCCACAAACCCAAATTTATCTAACTAAACTTAACCCACAATCAAGATTTAAAAACCTAATTTATAGAACTGATTAATCTTAACCAACAAAAAAATTGAAATATTAAAAAGGAAAGTTTTCCACATTATCATTTGGTAATGTGGAATTTTTATTTCATCAACAGGTGGTGAAGGTATAGGAAGGTTATTTTCTAAAGTTCTCTATATGGTAATCTTTACTGATAATTTGCCCTAAAGGGGACTTTTAGTTAAGACCTACAACTACTTGCACCTTATTATATTTCAATTATTTTTCAAATAAAAAGATTTATAATAGAAAAGAGTTTCACACACATTATTGATGATATTGTGTAAAACTTTAGAAGTAATAAAAGGTATAACTTAAAATATAATTATAGAAAATAAAAAAAGACTCCCCAACCGAAGTTAGGGAGTTTGAAAAATGGAAGTCTTTCCGAAATAATCTTAAGCCTTGTTAACAGAACCGAATAGTTCCATCTTTTCTTTTACTGTAGCCTTGATTGCTTCAAAACCTGGAGCAAGAAGCTTTCTTGGGTCAAAGCCCTTACCTTCTTGATCCTTACCAGCTTCAATATACTTTCTTGTTGCTTCAGCAAATGCTAGCTGACATTCTGTGTTAACATTAACCTTGCTTACACCAAGAGTGATAGCCTTCTTTACCATTTCATCAGGGATACCTGAACCACCATGAAGAACTAGAGGCATTTCACCTGTCTTCTGCTGAACAGCATCTAGTGTTTCGAATGATAGACCTGCCCAGTTTGCTGGGTACTTACCGTGGATATTACCAATACCGGCTGCAAGCATTGTTACACCTAGGTCAGCAATTCTCTTACATTCTTCAGGATCAGCACATTCGCCGGCACCGATAACGCCATCTTCTTCACCACCGATTGAACCAACTTCAGCTTCAATTGAAAGACCCTTTTCGTTACAGATGTTAACTAGTTCAGTTGTCTTTGCAACATTTTCGTCAATATCATAATGAGAACCATCAAACATTACTGATGAGAAACCAGCTTCGATACAAGCCTTTGCACCTTCGTATGAACCATGGTCTAGGTGAAGAGCTACAGGAACTGTAATGTTAAGTTCTTCTAGCATACCGTTTACCATACCAACTACTGTCTTGTAGCCACACATATACTTACCTGCACCCTCAGATACACCAAGGATTACAGGGCTGTTTAGTTCTTGTGCTGTTAGAAGAATAGCCTTTGTCCATTCTAGGTTATTAATGTTAAACTGACCAACTGCATAATGACCAGCTTTTGCTTTTGTAAGCATTTCTTTTGCATTTACTAATGGCATTTTGAATTCCTCCGTAAATTAAATTGTGGCATAATAATTTATTGCCTTACAATGGTATTATACAATATAGAAAATACATTATAAATCATTTAAAGAAATATAAGTACAAAAAGGGCCTTATTTCGATATTTTTTTAACAAACTTACATATTTCTAAAAAATGTTGAATAATACACACTATATTGTTTGACTTAACATACTTTAATATGCTAAAATTATTTAAGTATAAAAGAAGTATATTTAATTTCGGGAGAATATTATGGATAATGTAACATTTACACCTCCTGCAATAGCTAATTTGAAAGATATGCTTAACAAATCAGCTATGCTCTATGGTGAAAAAGACGCTTATCAAATAAAAAACAGTGATGGTACTTTTACACATTACACCTATAAAGATGTACTGAATATGGTACAGGGTCTTGGAACAGGTCTTATAAATATGGGACTTAAAGGTCAAAAAATTGCTATTATCGGTGAAAACCGTATTGAATGGGAAATCGCTTACCTTGCCATTGTATGTGGTGTTGGTATTGTTGTTCCTATTGATAAGACTTTACCGGAAAATGAACTTAAAAGTGTTATTGAGCGTTCAGAAGTCAGTGCAATTTTTTATTCAGAAAAGTATAAGGATGCATTGACTAGGATTAAGTTTGGTGGACAAAACAACCTAAGACACCTTATCTCTATGGATCAAGAAAAGCATAGTGGTGGTGTTTATAGTCAAAAAGAACTAACTGAATACGGTAACCACCTAATTGATGCCGGATTTAATGAATATATTGATGCAAAAATCAATCCTTACACAATGAACATTATGTTGTTCACTTCCGGTACAACCAGTCAATCAAAGGTTGTTGCACTTTCTCAGTACAATATTTGTTCTAACCTATTAGACATTGATAAAATTCTGGATATTAGTTATGAGGATATTTTTCTGTCTTTCCTACCACTAAACCATGTATTTGAGTGTACAGTAGGCTTTCTGTTTCCTATTTATAAAGGTGCTAAAATTGTTTTTGCTGACAGTGCAAGAAGAATTGTTAAAAACTTACACGACTACAAAGTTACTTTCCTTGCTTGTGTACCGGCTATGTATGAGAAAATCTTTGAGCATGTTAACAAAGCCCTCGATAAGGCAGGTAAGCAAAAGAACATTGTTAAGTTAAAGAAACTACATAAGCATGATTCTATGGAAAAGAAAAAGGAAATTTTCAGTTACATACACGATATGCTTGGTGGTAACATTAGATACCTAATCAGTGGTGCTGCACCACTTGATAGAGATTACGAAAGAAGATACAGAGAACTTGGTCTTAACCTACTACAGGCTTATGGCTTAACAGAAACCTCACCTGTTGTATCTATGGCAAATGAGGAAAACTATAAACTTGGCTCAGTCGGTAAACCTGCTCCCAGTGTTGAGGCTAGAATTGCTAATCCTGATGCTAACGGTATTGGTGAACTGGTGGTAAAAGGTCCTAATGTTATGATGGGCTATTACGCAAATGCTGAGGCTACTGCACAAGTTTTACAGAATGGTTGGTTTCATACCGGTGACCTTGCAAAAATTGATGAGGATGGATTTATCTTCATCTGTGGTCGTCAAAAGAATGTTATTGTTCTTAAGAACGGTAAAAACATCTTCCCAGAAGAAATGGAAGCTATCGTAAACAAAATTGAAGGTGTACAGGAATCATTAATCTATGGTAAACAACATGGTGCTGACAAAGATGACCTTCGTATTCACGTTAAGATTGTTTATGATCCTAAAACTATGGAAAGAGTTTACCACCTAACTGATGAAAAAGAAATTCAACAAGCATTGTTCCAAGAAGTTAAAGCTATCAACAGAACTTTGCCTGTATATAAAGCAATCAGAGGTGTTGTGGTTTCTAAAGAACCACTAATCAAAACTGCAACTAATAAAGTTAAAAGACTTGAAGAAATGAAAACACTTTAATTTTTCACATACAAATAAGGACTCTTAGATTACTAATAATCTGGGAGTCCTTTTCTTTGCTTAAAAAGTTTTCCACATAAAAAAACAGAGTAGCCATGAGCTACTCTGTAATCAACTATAAATTATAGAACATAAATTGTTACATTTCTTCTACCAAATGCAGCACAGTCAGCATATGAATCCATAAATAGGTCAACAATTGCTGAACCATCCATTAAAGCACCACCTGTATCAACAGCAGTTGCATAACCATATACATAACTACCGTCAGATGCTTTAATATAAAGTTTACTGCCATAAGGAATAATGTTAGGGTTAACTGCTACACCACCAACCTGTGCTAAGTTACCTGTTGCAGTACCTGAACCTGCAGGAGCAGTATAAGCAGTACCTGAACCTGTGATAATCTGTTTGTAAGAAACTGTGTTACCGTTGTTATCTACGAATGTATTACCACCGTTATTACTACCACCAATTGTATATGAGTTCGTTTTCTTAGTAGTTTTCTTCTTAGTAACCTTAGTACCAATTGTCTTTTTCTGTGGTACAGGTTTCTTCGTTACCTTAGTTGAAACAACCTTTGAAGAAACAAGAACACCATCTTCATATGTACATTTCTTAGTAACTACCTTTTTACCTTCAACACCATACTGAGTGATAACTGATGTTCCCTTTTTCATCGAACTATCCTTAGTTACCTTAGTATCAAAGTCAATAGTCTTTGTTTCCTTTACATTCTTAACAGTAACCTTAGTTACATTAACTTCCATACCGTCATAAACTTTTGCATTAGCCTTTACATTTAGCTTGTCAGCCTTTTTATAACCAAGGTCAAGACTTTCTAATGCTTCCTTAACTGTACCCTTAGGTACTTCATAAGAATTAGTTTCGCCACTTACTGTTACAGTAATGTTTACTGTTTTGTTAATAACAATCTTAGTATTCTTATCAACTTCTGTTATAAGTGAAGGGCTAACCTTCTCGTCATTTGCTACTGTAATACCGGCTTTATCAAGTGCATCGGCAACTGTACCACTTGCCATAGTAACTGGTGTTGTCTTTCCATTGTGTTCAATAGGAAGTTGAAAAGCCTTTAAAATAGTAATACTGATAAGACCGTTGTTGTCTGTTCTGATAACCTCATCATCATCTGAAAGCTGAAGACTTGCCTTATCCAAAATGTTATCTGTATTAATGTTTGATGTGGTAGGAGTATTCATATCTGTGCCATAAGTTGCTTCATCATTAGTAAGAGCAGCAACTGAAAGAACTGTTGCAAAAGTAATAACCAATGTTAACACTATTGAAACTAATACAAACAAGCTCTTCTTGTTAATAGCCATAATAATTAACTCTCCTTTTCTTAATTTTTCATAGACGCAATTTGCCTACGGTCTATAGTATATCCGTTTGATTTGTTTATGTCAAACATATAACGACCCTTTAATTTGTGCATAATATACAACAAAGAGCGAAAATCCTTTGGACTTGCCAAAATTATTTTCTTTAAAAGAATTATTAATGGCTTTTTGTTGTGCAAAATAGAGAAAGTTATCTGTAACTTTTCTGTAATCTTTAGTTCCTATTTAGAAACAAATTTATTACAAAAATATGAGAAAGCCCATTAAATCTAGGTTTTCTCCATATTAAATATTAAATACAAGAAAAATATTTGTTACAACTCTGTAACCAATACTGTTTTTTTCCCTATTTTGGGCTGATTTTTTATTCTTTTTCTGCAAAAAGAGCTATTTTTATTGAATTTTTCGTATAGACTTTTAAGGTAAATGGGTATATAATGAAGTTGATTTTTGGGTGTTTTTATGACAGGAAACACTCACAATTTTACAAGACATTTCTCTATAATTGTTCGGGCGAACAATGTTCGCCCCTACTCCTATATATATAGTATATAGAGGGTGTTAAAATCGGGGGTTAAAAAATGGATTTTATCGATCTAACAAGTTTGCATAGTTACAGCTATCTTTTAGTTTTAGCTGCAATTTTGCTAACTACAAAACTACTTGGACTTTTCTCACGATGGGTTCGTTTGCCACAGGTTCTTGGTGCATTGGTTGCCGGTGTTATTCTTGGTCCTGTTGTAAATGCCATTGTTGGTTGGAGTACAGTTGATGGTTTCTTCTCACAAGCAGCCGGTTCCGATCAGCTATTCGGTATGCTTTCTGAGCTGGGTGTTATTGTACTGATGTTTGGTGCCGGTCTTGAAACCGATGTTCAAGAAATGAAAAAATGTGGTAAAGCCTCATTGATTATTGCAGTTATCGGTGTTGTTACACCACTTATCTTTGGTGCAGGTGCAAGTTACTTCTTTATTGACGACCCTAACAGCCAAGAAAGATTACTAAAATCTATTTTCATCGGTGTTGTTCTAACTGCTACTTCTGTTTCAATTACTGTTGAAACACTAAAGGAACTTGGTAAGTTAAATACACCTGCAAGTAACGCAATTCTTGGTGCTGCTATTATAGATGATGTTCTTGGTATTATTGCTTTAACAATCATCACAAGCTTCAAGAGTAAGGATGTAAACATTTGGTTCGTACTAATCAAGATTGTTCTATTCTTTATCTTTGCTGCAATTCTTGGTTTCATTATGCTAAAGATATACAAGTGGATGAATAAGCATACTTCAAGAGACAGCAGAAGACATGTTATTATTGCTTTTGCTTACTGTCTAGTATCTTCATTCGTAGCAGAAGTATTCTTTGGTGTTGCAGATATTACAGGTGCTTATGTTGCCGGTCTTGTACTTTCAATGACTAACCGTAAGAGATACCTAGTAAACAGATTCTCAACACTATCATATATGTTACTTTCACCTATTTTCTTTGCTTGTATCGGTCTAACAATTGAAATGCCTGAGTTAACAGTTTCACTACTAATCTTTGCAATTCTAATTACTATTGTTGCTGTAGCAACTAAGTTATTCGGTTGTGCCTTAGGTGGTAAGATTTGTGGCTACTCAACAAGAGAATGTTTCCAGATTGGTGCAGGTATGATTTCAAGAGGTGAAGTTGCTCTTATCGTAGCTAAGAAGGGTGAAAGTTGTGGTCTGATGGACCCTAAACTATTTGGTCCACTTGTTATTGTTGTTGTACTTACAACTATCATTGCTCCTATTATCCTAAAGATTCTATTTGCTAAGGATAAAGATAATGCTCCTACTTTAAAGGATACAAAGACAGCTTAAAACATATACTATTAAAGCCTTCTAGTAATAGAAGGCTTTACTTATACTAATATATAAAGGAGATTTCTATGTTATATAATCTTCATACACATACATTTAGATGTAATCATGCTACAGGTGAGGATAAGGCATATGTTGAATATGCTATACAATCAGGCGTTAAGGTGCTGGGCTTTTCCGACCATTGTCCTCAATTTTTTAAAAAGCCAAACTACTACAGTCATTTCCGTATGCGTCCTATTTTTGTGGAAAAATATGCACAGTCAGTTAGAGATTTAGCTGAGGAATACAAGGATGACATTAAAATTCTTTTAGGATTTGAAACAGAGTATTATCCTGAAACTTATGATGAGCTTATTAAAACTATAAAAGATTTAGATACAGATTACTTAATTCTGGGTGAACACTTAATCGGTAATGAATATGATGAAGAACAGTTTTATAACGGTAAGCGTGGTGGTGACGACTACCTAAAGAAATACACCGACCAAGTAATTGAAGGACTTGAAAAAGGTGTATTCACTTATCTATGTCACCCTGACCTAGTTAATCATAAGGGAAGTAAAGAAGTATATATTAAGGAAATGACAAGGCTTTGTGAAAAGGCAAAGGAGCTTAATATTCCACTGGAATACAATATGCTGGGTAAATATTACGGTAGGAATTATCCTAATAAGACATTCTGGAATATTGCTAAAGAAGTAGGTAATACTGCTGTAATCGGTTTTGATGCACATACACCTACATTTATGTTAAAGACAGATTTACGGGATGAATGTGTAAATGAACTTAACGAATTAGGTATTAAACTACTTGATTTTGATGAAATTAACATTATTAAACCATAATAAGATACAGAAAAAGGTGGGTACTTTAATTAGCACCCACCTTATTTTTATTTGAAAATTTCTTTAGATACCTTAGGTAAATCGGAGAACTGTTCCAGTACAAATTCACTATCCGTATCACCAAATCCGTACTTAGCATAAACGAATGGTACATTAGCAATAACAGATGCCTCTTTGTCCATAACAGTATCACCAACATAACAAGCCATATCAAGATTGTTCCTTTCTGCAACCATCTTAATATTTTCACCCTTACATTTACCGGTTCTACCGGCCATTTCAAAGTCCTCAAACAAATAACCTAGGTGAGAAACTTCCATAAAAATTTGTACATAGCCATTCTCACTATTACTAACACAATAGAAAGAATATTCATCCTTCATACTATTAAGTGTTTCTTCAACCTTAGGGTAAATTTCTCCACAACTTGAGTTTAGCACCTTATAGCTGTTTTTGTCACACTCTCTAGCTATTTTCATTTTTGTATCATAGTCAAGGTCAGGCATATGAAGTTCTGCAATTTGCTCCAAAGTTTTGCCCATATAACTTTCCATTAGTGGTCTTGTTAATAATTTGCAAGAGTCATACTTGCTTAATACTTCATTCCAACCTTTTACTGTAAGGTTAACAGTATCCCAAAGTGTACCGTCTAAATCAAAGATTATCCCTTTCTTCATAACATTCTCCCTATTATTCTACAGTTTTAGTAAAGAAATTCTCTAGATCATCTCTTTCTGCATATTCATAAAATTCCTTTTCAATTTCAAGGTCTTTAAAATAATACTTCTTGTCATCATCAGTAATTTTTCTTATTACTCTACAAGGATTACCAACTGCAATTACATTGTCAGGAATATCCTTATTTACAACACTACCTGAACCGATAACAACATTACTACCGATAGTAACACCCGGGTTAATTACTGTCTGAGCACCTACCCATACATTGTCACCGATAGTTACAGGGAAGCTATATTCAATGCCTATATTTCTTGGATAAGGATGAATAGGATGACCGGCAGTATAAATACCTACCCCCGGTGCTAACATAACATTATTACCGATAGTAACCTTTGCACCATCAAGAATAGTTACACCTGAATTTGCGTAAAAGTCCTCACCTACATATGTATTCTTGCCATAGTCAAAGTAGATAGGTCTTTCCATCCATACTCTTTCACCTGTACCCCCTAGCATTTCCTTTAGAAGTGCAATTCTACCGTCAATATCGTCAGGGTCAAGATTGTTATACTTAAACTGCAATCTCTGTTGTTGTTGTCTTTCTTCTGTTAACTCTTTTTCAAATGATAAAAAAGGCTTACCATTTAACATTCTTTCTTTCATATCAAAGTCCATAATTATATCTCCTAAGTTTTCCACATAAATATGGTTTTATTAATCATTAACTACAGTTTAACAACTCCTAACAGTAAATGTCAAGTTATAAAGAATAAAAGTTTTCCACATAAAAAAGGCATCCTCAATGAGAATGCCTTTAGTGTTATATAAAAGATTAAATTACTGTTGTTCCATCCTTTTCCCATAATCCTTATATTTATAAACAATTCCTTATAAAAAAATTCCCTTGGAATGACTCCAAGGGAAATAATATGTGTGCAAAAAATTATCTCTTTGAGAACTGTGGTGCACGACGAGCAGCCTTTAGACCGTACTTCTTTCTTTCCTTCATACGAGGGTCACGAGTTAAGAAGCCAGCTTTCTTAAGTGCTGATCTTAGGTTTTCGCTATCGTACTGTAGAAGTGCTCTTGAAATACCGTGACGGATTGCACCGGCCTGACCTGTAACGCCACCGCCTGCAACTCTACATACAACATCGAACTTTTCGCCTGTCTCTGTTAGTTCAAGAGGCTGACGAACGATTAGCTTTAGTGTATCAAGACCGAAATATTCGTCGATATCTCTGTCGTTGATTGTGATCTTACCAGTACCCTGATATAGTCTTACACGAGCTACTGATGATTTTCTTCTACCTGTGCCATAGAAAAATGGTGTCTTATCGTACATTATAATAGCCTCCTTCCTTAAATTTCATATGCTTCAGGTGACTGAGCAGCATGATTGTGTTCTGCACCTGCAAATGGTCTTAGTCTTAGAATCTGAGCTCTACCTAGTGAGTTATCAGGTAGCATACCCTTAACAGCAAGTTCAACAGCCTTTTCTGGGCGTGTAGCCATAAGTGTATCATAGCGTGTAGCCTTTAGATGACCGATATAACCTGTGTGTCTGTACCAAACTTTCTGAGTTAGTTTATTACCGGTTAGAACGATGTCTTTGCAGTTTACAACGATTACATGATCACCGCAATCAACATGTGGTGTATATGTTACCTTGTGCTTGCCTCTTAGAAGAGTAGCAGCTTCAGCAGCAACCTTACCAAGAGTCTTGCCCTTAGCGTCAATTACATACCACTTGCGTTCAACTTCGCCTTTTTTAGCCATATAAGTTGACATAAAATTGTCCTCCTTGTTCGTTAATCTTTAATTGCAAAGATGATTTTATCACCTTTGTAAAGAGAAGTCAACACTTTTTTGAAATATTTTAATTTATCTTTATACAATCTCTCAAATACTCCTTTATTCTCTCGTATACTCACTTATACTCATTTGCTATTTTAAAAAATAATTCAGCATTTATCCTATTTTCTGATGATTACCATTGAAAATAGTACCTATTTGTGGTATAATTCTTAGCATAAATAATAGGAGGTTAATTCCCATGAACGAATATAAAATAGGTATCGACCTTGGTGGTACAAATATTGTTGCAGGTGTTGTGGATAAAGAATTTAACATTATTGCAAGAGCAGAGTGTAAAACTGCTATTCCTAGACCTGAAAGTGAAGTATGTGACTCAATGGCAGAAATCGTTAGAGAAGCTATCGCAAGAGCAAATCTAACAATGGATAATATTGCACACATTGGTATCGGTGTACCGGGTGCAGTAAATCCTGAAACAAGAATTGTAGAAACTTGTCCTAACTTGCGTTTCCAGAACTGGGAAATCAGCAAGATGCTTGAAGAAAGACTTCATAAGTATGTAAAGATTGAAAATGATGCCAACGCTGCTGCTTGGGGTGAATTCCTAGCAGGTTCAGCAAAGGGTTGTAAGAATGCAGTAGCTATTACACTTGGTACAGGTGTTGGTGGTGGTATCATCATTGACGGTAAGCTATACAGTGGTAGCAACTATGCCGGTGCAGAACTTGGCCATATGGTAATCGTAAAAGACGGTCAAGAATGTGGTTGTGGCAGAAAAGGTTGTTGGGAAGCATACGCATCAGCTAATGCACTAATCAGAATGACTAAAGAAGCTATTATGAATGAAAATGCTGAATTCTCATATATGCTAAAGTCTGTTGGTGGTGACATTAACAAGGTTAACGGTAAGACACCATTTGACGCAATGCTTGCAGGTGACTCAACAGGTAAAGAAGTTATTAACAAGTATGTTGGCTACCTAGCAACAGGTCTTGTAAATATCGTAAACATCTTCCAGCCTGATATTATTTGTATCGGTGGTGGCGTTTGCAGACAAGGTGAAAACCTACTTGCTCCTGTAAGAGCTATTGTTGAAAAAGAAAGAATCACAAAATACAACGAAAAGCAAACTGTTATTTGTACTGCATCTCTAGGTAATGATGCCGGTATTATCGGTGCAGCAATGCTATAATTTTTGAAACCTAAATAACACTAAGCCATCCATAATTTTGGATGGCTTTTTTATTGACTTATATATACTAAGATTGTACAATATAGTTAAAGTACCTTATGAGGTGAGTATATGAAAAGACAAGATTATATAAGCTGGGACGAATATTTTATGAGTATTTCTTTACTTGCTGCACAGAGAAGTAAAGACCCTAATACTCAGGTAGGTTGCTGTATTGTCAGTGGCAAGGACAGTCCTTATCCTGAAAATGTTATTATATCAACAGGCTACAACGGTTTTCCTTACGGCTGTTCCGATGATGAATTTCCATGGGATAGAACCGGTACACCAAATGCAACTAAATATCCATTTGTGGTACATTCTGAATTAAATGCAATTCTTAATGCCGGTGGAAAGTCACTGGTTGGTGCAAAGTTATATGTATCACTATTCCCTTGCAATGAATGTGCAAAGGCTATTATTCAATCAGGTATAAAAGAAATTGTATATCTATCTAATAAATACAAAGATACTGATGCAACTAAGGCATCAGAAAGAATGTTACTGTCAGCCGGTGTTAAGCTGACACAGTTTAAACCTACTAAGGACAAGATTGTTCTTGACTTTAACATTGAATAAAAATAGGCAGTTCAAAAGTGAAAAATTTGAACTGCCTTTTATTTATAATTTATGGTTTTTCTTTAGTTAAAAATTCAATGTTTCTTTCAATAACATTGATACTCTTTCCCCAATCTTTTCCTTGATTGCGATAATCAAACATACTGCAAAAATATGTTGTGTCTTCTTTTAATTCAAGAAGATAGTTTTTGAAAAGATTTGTTGTTGTTTCGTAGAAATCAGTTAAGTCCTTACCCTTTAGCTTTCCGTTTGCATTTTCAAGAACCTTTCCGTAATGTTCAAGACAAATAAATTCTTGGTCTTTGTAGAGGTTTTGAAGGTCATTACCCTTTTTCCATTCAGTAAAAACAATTTGGATAAGGTGATTCATATTACTTTCTATTCTGTCACAAACATAACAACTGTGAGTTAGCTCTTTTATTTTTGCTAAGAACTTTTTATCGGGCTTTTTGCCCTTTGGCAATGCATCAATAATTTCTTGTAGGTGACTTTCCATAATAAGTGCATTAGGTAGCTTTTTACCTGACTGTTGCATCATTGAAAAATGTCTATGACAAAAACCTTTTTTGTTGGTTTCTATTCTGGTATTAGGCTCCATCATAGCGTCACCTATAATATAATCAACTTGAATTTTCTCAAGCATCTTTTCCATGGTGCAAAAAGGACAACCCTTTTTCTCCATAAAAATATCATTAATCGGTATTGTGCGTATATCTTCTTTCATAGCTTACATCCTTAATTTAAGATACATTAAGTATATCATATAACTTTTATTTATGCTATAATAATTGTGGTGAATATAATGAATTATGAATTAATTAATAACAATGTTGTGGTACATAATGTTACTGCACTGAATTTAGCTGAAACTTTAGATTGTGGTCAATCCTTTAGGTGGGTTGAAAACTCTGATAAATCTTTTACCGGTGTTGCATATGGTAAGGTTGTTACTGTTAGACTTAATGGCAGTGACTTTATAATAGAAAACAGTAGTATAGAGGACTTTGAAAATATATGGAAAAAATACTTTGACCTTGAACTTGATTATGACAAAATCAGAAATGAAGTTAGTGAAATTCATCCTATATTAAAGGAAGCCTCAGAATATGCATCAGGTATTAGAATTTTGCAACAAGACTCTTGGGAGGCACTTTGCACCTTTATAATAAGTCAAAACAACAATATAAAACGAATTAAAGGTATTGTAGAAAGGCTATGTGAAACCTTTGGTGATAGGATTGGTGATACAGGTTACTATTCCTTTCCTACTGCTGAAAGGCTGTCACAACTAACACCTGAGGACTTATCCCCTATTAGAGCAGGATTTAGAAACAAATATATAATTGATGCAAGTAAAAAGGTTGCAACCGGTGAAGTTGACCTTGATAAATGCAGAGAACTTTCCTATGATGAGGCAAAGGCTGAATTGTGCAAAATCAAGGGTGTTGGTGTTAAGGTAGCCGATTGTACTTTACTTTTTGGCTTTCATAGGATTGAGGCATTTCCTATTGATGTGTGGATGAAAAGAGCAATGGAAAAGCTATTTCCTAATATGACAGGTAGTGACTTTGGACCTTATGCCGGTATTGCACAACAATATATTTTCCACTACTCAAGAATGCATCCGGAATTATTTGAATAAAAATTTAGAGTGTGACTAATAATAGCCACACTCTTTTTTTAATACAATGTATTTGTCTTTACATAATAGTAATTATTCTTATAGCACACATAGGAGTAACCCTTTTTCTTACCTTTATTAATAGTAGAAACTAATTGTACCCTTGTGTTGTATGATAGGAACTTTACTTTATATTTATTACCACAAGGCTTAGTGTATAGATAAGTACCCTTATAATTTACCTTTTTATTAACATACTTTGAGCCATATGCAAGGTTAGTAAGGTTGTTTTGTACATAGCCTTTTTTGTTGGAAATCTGTACATATGACCAACCGTTAAAGTTATCTCTTAGGAAAGTAACCTTTTGACCTTTAGATATTTTCTGAAGTTTCTTGCTACTGTTTCCATATTCATCAACTATATCTTTAGACCATACATACAGGTCACTTTTAGCCTTGATTTTCTTATGATATGTACCGGACTTTAGGTCAGGGTTTTTATCAATTTCATAAATCTTTTTCTTTACGGTATTTCTAAAGTCATTCATATTCTTACCGTAAATTTTTAGCCAATGGTCAATGTCACCATGGGCACTACCATAACCCTCTGCACAAGCACCTGCATGACTGGTAACCTTAGTATATGGCAAGCTATATCTTAAGCATAAATATGCACAGAAGTCAGTTGCCTCATCATACACTTGATTAAAGTATGTTCTGTTGTACTTACTATCTTCGCAACATTCAAATTGAATATACCCAGGGTCATAGTTGTATGAACCTTTAGGTCCACCACCTACACCCCAACAAGCCATTTCAAAAGGCAGTACTTGCCATACTTCTAACTTTCCCTTAGAATTTTTACCTAGAAATGCATGAACACAAACCTCTCTACCTCCGGGAGTTGGAACATTCCAAGCCGGTACATAAGTTCTTAGGTATGGTGCATTAACGCCTGTTGAATGAACTACAATGCCCTTAGGGTCAATAGCCGTTCTCTCCTTATAACAATTATTGTTTGTAAAAATGTATTGGTATAGCTGAAATGATGTAACTATAATTTTCATCTTATTTGATGTTTTGTTACTACCATCTGTTGACTTGCAATAAACATAGCAAGTACCCTTTTTCTTAGCTTTTACTTTACCATTACTATCAATAGTTGCAATATTCTTATTTGTGGTAAACCACTTTACCTTTTTATTTGTAGCAATACTAGGATTTAAATTAGCCTTAACTGTAGTAGTCTTTTCCTTGCAAACAACTTCCTTAGTATTTAAAGTAATACTGCTAATCATTAAGATAACATTATTACCGTTTACTCTGGCATACTTATATATAGGAGTATTTGTACCATAACATTGAATCTTTGTAGTTTTAGGAATTGTATGGCCACCAAAATTAATTGATAAACTTGGATTCATAACCTTAATTAACGGTGTCTTACTACCCTTAAATGCATCAACATTAATTCTGGAAATATTTTGGTTTAAAGTTATTGCAGTCAATTTCTTAGTATTTAGAAAAGCACATTTACCGATAGACTTTAAATTTTTGCTATAATAAATTTTCTGCAAGTTAATCATATCGGCACACATATATGAACCTATATTAGTTAAGTTAGTTGCTTTATTTACATATACTGCTTTAACATTACTTGCAAAGATATGCCATGGTGGTAGGTTCTTTTCTGAATAATTATTCATTGTAGTACCTATACCTGAAATATGCAAAGTACCGTTATTTCTGTTGAAATAATACCTTAAATTCTCACCTACTACACCGGAATAATTAATTGTTGGTTCTGTAGGCTCAGTAGGTTCTGTTGAGTCAGTTGGTGTTGTTACAGTAGGGTCACTACTTTCCGTTACAGGTTCGGTTGTTGTAGTAACTGTTGTACTAGCCTCTTCCTCATTATCCACAGCGAAAGCTGTTGTAAAAGTCGAAAGCACAATTACTGTTGCAATAACTATCGACAACAACTTGCTAAAACTATTATTGTTCATAAAAATCACCCTCATTACTAATATAATATTATTGTACAATATAAAAGTAATATAGTCTAGTGAAAAAATGACAAAAGAAAAAAGACACCTAAAAAGGTGTCTAAACCGATATGCTGATGTTACACAAGGTAGTCCCAGCAATTGGTGCTGGTGACCGGACTTGAACCGGTACGGATTATTAGTCCGAGGGATTTTAAGTCCCTTGTGTCTGCCTATTCCACCACACCAGCGAATTTTGGTGACCCGGACGGGAATCGAACCCGTGTTACCGCCGTGAAAGGGCGGTGTCTTAACCGCTTGACCACCGGGCCATATTGGTAGCGGAAATAGGACTTGAACCTACGACACTTCGGGTATGAACCGAATGCTCTAGCCAGCTGAGCTATTCCGCCGTATTTTGCGCTTTCTTTTGGAAGTCAGCATAAATAATTATAAACTAAAAGTTTGTATTTGTCAATACTTTTTTAAGAATTTTTAAAAAATTTTCTTATTTCTTTTAGTAAAGACTTCAAAAGCGTCTTTTCGTCTTATTTCCTCTCTAAGACGAATGTTATTATACTATATAAAAAAGAGAATTGCAAGTGTTTTTTGAAACTTTTTTATTTTTTTATAATTTTATATACTATTAACTTCCCCTTGCACCTTGAACACCTGTAAAGCTGAGGATTTGTGATTAATTTTGACTTTTTCATTCTATACATTTTGGTTTTACAGTTTTCACACATAACAAGGTACTTTGCTTCATTTTGAATTTGAGTTACCTCTTTTCCCTTATATGTGGTTGTAACATTGTAACCAAGCTGATTTATCTTATCACAATAGTATTTAAACCTTTTTCCGTGATTGAAACATCCGTAACAGGTGTGTATCAATTCATAGGCAATTGTATTCATTATCTCTTCTTTTGAGTAATTAAAAAGAAAATCAGATATTTCTATTACAAAGTTACCGTTAACCTTTCTGCAACAGCCATGCATTCTCTTTACTCTGGTATTTATTTTTATGGGCACATTCTTGGTATATGGTATCTTTATTTTGTCCATATCTGCCTTTACTGATTCATAAAGGCTATATAAATATATATGTTTATTTTCCATAATAATATAAGTACAGGGTCCTCAAATGAGAACCCTGCTAAATTAATTTATTAATTATACATTAAAGCTATAGTTAGGAGCTTCTTTAGTAATCTGAATGTCATGTGGATGACTTTCCTTTAGACCGGCACCTGAAATCTTACAGAACTTAGCCTTTTCGTGTAGGTCTGTAATTGTAGCACAACCTGTATAACCCATACCGGCTCTGATACCACCAATCATCTGGAATACTGTATCAGCTAGAGGTCCCTTGTAAGGTACTCTACCTTCAACACCTTCAGGAACAAGCTTCTTGTTACCACCCTGGAAGTATCTATCAGAAGAACCCTTGCCCATTGCAGCAAGTGAACCCATACCACGGTAAACCTTGAACTGTCTGCCCTGATAAATTTCTGTTTCACCAGGAGATTCCTTACAACCTGCAACAAGTGAACCAACCATTACTACTGAACCACCGGCAGCAAGAGCCTTAACAATGTCACCACTGTACTTAATACCACCATCAGCAATAATAGGCACACCGTACTTTTCAGCTTCTCTTGCAGCATCAAAGATAGCAGTAACCTGAGGTACACCAATACCTGCAACAACTCTTGTTGTACAAATAGAACCAGGACCAATACCAACCTTAACTGCATCAGCACCGGCTTCAATTAGGTCGTGAGTAGCTTCAGCAGTTGCAACATTACCGGCAATAAGCTGAACATCAGGATAAGCAGCCTTAACCTTAGCAACACTCTTAACAATGTTACTATTGTGACCGTGAGCAGAGTCAAGAACAAGTACATCAGCACCGGCTTTTACAAGTGCTTCTACTCTGTCAAGTACATCAGGAGTAGCACCGATAGCAGCACCACATAGTAGTCTACCCTTTTCATCTCTTGATGAATTTGGATACTGAATTGACTTTTCAATATCCTTAATTGTGATAAGACCACCTAGGTTGCCATTTTCATCAATAAGAGGAAGTTTCTCTACTTTATGCTTCTTTAGTAGTTCTTTAGCTTCTTGAAGTGTTGTACCAACAGGAGCAGTGATTAGGTTTTCCTTAGTCATAACTGCTGAGATTGGTTGGTTAAAATCTTCTTCACTTAAGAATGCCATATCTCTGTTAGTAATAATACCAACAAACTTTCCATTTTCACAAATTGGAACACCTGAGATTTTGAACTTACCCATAAGTTCATCAGCTTCTGCAACTGTCTTTTCAGGTGATAGATAGAAAGGATTTGTGATAACACCATTTTCTGAACGCTTAACTCTGTCAACCATATCAGCTTGTGCTTCGATAGACATATTCTTATGGATAATACCGATACCGCCTTCACGAGCAATAGCAATTGCCATTTCAGACTCAGTAACTGTATCCATAGCAGCAGTCATAAGTGGTGTGTTTAGCTTGATTTTCTTAGTAAGATGAGTAGAAATGTTAACATCTTTAGGTTCTACATCTGACTTACCAGGAATTAGAAGTACATCGTCAAAAGTGAGTGCTTCTTTAACAAATTTTTCTTCATTAATCATGGCTCATTTCCTCCTAAATATATACTTACCTATTTTATTTATTGACAATTATTATACCATTAATGCCCTGTAAATTCAAGATAATTTTCAACATTTTCCTTGTTATTTTGTTGAAAAATACACCGTAATGTGATATATTAAAAGTAAAGTATTTGTGAGGTGAACACTTTTGAAAAACAAGGAAATTAAACTACCAACAAGTGTTGAAAACAACATTATTTCTATTATAACTACAATTGAAAAAATTTATGAAATTAAGTTTACAGAGCTTAGCTTATTGACTACTAAAATTGACAACAACACAGAGGAAGTCCGTAATCAAATTCTTGAAGTCAGAAATCTTCTTCGTAATCAAATGGAAATTTGTGATGAACAAATTACTGTCCTATTTGAAAATGAAAACTATACCGGAAAGCAGTTTCTAAAGAACTTTATTGAGGAATTTACTTTGGTTGATGCTAAACCTAAGAAAAGATATGCTTACTATGATGCTGAAAGACTTATTCGTGATGAATATGAATTCTGTAAAAATCGTAAAGTAAGAAAAGCTATCAACAAAATGGAAAAGCAAAGAAGAAAGTTCTACAAGCTTTCTAACAACTATACTAAGAAAACTCAGGTTAAAAAGATACTTACAAATAGCTAAAGTTTTCATCATTTTGAGAATTTAATAAGGAAAACTATTTTATAGTTATAAAGAATGCCTATCCGTTTGGATAGGCACTTTTTTTATCATTATTTCTTTGGAACCATTTTTTCCATACCATCCATATATGGACGAAGTGCTTCAGGAATATTTACAGAACCATCTTCATTTAGGTTATTTTCTAGGAATGCAATTAACATTCTTGGAGGTGCAACAACTGTGTTGTTTAGTGTATGTGCAAAGTACTTACCGTCTTTACCTGATACTCTAATCTTTAGTCTTCTAGCCTGAGCATCACCTAAAGTTGAGCAAGAACCAACTTCAAAGTACTTCTTCTGTCTTGGTGACCATGCTTCAACATCAACAGACTTAACCTTTAGGTCTGCTAAGTCACCTGAACAACATTCAAGTGTTCTAACAGGAATATCCATTGAACGGAATAAATCAACAGTATTCTGCCATAGCTTGTCGTACCATTCCATACTATCTTCAGGCTTACATACAACAATCATTTCCTGCTTTTCAAACTGGTGAATACGGTATACACCTCTTTCTTCAATACCGTGAGCACCCTTTTCTTTACGGAAACAAGGTGAATATGAAGTTAGTGTATAAGGTAGGTCTTCTTCCTTTAACATCTGGTCTTTAAACTTACCAATCATTGAGTGTTCTGATGTACCGATTAGATATAGGTCTTCACCTTCGATTTTGTACATCATAGCATCCATTTCAGCAAAGCTCATAACACCTGTAACAACATCTGAACGAATCATAAATGGTGGTACACAGTAAGTAAAGCCTCTGTCAATCATAAAATCTCTTGCATAAGAGATAACTGCACTGTGAAGTCTTGCAATATCACCCATTAGATAATAGAAACCATTACCGGCTACTCTACGAGCAGAATCTAGGTCAATACCATCAAAGCTTTCCATAATATCTGTGTGATATGGTACTTCAAAATCAGGTACTTTAGGTTCACCATAACGCTGAACTTCTACATTTTCGCTATCATCTTTACCGATAGGAACTGACTTATCAATGATGTTAGGAATAACCATCATTCTGCTTGTTACTTCTTCCTGTAGCTCAGCTTCTTGCTTTTCAAGTTCTGCAAGTCTGTCACCCTGTTCAGTAACAAGTTTCTTCATTTCTTCAGCTTCTTCTTTCTTGCCCTGACCATATAAAGCACCAATCTGCTTACTAAACTTATTTCTGTTTGCTCTTAGCTGGTCAGCTTCCTGCTTAACTGCTCTTGACTTCTTGTCAAATTCAATTACTTCATCAACAAGTGGAAGTTTGCTGTCCTGAAACTTATTCTTAATATTCTGTTTTACAACATCTGGGTTTTCTCTTAGAAATTTAATATCAATCATTTTTGTTCTCCTTATTCCTTAACCTCTAATTTATTTGCAATTTCAATCAAGTCATCTTGACTGTAAAATTCAAGTGTAATAGTACCACCCTTACCCTTGCTCTTTTTAGAAACAGAAACCTTTCTGCCTAAGTTTTCATTTAGTGCAAGTTCTACTTCTTTAAAGAAGTTTGGCTTTTCTTCTTTCTTTGGTGGTTCTTTCTTT
This sequence comes from Ruminococcus sp. LCP21S3_E8, assembly GCA_052118065.1. Lineage (GTDB taxonomy): Bacteria > Bacillota > Clostridia > Oscillospirales > Acutalibacteraceae > Ruminococcoides. The sequence goes on along the minus strand of JBQKHY010000002.1, from coordinate 74,072 downwards.
TCTTTCTTTAGATTCTGAGTAATCTTTTCTGTTTGTCTAACTGATAAATCCTTATCAAGTATTTCTTGGGAAATAGTAATCATATCAGCTACATTTTCTAGGGAAAGCAATGCTCTTGCATGTCCACTGGAAATTCTACCGTCAGCAAGTAAGATAAGTACTTCTTCCGGCAAGTTAAGTAGTCGTAACGAGTTAGCAACTGCCGATCGACTCTTCCCTACAGACTCAGAAACTTGTTCTTGAGTAAAGCCATAAGTATCCATCAATGTTTTGTAACCCTTAGCTTCTTCTACAGGAGTTAGGTTCTCTCTCTGTAGGTTCTCGATAAGGGCAATTTCCATTGTTTCTTTGTCGTCAAGTTCTCTAATAACAACCGGAACTTCTGTTAAACCTGCCATTCTGGAGGCTCTGTATCTTCTTTCACCGGCTACAATCTGATAACCACCATAAAGTAGTGGTCTTACTAGTAGTGGTTGTAAGATACCATGCTTACTGATGCTTTCAGCAAGTTCAGCTAAAGATTCATCATCAAAGTCCATTCTTGGTTGGTCTTTGTTAGGTTCAATCTCTGAAATATTAAGTGTTACAGTATTGTTCTGGTCTTCACTTTCATTTTCCATAAAGATTGCCGACAAACCCTTGCCTAGTCCACTTTTTTTAGCCATTACTTTTCTCCTTCTTTATAATTTCTGTTGCAAGAGAAAGGTAAGCCTCAGTACCTTTACATTTCTTATCAAAATAATAACAAGGCATACCAAAGGAAGGTGCTTCTGATAATCTAACACCTCTAGGAATAACTGTGGCAAATACTTTCTTAGGAAAGAACTTCTTTACCTCAGCTACTACTTGTTGTGTCAAATTAAGTCTTCCATCATACATTGTAAGCAACACACCCTCAATATCAAGGTGTGGGTTGTACATTCTTTTTACTCGTCTAACTGTAGCCATTAGCTGACTTAAACCTTCAAGTGCATAGTATTCACATTGAATTGGCACTAGAATTGTATCTGCCATAGTTAGAGCGTTAGTTGTGATAACACCAAGAGATGGTGGGCAGTCAATTATAATATAGTCAAATTCTTGTTTAATAGATACTACGGAATTCTTTAGAATTGACTCTCTGTGTGGATAATCGGCAATTTCAAGCTCTGCACCGGCAAGGTTAATATCACTTGGCAAAAGTGAAAGACCTTGAAACTCTGTTTCAACTATACATTCTTCAGCCGGTATTCTTTCTGTTAAAATTGTATATGTACTGTTCTTAACATTTCTTCTGTCAATACCTAGTCCACTTGTTGAATTTCCTTGAGGGTCAACATCAATTAGTAATACTTTTTTATTATATAAACCAAGGGATGCAGCTAAATTTACTGCAGTGGTAGTCTTGCCTACACCACCCTTTTGGTTTGCAACTGCAATTACTTTTGTCATTTTTTCACCTTAAAAAATCATAATATTCTTTCGTACTCTTAAATTATACCATACCTATAGTGAAAATTAAAGTATTTACAGTGATTTCTATTATATATTTTCAGATTTTTCTCTGTTTCACACTATTATTGTTTCACGTGAAACATAACGCCAAAAGGCCACACATTGCTGTGTGACCTTTGGCAAGGGGTTCAGATAAGGAAATGGGTATGAGTGGATCGGATAAAGAAATAAATTTCTCCATCCTAAGAGGAAAGCATTTTTAGGCATCTAGATTTCTCTAGTGCAGTTTCTTTGGGAATTTTCACTGTATATTCTATATAGTCCTCAGTTTCTTCCTTTTTACTAACTGCGTCAATTCCCGACATACGCATAGTATCTACTGCTCGACTTATGGTATTGACAAATATTCGTACATCCTTAACCACAATCTTTTTATCAGTATTATTATGTAAGGGTTGTACCTTTTTATTATCCAGTAATGAAGAAATGTACTTTTCAGTTTCTTTTACATTTAAGTTTTCTGCAATAATATGTGACAGTACTTCTTTTCTACTGTCCTCATCTTGAATTTTTAGCAATGCTCTTGCGTGTCTTTCAGTTAAACCGGCTTGGGTTATCCAATCCTGTTCATCATATGAAAGTCTAAGTAACCTTAGCTTATTGGCAACAGTAGATTGCTTTTTGCCAAGTTGTATTGCAGCTTGTTCCTGAGTTATGCCATATTTTCTAATTAAACGGTTAATACCACGAGCTTCTTCAAACATTCCTAAATCTTTTCTTTGGAGATTTTCAATCAAAGCAAATATAGCTGAGTCTTTGTCGGAACACTTCATTACTATACAAGGAATCTTACTAAACCCAGCCATAACACTTGCCCTTAGTCTTCTCTCTCCTGCTATTAATTCGTATTCATCATTTTTTAATTTACGAACTGTCAGTGGTTGTAGTAAACCATTGTTGGATATTGACTGAGAAAGTGAACGCAAGTCCTCTTCATAAAAGTCTTGTCTTGGTTGAGTTTTATTAGGTCTGATTTTTCTTGCCGGTATTTCAATAACTTTCTTATTGTATTTTGTCAGCAATTTCATTTCTTAATCATTCCTTTGTTTTCCCTGTGACTATATAATACACCATTCCATATAAAAACCTTGTCGTTTTAGCACCGAATAAAAAATTTTGTTTTGTAACTATATATAATAATTTGTCGGAAAATAAAAAAACATTCTTACTAACATTAGTTAATAAGAATGTTGAAAACTTTATTTAAGTGGATTGTTCTTTATTTTGCCACCTTGTCTTGGATACTGCATTGGTGTATGTGACTTTTTATTTACCACAATAATAGTTCTTTCATCACCGTTAGGTAATAAGAATTCATCACACTTTACAATTTCACCGTTAAGGGTTTTAATTGCGCCTTTTGCATTTTTAAGTTCCTCAGCACCGTTTTTACCTTTCATAGCAACCATTTTGCCTTTTACCTTAACGAATGGCATTAGATATTCTGAAAGTGTATTCATATTAGCAACTGCACGAGATGTGGCAATATCGAATTTTTCTCTTAAATTCTTATCTCTGCCACCTTCTTCTGCCCTTTTATGAATAATCTCAGCATCAATACCAATATTATTGCAAACTTCTTGTAAAAATATAAGTCTTTTATTTAAGCTATCAAGCAAGGTTAACTGAATGTCAGGTCGCATAATTTTTAGTGGAATTCCGGGAAAACCTGCACCTGTACCAACATCAATTACTTTTCCGCATTCTTTTATATCTGTGTGGAAAAGAAAAGTGATACTATCATAAAAATGCTTTATTGCAACCTCTTTTGGTTCAGTTATTGCAGTTAGGTTCATTTTTTCATTCCACTCTATAAGCAACTGATAATATTTTTCAAATTGACTTATTTGTGTTTCGTTTAATGCAACATTTTCTTTTGCAAGAGCATTTACCAGAGTTTCAATCATTTTCTTTTCTCCAAAAAAGTTCTGTTAATAGCTGTACCATCATTTTTACATTCATAAATAACAGCTTTAGTAGCTACCTTTTTATCTACATAGTTACCGTTATCATCCATATAGAATATTTCAGAATAGTCACCACCATTAGGTGTTGGTCTGTTATATCTTTCGTGAGTAACCTTTTCTTCAATATCATCAAGATTTATAATTTCTCTGTCCATATTAACCTCTTTGAGTTAGCCAAATAAGTAGTACACTAATATCTGCCGGTGAAACACCACTAATTCTTGATGCTTGACCTATATTATCCGGTTTAACATTGTTTAGCTTTTCTTGAGCCTCTAATCTTAAACCTGTAACAGTCTTGTAGTCAACATCCTTTGGTAGTAGCTTTTTCTCTAACTTACGCATTTTTTCAACTTGTTCAAGTTGTTTCTTAATATAGCCCTCATATTTTATCTCAATTTCAACTTGTTCAAAAATATTATGGTCAATATCTGGTCTATCCTTATCAACTTCAGTTAAACAATCATAATTTAGCTGAGGTCTTTTTAGTAGGTCAATCATTCTAACACCTGTAGTTACTTCAGATGTTTCACGTGAAACAAGTATGTTGTTTAATACATCAGTTGGAGAAAGTACAGTATTTTTAATACGCTTATACTCTTCTTTCTTAAGTTCTTGCTTGTGAAGATACTTATTCCATCTTTCATCAGTAATAAGACCGATTTCTCTGCCAAGTGGTGTAAGTCTTACATCAGCATTATCTTGACGAAGAATAAGTCTGTATTCACTACGAGAAGTCATCATTCTGTATGGTTCGTTACAACCTTTAGTAACTAGGTCATCTACTAAAGTACCGATATATGATGATGCTCTATCTAGAATGAATGGTTCTCTTCCCTGTACTTTTAGTGCTGCATTAATACCGGCAATTAAACCTTGAGCAGCAGCCTCTTCATAACCACTACTACCGTTAAACTGACCGGCACCATAAAGACCTGAAAAGTCTCTGAATTCAAGTGTATTGTCCATCTGAGTTGGGTCAATACAATCATATTCAATTGCATAAGCCGGACGCATAATAACTGCATTTTCAAGACCTTTTATACTGTGATAAAATTCAGTCTGTACCTCCTCCGGTAATGATGAACTCATACCTTGTAAATACATTTCCTCAGTTTCAAGACCACAAGGTTCAATAAATAACTGATGTCTTTGTTTATTGCTGAATCTAACAATCTTATCTTCAATACTTGGGCAATATCTAGGGCCTACACCCTCAATTTTACCGGCATATAGTGGGCTTCTCTGAATATTATTTAAAATAATTTCCTTAGTCTTTTCATTAGTCCAAGAAATATGGCATACTACCTTGTTATCACCTAGACTTTCTGTATCATAACTAAATGGCACAGGTGGAACATCACCCTCTTGTACTTCAAGATCAGAAAAATCAATAGAGCTTCTAAGTACTCTAGCAGGTGTACCTGTCTTAAATCTTCTTAATTTTAAACCAAGATTTTTAAGACTTGCACCTAAGAATTTAGCAGGAAAAATACCGTCAGGTCCACTTTCATAAGAAGTTTCACCTACAAAAATTCTACCACCTAAATAAGTACCGGTAGCAATAACTACTGCTTTTGCAGTAAAGATTGCATCCATTCTGGTTTTTAATTTCCAAGTGCCATCTTTATCTCTGTCAAGTTCAGTAATTTCAGCTTGACGAAGAATAAGGTTCTCTTGAAGTTCAATTTTATGCTTCATTGTATCAGCATATTTTCTTCTGTCTATTTGTGCTCTTAGAGAGTGTACAGCCGGTCCTTTACCTCTATTTAACATTCTCATCTGTAAAAAACACTCATCAGCAGTCTTACCCATTTCACCACCAAGAGCATCAATTTCTCTAACTAAATGACCCTTTGCAGTACCACCGATTGATGGATTACAAGGGCAGTTACCTACTGCGTCATTATTAATTGTGAAAATTATTGTTTTACATCCCAGTCTAGCAGATGCAAGTGCTGCCTCAATTCCGGCATGACCGGCACCAATAACTGCTACATCAAAATTACCTGCATTATATCCCATATTACTTACCTACACAGAAATTATGGAATACTGAATCCACAATTTCTTCTCCTGCCTTTTCTCCGGTTAATTCTAATAAATAATCAATAGTTTCTTGTAAAGAAACTGTAATTGCATCCATAGTCATACCCATAGCTAAACTTTCTTTTGCTTCATAAAGACTATTTACTGCATTTCTAATTGCATTTCTCTGCCTTTCATTGGCAACAATACCAGCACTAGGGTCAAAATCTTCTGTACCGGCTATTTTTTCAATCATATTCTTTAGCTCATCAATATTATATTGTTGTTTAGCTGATATATAAACTACATTTTCTATATTATTTGTAATATACTTTTTGTCAACCTTATCTTCCAAATCAATCTTATTGATTACGGCAATACAAGGCATATCCTTGATTTTATTAATAAGGTCAATGTCTTCACTGTTAAGTTCTTCATTATTATCAAACAGAGCAATAACAAGACCTGCACCGTTAATTTTATCAAAGGTTTTTTGTACACCTATCTTTTCAATTTCATTGTCAGTATCACGAATACCGGCAGTATCAGAAAGATTTAGCATTACATTACCAACTAAAACTGTATCTTCAACTACATCTCTTGTTGTACCGGCAATGTTGGTTACAATAGACTTTTCTCTACCTACAAGTAAATTCATTAAAGTTGATTTACCTGCATTAGGTCTACCGACAATAACTGTGTCTATTCCCTCTTTCACTACTTGTCCCATATCATAAGTAGAAAGTAGTTTTTCAAGAATAGAAATACTTTCTTCTATTGCCTCCATTATAGAGTCCTCAGTAACTTCAGGAATATCCTCCTCCGGATAGTCTGCCCAAGCTGATAAATGAGCTGCTTTGTCAAGTAATAATTGTTTTACTTGCTGACTTTTCTTAAACAAAGCACCATCCTTAACAAACAAGGCAGCCTTTGCTGCACTTTTTGACTTAGCTGAAATAATATCCATAACCGACTCAGCTTCTGTTAAGTCCATCTTGCCGTTTAGGTATGCTCTCTTTGTAAATTCTCCCGGTTCAGCTAAAGATGCACCTGACATAATAACTGCATTTAAAACTTCTTTAGTAATATACATACCACCATGACAAGAAATCTCAACTACATTTTCACCTGTAAAACTTTTTGGTGCAACATACTTTAGAACAACTGCCTCATCCAGCACTTCTTCATTATTATATATATGTCCGAAAAGGGCTGTGTAGCCCTTAATATCCATAATTTTTTTGCCACTGACTGACTTAAAAATTTTATCTACAATAGTAAATGAATCTTCGCCACTTACTCTGATTACACCAATTCCACCTTGTCCTTGGGCAGTAGAAATTGCTGCAATAGTACTCATAAAACCACAACCTTTAATAAAAAAATAGAGACGATAAAAATCGCCTCTATCATTAGTAATCAATTATAATTTTCCGTAAAGGCTACCTTCGTTGATTGGCTCTCTGGTTGGTGTGCTTGTTGTGCTTTCACCACTTCTGTTATAACCACCACGTCTGCCTCTATTATTATTGTTATTTCTTCTGTCATATCTTGGACGAGCATCAGGGTCAGGACCGATAACAACATGACGGTTCATATTCTCACCTTCACTCCAAGATGTAGCACCTCTAACCTTTTGAACTGCTGTATGAATGATTCTTCTTTCATATGGGTTCATTGGTTCAAGGGCTGTTTTTGCACCTGTTTTAGCTGCCTTAAAAGCAAGTTTTCTACCTAGAATTTCAAGAGTTTTTTCTCTCTTTTCTCTATAGTTACCTGTGTTAATTGAAATTCTGTAGTAGTTATTCTCTACATGATTTGCAACTAAACCTGTTAGGTACTGTAGAGCATTTAGAGTGTCACCTCTTCTGCCGATTACATAACCGATACCTTCACCTTCAAGGTTTATTTCAGCACCGTTTTCATCTTCTTTAACTGTCATTTCAATTTCAGTTAAACCAAGTGCATTTAAAATATTTCTAAGATATTCTGTAGCTACCTTTGCAGGTGACTCTTTTTCTTTAAATGTTACCTTAACCTTAGCATCCTTACCACCAAAAAGACCTAGCTTTTTCTTTTCAGGTTGCTGTACAACTTCAAAGTCCACACCTTCAGTTGTGGAGTCAATGCCAAGTTCATTATAGGCATTTTGAAGGGCGATTTCTATGGATTCGCCAACACCAATAGCTTCCTTAATCACTTTTTCACCTTCTGAAATAATTACAATTTTCTTTCATTCTGTTCAAGCAAAGCAACATGTCTTGCTTCTTGATTTGCAATCATTGTAACCGGGTTGTAGAACTTGTGCATAACAATGGACTGTACTAAACCTAGTAGTGTAGAACAAATCCAGTAGAAACCTACGGCAGCAGGTACATTATAAGCAATCCATGCTGAGAATAGTGGCATTGCTAACATCATTGCCATCATACAACCCTGCATCTGTGTACCGTTTAGCTTCATTGTTAGAATCTGAGTTACAACTGATGAAACAAAACACAAAACAGGAATAATTGTATAGAATGAGCCAAAGAAACCATATGTTGATGGTAACTGTAGCATACTAATTCCACTACCAGGAATTAATTCAAAACCATTAGCTAACATTTCAATATGACTTATTTCTGTCTGTGTAAAACAGTTATGAACAAAATCAGTATTAAGCATTGCACTAAAGTTATTTAAAACTTCAATCTGCTGATAATATGTATTTACACCACTATGTAGAGGCATACCCGGAATATGTTGTGCATATGTTACTGCAGAATTTACTAGGTCACCGTTTAGGTGTAATGTATTTGTAAGAGGAGAAGAAATACTGTAGAAGATACCTAGCATAACAAGCATAGGTACGATACTGGTTAAGCAACCTGAAGAAGGGTTAACTCCTTCTTTCTGATAAAGCTTTTGCATCTCCTCATTTGCTTTCACTTTGTTGTTTTTATATTTTTCTTGAATTTCTTTTTGCTTTTTCTGAAGTCTGGCATTGTTTGCCATAGCCTTCTGTTGTTTAATTGAAAATGGAAAAAGAACAATTTTAGCTAAAATTGCGAAAATGATAATTGCTATGCCGTAGTTTTGTACAACATAGAAGATAGGCCACAAAACATAACCAAATATACTTCCGAAGAAGTTGAATATTGCCATCATTTTGGATTTCTCCTCTTTATTTTCTCTTTCTTTGGTGGTACAGGGTCATATCCCCCTTTGGAGAAAGGATTACATCTTAAGATTCTCCAGATTGTCATTAAACCACCTTTAAATGCACCATGTACAGAGATAGCCTCTAATCCATATGAAGAACAAGTGGGATAGTACTTACACTTTGAACTGGTTAATGGAGAAATGCATTTTTTGTAAAACTTAATAACTGCTATAAAAATCTTTTTCATTATTTACGCAGTCCTCAAAACCTTCGCTTTTTTCAGATGATCAGTCATTTCTTTCTTTACAACATCACTTTTTACATAAGGAGTCTTTCCTCTAGCTACAAAGACAATGTCATAACCCGGAATAATATCACTGTACAGATCATAAAAAGAAGCTCTGATAACTCGTCTTGCTCTGTTTCTCTGCACAGCCTTACCAATTTTCTTACTGGTTGTTATTCCGTACCTTTTTTCATTACTTCTATTTTTCAGAACATAGGTTACAAGGGAAGAACTAACATAACATTTACCCTTACGATAAAGTCTGAGAAAATCCCTGTTCTCTTTTAAAGTAACATTTTTTCCCATAGTGTTCCCCTTTTGATAAAATAAAAGAAAGACCACTTTGTAATAAAGTGGCCCTTATTTTAGTAAGACAACTGCTTTCTACCTTTAGCTCTTCTTCTTGCTAAAACTTTACGGCCATTCTTAGTTGCCATTCTTTTTCTAAAGCCATGTTCTTTCTTTCTATGAAGCTTCTTAGGCTGATATGTTCTCAACATTAGGAAACCCTCCTTTCGGATTTAAATACATTACCTTGCAATATAGAATTATATATTATTTTGCAATAACAGTCAACAAAAATTTTCTTTTTTTTCATTAAAATTTTCTTTAAACTCAAAAACAAGTGTAAAACCCACCACATATAGTATTAACTTAAATTTTAAATACTACCTATATGACCTAAAAAATAGATAATTCGGTATATATTTTATAATAGTAATATATACATACATAATACAGAAATTATTTGTTGCAAATTTTTTTGATTTTTGTTATAATACATAGTGAATTTGTATGGGTGGGATTTTGCCCTTTTTTATTTGATACAAATAATTAATACTATAGTACGACTAAGGAAGTGAAAAAATGGATTCGTTTAATGAGGCGTGGAATATTATATGTGAATATTGTAAAAACAACACAACTACTTTTGCATATGATGTTTGGATTAAAAAGATTGAACCTGTAGGTCTTGACTTTGATAAGGGAGAAGTTACTCTTTTAGTTCCAAATGATTTTCACAGACAAACACTCCAGAAATGTTATATTCCACTTTTAAATGATGCATTTGACAGTGTTTTTGGAACTCATTTTCAAATTGTTTTTCAAGTTCCACAAGAGGTAAATAACATTCAAGAAAAAGAACAGAAGTCAACAGCCGAAACAGGTTATGACTTTACATTTGATACATTTATTGTAGGTTCATCCAACAAGTTTGCTCATGCTGCTTCAATTGCAGTTGCTCAAAACCCTGCCGGTGCTTACAACCCTCTTTTTCTTTATGGTCACAGTGGTCTTGGAAAAACTCACTTGCTTTGTGCCATTAGTAATGAAATAAAGAAAAATCATCCCGAAACTAATATAGTATATGTTAAGGGTGACGATTTTACTAACGAACTTGTTGAGGCTATCAGAAAAGGTTCAACTTCAGGACTTAGAAACAAATATAGAAATGCTGATGTTCTTTTGGTGGACGATATTCAGTTTATTGGTGGTAAGGAACAGACTCAGGAAGAATTCTTCCATACATTTAATGCTCTTTATGAAGCTAATAAGCAGATTGTTCTTACATCAGATAGACCTCCAAGAGAAATTAAGACTTTGGAAGAAAGACTTCGTTCTCGTTTTGAATCCGGTTTACTTGCCGATATTCAGCCACCTGATATTGAAACAAGAATTGCTATTGTAAAACGAAAGTCTGAAATTCTTGGAATTAACCTAAGTGATGATGTTTGTGAGTATATTGCTAAAAACCTAAAAACAAACATCCGTCAGCTTGAGGGTGTTGTAAAGAAGCTAAAGGCTAAAATTCTTCTTTCAGGTGAAGAACCATCTTTATCAGTTGTAAAAGAAGGAATTAGTGATATTCTTAATGATGACACACCACCTGAACTAACAGTAGAAAAGATTATTGAAGAAGTAGCCAGAAACTATGGCTTTAGTCCTGATGAAATAAAAAAGTCAAAGAGCCGTAGAGCTGATTTAAGTCAAGCAAGACATATTGCAATCTACATAGCAAGAAATATCACTAACTTAACTGCTGTAGAAGTTGGTAAAGAATTCGGTGGTATGCACTACTCATCTGTACTGTATGCAACAGAACATATTGAGAAAGATATGAAAACAAATAATGATATAAAAGAGTCTGTTGAGGACATAATTAAGAACATTAGAGACAGATAAGTTTTCCACATTTCCTTACACATTAACATCACATAGATTCACATAATGTTGAAAACTTTAGAATTTTGAAAAGTTATAAACATTCAAAAAAATTATCAACATTTTCTGTGAGGAGTTAAAAATGTGATGATAACTAATCTACTGTGAGTTTTTCTACAAATTCACACACTCTAATACTACTACTATTTTAATTTACATATCAATTCATTTAAAACGGAAAATCTGCAAAAACGGAAGAAAGGTACGAAAATGAAATTTACTTGTTCAAGAACAGATTTAAGCAATGCTGTTACTTGTGTTCAAAGAGCAGTAGCAACTAAAGCATCTACACCTTCCCTAGAAGGTATATTAATAAAAGCATATGACAGTAACCTAAATTTGTCAGGTTACGATCTTGAAATCGGAATTACAACTGACCTGGAAGTTCAGATTGATACTGAAGGTGAAATTGTAGTTTCTGCTAAGCTATTCGGTGACATTATCAGAAAGTTACCTGAAGAAGTTGTAACTATTGAAACTGATGAAAGAATGGTTACTTACATTACAAGTGGTAATGCATCTTACCAAATTGTTGGTTTATCAGCTGCTGAATATCCGGATCTACCTAAGTTTGAAGAAACAGATAAGATTGTTATTAACGGTGGTATCCTAAAGGATATGATTCGCCAAACTATATATGCAGTTTCTGATAACACATCAAAACCAATTTATACAGGTTCTTTGTTTGAAATCAAAGACAAAATTATGACTATTGTTGCAATTGATGGTTACAGAATGGCAATTCGCAAGGAACAAATTGACAGTGATTCAGAAAATAGCTTTGTAATTCCTAAGAAAACTCAAAGTGAAGTACTAAAACTTATTACTGACGAAGAAGAAAATGTAGAAATTATAATCGGTCAAAGACACACTTTGTTTAAAGTCGGTTCATTCTATGTAATTTCCAGATTGATTGAAGGTCAGTTTATTGACTATAATTCAACTATTCCAACAGGTACTGCAACAGAAGTAGTTGTAAATACCAGAGAAATCAGCTCAGCAGTAGAAAGAATGAGTCTTCTTGCAAGTGAAAAGATTCCATCCCCTGTTAAATGTGAATTTAGTAGTGATGAAATTAAATTAACTTGTAAAACATCTATGGGTAAGGCTAACGACAGTATCAGAACTACCATTGCAGGTGATGATGTTGAAATTGGCTTTAACAACAGATATTTACTAGATGCAATTAAGAATTGTGAAACAGACGAAATCAGACTAATCTTAAATGGTGGACTTTCACCTATGATTATTAAACCGGTTAAAAGTGACGACTTCCTATATCTAGTCGTACCAATGAGAATATCATAATGGAAAAACAAATAATTTTTATAGATACAGAATTTATTAAACTTCAGGATTTGTTAAAGTTTGCAGGACTGGTTGAAACCGGTGGACAAGCAAAAATCTTAATTCAAGACGGTTATGTTACAGTTAATGGAGAAATTTGCACAATGAGAGGCAAAAAAATTCGTAACGGTGACATAGTTACTCTTGATGATGACACTTTAGAGGTAAGACAGTCTTGAGAGTAAATTCTTTAGAATTTGAAAACTTTAGAAACTTAGAAAAAAATAAAATTTTTACTGACAAAAACACCAATGTTATCTTTGGAGAAAATGCTCAAGGTAAAACAAATTTACTTGAATGTATATGGCTTTTTTGTGGTGGACACTCCTTTAGAGGTTCTGCCGAAAAGGAACTGATAAATTTCAATGAAAAATTTGCAAAAATAAAACTTGAATTTACAAGTCAAGACAGAGAACAAAATGCAGAAATTCGCTATACAGGTAACAAAAAGGAAGTTTTTATTAACGGTGTAAAGAAAAAAAGTGGTGCATCCCTTATAGAAAAATTTTCTTGTGTGGTGTTCTCCCCTGAACATTTATCCCTTGTAAAGGCAGGTCCCGGTATTAGAAGAAAGTTTCTTGATGGTGCTTTGTGTCAGCAAAAACTTAAGTATGCAAAATATTTTTCTAAGTATAATCAAATCTTAAACCAAAGAAATGCCCTACTTAAAGATATAAACAAACATCCTGAACTACAGGTTACTTTAGAAATTTGGAATGAAAACCTTGCCTATTTCGGTGCATATATAATTGCAGAAAGAATCAAGTATGCAGAGAAACTAAAAGAAAATGCAAAGTTCTTTCATTCAGGTATTTCTAATGACAGAGAAACTCTTGACATTGAGTATATTTCCACAATTAAAGAGTTAAATGTGGATAACCTTGAAGAAATTAAAGAAAAGTTCTTAACTGAACTTAATAATAAATTAAAGGATGATCTCTATAACGGCTACACAACAGTCGGTCCTCATAGAGATGATATAAATATTTTAATCAATGGAATGAAAGCAAAGAATTTTGGCAGTCAAGGTCAGCAGAGAAGTGCAGTACTTTCCCTAAAACTTTCTGAGGCTACAGTTTTAAGTGAAATTTTGGAGGAAAAACCTGTACTGCTACTTGATGATGTTCTTTCAGAACTTGACTCAAAAAGACAAGATTATTTGCTTAATAAAATAGATGGCTATCAAGTTTTTATAACTTGTTGTGAACATAACGACAAAAAGCAACTTCAAGAGGGTAAGTTGTTTGTTGTAAATCAAGGAAAAATTACAGAGGAATAGTTATGTATCTGCATTTAGGTGAAAATACAGTTGTTAGAACTGACAATATAATTGGGATTTTTGATATGGATACATCCACTATTTCAAAGTGGACCAAAGACTATTTATCTAATGCAACAAAAAATAAAAGGGTAATCAATGTTTCTATGGAATTACCAAAGAGCTTTGTTGTATGTAATGAAAATAATGAGATAAAAGTTTATGTTAGCCAGATTAGTAGCCAAACTCTAATGAAGAGAAAGAGTAATTTTTGAAAGGAAGTATTGTTATGAAATTAGCAAAGTGTCCTTATTGTGGAAGAAGAATGTCATATTCTTCAGCTTTTATTAGCAAATCAAAAGGTGAATACAAGTGCAGTAGATGCAAGAAAGAAAGCAATATTTATATTAACAAAAAGATATGGCTTGCTTTTATCCTTACCTTTATGGTAGCTGCAATTATAATGACTATTGTTATTATGAAAACTGCAACAAAAAGCCCATTTATGTTTTTGTTTGTAATGATACCTTTCCTTATTTTCTATATTTTTGTGCCATTCTTTGTAAGACTTAGACCACTGAAAAAATATAGAGAATTTGTCAGTCAACAACAGAAATTTATTAAGCCTGAGATTTTGCCACCTATTACAGACAGTGAATTTGAACAGAGTGGTCCTGTAATCAATACAGATGTATTCAATCAAATTAAGGCAAAAAGAAAAATCATTACTGAGGAAGAACAAGCAAGAACTAAGGCTTTCATTGAAGATGATGAGCATAAGGTAGAATCAGATACAATATCTAGAAATTTATTCAAAGACAAAACTGCGGCTTTTAACTTAAACGATAGAAAGTAAGGCAAAGTTATGTTTAAAAAACCTACCTGTCCATATTGCAAGGCAATATATACAAGTGATGAAATAAAGAAACAATACAATAACGAAAAAATAAAGTGTCATAACTGCAAAAAAAATTTTGTGGTAAAGAAAAACGGTGGATTGGTGTTGCTTATGACAATGGCAATTCTACTGGCTATTTTGGTAAATATTTTTATGATGTCCGTAATTGGTGTAAGAAGTGTTATTCCTATGTTTATTGTGACAATAATAATAATAGTTATTGCACTTTTAATGAGGTCATTTTTCGTTAAATATAAGAAAGAAGATTATAAAAAGTAATTTGTGGTCTTTTTGGAGGAATTATCTTGGATAATATAAATGAATTAGCAAAAGTAGAAAATGAATATGGTGCTGACGAAATACAGGTACTTGAAGGACTGGAGGCTGTTCGTAAAAGACCCGGTATGTACATAGGCTCAACCGGTGAACAAGGTCTACATCATCTTGTTTATGAAATTGTAGATAATGCTATTGATGAAGCTTTGGCAGGTTACTGTACAAAGATTGAAGTATCAATTTTGCCGGGAGATATTATCAAAGTTAAGGATAATGGTCGTGGTATTCCTGTTGGTATCAATAAAAAGATGGGTTTACCTGCTGTTACCGTTGTATTTACTGTTCTTCATGCCGGTGGTAAATTCGGTGGTGGTGGCTACAAGGTTTCCGGTGGTCTTCACGGTGTTGGTGCATCTGTTGTAAACGCACTTTCTGAATATTTGGAAGTTAAGGTTTGTGATGGTAAAGATATTTATTTTCAGCGTTATGAGCGTGGTAAAATAATGAACGACCTTGAAGTTATTGGTCACGGAACAGAAAAAGGTACTGAGGTTACCTTTAAGCCTGACCCTGTTATGTTTACCGATACTACAGTTTATAAATATGAAATCCTTGAAAAAAGACTTCGTGAACAAGCATTTCTAAATGCAGGTGTTAGAATTGAATTAAAGGATGAAAGAGATCCTGAAAATATTATCTCAAATGAATATTGTTATGAAGGTGGCGTTAAGTCATTCGTAAACTTTATTCGTGAAAAGAAGAGTAAGACTAAAGAAATTAATCCTCTACATGATGAGATTATTTATTTTGAAGCTGAAAATGAGGATCAGACAATGTCAGTAGAAATTGCTATGCAATATACTGATGCAATCACTTCTGATGTTCGTTCTTTTGCAAATAATATTCACACTATTGACGGTGGTACTCATGAAGAAGGTTTCCGTAGATCATTAACTAAGGTTATGAATGACTACGGCAGAAGATTTAATAAGCTAAAAGAAAAAGACAGTGACCTAAAGTATAGTGACTATGAAGAAGGTCTGTTTGCAATTATTTCTGTTAAGCTAACAGAAGCAGAATTTGAAGGACAGACTAAGGCAAAACTGGGTAATACTGAAGTTCGTTCAATGGTTTATAAATTAATCAAAGACAAACTTTCTCAGTATCTTGAAGAAAATCCTGCTATCGGTAAGATTATTTTTGATAAGGCTATGATGTCCTTTACTGCAAGAATTGCAGCACAAAGAGCAAGAGAAAATGTTAGAAGAAAGTCAGCACTTGACGGTGCAAGACTTCCCGGTAAACTTGCCGATTGTCAAAGTAAAGACTCAAGTGAAACTGAAATATATATTGTCGAAGGTGATTCTGCCGGTGGTTCTGCTAAAGAAGGCAGAGATAGAAAAATTCAGGCTATCCTCCCTCTTTGGGGTAAAATGCTAAATGTAGAAAAGGTTAGAGAAGACAAGGTTTATGGCAATGATAAATTAACACCTGTTATTTTGGCACTTGGTACAGGTATCAAAGATGACTTTGATATTTCTAAGTTGCGTTATGACAAGGTTATTATTATGGCCGATGCCGATGTTGACGGTTCTCATATCAGAACTTTGCTACTAACTTTCTTCTTCCGTTTTATGCGACCACTAATTGAAGAAGGTCATGTGTATATTGCACAGCCTCCTCTATATAGAATTACCAAAGGCAAAAAACATAAATATGCTTTCTCTGATCAAGAGAGAGATGCAATGCTTGCTGAAATTGAAGGCAAAACAGAAATACAGCGATACAAAGGTCTTGGTGAAATGGACCCTGAACAGTTATGGGAAACAACAATGAACCCTAAAACAAGAACAATGCTTAGAGTTGAACTTCATGATGCCGAACAGGCTGATGAAACATTCTCAATGCTAATGGGTGAAAAGGTTGAACCAAGAAGAGATTTTATTGAGAAAAATGCTCGTTTCGTAGAAAATCTAGATATTTAAGGAGGGATAGAAAATGGCTGATAATAAAGATAATGAAATTTCAATGCCGGAAGCAAAAACCATTGAAGTAGATATTGACAGAGAAATGAGAAAGTCATTTCTTGACTATTCAATGTCAGTTATTGTATCCCGTGCACTTCCTGATGTAAGAGATGGTCTAAAGCCTGTACACAGAAGAATTTTATATACAATGCACGAAAAAGGACTTGAACCTAACAAACCATACCATAAGTGTGCCGATACTGTTGGTGCAGTGCTTGGTTCTTATCACCCACATGGTGACGCATCTGTTTATGATGCACTTGTAAGACTTGCACAAACTTTCTCAATGAGATATATGCTTGTTGACGGTCATGGTAACTTTGGTTCTGTTGACGG
Source organism: Ruminococcus sp. LCP21S3_E8 (assembly GCA_052118065.1). Lineage (GTDB taxonomy): Bacteria > Bacillota > Clostridia > Oscillospirales > Acutalibacteraceae > Ruminococcoides. The sequence goes on along the minus strand of JBQKHY010000002.1, from coordinate 56,787 downwards.
TGACCCTCCTGCTGCTTACAGATATACAGAAGCCAGAATGAGCAAAATTTCAACAGAAATGCTTACAGATATTGAGAAGAATACTGTTGACTTTATGCCTAACTATGATGACAGACTTGAAGAACCTACTGTTCTTCCTGCTAAATTTCCTAACCTACTTGTTAACGGTTCATCAGGTATTGCCGTAGGTATGGCTACTAATATTCCACCTCATAACCTAGGTGAAGTAGTAGATGCAATGTGCCTATTAATTGACAATCCGGATGCTGAAGTTGCAGATCTTATGGAGTGTCTTCCCGGACCTGACTTCCCTACCGGTGGTATTATTATGGGTAGAAGTGGCATCAGAGCTGCTTATGCTACAGGTAGAGGCAAGATTGTTCTTAGAGCAAAAACAGAAATTGAAGAACAGAAAAACGGTAGATTTAAGATTATTGTTAGTGAACTTCCATATCAGGTTAATAAGGCTAGACTTATTGAAACTATTGCCGATATGGTTAGAGATAAGAAAATTGAGGGTATCTCCAACATTGAAGACCATTCCGACAGAAATGGTATGCATATTGAAATTGATATTAAGAGAGATGCCTCTCCTCAAGTTGTACTTAATTTACTGTTTAAGAATACTCAGCTACAAACTACTTTTGGTGTAATTAACCTTGCTATTGTTAACGGTGAACCTAAGATTCTTACACTAAAAGAAATGTTGCAGCATTACATTGACTTCCAAGTAGAAGTTATCGTAAGAAGAACAGAATTTGACCTAAAGAAAGCAAAAGAAAGATGTCATATTCTGGAAGGTTTGAAGATTGCTCAAGATAATATTGATGAAGTTATCAAGGTTATCAGAGAGTCTAAAGACCAAGCAACTGCTAAGGTTAATTTGTGTGAAAGATTCGGTCTTGATGATATTCAAGCTCAGGCTATTGTTGCAATGCGTTTGGGTCAGTTAACAAATCTTGAAAGAAACAAGATTGAAAATGAACTAAATGAACTACATCTAAAGATTGATGATTTAGAGGATATTCTTGTACACAAGGAAAGACAGCTAAAAATTGTAGAAGAAGAAACTATTGCAGTTCGTAATAAATACGCCGACCAAAGAAGAACAGAAATTTGTGCAGTATCAGGTGAAGTTGATATTGAGGACCTTATTCCTGTTGAAGATTGTGTTGTTACATTAACACAGTTTGGTTATATTAAGAGAATTCCTGCCGATACCTACAAAATTCAAAATCGTGGTGGTAGAGGTGTTTCCGGTATGTCACGAAGAGAAGAAGATGTGGCAAAGGAAATGTTTGTTGTAAATTCTCACGATTTAATATTGTTCTTTACAGATAAGGGTAAGGTTTATAAAATTAAGTGTTACGAAATTCCTGAAGGATCTCGTCAAAGTAAGGGTATGAATATTGCCAACCTACTCCCTATTGACCAAGATGAAAAAGTTACTTCTATGATTAAAGTTGATAATATGGAAGACGACAAGTATCTTGTTATGGTTACAAAGCAAGGTATCATCAAGAGAATTGAACTTTCTGCTTATAATACTGCCCGTAAAGGTGGCTTAATTGCCCTTGAACTTAATGAGGGTGATGAACTTGCTTGGGTTAGAATGACTGAGGGTAACGACAATATTATTGTTGCTACCGAAAAAGGTATGGCAATCAGATTTAACGAAAATGACATTCGTGCAATGGGTCGTCAGGCTCGTGGTGTTAAGGCTATGAAACTTGCTGAAGATGACCAGATTGTAGGTATGTGTGTTGCCCAAGATGATGATATGATTCTAACTGTTTCCGAAAAGGGTTACGGTAGAATTTCTAAGGCTACTGACTACAGAGTACAGTCAAGAGGTGGTAAAGGTCTAACTAACTACCACACAGAAAAGTACGGTAAGGTTGCTGTACTACAGTCTGTTAACCTTGATGATGATATTATTATGATTTCTGAGTCAGGTATTGTTATTAGAATTGAAACTTCTTCCGTAAGGATTTGTAACAGACCAAGTAAGGGTGTTACTCTTATGAGAATAGGTGAGGATGATAAGGTTGTTACTATTGCTACAACACCTCACGAAAATGAAGAAGAAGCTGAAAAAGCTGATAATGATGACTCTGCTGAAAATGTAGAAACTACCGAAACAGTAGAAGAAACAGAAAATACAGATAGCACAGAAGAATAATAAAAAAACGAGGTGGCTTTTTAGTCACCTCGTTGTTATATAAAAATATAAATTTCCACATTTTATGAGTATAATGTGGAAAACAAAAAAGGCAGAGAATTTTAATTTCTCTGCCTTTAAAATTATATATAATTTTATATTGATTTACATTGAAATAAATGCACTGCCCTTAGCCGGTACAACAACTCTATTCTTAATAACTTCTGTACCCATATAAGGTGTACTTTGTGATGCTGAGAATGGAATATCCATAATTACATCAACATCACCGGAATTAAATGCACAGTAAATACCTGACTTGTTGTCATATCTTAGATAAGAAATAACATTGCCTTCAGCATAAACAGGTCTAAATTCACCATCACAAAATGCTGAGATTGAACCTCTCATTTGACCTAGGTCTCTGTACCATTCTATAAGGTCCTTGTCTTCCTTACCCCATGGGAAACCACATCTGTTAAATGGATCACGATAACCTTCCATACCTGCTTCATCACCATAGTAAACACAAGGAAAACCCGGTAATGTGTATTGAATACCGGTAGCAATCTTAACTAACTGTAAACCAACTTCTCTTTGTTCCTTAGTTAGCTTAGTTTCTGCTTGCCACTGACGGTCACGACCATTTAGTGGTTCACCGGCAATAACTGTTAAGATTCTTTCTGTATCGTGAGTAGAAAGTAGGTTCATAAGAACTCTGATTACAGGTCTTGGATAATTTTCAAGTACATTTAAAATATTACTCATAACATACTTTGCATCAACACCTTTACAGAAATCAATAATTGCATTTCTGAAAACATAGTTCATTACTGAGTCTAGCTGGTCACCAAGAATAAATTTTCTTCTTGCACCGTAACTTTCTTTATTTGATGCATCTTCCCATACTTCACCGATAACAAAGCCTTCCGGATTTTCTGCTTTAACTGCTTTTCTTAAATTTTCTAGGAAAACATCAGGTAATTCATCAGCAACATCAAGTCTCCAACCTGAGTTACCGTCTCTCATCCATTTTCTTACGATACCATTTTCACCATTAATATATTCATTAAAGTTAGGGTCTTCTTCGTGAACCTCAGGTAGTGTGTAGAAACCCCACCAACTGTTGTAGTTATTTGGCCATTCGTTAAATTTATACCAACTAAAGTATGGTGAATTTCTATCTCTATAAGCACCACCGTCACCATAGTTGCCAAATCTGTTGAAATATTTTGAGTCACAACCTGTATGGCTGTAAACACCGTCGTTAATAATATGAATACCTAGCTTTTTTGCCTCTTTACATAGAGTTTTAAAGTCCTCTTCTGTACCAAGCATTGGGTCAACTTCTGAGTAGTCACCGGTATCATAACGGTGGTTACTGTAGGACTTTGAAATTGGATTTAGATAAATACAAGTAACACCAAGTTTTTTTAGGTAATCGAGTTTCATTGTGATACCCTTTAAGTCACCTTGGAAAAAGTCAGTATTTGTGATTTCACCATTTTCATTAGGCCACCACTGTGGAAGACCATACCAATCATCCATTATTGTAATGTCGTTTCTGCCTGTATCTTTCTTTTCTCCACTAAAGAAAAATCTATCAGGGAAAATCTGATACATAATACCACCAACAGGCCACTTTGGAGTATCAAATCCCTTTTTGTAGGAAGTAATCTGCCATGCTCTACCCGGTGTATCGGAAATGCAAGATTTTGTATCTACATCAGTAGGTATAATATACTTTATGCCCTCAGGTGTATGAAGTCTGAAACCATGCCAATATAATCCTATTCTATCCGGTGTAAATTCACATTGCCACTTGTCATATTCATTTTCATGATTACAGTACCAGAACATTTTGTAATATTGCCAGTTGTAATCGTAATCATACTTTATTGCAAGTTCGGCAAATGAACAGTTAAGATTGTGTGGAACTCTAATTGTAATGCGTATGCCGGTGCCTACTTCTACTGCACCGAACGGTGAACGATATGCTTCATTCCTTGAATCATATGGTGCTATCATTATTACCCCTCCTACTTCTGTTTGTACAGAAATCAACTATTATTATACTCTTGTTTATTATATATTTCAACATAATACTATTTAAAATAGGGAAAATTAAGTAACAAAACCGATAGAATGATTACAATATTAATACATTACTTTTTCTTATGAAGAAAAAAGATTATAATGATATTATAGAAAATATGCGTAAAAGAAAGGTAGTGCCTATTATGGGAAAGCAGATAGTATTTGTAGGTGGAAAAAGATTTACTATTATCACTGATGAAAGTGAAGAATATATGAAGAACATTGTGGAAAGACTTGATACAAGACTTCGTTCTATTATTTCCACAAATCCTAAGTTAGATAAGGACTCAGCAGCACTTTTAGCTTCTCTTGATTATTGTGATGAAGAATACAAAATTAGGAAGAAGCTTGATGAAAACAAGGACCAGATGAAACAGTATCTAAGTGAGATTACTAGACTACATATGGAAATTGATAGCCTTAAGAGAGAAAAGAAAGAAATGCAAATGAAAATCAATAAGATTCTTAATGTTGACCCTGATGATGTTGTTAATGAAAAAGTAGCAGAAAAGAAAATTATTGCAACAGGCAAAATTGAAAAGTCTGTACCTAAGATTCTTGGTGGTGCAGTTCAGCAAAGCCTTTTCAACAATACTAAGAAATAAAGAGTAAAGTATATGAAAAAAATTGAAATTCTAGCTCCGGCAGGTAACTTTGAGTCAGTTATTTCTGCTGTAAGAAGTGGAGCCGATGCAGTTTATCTTGGTTTACAAGATTTTTCTGCAAGAAAAGAAGCAAAGAACTTTTCCTTTGAAGAGTTAAAAGAAACAACTTCATATTGTCATATTAGAAATGTTAAAGTCTATGTAACAATGAATACACTTATCTTTGACAGAGAATTGGAAGATGCTTTAGAGTGTGTGAAAAAGGCTTGTGAATGTAATATTGATGCACTTATTGTGCAGGATATTGGCTTTGCTAATATGGTACACAAGGCTTGTCCTAATCTTCATTTACATGGTTCAACTCAAATGAGTATCCATACTTTAAGTGGTGCAAAATTACTGAAAGAAATGGGCTTTACCAGAGTTGTTCTAAGTAGAGAAATGTCAAGAGAAGAAATTAAGTATATTGCAGATAATGTTGATATAGAACTTGAAGTGTTTGTTCACGGTGCATTATGTATGTGTGTCAGTGGTCAATGTTATTTTTCTGCTATGCTTGGTGGCAGAAGTGGCAACAGAGGTTACTGTGCTCAGACTTGCAGATTACCTTTTAAGGTTGACGGTTGTGACCATGCACTAAGTCTAAAGGATAATTCTATTATTTATTACCTTGATGATATGGAAAGTATCGGTGTAACCTCTGCTAAAATTGAGGGCAGAATGAAACGCCCTGAATATGTTGCATCAGCAGTTAAGGCTTGTTATGAAAAGAGAGAAAAAGGCTTTATCTCTACTGCTACAATGGAAAACCTAAAAAATGTATTTTCTCGTACAGGTTTTACTGACGGTTACTATACAAATCATTTAGGTCACGATATGTTTGGTTATAGAAAAAAGGAAGATGTAGTTTCTGCTACAGAAAAGTTGTTTAGAGAAATCAGAACTTCTTATAAAGACGAAATGCAGAGAGTACCTTTAAAAGGAAAGTTTACACTTAAAGAAAATGAAAGTCCTACCTTTGAAGTAACTGACGGTGAAAATGTAGTTATAGTTACTTGTGATGATGTTAAGGGTGAAAAGGCTCTAAAAGTGTCTTTAAGTGAAGAAAAGGCAGTTTCTCAGCTTTCTAAGACAGGCGGTACACCATATTATTTCAGTAATATTAAAACTGAAATTGATGAGGGTATTACTGTACCAATCTCTTCCCTAAATAAAATCAGAAGAGAAATTCTAGGCATTATGGATAGTAAAAGGGACTTTGATTATAATTATAACTTTACTATGCCTGAAATTGACTTTACGCCTGCTGACCAGAGAATTACTGAAAAAAGAGCAGAAGTAAGAAAAATTGATGATAAAATCGGTAATGATTATGACCTAATCTTTGTACCTATTACAATCAGTGATGAGGACTTAGAAAAGATTAAGAAAAAATGCAATAAAATCGGTATCTCTGTACCTAGAGGACTTTTTGGCAGAGAAGAAAAAATTATTGAAAAGTTAAAAGATTTTAAAGCAAAGGGTATCAATGATACTTTGTGTAACAATTTAGGTGCAGTTTATTTCTGTAAAGAACTTGGTTTTAATGTTCATGGTGGGGAATTTTTAAATATCACAAATACTGCATCTGTTTTGTGGGCAGAAGAATATGGGCTTGCTGATATTTTGGTTTCTATTGAAATTACCGATGAACAAATCAACGCTTTAGGTGGTAATATTAAGCGTGGATTAGTAAGTTATGGTTATATTCCACTAATGCTAACAAGAAATTGTCCTGTAAAGAGTGGTAGAAAAGACTGTAGAACTTGCAAAAAACATGGAAAAATGCAGGATCGTAAAAAATACGAATTTTCACTTTATTGTGACGGAAACTGTGTGGAAGTATTAAATTCCGTACCAATTAATATTCTTTCAGAGATTAATAAAAAGTTTTTCACATTTTTCACAATGGAAAAGTTCTATGTGGAAAACTCTGTGGAAAAGGTGGAAAACTACGGGGAAAACAATGGAAAACGGAGTCAAACCACAACATATACGCGTGGTATGTACTTCAGAGGCATAAAATAGTGTGGAAAACTATTTTTGTTGAATGATAATAACTTAAGTTTTCCACATTATTAACATTGCAATGTGAGGGAAACTTTACAACCTTGTAATATTTCTTAAAAAGCATTAAAAAGTTGTAATATTTTATATAAGTAAAATTATTATTTTTTTGATAAATAAATTTAAAATTCAACATAGTTTTATTTTTGCAAGATTTAATGCAATTTTGCAAGAAGGAGTAGAAAAATGAATGTTCTTAAAATAAAAAAGCTAAAAGAAAATGCAATTATTCCTAAAAGAGCAACTGAGGGTTCAGCCGGTATGGACCTTTATGCTTGTATAGACAGTAGTGTGGTTATTAATCCCGGTGACCTTGTAACTATTCCTACCGGTATTGCAATTGAACTACCTAGTGGAAACTTTATGGCAAATATTTATGCAAGAAGTGGACTTGGTATCAAACACGGTATTTGTCTGTCAAACGGTGTTGGTGTTGTGGATAGTGATTATCGTGGTGAAGTTTGTGTCGGTCTTTGTAATGTTTCTAACAAACCATACACAATTGAACCTAATGAAAGGATTGCACAGATGGTTATTGCACCTGTTTCTCTAATGAATGTGGAAGAAGTATCTTCCTTAGAAGATACAGTTAGAGGTAAAGGTGGTTTTGGCTCAACCGGTAAGAAATAATTACGGTTTTGTCACACTAATATTCGACTTGTTATTGTTGAAAACAAGGTGTTATTAATGTATAATACTTAAGCATTAAAAATGATGATTATTATACCATCAGGATTTTTGAGATTATTATTTTTGGAAGGTAGATTGTATGTTTACTAAAGACATTGGCATTGACCTAGGTACTGCTAATACTCTTGTTTATATGAAAGGAAAAGGAATTGTTCTTCGTGAACCTTCTGTTGTGGCAGTTGATGTTCGAGAGGATCAGGTTCTTGCAGTTGGTGCTCAAGCAAAAGAAATGATTGGCAGAACACCCGGCTCTATTGCTGCAATTAGACCACTAAAGGATGGTGTTATTGCCGACTTTGAAATAACTGCAATTATGCTAAAACACTTTATTAGGAAAGTTGTTCATAGCAATTTCTTTTCAAGACCAAGAATAGTTATCTGTATTCCAAGTGGTGTTACTCAAGTTGAGAAAAGAGCAGTTGAAGATGCTGCCCGTCAAGCCGGTGGCAGAGATATTGATTTGATAGAAGAGCCTATGGCTGCTGCTATTGGTGCAGGTTTGCCTGTTGGTGAACCTACCGGCAGTATGGTACTTGATATTGGTGGTGGTACATCAGAAGTAGCAGTTATTTCACTAGGTGATATTGTTGCCCACAATTCTGTGAGAGTTGCCGGTGATAAATTTGATGATGCAATTATGACCTATGTTAAGAAAAAGTATGGTTTGACTATTGGTGAAAGAACTGCTGAAGAAGTTAAAATTAATATTGGTTCAGCATATCCTCATGAAAATGAAAAGACTATGACAATAAAGGGTAGAAATACTGTTGATGGACTTCCTAAGGATGTTACTATCTCAGCAGAAGAAGTTAGAAACGCCTTAGCTTCACCACTTGCAACAATTATTGATGGTGTTATTGATACTTTGGAGAAAACACCACCGGAACTTTCTGCCGATATTATTGACAGGGGTATCACCTTAACAGGTGGTGGTGCTTTGCTAAAGGGTCTTGATTTATTAATCAGTAGACAAACAGGTATGCCTGTGCATATTGCAGACAGACCACTTGACTGTGTAGCTGACGGTGCAGGTAAAAGGCTGGAAACTGTAATGCCTAAGGATTTTTATAGAGATAGAAGAAGATAATTTTGCTATAAACCCCACTTTGGTGGGGTTTAATTAAAAGTATGGGTTACTGAGGTATAGTATGAGAGAAATTTTCAGAACAAAAAGTTTTAAAATTTTAATAATAACTGTAGTTGTGTTGGCACTTTGCACTATTTCTTCAACTGCATTTGGTACAAATATTATTTCCTCAGCAGTGGGATATATAACTACCGGTATGCAGAGAGTTTCTGCCACTGTAACAGAAAATAAGGGTAAAAAGACCTATAGTGAGTTGTTGGCAGAAAATGAAGAACTAAAGAAAGAAATTGCCAATTTAAGAACTCAACTTGCCGATTATAGCGACACTAAGGTTGAAAATGCCAGACTGTGGAAATTCTATGGCTTAAAGAAAAGTGATGACAGTTACGACTTTGTACCATCAACAGTTATAAGAAGGGATAGCCAAAGTAAATTCTATTCCTTCACAATCGACAGAGGTTCTAGTGACAAAATTAGTGTTAATGACCCTGTAGTTTCTGAAAATGGACTGGTTGGTTATGTAAACAGTGTTAGCAGAAACCACAGTACAGTAACTACTATACTTTCACCGGACCTTTCTGCCGGTGGTTTTGATGTGAAAAGTAAGGATAAAGGCTTAATTTCCGGTGACCCTGAATATAGCGACAAAGGACTTGTTACTTTTAAGAAATTAGAAGAAAATAACAAAATAAAAGTAGGTGACCAAATCTCTACAACAGGTGTTGGTGGAGTATATCCTAAGAATATTTCAATTGGTAAAGTAAAAGAAATAAAGTACAATGACTTTGATACTTCTCTTTATGCAGTAGTTGAACCTTATGAAAATGTAAAAACCGTTTTTGATGTAGTGGTTATTACTTCTTTTAAGGGTCAAGGTGAAGTTTCTGCTAAGGAGGATTAGTATGGGTGAAAGAAAATATACTTTTTTAAAGTTTTTTGCCTATGTAATAGAGATTATAATTTTTTATATTCTTGAAGGTGTACCTAACCTTTTTCCGGAAGTATTGCAAGGCAAACCACTTTTCCTCTTACCTATTGCTTTATCAATAGGATTTTTTGAAAAAGAAATTCCTGCTATGATATATGGTATAGTTTGTGGTAGCTTAATTGATTTTGGTGTAAGTAGTCACTTTGGATTCTATACTTTCAGCTTGGCAATACTTTGCTTTTTTATAGGTTATATTGTGGAAAACTTTTTTAATTTATCATTAATTTTCTTTTTGATAGTTAGTGTTATTGCTGTACATGTTCTTATAAGTTTGAATTTTGTGTTTACTTATATTGTTTTAGGTTATAGTGATTATATTACATATTATGTAAATCATATTGTACCGGTTATGATTTATACATTTATTGTGTCACCGATTTTCTATGGTATTAATAAGGTGATTCATAATAAGTTCAGTGTTGTAAAATAAAAATTAAGAATTTTCCTTACAATGGAGGTGATTATGTGGAAAACAAATTGAATCGTAGAGGTATCCTTGTACTTGTAATTGCAATAGTTATTTTTGTCGGTTTTATGGTAAGACTTTTCTTTTGGCAAGTTGTAGATGGTGAGAAGTATAAAGAAATTGCAAAGAATAATTCCACATATTCATTGACTTCTAATAGAACAAGAGGAGAAATTCTGACAAGTGACGGTAAACCACTAGCAACAAACAAAACTGTTTATAATGTGGTACTGAAAAAGGGTTATATTGATGACAATAAGCTAAATGATACTATTATTAAGGTACTTAATCTGTTAAAAACAAGAAATGAAAAGTGGATTGATAACCTACCTATTTCATACAAAAATAATAACTATAATTTTAAGAATGATGATAACAGTAAGGAAAATTTATCATACCTAAAAAGTAAAGAATTTTTAGATTATTTAGATATTGATAAAGAAGCTTCAGCTAATAACTTTATAGAAAAGTTATCTGATAGATATGACTGTAAAAATATTAAAAATAAAGAAGAAAAAAGAAATGTAATTTCAGTTAGATTTAATATGGAAAAAAGTAATTTCTCAACTACTAATGACTATGTTTTAGCTGAAAATATTTCAAATTATATGATGCAGATTGTGTCAGAAAATACTCAAAGTATGTCAGGTGTTGAAGTAGATACAGAAGTTGAAAGAGTATATAAAAACGGTACTTTAGCACCTCATATTGTAGGTACAGTTGGCAAAATAAACGAAGAAGAATATAACGAAAATAAAGGTTATGAACTTAATGACCTTATCGGTAAATTTGGCATAGAAAAAGCCTTTGAAAGTGAACTTCGTGGTGAAGTTGGTAAGGCTTATGTGGAAAAAAATTCTAAAGGAAATGTTATCGGTACTGTAGAAACTGAAAATGCAAAACCCGGAAATACTGTTTGGTTAACTATTGACAGTGGTCTTCAAAAGGTAGCAATGGACTCTTTGGAATATAATATTAATCAATGTCACAGTTTAGTTGCAAATGACTGTGTAGCCGGTGGTGTTGTAATGCTGAATGTTAAGGACTTTTCAGTTTTGGCAGCAGCCTCATTCCCTACCTATGATATTTCTAAGTATAGTGATTATGACTACTACACTTCACTTTCTAATGATGAAACAACTCCACTTTACAGCAGAACATTTGACGGTGCATTTGCACCGGGTTCGGTTTTTAAACCTTGTGTTGCTTTAGCCGGTCTAGAGGAAGGTAAGATTACTAAGGACTCTGTAATAACTTGTACCCAAGATTATGATTACTACCCTAATGATATTGTTAAATGTATGGGTTATCATGGTGATACTTCACTTAATAAAGCACTTGCAGTTTCTTGTAACTATTATTTTGCTGAAGTCGGTAGAAGATTAGGCATAAACACAATTTATAGTTATGCTGAAAAGTTTGGTTTAGGACTTCCTACAGGTGTGGAAATTAATGAAAGCACAGGTATTCTTGCCGGTAGAGATAGCAGAAGTTGGACTGCCGGTAATACTGTACAAGCTGCTATCGGTCAAAGTGACAATGCATTTACACCGGCACAACTTGCAACTTATGTTGCTACAATTGCTAATAACGGTACAAGACTGCAAACTCACTTAATGAAGAAAATCACTTCATATGACAGAAAAAAGACTATTAAAGAAAATACTGAAAATAATGTAGAAGTTAAGTCAACTCTAAAGGTAAATGAGGAAAACTTAAAAGCAGTACAAAAAGGTATGTGGAGTGTTTGTAACGAAAGTGACGGTACTGCCTATGATGTGTTCAGTAATTACGGTGTAACTGTTGCCGGTAAAACAGGTACTGCTGAAAACAGTGGTACAGACCATACGGTATTTATGTGCTATGCTCCATATGAAAAGCCTGAGGTTGCAATAGCCGTAGTAGTTGAACATGGTTCAATGAAAAAATATTCAACAGATGTTGCAAAAGCACTTCTTGATAAATATTTCTATAACAAAGACTATACTCCAAGTGAAGAATAATTTTGGCAAAATTTTTTATTATAATAATTTATTTGTTATTTTATAAGAAAATTTTTAGTGATTTGACAAAATACCAATGATTTTTTAAGATTTTAGTGTATAATATTTATGTAATAATTAATATTTTACATATAAAGTTAATATTGATTATGAACATTAGTGTATATTTTATTCAATATGCCTAAATTTTAATTAATTTATTCTACACTATAAAATTTGTTTATCTTGCGATTTTGTGATAGAATGTACTAGAGGTGTACTATGAGTCAGATTATTGTTTTAGCTTCCGGTAAGGGTGGTACAGGTAAAACAACTGTTACCGTTAACCTTGCAGTAGCTTTGTGTAATAAAGGAAAAAAAGTATTATTAATAGATTGTGACTGTGGAATGAGAGGTCTTGACCTAATGCTTGGTCTTGATAAGAACCTTGTATATGACACCAGTGATGTTATTGCCGGAAATTGTTTTACAGAGGATGCTATCTATAAGTATGAACCGGTTGATGGTTTGTATCTGTTACCGGCACCAATCGACACAGATGATGAAATTTCACCACAGGTTATGAAACAGTTTACTGATACTATTAAGAATAGTTACGACTATATTTTAATTGACTCCCCTGCCGGTATCGGTAGTGGATTTATAACAGCAATTACACCTGCCGATAGAGCAATTATTGTTACTAACCCTGAACCTACAAGTGTTAGAGGTGCAGTAAAGGTTAGACAAGTATTGCTTAAGCACAATGTTGATAATATTAGACTGGTTATCAATAGACTGAATGTTAAAAACTTTAAGGAACTTGGTGTTTATCAAGATTTAGATGAAGTTGTTGATAAAAGCGAAACACAACTTATCGGTGTTGTACCTGATGACTATAGACTTGTTAGCTTTAGTCAGACAGGTAAGCCAAACTTAAACAATTCTATTTCTAAAGAAGTTTTTGATAGAATTGCCGATAGATTAACAGGCAAGAATTTACAACTTGCCTTTCCTAAGAAGTTTTAAATTTATTTGATATATAGATAAGAAAAGGTATTTTAAGGATATATGGAGGTTTTACGATGAATATTGCACTTATTGCTCATGATGAAAAGAAAGAACTTATGGTTCAGTTTTGTATTGCTTACTGTGGTATTCTTAGCAGAAATATTATTTGTGCTACAGGTACAACAGGTAAACTTGTTGAAGAAGCAACAGGTCTAGAGGTACAGAAGTTCCTTGGTGGTAGCCAAGGTGGTGACCAGCAGATTGCTGCAAGAATAGCTTGTAACGAAATTGATATGCTACTATTTTTCAGAGACCCACTAAATCCAAAGCCATCAGAACCAAATGATATGAACCTTCTAAGACTTTGTGATATGCACAACATTCCTGTTGCTACAAATATTGCTACAGCAGAAGTTCTTATTCATGGTCTTGAAAGAGGCGACCTTGATTGGAGAAATATTGTTAAATAATTTACTTCATATATAGTATAGGCTATTTGTGCCTATTGAAAGGAAAGAGAAATGGGAGATATTATTAGAAAGATTAAAGGTACAGAAGACATTATGCCTAAGGATGTTTACAAGTGGCAATTTGTAGAAGATATTATGCGTCAACAGGCTGAGTCTTTTGGTTACAAAGAGGTTCGTACACCTGTTTTTGAACAGACTTCTCTATTCTCAAGAGGTGTTGGTGAAACAACTGATGTTGTTCAAAAAGAAATGTACACATTTTCAACTAAGGGTGACGCAAGTATTACACTTCGCCCTGAAGGTACTGCCGGTGCAGCCAGAGCATTCCTTGAACATGGTGTTCAAAATGACGGTTTACCATCAAAGCAGTATTACCTAACTACTTGTTATAGATACGAAAAGCCTCAGGCAGGTAGACAGAGAGAATTCCACCAGTTTGGTATGGAAGTTTTCGGTACACAAAACCCTGCAGCTGATGCTGAAGTTATTTGCCTAGCAAACGGACTATTTGAAAGATTGGGTCTATCAAATATCAGACTTGAAATTAACTCAATCGGTTGTCCAAAGTGTAGAGCAGAATATCACAAAAAGTTAAAAGAATATTTTTCTAATTACAAAGATCAGTTGTGTGAAACTTGTCTTGGCAGATTAGACAGAAACCCTATGCGTATTATTGACTGTAAAAGTCCTATTTGTAGTGGTATTGCTAAGGATGCTCCAAAGGTGATTGATTTTCTTTGTGATGAATGTAAAGAACACTTTGAAAGTGTTAAGTCTTATCTTGATGTTGCAGGTGTTAAGTACGAAGTAAATCCATCAATCGTAAGAGGTCTTGATTATTATACAAAGACAGTTTTTGAATTTGTTTCAGATAATATCGGTGCACAAGGTACAGTTTGTGGTGGTGGACGATATGACGGCTTAATTGAAGAATTAGGTGGTCAGCACACTCCTTCACTGGGTTGTGCAATGGGTATTGAAAGACTACTGTTATTAATGGAAAACAGTGGTGTTGAAATTCCTAAGCCTGAATCTTGTGACTTATATGTTGCATCAATGGGAGAAAAAGCTCAACTAAAGGCTTTCTCAATTGTAGAAGAAGTTAGAAAGTCAGGACTGTTTGCTCAGAGTGATATTGTGGGCAGAGGTCTTCGTCCACAGATGAAATTTGCTGATAAGATTGGTGCTAAGTTCTCAGTTGTTATTGGTGACAACGAAATTGAAGAAAATAAGGCAGAAGTTAAAAATATGGAAACAGGAGAAAAAACTGCTGTTTCATTAGATGATTTTGTTTCAGATTTTCAGGATGTACTTATTGATGCTGAAACAAAGAAAATAGCAGAGATGTAAGAAGTAGGAGAAAATTATGGCAGAATATATGGGAGAACTTCGCCGTACCCATTATTGTGGCGATTTAAGAGAATGCAATGTAGGTGAAACAGTTGTTGTTTGTGGCTGGGTTGCAAAACAGAGAGATTTAGGACAGTTAATTTTTATTGACTTGCGTGACAGAACAGGTGTTGTTCAGTTAGCTTTTAATGAAAGTACAGAAAAAGAAATTTTTGACAAGGCTTTTTCTGCAAGAGCAGAATTTGTACTTTGTGCAAAGGGTGTAGTTCAGGAAAGAAGTTCTAAGAATCCTGATATTAAAACAGGTGATATTGAAGTTCTTGTTGAGGACCTAAGAGTTCTTTCAAAGGCTCAGACACCACCTTTTGAAATTGTTGATGACTGTAAGACAAGTGAGGATGTTAGACTAAAGTATCGTTACTTAGATTTAAGAAGAAAACCTTTACAGGACAACATTATTATGCGTTCAAAGATTGCAAAGGTTGCTCGTGACTATTTCTATGAAAACGGATTTATTGAAATTGAAACACCAATGTTAATTAAGTCAACTCCTGAAGGTGCAAGAGATTACCTTGTTCCATCAAGAGTACATAAGGGTAGCTTCTATGCCCTACCTCAGTCACCACAGATTTATAAGCAGTTACTAATGCTTTCCGGTTTTGACAGATATATTCAACTTGCAAGATGCTTTAGAGATGAAGATTTAAGAGCTGACAGACAACCTGAATTTACACAGATTGATATGGAACTTTCATTTGCTTCTATGGAAGAAATTATGGAAATCAATGAAGGTTTGTTTAAGAGATTATTTAAGGATATTCTTGGCAAGAATTTGGAAACACCATTTGAAAAGATGACATATGCCGATGCTATGAACCGTTATGGCTCTGATAAGCCGGATGTTCGTTTTGGTATGGAAATTTGTGATGTTTCCGATGTTGTTAAGGATTGTGGTTTCGGAGTATTCTCCGGTGCAGTCAAGAACGGTGGCAGTGTTCGTTGTATCGTAGCAAAGAACTCTGCATCTGTATTAACAAGAAAAGAAGTAGATAAATTAACTGAATATGTTAAGGGTATCGGTGCTAAGGGTCTTGCATTTATCCGTTGGGTAGATGATGAACCATCTTGTGGCTTTAAGAAATTCTTAACAGATGAAGAATATAATAGTATTATTAGCACTTGTGGTGCAGAAAAAGGTGATGTTGTACTATTTGTTGCAGATAAGAATTCTGTTGTACTTCCAACTTTAGGTGCATTAAGATTAAAAGTTGCTAAGAAACTTGATATTATTCCGGATGTATTTAAGTTTGTTTGGATTGTTGACTTCCCATTCTTCGAATTTGATGAAGAAAGTGGTGAATGGGTTGCAATGCACCATCCATTTACAATGCCTAAGGAAGAATGTTTACAGTATCTTGATACTGATAAGGGCAAGGTTGTTGCTAAGGCTTATGACCTTACACTTAACGGTACAGAACTTTCATCAGGTTCAATCAGAATTACCGATTATGAACTTCAGCAGAAAATGTTTAAGGCACTTAAGCTTACTGATGAAGAAATCGAAGCTAAGTTTGGTTTCTTAGTAGAAGCATATAAGTATGGTGCTCCACCACATGGTGGTATGGGTATCGGTCTTGACAGAATTGCAATGTTACTTTCAGGTGCTGAAAGTCTAAGAGATGTTACTGCATTCCCTAAGGTACAAAATGCATCAGAATTAATGAGCCAAAGTCCTGCTCCTGTTGATCAGGAAAGCCTAGATGTTCTAGGTATTGAAGTGGTTTCGGAATAATACACAAAACCGATAATAGTTAGTAGTGCAAAACTACTAATCGTACATAAAAATTTAACATTTTTTGTTGCTTTTAATATAGATTTTTATGGGCGAATATTATATAATAATAGTACTGAGAAATTTAATTTTAGGATGTGAATTTTTATGAAAAAGTCAGTATCTTTGCTACTAACAGTTTTAATGGCAATGTCTATTATCACTGTAGCAGCAACATCAGTTTCAGCAGCTGAAACTGCAAAGGTAAATGATAAGGGCTGCTATGTTGGACAGAAAGTAGTTTATACTTACTTCCTACAAGCTCCGGGTAAGGCAGAAGACTTCCAGGGTCATCTAGAATATACAGATGGTCTAAGTCTAGAAAAGGTAGAAATTTCTGATGCTTCCGGTGTAATGGCAGACGGTGAGAAGGGTGTTATGGTTAACACAGCAATCAGCAACAATGTTTATTACAGTGGTGTTAACATTAACGAAGGTTATGATTACACAACTAAGTCAGCTTTCATTACAGCAGAATTTTTAGTTGAAAAGTCAGGTGACCAGACAGTAGCTAATAAGCTGGAAATTCTTTCAGGTTCAAACGGCACACAATATGTAGAAGACTACAAAGCTATTGAAGGTGTTCAGTCTTCAGAAGAAACAACTGTACAGCCTGTTGATGCTGAAAGCGTTAAGCTTGATGTAACTGCTAAGACAGTTTACACAGGTTCTAAGTTTACTCTAAAGGCTACAGTAACTCCTGATCTTGCTTCTGCAACTAATGATGTAGAATGGTTATCATCAAATGCAACAATTGCATCAGTTGACAACGGTGTTGTAACTGCTAAGAAAGCAGGTTCAGCAGTAATCACTGCTAAGGTTGGTTCACTTTCTGCAACATGTAAGGTTACAGTTAGACAGCATGTAACAAGTGTTAAGCTAAATGCAACAAGCAAAACTCTTTACAATGGTAAGGCAACAACTCTAAAGGCAACTGTTTATCCATCAAATGCTTCTGTTAAGGCAGTAACATGGAAAACATCTAATAGCAAAGTTGCTACAGTAAATGCAAAGGGCGTTGTAACAGCTAAGAAGCCTGGTTATGCTTATATTACAGTAACAACTAAGGATTCTAACAAGACTGCTAAATGTAAGATTACTGTTAAGGCTCAGAAGGCTACAAAGGTAACAGTAAATGTAAAGAAGTCAATTTCACTACAGAAGAAGGGTAAATCAGTAAACATTAAAGCAACAGTTTCTCCTTCAAATACATATAACAAGACAATCACAGTTTCTAACTCTAAAAAGAAAGTTGTTAAAGTTTCAGCTTCTAAGATTACTTCAGGTAAGACAGTTAAGGTAACTGCTCTTAAGAAGGGTTCTTCAAACATTAAGTTTACTGCTGCTGATGGCTCAAGAAAGTCAACTACAGTTAAGGTAACAGTTAAGAAGTAATTTCTTAAATTAATAAGCTATCGGAACCTCCGGAGAAATTCGGGGGTTGCCGTTTAGAAAAAAGAACAATAAAAAGAAAGGAAAAGACGCCAATGAAAAAAATACTTTCAGTAGTGCTATCTGTTGTAATCCTTATGTCTATGATGGTTACAGGTTTCACCGTAGGTGCAGCTTCAACAGATAAAGCAACTATCAATGGCAAAGAAGTTTCTGTTGGTTCGAAGGTAACTTACAAGATTGACCTAAAGACTGCTTCAATAATTGAGTCAGTTCAGGGTGTTGTAAACTTTGATTCTAATGTTCTAAAGTTAGATTCATTTACTATGCCAAACACAACTTCTAACTATCTAACAAACACTAATATTGCAGGTGAGGTTCATTATAATGCATTTAGTGTTGACAGTGGTTTTGATTTTTCTTCACAGAAAAATTACATCACTGCAGAATTCACAGTTATTAAGGCTGGTACATCTTCAATTACTCATAACTATGAAGTTCTTGATGATGCTAACTCAAAGACATTACTAGACAGTAATAATAAGCCTAATAGCAGTGTACAGGAAACAATAAATACAACTGTAGGTGAAGTAGTACCTTCTGATACTGCTATCATCAATGGTGTTAAATGTAAAGTTGGTTCAACTGTTACATTTAATGTATGGGTAAAAGCTCCAAGAGTTGCTGAAGATTATCAGGGTAGAGTTTTCTATACTAATGATATTCTAACACCGAAGTCAGCTAGTTGTAAATCTAACGGTGCTTCAGCTATGTATAATCTAAATGATACAATAACTTATCCTGGAAAAAACATTGTTTCTTATACCTGGATGGATTTCCGAAATCCTGTAGATTTTACAACAGAAGACAAGATGGTTTCAGTAACATTTGATGTTACTGCTTCAGGTAGAGGAACAATCGAAAGCTATATTGAATGCTTTGATGATATAGATGACAATTATATGATTCTTGATGGTAAAATTCTACTTGACGGTGTTACTGTAAGAACAGAAGTTGTTCCATCAGAAGTTCCACCTGAACCTACAACAACATCATCTACAACTACAACAACATCTTCTACAACAGCAACAACAGCTACAACTGCAACTACTGCAACTACTGCAACTACTGCAACAACCGCAACAACATCTCCTCAGCCAACAAAGACTACTTTCAATGGTAAAGAAGTAAAAGTTGGTGAAGAAGTTACTGCTACATATATGATTCAGGCTGATAAGCTTTGTGAAGATTTCCAGGGTTACTTTAAATATGGTAACAAGACAGTTGGCGACACAACAGGTATTGAACTTTCAAAGTTTGAACTAAAGAGTATGCCTGGTACAATGGTAAATACAGCTCCTGTCGGTAAGGTCGTATTTACCGGTTCATCATTTGACAAGCCATATGATTTTAGAACAAAGACTCAGTTTGCAACAGCTACATTTAAGGTAACTAAGGCTAATTGTGCATATTTTGCAGAAGCAGAAATGTATGTCCTTAGCGCAGTAGATGGTACTGATTATGTAAACCAGGGTGTTGTTAAGAATCCATTTACATGGGAAGGTTCAACATCTACAGAACCAACAACTACATCAAGCACAACAAAGCCATCAGGTGATTATGCAATCATCAATGGTGTTAAGTGCAAGGTTGGTTCAACAATCACATATAACCTATATGCAAAGACTCCTTATGAAGTTGGAGACTATCAGGGTTATGTTCTATATTCAAATGACCTACTAAAGGCAACTGATTTGACTGTTAAGCAGACAACAACTCCTGCATTCACAAACCTAGATGATACAGAAGATTATCCTGGTCAGAGTGTTGTAACATTTAACTGGCAGGATTCTATGACTACTTTAGACTTCTCTAAGGAAGACCTATTTGTTTCAGTTAAGTTTAAGGTAACTGCTGCCGGTACAGGTTCTATCGATGATTACATTGTATGTTTCGATGATAAGGATATGAATTACCTAATCGACTACGGTGTAATTAAAGACCCAGATACTTCTCTAAGAGATGAAGTTATTGCAGAGGAAGGACCAACAACTACAAGTTCAACAACTGCAACAACTGCAACAACTGCAACAACTGCTACAACAGCAACAACAGCAACAACTGCAACTACTGCAACAACTGCAACAACTGCTACAACAGCAACAACAGCAACAACTGCAACTACTGCTCCTCAACCATCAAAGACAACATTCAATGGTAAGGATGTTAAGGTTGGAGATGAAGTAACAGTTACATATTACATCCAGACAGAAAAACTTTGTGAAGACTTCCAGGGTTATTTCTACTATGGTAACAAGTCAACTAGCGATACTACCGGTATCGAACTTAAGTCATTCTATATTAGAGAAGATTTACCAGGTCTAATGTGCAACACTGCTCCAGCAGGCAAGATTGTATTTACCGGTGTATCACCACTAAATCCATATGACTTTAGAACAAAGGGTAAGTTCATTAGTGCTACATTCAAGATTAATGAAGCAAACTATGACTACTATGCTAACGCTGTATTTGATGTTCTAAGTGCAGTTGATGGTACTAACTATGTAGACTTTGGTAATATTGAAAATCCATTCGTTTGGGAACAGGAAACATCTGTATCAACACCTACAACTACATCATCTTCAACAACTGCTACAACTGCAACAACTGCTACAACAGCAACTACTGCAACAACTGCAACTACTGCTCCTCGTCCATCAAAGACAACATTCAATGGTAAGGATGTTAAGGTTGGAGATGAAGTAACAGTTACATATTACATCCAGACAGAAAAACTTTGTGAAGACTTCCAGGGTTATTTCTACTATGGTAACAAGTCAACTAGCGATACTACCGGTATCGAACTTAAGTCATTCTATATTAGAGAAGATTTACCAGGTCTAATTTGCAACACTGCTCCAACAGGCAAGATTGTATTTACTGGTTCATCATTTGACAAGCCATATGATTTTAGAACAAAGGGTAAGTTCATTAGTGCTACATTCAAGATTAATGAAGCAAACTATGACTACTATGCTAACGCTGTATTTGAAGTTCTAAGTGCAGTTGATGGTACTAACTATGTAAACTTTGGTAAGATTGAAAATCCATTTACATGGGAAGGTTCAACATCTACAGAACCAACAACTACATCAAGCACAACAAAGCCATCAGGTGACTATGCAATCATCAATGGTGTTAAGTGCAAGGTTGGTTCAACAATCACATATAACCTATATGCAAAGACTCCTTATGAAGTTGGAGACTATCAGGGTTATGTTCTATATTCAAATGACCTACTAAAGGCAACTGATTTGACTGTTAAGCAGACAACAACTCCTGCATTCACAAACCTAGATGATACAGAAGATTATCCTGGTCAGAGTGTTGTAACATTTAACTGGCAGGATTCTATGACTACTTTAGACTTCTCTAAGGAAGACCTATTTGTTTCAGTTAAGTTTAAGGTAACTGCTGCCGGTACAGGTTCTATCGAAGATTACATTGTATGTTTCGATGATAAGGATATGAATTACCTAATCGACTACGGTGTAATTAAAGACCCAGATACTTCACTAAGAGATGAAGTTATTGCAGAGGAAGAACCAACAACTACAAGTTCAACAACTGCAACAACTGCAACTACTGCAACAACTGCTACAACAGCAACAACTGCAACAACTGCTACAACAGCAACAACTGCAACAACTGCTACAACAGCAACAACTGCAACAACTGCAACAACTGCTACAACAGCAACAACTGCTACAACAGCAACAACTGCAACAACTGCAACAACTGCTACAACAGCAACAACTGCTACAACAGCAACAACTGCAACAACTGCAACAACTGCAACAACTGCAACAACTGCAACAACTGCTACAACAGCAACAACTGCAACAACAGCAACAACAGCAACAACTGCTACAACAGCAACAACTGCTACAACAGCAACTACTGCTCCTCAACCATCAAAGACAACATTCAATGGTAAGGATGTTAAGGTTGGAGATGAAGTAACAGTTACATATTACATCCAGACAGAAAAACTTTGTGAAGACTTCCAGGGTTATTTCTACTATGGTAACAAGACAACTAGCGATACTACCGGTATCGAACTTAAGTCATTCTATATTAGAGAAGATTTACCAGGTCTAATGTGCAACACTGCTCCAGCAGGCAAGATTATATTTACCGGTGTATCACCACTAAATCCATATGACTTTAGAACAAAGGGTAAGTTCATTAGTGCTACATTCAAGATTAATGAAGCAAACTATGACTACTATGCTAACGCTGTATTTGATGTTCTAAGTGCAGTTGATGGTACTAACTATGTAAACTTTGGTAATATTGAAAATCCATTCGTTTGGGAACAGGAAACATCTGTACCAACACCTACAACTACATCATCTTCAACAACTGCTACAACAGCAACTACTGCAACAACAGCAACTACTGCAACAACAGCAACTACTGCAACAACTGCAACAACTGCAACTACTGCAACAACTGCAACTACTGCAACAACTGCTACAACAGCAACAACTGCAACTACTGCAACAACTGCAACTACTGCAACAACAGCAACAACTGCTACAACAGCAACAACTGCAACAACAGCAACTACTGCAACAACTGCAACAACTGCAACAACTGCAACAACTTCTCCGGTTCCAACTTCTGAAACAACTCCAACAACAAAGCCAGATCAGGTTATCGAAATTAATAAGATGACTATTAATAAGGCTACTGTTACAGTTAAAGAAGGTCAGAAGTTCAACATCGTTGCAAGTATCTGGCCTGGTTATACAACTGAAAAGACAGTTACATGGTCAGTAAATAACTCAAGAGTTGGTGTTGTTTCTCAGACAACTAATACAGTAAACGGACTATATGACAATGAAGGTAAGCTATACTGTACAGAAACTGCTACATTTACTGCTAAGGCTAGTGGTCAGACAATCATCAAGGCTGTTTCAAACACAGGTTTGGTTGTTAAGTGTATAGTTAATGTTAAGAAGGTTGCTACTTCAATCTCTGTTAACAAGACAAGCGTTACACTAAATACAGGTAAGTCAACAACTGTTAAGGCTAATGTAGGTCCTACAAGCATCCCATCACAGTATAAGGGTGTAAAATGGACAACATCTAACAAGAAGATTGCTACAGTTAACTCTAAGGGTGTTATTAAGGCTGTTGCTAAGGGTGTATGTTATGTAACTGCTACAAGCAAGGATAACACAAGCCTAAGCAAGAAGATTAAGGTAACAGTTAAGCAGCCTGTAACAAGTGTTAAGTTCAACAAGTCATCTGTTAAACTAACAAAGAAGGGTAATTCAGCTACTCTAAAGGCTACTGCTTACCCATCAAATGCTAATGTTAAGAAGCTAACAATTAAGTCTGAAAATACTAAGGTTGTTAAGGTTTCTAAGTCAAGCATCAATTCAGGTGCTACATTCAAGGTAACTGCAGTTAAGAAGGGTACAGCTTATGTTCGTGCTACTGCAACTGACGGTTCTAAGAAGTACGCTAGAATTAAGATTACTGTTCAGAAATAATAGTTTTCTAAATACTACAACCCCCTATTATTAGGGGGTTGTTTTTTGTACCTATATAAATAATGTGGAAAACTTTTTGATTTTCATTAATGAGAAATATAAATAGATAATCAAAATAATAATTATTATATGGTTAATTAAGAGATTTACAAAATTACTTTGCTGATATATAATGTATTTAGAAACTAAAGGAGCATAATTATGGCTTTGAATGAAATTATTATTGATGATAAAATTAAGGAACTTTTGGCTAAAATAGATAGTGGTGATGATAAAGCAAAGGCCACTTTAGGTGATTATTATAACACTTTAGGTGTACAGTACTTTTCATCAAATGAAGAAGATAATGTGGAAAAATCAGTTTATTGCTTTGAAGAAAGTAATAAACTAAATGATGAAAATGGTAAGAAAAATTTAGCCATTATCTATAATCAGTTAGGTGTAAATTACTATAATGGTAAGGATAATTACAGTATAGATTATAATAAGGCTGAGGGTTACTTCAAGAAGTCACTTGAACTAGGTAATGAAAATGCTAAGAAAAACTTAGGTGTGTTATATAATCAGTACGGTAAGCAATATGGAACAGGTAATCACGCAAATATTAACCACGAAATGGCCGAAAAATTCTTTGAAATGGCAGTTGAAATGGATAACGAAGAGGCAAAATATAATCTTGTAAAGGACTATACCAATTGTTATTTTAATTTTAAATATGGTGTTAACGGTTACTTAAAGGATATTGATAAGGCAAATCAAATGCTTACTAAGGCGAAAAATACAGACATAAATATGGTTGATAAAATTGCTGATGAATACTATAATAAGGCAAAGAATCTTGTTGCAGGTGGTATAAATTACGATAACTACAGAAAGATAAATGGATACCTTAAAAGGGCTTCTAAATTGGGTATGACAGGTATTAACAGTGACTTAATATCTTTTTATAAGTATGTAAGTAATTGCTACAGTAAGGGAAAAAAAGGCTTTACAAAGAACAAGATTAAGGCTAACTTTTATATGGGTAAAGCCGGTGAACTTGGGGATGCTGATGCTATTAAAAAGCATAAGACTGAAAAGTAATTTTTAATATGCAAGGCGAAATCTTGAAATGCTATTATTAAATTTATAAAGTATAACAATAAAAATTATAAGAAATAGAAAAATGCGACTATCAATGATAGTCGCATTTTTCTTGTTATATTTTAGGATGTTTAGGAAAAATCTTATTTAAAGTATTTAACACCTGATTCAAAGATTTGCATATCCTTTTCAAATGGAACATTTGCGTAAAGGTTAGCACCCTTTCTTTCACAGTGACCCATCTTACCTAAAACTCTACCGTCAGGAGAAGTGATACCTTCAATAGCACATACAGAACCGTTTAGGTTAAACTGAATGTCTTGACTTGGGTTACCCTTTAGGTCAA
Source organism: Ruminococcus sp. LCP21S3_E8 (assembly GCA_052118065.1). GTDB lineage: Bacteria > Bacillota > Clostridia > Oscillospirales > Acutalibacteraceae > Ruminococcoides. The sequence continues at coordinate 31,558 of JBQKHY010000002.1, read as the reverse complement.
CATACTGAGTAGCTACCTGACCGTTTTCAATTAACTTCTTAACTGTTTCGTCAGTAGCAACAAATCTACCTTCACCGTGAGATACAGGTACTGCAAATACATCACCGGCATTAACACTTGAGAACCAAGGTGACTTTGTACTTGTAACTCTTGTGTATGCCATATGGCTGATATGTCTGCCAATTGTGTTAAATGTTAGAGTTGGGTCATTTTCTTTGATTTCAACGATTTCACCGTTAGGTACAAGACCTAGCTTAATAAGTGCCTGGAAACCGTTACAGATACCAAGTGCAAGACCGTCTCTGTTCTTTAGTAAGTCATTAACTGCTTCGCTGATAACAGGGTTTCTAAATGTTGTAGCGATGAATTTACCTGAACCGTCAGGTTCGTCACCACCTGAGAAACCACCAGGGAACATTAGAATTTGGCTAGACTTAATAGCCTTTTCCATTGCTTCAATAGTTTCTTCAATGTCAGATGGCTTTAGGTTCTTAACAATAAGAACTTCAACCTCTGCACCGGCCTTTTCAAAGGCTCTCTTTGTATCAATTTCACAGTTTGTACCTGGGAAACATGGGATAAATACTTTTGGCTTAGCAACCTTGATTGCAGGGCTGTGAGTATTTCTTTCTGTATATAGTGGAGCATCAACAGTGATTTCAGGAACTTCTGCCTTAGTTGGGAATACCTTTTCAAGTGGAGTTGTCCAAGCCTCAATTAGGTCCTTAAGTTCTAGGCTTTCACCGTTAACTGTAATCTTACTGCTTTCGTTAGTTGTACCAAGTGTGTAGTGAAGAACATCATCGGAAAGTGTTGCACCATCCTTAAGTTCAAGAATTAATGAACCTGCCTTTGGAGCAAATAGTTCTTCCATTGTATATGTATAGTCAGGTTTAAATTCAAAGCCTAGCATATTACCGAAACAAGCCTTTGCTACTGAACCGGCACAACCACCTTCTTTAACAACTGATGCAGATAGTACCTGACCATTGTCAAATAGAGCATAAACTGCCTTGTACATTTCAACTAGCTTGTCCCAGTCAGGCATTAGAGTTTCTTTGTTCTCAGGAACAGGAACATAAATTACATTTGAACCACTCTTCTTAAATTCAGAAGAAATTGTCTTACTTGCCTTAGTCATTGCTACTGCAAATGAAACAAGTGTTGGTGGAACATCTAAATCTTCAAATGAACCTGACATTGAGTCTTTACCACCGATTGATGGAAGACCTAGCTTAATCTGAGCTTCCATAGCACCAAGTAGTGCTGCTGCCGGTTTACCCCAACGCTCAGGCTTATCGTGTAGTCTTTCAAAATATTCCTGGAATGTTAGTCTTGCTTTTAGTGGGTTAGCACCGATAGCAAGTAGCTTTGATGTGCTTTCTACAACTGCATATGCTGAACCGTGGAATGGACTCCATCTTGATGTACCCGGAATGTAACCGAATGACATTGCAGATGCGTCATCTGTTTCACCCTTTAGTACAGGAATCTTAGCAGCCATTGCTTCTTGTGGTGTTAACTGTGTCTTACCACCAAATGGCATGATAACTGTTGCTGAGCCGATAGATGCGTCAAATCTTTCAGCAAGACCAATCTGTGAACAAACTTCAAGTCTTGATAGGTTGTCCTTAAATGCATCCTTAACACTCTTGCCTTCAAGTGCCTTTGGAACATTGTTTCTGTAACAATCTTTAGCATCAGGAACTGTGATAAATGCGTCAGCCTCTTGAGTCACACCGTTAGTGTTTAGGAATTCTCTGCTAACATCAACAATTGTGTCACCTCTCCAGTTCATAACCAGTCTAGGTTCTTCTGTAACAACTGCTACTGCTGTTGCCTCTAGGTTTTCCTTTAGTGACTCTGCAATAAATTTATCTACATCTTTCTTGTCTAGAACAACTGCCATTCTTTCTTGAGATTCTGAGATAGCAAGTTCTGTACCGTCAAGACCTTCATATTTCTTTGTAACCTTGTCTAGGTCAATAGTTAGACCGTCAGCAAGTTCACCGATAGCAACACATACACCACCGGCACCAAAGTCGTTACATCTCTTAATCATCTTAGAAACAACAGGGTTTCTAAATAGTCTTTGGATTTTTCTTTCTGTTGGAGCGTTACCCTTTTGAACTTCTGCACCACAAGTTTCGATAGATTCTTCTGTGTGTGCCTTTGATGAACCGGTTGCACCACCACAACCGTCTCTGCCTGTTCTGCCACCTAGAAGAACGATAACATCATCAGGAGTAGGAACTTCTCTCACAACATTTTCCTTTGGAGATGCACCCACAACTGCACCGATTTCCATTCTCTTTGCAACATAACCTTGGTCATAAAGTTCTGTTACCTGACCTGTTGCAAGACCGATTTGGTTACCGTATGATGAATAACCTTGAGCAGCACCTGTTGTAATCTTTCTTGATGGTAATTTACCATGCATTGTATCCTTGAAAGGAACTGTTGGGTCACCTGAACCGGTAACACGCATTGCCTGATATACATAAGAACGACCACTTAGTGGGTCACGAATTGCACCACCAAGACAAGTAGCAGCACCACCGAAAGGTTCAATTTCTGTTGGGTGGTTGTGAGTTTCGTTCTTAAACTGTAATAGCCAGTTTTCTGTTACACCATCAATAGTAACAGGAACATTAATAGAACAAGCATTGATTTCTTCACTTTCGTCAAGATCAGGGATTTGACCACGCTTTTTAAGTAGTTTCATACCCATAAGTGCCATATCCATTAGGCTAACATTTCTATTTGTGTCCTTGCCGTAAACTTCATCTCTGGCATCATAGTAAGCCTGTAGAGCATCTTCAATAGCCTTTGAAAGAGCCTTTTTCTCAATTTCGACCTTGTCGAGTCTTGTTAGGAAAGTAGTATGACGACAATGGTCAGACCAGTATGTGTCAATAACTCTTAGTTCAGTAACAGAAGGATCTCTCTTTTCAGTATCACGGAAGTAATCTCTACACCACTTTAGGTCATCAAGTGTCATTGCAAAGCCCATTGAGTTGTAGTACTTTTCCATTTCTTCATCGTTCCACTTAATGAAGTCAGTAATTCTAGCAACATTTTCAGGAACTTCAACCGGAATATCAAGTGACTCCGGCTTTTCAAGAGAAGCAACTCTACTTTCAACAGGGTTAATCATATATGACTTGATTTTTTCAAATTCTTCGTCAGTAATATCCCCTTCAAGTGAAACAACTTTTGCTGAGATAACCTGTGGTCTTTCTCCTGCAGTTAGTAGCTGTACACACTGAGATGCTGAGTCTGCTCTCTGGTCGTATTGACCGGGTAGATACTCCATAGCAAAGACTTTCCAATCCTTATCAACCGGATATTCTTCATCATAAACAATATCCTGATTTGGCTCAGAAAAAACAGTAACCTTTGCCTTAGCAAATTCTTCATCTGTAAGACCCGCAACATCATAACGATTAGCAAATCTTAGGTTTGTTAAAGAACGAACACCAAGGTTGTGACGCAAATCCCAAAGAATCTGCTTAGCTTCAACATTGAATCCGTCTTTCTTTTCTACGAATATTCTTTTTACTTGTGACATCCCATTGACCTCCATCTGGATAATAATCAATATACCTTTAATATTTTACCATAAAATCACTTTTTTAATTTTCAACTAGGGAATTATAAAAAATATTGTTTAAATTTTTCTGATAGTATGAATGTACAAGTTGCAGTAACCAATTATGGTGATTCGTTAATAGGCATTTCAATGTTGGCAAAAAAATAAAGTGATATAATGATAAAAACAGTAGTCTTGTGGCTACTGTTTTTGCGTTTATACATATTTTATCAATATCATAAAAGTTTCCCTTAAAACCATTTGCACAAATTATTTTCTTTATTTATTAGAATTATAGTGGTAGTTTTTCCTTGCGAATATGGTTAAACTGTGGTACTATAAAAAGGTATAATTATAAGTATATGATTTGTTATTAGAAAGGATGTTGACTATGTGTGGTATTTGTGGTTTTACAGGCCAGATTGTTGACAGAAATGAAACAATTAAAAATATGACAGATGTTATCACTCATCGTGGACCTGATTCAGATGGTCTTTTCCAGGATGATTATATTTCAATGGGCTTCCGTAGATTGTCTATTATTGATCTAGACGGTGGTACTCAGCCTATTTATAATGAGGACAAGTCCCTTGTTATTACTTTCAACGGTGAAATTTACAACTACAAGATTTTGCGTGAACAGTTAATCAAGGCAGGTCATAAGTTCTATACCGATACAGACTCAGAAGTTCTTATTCATGGTTTTGAAGAATGGGGCGAAGAAATGCTACCAAAACTTCGTGGTATGTTTGGTTTCGCTATTTATAACAAGAATGACGGTTCTCTGTTTATTGCAAGAGATTTCTTTGGCATTAAGCCAATGCACTATACATTGATTGACGGTAACTTAGTTTATGGTTCAGAAATTAAGTCAATCCTACAACATCCTGACTTTAAGAAAGAGTTTAATGAAAAGGCTCTTGACTCTTACCTATCATTCCAGTATGTTGTACCACCTGAAACATTCTTCAAGAATGTTTATTGCCTACTACCGGGTCACTATATGTGGTTTAAGGATGGCAAGATTACAACAACAAGATATTTTGAACCAACATTTGAACCTGATGAAACTTTAACAGAAGAAAAAGCAGTTGATGCAATTGCTGATGTATTTGAAGATTCTATCAAGGCTCATAAGATTGCCGATGTTGAGGTTGGTTGTTTCCTATCAAGTGGTGTTGACTCATCATATGTTTCAACTTACTTTGCTGACCAAAAGACATTTACAGTTGGTTTTGACTTTGGTGAAAAGTATAACGAAATTTCTTGGGCTCAAGAACTTTCAAAAGAAATCGGTGTTGAACACCATACAAAGATTATCGGCAGTGAAGAATTTTGGAGTACAGTTCCAAAGGTTCAGTACTATATGGATCAGCCTTTGGCTGACCCAAGCTGTATTGCACTTTACTTTGTATCTAACCTTGCAAGTCAGTATGTAAAGGTTGTACTTTCAGGTGAAGGTGCTGATGAACTGTTTGGTGGTTATACTTGCTACAATGTTCCTCGTTCACTAAAGCCATATAGCATTGTGCCATTCCCCATTCGTAGAGCAATCGGTAAATTAGCAGAAAAATTCCCTAAGGTTAAGGGTAGAGCATACCTAATGCGTGGTGGTAAGCGTCTTGAAGAAAGATTTATCGGTAATGCATTTATGTATGACAAAAAGCAAAAACAGGCTTTACTTAAAAAGCCTGAAATTGCAACAGACCCACAAAATCTATGTAAGCCTTATTATGACAGAGTTAAGGATTATGACGATATTACAAAGATGCAGTACCTTGATATTAACCTTTGGATGACAGGTGATATTCTTCTAAAGGCTGACAGAATGTCAATGGCAAATTCACTTGAACTTAGAGTTCCTTTCTTAGATAAGGAAGTATTTAATGTTGCAAGAACTATTCCTACACATCTTCGTGTAAACAGTGAAAATACTAAGTATGCAATGCGTAAGGCTGCTCGTAGAAGAATGCCTGAAAAATCTGCTCAAAAGAGAAAGCTGGGCTTCCCTGTACCTACAAGAGTATGGCTAAAGGATGAAAAGTATTATAATGTTGTAAAGAAGGCATTTAAGTCTGCTACAGCAGAAAAGTTCTTTAACACAGATATTCTTGTTAGTTGGCTAGACGGTCACTTCCAAGGTAAGGCTGACAACTCAAGAAAAGTTTGGACAGTTTATGTGTTCCTAGTATGGTACAATATTTACTTTGGTGATGATGATAAAATCAACACACCTAACCTAGACTAAATAATAACTGCTAGGCAAAGGGCTTTTTGAAGAATTTTGTATTCTTCTTCAAGGTCTGAAAGTGGCAGAGGGTTCTCCCCTTTACCTATTTCAAAAGTAAATCCCGGTTTGTTAAATCGGTGAATAAACCAATCTTTAAACCCACCACCATCTGCTATTGATGGTGGTGTGGATAATTTATAATTACAGGTTCTTGCCAGTAGTCTTGCCATTGTTTTGGAGTCTTTTGGTGTTTCATCACCAAATGTATAGTAGATTTCCCTACCTTGACTATGAAAAGCATAGCATCTGCTGAAATTCTGTTTTATACAGTAGTTCATAAGTGAGATTGTTTCCGGCTCTGATGATGGAGTTTTGCCACCATACCTTGTGTTGTGTGGTGCAGAAATTCCTGAGGCAATTTCTCTCTTGTGTATTTCTTCCCAATTTGCCGGAAAGTTGTGGTTAATGTCAACACCTCTTGCATTTGATTGCCATATGCAAGAATGTGGACAAATATAATTAATAAGTGAAGAATATTTATTTGCTGAGGATGAACCAAGTAGATTAATGTCAGTACCGTCAGGATTGACACAAGGTATTATGGTTACACCTCTCCTATGTAAATATCTTTTCATTTTAATACCGGCAACTTCACTTCCGTCTCTGTATGAACAACCAAGTTGCCACAAAAATTTATACAGTAAATTAATGGTCAAGTATTCACTTCCGTGTACTCCCCCAACCATAATTATTTTTTTGTTTTTGTTACCTATGGTGAATGTCTCAATGTTTCTGTTAACAAGGCTTTTCCCTATGGTTTCTTTTTTTATAAAGGGAAATTCCTTTATTAATCGGTTTTCAAATTCTTCACGATTTTTTGTGTGGGGATAAAAATTAAACATATCATACCTCGGAGATTTTATTATGAAATTAGAAGAAAAAACTATATCATCAAAACAAGTGTTTGATGGTTGTTTATTAAAAATATATAAGGATGAAGTTCTCTTGCCTGATGGCAATACTGCTACAAGAGAATACAACAAGCACCATGGTGCAGTTTGTGTTGTACCACTAACCAAAGATAATGAAGTGCTGATGGTTAAGCAGTATCGTTATCCATTACGCCAAGTAATGTTAGAAATTCCGGCAGGTAAGCTGGAAAAAGGTGAAACACCTTTGGAAAATTGCAAAAGAGAGTTAAAAGAAGAAACAGGTGCTGATGGCTACAGTTATATGACACTTGGTAGCTATGTTGGACTATGTGCTTATTCCGATGAGATTGTTCATATGTATATGTGCAGAGTTGATGGTTGTGGTGAACAACACCTTGATGATGATGAATTTCTAAATGTGGAAAAAATTCCATTTGATAAAGTTGTGGAAATGGTGCTGAACAATCAAATTATTGACGGCAAAACTCAAGTGGCAATTCTGAAGGCAAAGTACCTACTTGACAGTGGCAAAATTTAATTTATATTAAAGTATATTTGAGAGTTACTATATATATGAAAGAACAAATTAACGAAAATAATTATTCTGCAGTAGCACTTGGCTTTTTTGATGGAATACATCAAGGTCATAGGGCAGTTATCGGAAAAATGCTTAAGGTGGCTAATGAAAAGTCACTGACTCCTATTGTTTATACTTTTCAGAAAAACCCGGCATTGCTATTTGGCAGAAGTGTTGAAATTATCACTCCTAATGAAGAAAGACAACATATCCTAAAAGATATGGGTGTCAGTAAAGTTATTGAGGATGATTTCTTAACAGTAAAGGACTATTCACCAAGAGAATTTGTGGAAAAAATCCTTGTTGAAAAATTAAATGCAAAAGAAGTATTTTGTGGTTTTAACTATCACTTTGGCAAAGGTGGAGTTGCTGACCACAATACACTTAAAGAAATATGCAAAGAGTTTTCTATTAATGTTACAGTAGCAGACCAAGTTGTTGTTGATGGTGATACTGTCAGCAGTACAAGAATAAGGAAGCTTATTAAGAATGGTGAAATGGAAGAAGTAAATAAACTTCTTGGTCATAGATTCGGTTATACTTCTGTAATTGAACAAGGCAATCACATAGGTAGGCTTATGGATACACCTACTATTAATCAGAAACTTCCGGATAATATTGCAATTCCTAAGTTTGGTGTTTACACAAGTTTAGTTACTATTAAGGGTAACCGGTATGCCGGTGTAACTAATGTTGGTGTTAAACCAACTGTTGGCAACTATAAGCCACTTTCAGAAACTTGGTTGCCTGAATATAACGGTCCTGACCTTTATGGTGAAGTGATTGACACAAGATTACTTTGTTTTCAGCGACCTGAGAAGAAGTTTGACTCTTTAGCTGAACTTGAGAAAACTATTAAAAATGATGGCAAAAATGCGTTAATCAACATTAAAAAGTATATTTGTTGATTATTATAATTTTTTTGATAAACTATACTTTTACAACTGAAAATTAAGCAAATTAAAGTCTTTCCTAGTGTATTTAGGAAAGATTTTTCTTATTTTATATATTTTGAACAAATTGTGAACAAGTCGAAAAGCTAGAGCCAATGGGAGTTAAGGGTTGATTTTGGAAGTTTTATAAAGCTATTTTAACAAATGGACTTTAAATTTTAACAAATTGTTAATACAATATATCCAAAACATAAAGAATTGATTACAAACTTTATACATATAAAGTTTTTTATCTATTTTCACCAAAGTTATGGTACTAAATTCGTTACTTTGCTAATTGAAAAGTACTTGAAAAAAAGACTATAATAAATATGCAATTAAATGCGATACTTTAAAAGGAGGTTTTTCAGAAATGAAAACAAAAAGAATTGTTAGCATTATTCTTTCAGTGCTAATGGCTTGCTCAGTATTTGCAGGTCTATCAGTAGCTGCTGAAGAAACTGCTACACACACTTACTCTGTTGTAGGTAGTGCATCTTTCCTAGGTTCAGGTTGGGATCAGACAGCAACAACTGACGACATGACACAACAGGCAGATGGTACTTACAAGAGAACATACGAAAATGTTCCAAAGGCAGATAGCTACGAAATCAAAGTAGTAGAAGATCACGCTTGGGATGCATCATTCGGTGGTACTTTTGATGAAAAGACACAGGATTATAGCAACCTACTATTCTCAGTTCCAGAAGATAATTCAACAGTTGATATTATCCTAACAATCACAGGTACAAGAACAAAGAATGATAAAGAAATCACAGATGGTAAAGTAGAAGTTCTTGTAAACGGTACTCCTGCTGAAGGTCCAAAGCAGCCAGAAGTTGAAACTAACTTCCTAGTTGGTGAAGCTGGTCTATGTAATGGTGTAAGCTGGGTTCCTAACGATGCAACTAACCAGATGACAGCTAAAGAAGATGGTACATTCGAAATCGTAGTTTCAAACGTACAGCCTAAGGACGAAGCTGGCACACCTTATGAATTCAAGGTAGCTGCTAACGGCACATGGACAACATCTTACAACTATGACGGTGTTGCAGTTGGTGAAAACTCAAATGCTGAAATCGTTATCAAAGAACCTAACTCAACAGTTAAGATTGTTCTAACAACTGAAAAGAAGATCAGAGCTTGGGTTAACGATGTAGAAGTTACTCCAGCTCCAACTCCAACAGAACCAAAGCCAACAGAAACAACAGACTCTAAGGGTAATACTAGTGCAGTTACTAGCAATGGCGGTATCTACACAGGTCCTACAACAGGCGAAGCATCAAGAAGATATTTCTTCGCTATGCCTAAGGATTGGTACACATTCAATAATGCTATGGCATGTGCTTACTGGTGGGATGGTACAGATGCATGTACTGACTGGCAGCATTCATATCAGATGAGATCAACTACTCTAACACTAGAAGACGGCTCAAATGTATATTACATTGACATTGCTGAAGGCGTTGGCACAATCATCTTCAACAACGGTATCGACGGTGGCGTTAAGCCAGCTGAAGGTGAAGAACCATCTCCAAACTGGGGCAAGAACTTCCAGACAGCTAATGTTAACCTAGAAGGTTACGATGCTAACGAAAGTGCTGTTTACCCAGAAGGCGTTAAGAACTTTGGTAACATGATTTATATCGTTGACCCATCAAAGGTTGATGTAAACGAACTATCAGGTGCTCCAACATACGGTGGCGAATGGTATTATCTACACGCTGACGGTAAGTATGACACAACAGCTGGTTCAACTTATGAAGTTAAGGATGTAACTGCTGTTATTACTACAAAGACAGTTTCAATCTACCCAGGTAAGACTGCTAAGATTAATGTTAAGTATTCAAACACAACAGATCAGACAACAAAGACTTGGGCTTCAAGCAACACACGTGTTGCAACTGTAGACCAGAACGGTGTTGTTAAGGGTGTTAAGGCTGGTAAGGCTACAATTACTCTAACAGTTCAGGAACCTGGCAATGCTCAGGCTCTAGTTCTAACTAAGGATGTAACAGTTAAGCAGTATGTAACAAGCATCAAGCTAAACGCTACTAAGAAGACTATCTACAATGGTAAGTCATTTACTCTAAAGGCTACAGTTAACCCTAAGAACGCTGCTAACAAGACAGTAACATATAAGTCATCTAACAGAAAGATTGCTACAGTTACATCTAAGGGCGTTGTTAAGGGTATCAAGCCAGGTAGAGTTGTTATTACAGTAACAGCTAAGGATGGTAGCAAGAAAGTTGCTAAGTGTACTGTAACAGTTAAGGCTCAGAAGGCTACAAAGCTAACAATCTCAGCTAAGAAGACAACTACTCTAAAGAAGAAGGGTGCTTCTGTTAAGATTAAGGCTACTCTATCTCCATCTAACACATACAACAAGCAGATTAAGGTTACATCTTCTAAGAAGGGTATCGTTAAGCTATCAGCTTCTAAGATTAACTCTGGTAAGACTGTAACAGTTAAGGCTACTAAGAAGGGTTCAACAGTTGTTAAGTTCACAGCTGCTGACGGTTCTAGAAAGTCTGCTCAGACAAAGGTAACAGTTAAAAAGTAATTTTAATTGACTACTTTGTTAATCTACTAACTAATAATTCACCCACCTGTTTTCAGGTGGGTGTTTTTTTGCGTATAAACCTGTTGCGAGAGTAATTTCTGTCCGGTCATAAAATGTTTGATAGTGCAAAGTTATATTTGAAAAAGTAAAAGTATATTTGAAAAAGTAAAAGTATATTTGAATGTGCCATTCTATAAATTCCGATAACAAATTTATTTTTTCAATCATTATTGTGTGATAAGATAAATTAGGTTTTTTCAATTTTGTCTGTGGGTTAAGAATAGTCAGTTAAACAAATTAGGATTTGTAGTGCTATTTGATAGTTTCAGCTAATATGGAATTGTAAATGAATTTACAATTCCAATCACTCCTTCCGTCTTTGCCTACGCAAAGCCACCTCCCTCAGCGAGGGAGGCAAACACAGTCTGTACAAATCTAAAATTAGTACGCAATTTTTAAATAGTACAGACTTTATAAATTAGTATAAATTATGGTAAAGACAAAGGCTCCCTCACTGAGGGAGCTGTCATTCGTGAATTGCAAAGCAATTCACCTTTTAAAGAATGACTGAAGGAGTGGTTGATATTTTAAACTTGTTTAAAATATCATCATATTTGTCTGTGGGTTAAGAATAGTCAGTTAAACAAATTAGGGTTTGTAGAGTTAGAATTCACCTTGTTTTGTGGTAGATATTTAGAATTAGCAGAGACTAACCAGCCTCCCTTGTGTAAAGGGAGGGGGACCACGAAGTGGTGGAAGGATTGTCTAGTAGGCAGTAATAGATAGATAAAATTTAGATAGGAAAACAAAACCTATTATATATCTATCGAATAAAACTGATATATTAAAAAGTATGTACCATAACAATCCCTCAGTCGCTCTTTAAGAGTAAATTGTCATTCTTCCAATTTACGAGCGACAGCTCCCTTTACACAAGGGAGCCTTATTTGCTGAAAATTAACACTTTGTACTTATCCCCACAAACCCTAATTTATCTAGCTAACCTTTACGCACAATCAAAATTGAAGAATAAAACAATAGTAAAAAACCGACTTTAGGATAAATTACTAAAGCCGGTAATTTTTTATTATATAATTTTTACATATATTTTTAATGGCATATTTTATTATACAATCAAAATAAAAGCAGACATTACTTATAAATAAAATTGCTTATACATAAATGAATAAAAAATAGATTTGTGGTTAGTATTTTTATAATGGTTTTGAAAAAATGATGCCTAATAATAACAAAAGTTTTCCATACTGTACTTTTAAAATGTGGAAAACTAATTTGTTTTGAAAAGTTTATAAATCTTTAATTCATCACCTTTAACGATACCTAAGCCAATAAACTGATTATTGTTGTCCCTAACTCTTAGGATTGTATCCTCTTTAGGTTGCATTTTTTCAAGATAAGTTCTGTTCTTATCCAATGCACCACCGTTAGAGAATCTTCTTGCCTGTGGTTCTGTAATTTTTACATAACCGTAGTTCATAAACAGACTTTCTACACTTTTTATGTATGGTGTAAAGTCCTCTAGTTCCCTAGCTTTTTGCAAGTCAATTGCATCTTCAAGGGTAAAGCCACAAGCCTCAGTTCTAACAAGGGAAGTCATAACTGCACAAGAACCTAAACTTTCACCAAGGTCATCAATAATTGTCCTAATATATGTACCTTTGCTACACTTAATTCCTAACTTACCACTTTGGTTTTCTGCATCAAAATCAAGAAGTTCTATGGAATAAACTGTTACTTTTCTTTTTTCTCTTTCAACAGTTTTACCTGCTCTAGCCAAATCATAAAGTCTTTGACCATTTATCTGAATAGCTGAGTACATAGGTGGTAGCTGATAAATTTCGCCTTGAAAATCTTTTAGCTTTTCCTTAACTTCTTCTGTAGTGAAAGAAGTTTTTTCTTCCTTTAGAACCTTACCCCAAATATCTAGGGTGTCGGTTTTCTTTCCAAACTGAAAAGTAGCCACATAACCTTTATCGTGATTAGTGATTAAGTCTTGAGCCTTAGTGCCGTTTCCCACAACTAGAGGAAGTACACCTGTTGCATTAGGGTCAAGTGTTCCTAGATGACCGATTTTCTTAATGCCAAGGGCTTTCCTCATTACTGCAACAACATCAAATGAAGTAAAGTCCATTGGCTTGTTTATTACAATTACACCGTTCATTGTAGTATCTCTTTCGCAGCATCAATAAGTTGTTGCTTAACACTTTCAAGTGTACCGTTAATTGCACAACCTGAGGCAGCCTTGTGGCCACCACCACCAAACTTTTTGCAGAATTCACATGCATCTGTGTCACCATTAGTTCTAACAGAAATTTTAAATACATTATCCTGCTTTTCTCTAATAGTAATGCCCATCTTTACACCATCAATCTGTCTAGGAATTGATGCCAAACCTTCCATTTGGTCATCACCTAAGTTTAACTTATCTTGCATTGCAAGGGTGGTGTAAATAATAGCAAGTTTGCCGTCATAGTAATAATCCAGTGTGTCATAAACCATTCTTTCAAGGGCAAGTTTCTGCTTTGTTTTGGTTTCAAACATCGCTCTGTTAATAACTGCAAAATCAGCACCACATTCAATTAGTTTTGCTGCAATCATATGGGTTTTTGCAGTGGTATTTGTGTACATAAAGCAACCTGTGTCTGTACTGACACCTGTATATAGGCAGTTTGCAATTTCCTTAGTGATTTCAACATTCATTAGGTTGATTAAGTCAAAGATAATCTCACAAGTAGAGGCTGCTGTATCATCAATATAACTGTCCTCTACACCTAAAGAATTACTGCCATGGTGGTCAATACATAACTGAATTTTGTTGCTATAACTTTCCTCATTATCCCCCAAAAGCTGAGGTGCTGCCACATCAACAGACATAATAAATTCCGGAGTAAAGGAATTTTCCTTTACTCCATTTTTTAGATAATCAAACTTTGTAGCAGCCTTACCACTAAGGATTACCCTTGCATTTTTGCCCATATCTTGTAATGCCTTGCAAAGACCATAAGCAGAACCTAGGGTATCTCCATCAGGATAATGGTGAGTTAAAATTTCAATATTATTTTTTTCTTGTAAAATTTTAGCTACATTATCAAGCTTCATCTTGGTCCTCATCTTCTTTAATATCAAGGTCATTTAGAATACGGCTAATGTTAGCACTGTATTCAATACTATCGGTAGCTTTAAAGATAAGCTCCGGAGTATGACGCAAATGAAGTCTGTGACCAAGTTCTCTTCTGATATAACCTGTAGCAGATTTCAGTCCCTTTAGTGCTTCCTTTGCTCTTTCCATACCTTCGATTACACTGAAATATACTGTGCAATAGCTAAGGTCATTAGTAACCTCAACTCTGATAATAGAAATAAAGCAATCAGCAACTCTAGGGTCTTTTACTGACTTAAAAATATCAGTTAGTTCTCTTTTAATATCTTCAGTTGTTCTATCAATTCTGTGTCCTGACATATTAATTTCCTCTTTTACAATAGACTGTTATTAGTCTTCACGATACTCCTGAATTTCATACACTTCAAAAATATCACCTTCACGAAGGTCGTTGTATTTTTCTAGGCAAATACCACATTCATAGCCTTCGTTTACTTCCTTAACTGCATCCTTAAATCTCTGTAGTGAAGCGATTGTATCATCAGCAATAACAACACCGTCACGAATAACTCTAACCTGAGCATTTCTCTTGATAGTACCGTTCTTAACATAAGAACCGGCAACAACACCAACACTCTTAATTCTGATAATGTTACGGATTTCAGCGTTACCGATTACAACTTCTCTTGTCTTAGGAGCAAGCATACCCTTCATAGCTGATTCAATTTCTTCAATACAGTTATAAATAATGCTATATAGACGAATATCAACAGATTCTCTCTCAGCATTTGCTACTGCTGTAGCGTCAGGTCTAACATTAAAGCCAACAATGATTGCGTTACTTGCATTAGCAAGCATAACATCACTTTCGTTAATAGCACCAACACCACCGTGGATAACATTAACTCTTACTTCATCATTAGATAGCTTTTCAAGTGACTGTCTAACTGCTTCAACAGAACCCTGAACATCAGCCTTAACAATAATCTGAAGTTCCTTCATTTCGCCCTGTTTCATCTGGTCAAATAGGTTATCAAGTGTAACCTTAGTTCTTGAATTAAATAGTTCTTCCTTAGCCTTAGCTTTTCTCTGTTCAACAAGCTGACGAGCAAGTCTTTCATCAGAAACGGCATTGAAAATATCGCCACCCTGTGGAACTTCATCAAGACCTGTAATTTCAACAGGAACTGATGGACCTGCTTCCTTAACTTTTCTGCCTCTATCGTTAGTCATTGCTCTAACTCTACCAACTGCAGTACCGGCAACAACAATATCACCTTGGTGAAGTGTACCGTTCTGAACAAGCATTGTAGCGATTGGACCTCTACCCTTATCAAGTCTTGCCTCAATAACACAACCCTTTGCCTGACGGTCAGGGTTAGCCTTTAGTTCCTTCATTTCAGCAATTAGAAGTACCATTTCAAGTAGATCAGGGATACCTTCCTTAGTCTTTGCAGAAACAGGAATACAAGGTGTATCACCACCCCATTCTTCAGGTACAAGTTCATATTCAGTTAGCTGCTGTTTTACATTTTCTGGGTTAGCACCCGGTTTATCCATCTTGTTAATAGCAACAACAACAGAAACACCGGCAGCCTTAGCATGGTTAATAGCTTCTACTGTCTGTGGCATAATACCATCATCGGCAGCAACAACAAGAATAGCAATATCAGTAGCCATTGCACCTCTTGCACGCATTGTTGTAAATGCTTCATGACCCGGAGTATCTAGGAATGTAATATCTTTGCCGTTAACCTGAACTCTGTAAGCACCGATATGTTGTGTAATACCACCGGCTTCGGAAGATGTAACATTTGCATGACGGATAACATCAAGGATAGATGTTTTACCATGGTCAACATGACCCATAACTACAACAACCGGAGCTCTTGGTACTAGATTTGCATCATCATCTTCTGTATCATCAATAATCTGTTCTTCGATTGTAACAACAACTTCTTTCTCTACCTTTGCATGGAATTCCATAGCAATTAGAGAAGCAGTATCAAAGTCAATAGTATCTGTAGCAGTAACCATTGTACCCATTAAAAATGCCTTTTTAACAACTTCTGCAACAGTAGCCTTTAGACGAGAAGCAAGTTCCTGAACAACAATTTCCTCAGGAATCTGAACAGTAATAGGCTTTGCCTTTCTTTCTGCTGCAATTCTCTTTAGTCTTTCCTGTTCTGTTTCTCTCTTGCCTTGTCTTTTCTTTCTCTGTTGTGAACGCTGGTTAATCTTTTGCTTCTTAACCTGACTTTTGTTTCTGTCACTTCTGTTCATCTTAGAGTCAGCCATATTGTCGTACTTTTCGTTGTATTTATCAACATTAACAACAACTGCTGATGTATCAATAACACGGCTTTCCTTTCTTCTGGGAGCCTGGTGTTCTTTCTCTTGTTGAGTTGGAGCTTTGCCCTGCTTTTTAGCTTGTTCGGCTTTTTGGCGTTTATGTTCTTCTTTTCTCTTTTTCTTTTCTTCGTCTTTCTTCTTTTCTTCTTCTTCAATACCTGCGTTTCTCTTTGCATAGTAAGCATCTAAGTTATCAAGATTTTTGTCCTGAGTAAAGTAATCGAAAACAACATTTAGCTCATTTTCTTCCAGAGTAGTTGTAGTTTTCTTCTGTACGCCACAATATTTATCAAGCACTTCGATAACTTTCTTACTGTTAACGCCAAGGTCCTTAGCAACCTCATTAACCTTATATTTAATCATCATAGTTTCATTCCTCCTGTTCTTGCTCTTTCAAGATTAACTCTTGAATTTTATCAGAAAAACCTCTGTCTGTTATGCTGACAACTGCACAATACTTGCCAATTGCCATACCTAACTCATCCTTAGTTCTGTTAATAACGAAAGTTTTAACTGAACTGTTGTTAGAGGCTTTCAGGATGTTTTTCTTACTGTTGGCTGAAAAATCCTTTGTCATAAGGACAATAAAGGATTTTCCGGTTGTAACAGACTCAATAACCGGGTCTGTACCAATTACAATTTTACCTGCTCGTCTGCATAAGCCCAAGATAGAAAGTAATCTGTCATTCATCGGCAATTTCCTTTTCCATTTGGTCATAAATTTCTGAAGGAATGACTGTATCTAATGAACGGTCAATCCTCTTAGTCTTTCTGGCTTTTTGTAGGCACTGAACATTTTTGCAGACATAAGCACCTCTTCCGGATTTCTTAGAAGTAAGGTCAAGAGAAACTTCACCCTTTTCTATTATATTACCGTCACTGTCTTTTTTGTCAGGAGCTTTTACAACTCTAACCAGTTCTTTCTTTGGAAACATATTGCCACAACCGGAACATTTTCTCATTGGAACTTTCTTTGTTTTCACAGTGATTCCTCCTTTCGTTATATTAAAAGAATAAATTATTCCTTATTATCAGTACTTAAAATGTCATCAATAAAAGCGTCAACATTCATTTCAACAACAGGTGCTTCCTCTGTTGGTTCTTCAACTGCTTTTTATTCAACAATTGGTTCTTCTGTTGCAGTTTCTTCTACTTTTTCAGTTTCAGTTGCAATATTTTCAACTTCTTCAGGAGTAGTGTCCTCTGTGTTATCAATTAGAACTTCATCTTCTGTTTCTTCATCTTCACCGAAGAAACCGCTTTCAGGACGAATATCAATCTTCCAGCCTGTTAGTTTAGCTGCAAGTCTTGCGTTTTGACCCTTGTTACCGATAGCAAGTGAAAGCTGGTTGTCAGGAACAGTAACTCTGCAAGATTTTCCTTCTAAATCTTCAATAACAACCTTAATAACAGTTGCAGGAGATAGGGAAGCTGC
Organism: Ruminococcus sp. LCP21S3_E8; assembly: GCA_052118065.1. Taxonomy (GTDB): domain Bacteria; phylum Bacillota; class Clostridia; order Oscillospirales; family Acutalibacteraceae; genus Ruminococcoides. The sequence continues at coordinate 13,824 of JBQKHY010000002.1, read as the reverse complement.
AATAAACTTTGCAGGGTCTTCTGACCATTCAACAATGTCAATCTTTTCTCCACCAAGTTCTTCAACAATAGTGTTAACTCTGGCACCCTTAGCACCGATACAAGAACCAACTGCATCAATAGTTTTGTCATTGCTATAAACTGCCATCTTTGTTCTGGAACCTGCTTCTCTTGAAACTGACTTGATTTCTACAACGCCATCAAAGATTTCAGGAACTTCTGTTTCAAATAATCTCTTAACAAAGTCAGGGTGAGTTCGTGAGATAAATGCTCTAGGACCTCTGTCTGTTGTTCTAACATCAACGATATAAACCTTAATTAGGTCCCCTTCCTTAAAGGCTTCGTCACCAATCTGTTCTGACTTTGGTAGAACTGCTTCTGCTTTACCGATTCTGATTGTAATACCACCTGAAACAGGGTCGATTCTCTCAACCTTAGCAGTAACAATTTCCTGTTGCTTTGACTGGAATTCAGCAAGCATCTGACCTTTTTCACCATCACGAATACCCTGACGGATAACTGAACGAGCAGTCTGTACTGCAATTCTACCTAGGTTCTTAGGGTCAAGTGAAATTGCAACCTTGTCACCGATAGTAGCTGACTTCTTAATTTTCTGAGCATCTTCAAGAGAAATTTCATAGTCAGGGTCAAATACCTCTTCAACTACTTCTTTGTTTAGCTTAACATCAAAGCTATTCTTTTCAGGTACCATAGAGATTTCAACATCATCATTGCCACCGTAGTTATTCTTACAAGCAATAACAATAGCCTTAGAAATTTGTGTAATCATAGCATCCATAGAAATGCCTTTTTCTTGTTCTAGAGATCTTAATGCCTCAAATAATGCCTTATTATTCATTCCAAAATCAAATCCTTTCTTTTAAAAATCAAAGTCATCCAGTTTAATATAAACTGTATCTTTTTTATTGATAGTAATTTCGTTTTCATCACTGTGGTCTGATATTGTAACAGTCTGTTTATCGGCAGATTTAAGTTTGCCCTTAAATTCCTTACCGATACCCTCAATAGGTCTAATCATCTTAACCATTACATCAGCACCGATAAATTGGTCAAAATGTTCCTCACGAACAAGCTCTCTCTCAATACCGGGAGAACTAACCTCCAGAATGTACTGGTTCTGACCAATCTCTTTTTCATCAAGAGGAGCGTCTAAGGCTCTGGACATTTTCTCACAATCGTCAATGCCTACACCATCTTCTTTGTCAATGATTACTCTAAGATACCACTGTGCACCTTCTTTAACATAGCGAACATCCCAAAGTTGTAGCCCTAAATCCTTTGCAATAGGTTCTGCAATTTCCCATACCATTCCGGCAGTATTGTTACCTTTTTTGTTTGCCATTTTATCACCTCTTTATAATAACAAAGGAGCGGTCGTCCTGACCACTCCTTTACCATTAGGATATTTAACTATTAAATAATAGCATATAATATAGGAAAAATCAAGTGTTTATCTATATTTTCCTAGGATTTTTCCTGAGGTTTTCCCAGTAATCCTGCCAAAAAACCGAAAAATATAGCACCGGCTATTCCACCGGCAGATGCAGTTGCACCACCTGTGAATATTCCAAGCCATCCGTCTTCACTAATCGCTTCCTTTACACCTTTGTATAAATTGTACCCAAAACCGGACAAAGGTACTGTAGCACCACTACCGGCAAAGTCAACTAAAGGCTTGTATAATCCTACTGCACCGAGAAGTACACCGATTACAACAAAGGAAGTTAAAATTCTAGCCGGTGTTAATTTTGTTTTGTCAATTAATATTTGACCAATAACACAAATAAGCCCACCAACCACAAATGCTTTTAGGTAATCCATACTATCACTCTTTTCTTTATACTATTAAACAGGCAAACAATGTTGCCAATACCTTATTTATATTAAGTATCTCTGTTTTTCTATTATTTATACTATCCTTGTTGAAGAAAGCTTGACTTAATGGTATAATAATACGGATTGAAATAATAAATAAACACTATATAAATTAGTTTAAAATAAATTCATTGTCACATTCAATAAAATCTTTCAAAAGGTTTTGTTATATTTCACAAGAGAATTTTTTATATTGTGACGGATACTTGAAACTTTATGAATAAAAAGTGACATTTGGAGTTGATTTGTTGAAAAAAACTAATAATCTGTTAGAATTATTATGGAAATTAATCTAGTTTACTAAAAGGAAAAAGGAGTTGAAAATATGGTTGAAATCAAAAACCTTGTAAAGCAGTATGGCGACATCAAGGCAGTAAACGACATTAGTTTTACTGTTAATGATGGTGAGATACTAGGCTTTCTTGGTCCAAACGGTGCCGGTAAAAGTACAACTATGAATATTATCACAGGGTACATTTCTTCTACAAGTGGCACAGTAACCATAAATGATTCAGAAATTTTGAAAGATCCAAAGGGTGCAAAGTCCCAGATTGGTTATCTTCCTGAACTGCCACCACTTTATATGGATATGACAGTTAGAAAATATTTGGAGTTTATGTTCTCTATTAAGAAAGTAAAACTTCCTAAGAAGGCTCACATTGATGAAGTTCTTGCAGTTACTAAGTTAACTGACCATCAGTCAAGAATTATCCGTAACCTATCAAAAGGTTATCGTCAGAGAGTAGGTCTTGCTCAGGCATTACTTGGCAACCCACCTGTACTTATTCTTGATGAACCTACTGTTGGTCTTGACCCTTCACAGATTAGAGAATTCAGAAGTCTGATTAGAGGTTTAGGAAAGAAACACACAGTTATCTTTTCTTCACATATTCTTTCAGAGGTTTCCGCAATTTGTGACAGAATCGTTGTAATAAATCAAGGTCAGGTTGTTGCTGATACTAAGACATCAGAACTTTCAAAGGCTATTACCGGTAAGTCAACACTTACTTTAGAAGTTGAGGGTACAGTAACTTCAGTTACAACTGCTTTAAAGAATGTTCATGGTGTACAGAAAGTAACTGTTGAGAGACAAAGTGCAGAAAACACAAATGTATACAACATTGAACATGAAAGTGGTGTTGACATTAGAAAAGGTGTTTTCAATGCTATGGTTAACAACAAGTCAGTTATCCTTACTATGAATGAGGGTGGTATGAGTCTTGAAGAAGCATACCTAAAGTTAACATCAAAACCTGTATCAAAGGGAGGTAAAAAGTAATGACAGCTATTTTAAAGAAAGAATTAAGTTCATATTTTACCTCTGCAATAGGATATGTTGTAATGGCAGTTTATTATTTCTTTGCAGGGTTATTCTTCTACTTCTATTGCATAGTAGGAAATAGCAAAGATATGGCAAGTTTATTCTCAAATATGTTTATGATTACAGTTCTTGTAATTCCGATTATTACAATGAAAACTTTTTCAGAAGAAAAGAAACAGAAAACCGACCAGGCACTTTTAACTTCTCCATTAGGACTTGGAGAAATTGTTGCCGGTAAGTTCTTCGGTTCGCTGATTATGTTTATCTGTTGTGTTGGCATTTATGTTTTATTTGCACTAACACTTACTTTCTACAGTGCACCTGACTGGTCAGTATTCTTAGGTAATCTACTTGGCTCAATTATCCTAGGTGCTGCAATGATTTCTATTGATATTTTTATTTCTTCATTAACAGAAAGTATGATTATTTCTGCTATTGTAAGTATGTGTTTTGGTCTTGTAATCTTCTTTATAGATAGCATTTCTCAGCTAATCTCTGTAACTTGGATTTCAACTGCTATTTCCAGTATTTCATTCGTTGACCATTACTCAAACTTTACTAAGGGTATTTTAAGTGTTGCAGATACTGTATTCTTCCTATCAATTATTGCACTATTCAATTTCTTAACACTTAGAGTACTTGAAAAAAGACGCTGGAGCTAAGGAGGTATTACATTGTTTAAGAAAAATAAGAAAGAAGATTTCCTAGCTACAGAAATCGAAAAAGATATTAAAGCAGATGAAACTTCTACAGAAGAAGCTACCGGAAAAGAAGAAACTTCTGATGTTGAAGTAAAAAAGCAATCTAAAATAAAAAAGATTTTACATTCAAGAAAGTTCTCAAAGGGCTGGTTAAGCATTGCAATTATTGCAGTTTTCCTAGCTTGTGTAGTTGCAGTAAATATTATTGCATCTGTATTGGAGAACAAGTTCCCATCTCTTTCAGTAGATATTACAAGTTCGAATATGTATCAACTACAAGATGATACAAAGAAACTTTGTAAAAATGTAAATCAAGATATTGATATTTATCTTCTATCCGATGAAGATACTTTCACTTCATATGACTCAAGTTTTGGTGTTGCATATTTCTCACAAGCACTTCAATTCTTCAAAGAAATTGCTGCACTAAACAGTCACATTACTTTTAAATTTGAAGATACTTCATCAAACCCATCATTTGCTAAGAAATATAGCAACCTAAATCTTACAACATCAGGTTCAAGCACAATTTGTGTTATTGATGCCGGTAATGACAGATACAAAGGTCTGACAATGGAAGACCTATTTGAAACAGAAAATGACTCTTCAACAGGCTATTCAACAATTAAGTCAAGTAAAGTTGAACAACAGGTTTGTACTGCTATTCTTGGTTTAACTAAGAAAAATGCTGCAAAGGCTTGTTTCATTACTTCATCAGGTGTTGGTTCAGAAAAGACAAGTTCAAGTGGTTCTACTGCATATTCAGCACTAAAGAAATTACTTGAAAATCAAGCATATGAAACTACAACTGTTGACCTAGACTCTAACAGTAAAGTTCCTAGTGACTGTGATATTCTTCTGTTTGTTGCTCCAACATCCGATATTTCAGAACAGGCACTAAAGAAAGTTACAAGTTTCTTAGATACTGCTAAGAAGTCTAACAAAACATTCGTTTATGTACCTGCTCCAATGGCTATTGAAAACGGTACACCAAATATGGATTCATTCCTAGAAGAACAAGGTATTAAGGTTGAAAACAACTGGATTTACGAACAGGACAACAACTACATTACTTCTATCGCTCCAAGTGACCACAGACTTTCAACATATGACTATGATGAGTCTACATTTACAGACGGTATTGATAGCAACACAAGAGTTGCTATGGGTGACACATGGAATATTACCTTAACAAAGGGTAGTTCAGCAAAGGTACTTCTAAAGAGTTCAACTAAGGCTGACTTATTACCATCTGATGCTAAGTCAACTGATGATGTAAAGGATGGTACAGGTAAAGCACTTAACGGTGCAGTTATCAACCAATCCGAAGTATCTGACGGTGTAAACAAGAATGTTGTTGTAATCGGTTCTTACTATGCAGTTTCTACCGATTTCTTAACAGGCTATACTCAGTTTAACAACAGTACATACTTTACAAATATGTTTAATGTACTAACAGAAAACGACAGTGAAACTATTACAATTAACAGTGCCAGTGCCAGTGATACTTCATTAGGTCTGGAAGCTGCAAGTGATGCCCTATTCCCATCAATCCTATTTGTTGGCATCATCCCACTTGGTGTATTAATACTAGGTATTGTAATTTGGGCAGTTAGGAGAAAGAAATAATGGCTACTAAAAAGAATAACAAAAAACTACTTAAGATTATTATTGTGGCAGCAGTTGTTGTTATTATTGGTGTTGCATTAGTAGTGGTACTTAACCTACCGGGTAGTGAAGATAACAAAGATACACAAGAAGTAACTAAGGAAGCAAAGATTTCCGATACTGTTGACAAGAACAAAATGCATCAGGCTGAACCTGCTCTTGACGACAATGGTGAAGTTAAAGAAAACGGTACCGGTGAGCTTATCAACTACATTCCAAGAAAAATAAAAACTATTAAAGTTGAAAATGATAACGGTAGTTTCCAAATCAAGAGTTACACTCCTGTAAAGGAAACTAAAGATGAAAACGGTAAAACTAAGACAGAAACTCAGGCTACAGAATATACTCTTGTAGGCTATGAGGATAAGTCAATTGCTGAGGGTAAGCCTGATTCAGTTGCATCAGATGCAGCAGCAATGTCATTTACTAAGATTGTTTCTGTAAGTGGTGATGAAGACAGTGACTTTGGTTTTGATAAGCCAAAGGCTACAGTTACTGTCGGCTACACAGACAAGACAAATTCAAAGTTCTATGTTGGCGACAAAGCACCTAATGGCACAGGCTACTATGTAAAATTCGGTACAGGTAAATCAATTTACCTAGTTGATGAAGAGGCAGTTGACTCATTCCTATACAGTGTATATGACCTTATTGATTTAAATGTTACTAAGGCAGCAACTGAGGGTGATACTGCTACTCCACAGACAGTACACCTAAGTGGTACACACTACAAAGAAGATATTGAATTTGAGGATAGCACAGATGATACTGCTACAACAAACTACATTATCACACAACCTGCTAAGTACTATGGCAACGATACTACTTGTAGTGAAATTGAAGCAGGTATCCGTGGTGTTGCAGCTAAAGCAGTTGTATGCCTAAACCCAACAAGTGCTGATTTACAGAAGTTCGGTTTAGCAACTCCTTATGCTGAACTAACTGCTACATATAAGGACACAGTTGTTGAACTACAGGCAAGTAAGCCTGATAGCAAAAAGTATTGCTACCTAATGGTTAAGGGTGGAGATGTTATTTACAAGATTCTTGCAGACTCAGTTAGATGGACAACATCAAGCCTAGACAAAATGAGAAGTGACTACTTTGTAGATAACAAAATCACAAGCCTATCTAAGACAGAAGTTTCTTTCGGTAAAAACAACTATACATTTGACTTAGAAACAAAGACTTCTACTACTTCAGATAACCAAACAACAACTGACACAACAGTTAAGTACAACGGTAAGCAAATCAGCTTTGGTTACTTCCAAACTGCATTTGACTATATGCACGGTGCAACCTTTACAAGAGAAGATTTCTCTCATGAAAAGATTTCCGGTAAACCTGAAATGACAGTTAAGTTTACATATAGTGCCGATACAGGTAGAAGTGCTGATACACTTGAACTATACAAGGTGAACAACTCTAAGTATGTTGGTGTTGTAAATGGTGAACAAATTTCTTATGTTTATAAGACAGCCATCACTTCACTACAAGAACAGTTTACAAATGCTACTAAGTCATCACCTAAGGATGATAAATAAGCTTAATGGTTAAGATATAAGCAAACCCCGATTAGTATAGCTAATCGGGGTTTTTATCATATCTGTATTAAATTATAAATTCAAAATAAAGAAGTCATAATCATTATAAGGGTGGCTGAATTTTATCGGTAATTCATCTTCTGTTACCTTCTTAAAACCTGATTTTTCATAGAACTTATGGGCTCTTGTTGTGTTATAAGGAGTATCAAGCATAATAGTTTTGTAGTTGTTTTTCTTGGCAAAATCAAGGAAGCAACTGTATAATTTTCTGCCTAAATGATGTGGACTGCTTTGATATTTTTCATATACAAAAAAATTTTCATTACTGCTACTTCTTCATTACAAGGCATTATACCGATAGTACCGGCTAATTTTCCGTTATCGGAAGCAATCCAAAAGTAACCACCGACAATAATATATTTCTCAGTAATATGTAGTAGGTCAGGTTGGTCATCTACCGATACAGATGGTCTTGTACCATTATTTTGAAAGTGTAACACAAGGTCTATTACATCATTGGTGTATTCATCTTTAAACTTGCTAATTTCTATCATTTTCGTTTCCTCCTTACAGTATTTTCTAATGCTATTATAACAGAAAATTAAAATATTTGCGACTATCTTTTATCTGTCTGTATTTTAGTATAAATTTGTTTTTTATTTTGTTTCTGTGAAAAGGTTAGTAGACAAATTAGGGTTTTTAATTTTGTCTGTGCGTAAAGGTAAGATTGATAAATTAGGGTTTGTAGTGCTATTTGATAGTTTCAGCTAATATGGAATTGTAAATGAATTTACAATTCCAATCACTCCTTCCGTCTTTGCATACGCAAAGCCACCTCCCTCAGCGAGGGAGGCAAACACAGTCTGTACAAATCTAAAATAAGTACGCAATTTTTAAATAGTACAGACTTTATAAATTAGTATAAATTATGGTAAAGACAAAGGCTCCCTCGCTGAGGGAGCTGTCGCTCGTAAATTGGAAGAATGACAATTTACTCTTAAAGAGCGACTGAGGGATTGTTATGGTACATACTTTTTAATATATCAGTTTTATTCGATAGATATATAATAGGTTTTGTTTTCCTATCTAAATTTTATCTATCTATTACTGCCTACTAGACAATCCTTCCACCACTTCGTGGTCCCCCTCCCTTTACACAAGGGAGGCTGGTTAGTCTCTGCTAATTCTAAATATCTACCACAAAACAAGCTGAATTCTAACTCTACAAACCCTAATTTTTAGAACGAATTTATTTTAATCCACAAACAAAATTGAAAAAAACAAATTTATAGAACTGATTACAAACAAAATTGAAAAATTTGTAATATAGATTTTCCTTTATGAAAAAGTAAAAAGAAAAAATGCCTCTCTAAAAAGAGAGGCATTTATTGTAATTACCGGTTTATAAAAATTTATTTTCATTAAGTTACTTAACTTTTTCAATTGTTTAATTTATTAAATTACTTTGTTTCTTCTTTTTCTTTGAAGGCAAAGAATCTTTGACCGATGTAGTTAAATGCTACGAATAGGCACATACCAACCAGCATTGCAATATTACTTTGGATTGTTTTGCTTTGACCTGATAGAATCCATAATGTAAATGGCTTTGCAAGTCCATAAGCTAAGAAGTAGCAAATAGCAATATTTAGTGAGAACTTTAAAATTGGCTTAATGCCCTTTTCTTTGTTTTGAAAAGTAAAGTGCTTATTTAGAATGTAGCTGACAATACTACCGATTATGTAACCAAGTGCTGAACTAACCCAGTAACCACCACTGTTGAAAACAGAGTCAAGGTCTTTGATTGGTGTAAAGTTGTAGAAAATAAACATTAGTCCGTTACCGACTACTGTGTTGAGAATACCGACTAAAATAAATTTCCAAAACTTAATGTCAAAAAATTGTTTGATAAAGTCTTTCATTAATTCTTTTTCTCCTTAGTTTCCTTTTCATCTTCATCAAAATTTGTATGATGAATAATATAAATAGGTCTGTCCTTAGTTTCAATAAAAATTCTACCTAAATATTCACCCACAATACCGATAGAAAATTCCATAATACCACCCATAAATAGTGTTACTATCAAGGTTGTGGCATAACCGGGAACATCAATACCAAAAATTAAGGTTTGGATTAGGGTGATTATAATATAAATCAATGCAATAATAAAAATTACAATACCCATACAACTGATAAATCTAAGTGGTGCTACCGAAAAACTGGTAATACCGTCTAGAGCATATTTAAACAGTTTCCAGAAACTCCATGTGGTTTGTCCAAGTTCTCTGTCTACTGTTTTGAAAGGTAGCCACTTTGTGTTGAAACCTACCCAACTGAAAAGACCTTTGCTGAAACGCTGAGCCTCAGAAAGTTCAAGAATAGAGTCAACCATCTGTCTTGTCATAATACGGTAGTCAACTGCGCCATAAGGCATTTTTGTTTCGGAAAGGGCATTTTGAATACGGAAAAATAGCTTTGAGAATGTTTCTCTAAACTTGCTTTCGCCTTCCCTAGCAGTTCTTCTTAATGCACAACAGTCATAACCGTTTTCTGTTACTTCCTTAATCATTTCAGGAAACATCTGTGGTGGATGTTGTAAATCAGCATCCATAACAATTACATAGTCACCACTTGTGTGCTGAAAACCTGCATACATAGCAGCCTCTTTGCCAAAATTTCTAGAGAAAGAAATGTATTTAATATTGTCAAATTGATTAGCAAGTTCTTTCATAATAAGGTAAGTCTTGTCCTTGCTACCGTCATTGACAAGTATATATCTAAATTTATGTTCAGGAATACCCTCTATAACCGAGTTGGTAACTTCAACAAAATGTCTAAGTCCTGCTTCTTCATTATAACAAGGTACTACAATATCAATTAAACTCATAATAAGCCTCCTTTTCTCATTATAGCAAAAGGAATATGAAAAGTCTATTAATATTAATAATATTCACAAAAAAATAATAAAACATACTTTACCTTGTAGCAAATAGATGGTACAATAAAATAGTATAGGTAAAAAAGAACTACTTCATAAATATGGAGGAAAAAGTATGTCTAAAAAAACAAAACAACTGATTGATACATCGAGAATGTACACTCAGGCAAAAAAAGGACTGGGAAGATTTTTCAGCAACAACTCATTCGTAATTCTTGCCTTTGTCCTACCTTTCTTAATTATGTTGCTTAACTTTGCAATCAAGAGATTTGCACCATTTGGTGACCAACAAATCCTTGTTGTTGACCTTTGGCATCAGTATTATCCTTTCCTTGTAGATTTTCAGGATAAGATAATCTCAGGTCAAAGTTTGTTACATTCATGGACTAACGGTATGGGTGGCAACTATCTTACCCTACTTTCCTATTATGTAGCAAGTCCTATTAACTTCTTAACTGTATTTGTACCGGCAAGTTTCCTAAGAGAATTCTTGATGCTTTCCGTATGTGTAGAGGTTGGTTGTGCAGGTGGCTTTACTGCTATCTTCCTAAAGAAAACTTTCCATAAAAACGGCTTACCACTTGTATTTTTCTCAGTTGGTTACGGTTGTTGTGCATTCTTTATGGGCTACTATTGGAATGTTATTTGGCTAAACACAGTAGCTATGCTACCACTTGTAGCACTTGGTATGGTGATGCTATGGAGAGAAAACAAGTTCTGTCTATATACAATCTCCCTTGCTTTATCAGTTATTGCTAACTACTATGTAGGTTTATTTGCTTGTATCTTTACATTCCTATGCTTTATCGGTTATAGCATTATGTACTGGAATGGCTGGAAAGAATTTTTCAGCAGACTTGCAAGAACTGCAATTTTCTCTGTTATTGCTTTGATGATTACTGCGTTTATTTCATTACCGGCATTTAACGGATTACAACTTACATACAGTACAAATAACAGTTGGCCTGATACAATCAGAACATATTATAATTGGTCTGAAATAATGTCACAGTCACTTGACTTTATTACACCGTCAACTAAGGAAAACCTACCTAACATTGCTTGTGGTATGGCAGCATTGTTCTTTGGTATTATGTTCTTAAGCGCAAGAAAAGTTACTTGGAGAGCAAAGGCTTTTTCAATCGGTATCCTTGCATTCCTTGTAGCAAGTTTCAATGTAAATGTACTTGACTATGTATGGCATGGTATGCACTTTACTAATATGATTCCTCATAGATTTGCTTACCTATTTAGCTTTGTACTGGTTGTTATGGCATATAGAGCATATACACTTATTGAAAAGGCCAGAATTTGGGATGTGCTACTTGGATTTTTGGGAAGTTTACTTCTTTGTGTAATTTCTTCAACAATCCAAACAGGTACAGTTGTATGGGGTTCATTCCTACTAATCTGTATTCTAACAGTAGCAACCGGTCTATATATCTTCAAGATTTATCCAAAGGTTGTACTTGACTTAGTTGTATTTACTTTGGTACTTGTAGAAATGTTTATTGCCGGATACAAGGGTATTGAAGCAGTTACCTCAACAAGTACTGCCAACTATCCTGAAGGTGAAGCAGTTACTGTTGATGTTATCAGAGCAATGAACAACTTAGAAACAAACACAGTTGATATGTGGAGAGCTGAAATGACCAAGACTCAGACACTTAATGATGCAAGTCTTAACGGTTATAACGGTATTTCACAGTTCTCATCAATGAGTAATGTTTCTGTTACAAAGTTCCTTGAAGAATTTGGTTGCCAAGGTTGGCAAAGTGGTAATAGATATACTTATAGAGAAAGTACTCCTGTAACAAATCTTTTCTTAAATGTTAAGTACTTAATCTCAAGAGATGGTACATATTCAGCTACTGACTATATGTCACCAACTTATACTAATAATAATGAAGTATTACTTAAAAATAACTACTACCTACCAATGGGTTTTGTAGGTAATAAAAATGCTACAAAATATACTCTAGAAACTAGAGATCCGGACGACTTTAGTGAACTAAATGCAATTCAGAAGCAAAATGAATTCTTCAAAGATATTACAGGTATCAACAAAGATGTATTTAGTGAAATTAAAATGACTAATGTAACTTCTACAGCAGATGTTACTGCATATCAGGTTAACAAGTATTATGAAGACTCAATGATGGGTTATGACTATTCATTCAATACTAATGGTGCAAGTTCTGCTTCTAATATGGAATTTACTTATGATATTAATGAAGCCGGTAGTTACTATGTATATGGTGTTTACTACGGTACTTCACTGGAAACTCAAGCAATTAATATTAAGAAGAATGGTTCTTCCATTAAGCAGGATGGGGATATTAGCCGACCATATATTCTTAATGCAGGTAACTTTGCTAAGGGTGACAAGTTAAGTGTTAGTCTTGACAACTTGCCAAATACTGCAACAGGTAACTTTGCTTTACATGTTGCAAAGATTAATGATGATGTATTTAAAGAAGGCTATAATAAGTTAGCACAAAATACTCTAAAGGCTACTAAGTGTACAGATACTCAGCTTAACGGTGTGTTAGAAAGCAACACAGATGGCTTATTCTATACTTCAATTGTATATGAAGATGGATGGACTGTTAAGGTTGACGGTGAAAAGGTAGATACTAAGAAGGTGGGTGGTGCTTTACTAGCCTTTGATGTTACAAAGGGTAAACACAAGATTGAAATTAGCTACCTACCATCAGGTTATTTAGTAGGTACACTTGCAAGTATTCTTGGTATAATCTTACTATTGGGCTTTGCATTCCTTTACAGAAGTAAGCTAAAGAATACATTTATCTTTAAGTACAAGACTCATCCTAACGCAAATCCGGATAGATTTGATGATGAGGATGATGAAAATTTTACTGAAGAAAAATCTGATGAAGATACAGAAAAGGAAGAAAACTATGTTAAGAAAGAACCATCAGTAGTCACAAGACTTTTCTTTTCAATAATTTTTTCTGTAGTATATTTTATTGTATGGCTAGGTAGCATTATTAAGAAAATGCAAATCCTTTGCAAAGAGGACTCTAACTATACAGTGGATATTATTCTTTCATTTATAGTGCCATTTTACTTTGTTTATGTTATGTTTAAGTATGGTAAAAAGAAAGAAGAAATTGCCTCAACAAAGTCACTAAAGGTTACAAGTGCTTTTAATCATTTATGTCTTGAATTAGGTGCAAGTTGTGGTTTGATGGTTTCTATCTTTACCTTCTTAACAAGCCTTGTTAAGAACTACACCGCATATAACAGTCAGGTACAGCAGAATAAGGATATTGTAGCCGGTGGTGGTCAGGCCTCACCTATTACAGTTTCTCTGTTCCCAACAGGTGTTGCACTAACAATTATGATTTTCTGTGTTGGCCTTTGGTTTGTACTTAGATTTGTAAATATGTATCTGTTTGAAAAGGATATTCAACAAATCGGTAAACAAGTATTTTCTCTAAAATCCAAGAAAAAGAAATAATTATTTGTTAGGGACTATTGTTATTAGTTTATAATTATTTGTCTAATAAAAATAACGAAAGCTAATGTGTAAATGATTACGCATTAGCTTTTTCTTTATTCTAAATAATATAATGATATTAAAAAAATTGGTTTTTCAATTTTGATTGTGGGTTACGATAAATTGGGGTTTGTAGAGTTAGAATTCACCTTGTTTTGTGGTAGATATTTAGAATTAGCAGAGACTAACCAGCCTCCCTTGTGTAAAGGGAGGGGGACCACGAAGTGGTGGAAGGAT
>JBQKHY010000001.1:0-252177 GCA_052118065.1 Ruminococcus sp. LCP21S3_E8 | reverse complement strand
AACTATTTTGCCTCCCTCGCTGAGGGAGGTGGCTTTGCGTATGCAAAGACGGAAGGAGTGGTTGGAATTGTAAATTCATTTACAATTCCACAATAGAAGATACTATTTAATGCACTACAAACCCTAATTTATCGAACAAACCTTTTCCACAAACAAAATAAAAAATTTAGCATTGCAATATATTTTTGATTATGGTAAAATATGTTTGTGTGATAGACTATTTTATAGTCATTTATTTGAAAAATCCCCTTTGATTTATTACAGTTGCCAGACCATATTCAAAGGGGATTTTTTATACAAAAATAACGGTGTAAATTCTTATGAGTTTACACCGTTTTATTTTGTTTCGATTAATTTATTACAATATTCATAAGGTATTATAGATAAGGAAAATTTAAATTTCTTGGAGACAATATATTTTTACTTATTTATGTTATAATGATAGTTAATAATAAAAACTAAAATTCATTGAGGGGAAAATGAAAGAGATAGATTTGACTAGTGGTTCTATATTTAGAAAGTTGATAAAATTTTCTTTACCTATGATTGTGGGGAATTTTCTTCAACAAATATACAACCTTGCAGACACATTGATTGTGGGAAAATACATAGGTGCAAATGCCTTAGCATCGGTTGGTTCGGTATATTATTCTTATGGTATGGGTACTTTAGAGAAATTAACAAGCCACATATTTCACTAATTCTCACAATTATTTCTCTTGGTACAAGGGTAGTGCTTTCTTATACATTAGCACCTACTACACCACTTGGCGTAATTGCAATTTGGCTATCTATTTCTATCGGTTGGGTTCTTGCTGATGTTGTGGGATATTTATACTACAAAAAATATCATTAAAAGACTAAGAAACTGCTAAAATCTAGCAGTTTCTTTTGTTATGTAATAATATTATTTTATTAGATAATGCTGATTAACCTATCTATTTGTTAACAACTTTACCGTTACTATCTACTTTTTTAGGGAAAGAAGTGCATACTTTCCACTGGGCATCGGTTTTGAAACCGGTGTCATAACCGATGCCCTTATAGGTGTGTTAAAGTTAATTTGACTAAGCAAATTAACTTTAGTTCCATAGGGTACGACTATTGTTTATTTGAATAGTCGTACTTAATTTTTACTGCTTTTGCATCTGACCAAGGACTATACTGAGGATAATAATAACTAGCAAAAGTTATTTGTGAATATTTTATATTTCTACTATTATAAGGTTCAACATCATAAGTTACACCATGGGTTTTTAATCTACATCTAAAATAATATGTTTTTCCTTTTTTCAAACTTGTCAAATACTCATTTGAAGTAAAAGTTTTATATTTCTTAAATTTTGTTGTTTCACTATATTGAACAATAAATTTTTCTTTTGCTCCCTCATACAGAACATTATCATAATAAGCAGTAACACCATATTTTTCTTGTGTTACTACAACTTTAGGCTTTGTAGGTTTAATATCATAATCTAAGTAAGAAACACCATAGAATTTACCTTTACCTATAATCATTGCATATGCTTTACCCGGATTAATATTGTTTACATATTTAACGGTATAATCTCTATTAGGTTTTAGAACCTGTTTACCCCTTTTTATAGTAAACTTAATATTCCTTTCTTTACCGTTAAACCTCATATAACGGTCACCACCGGAAGTTTTATACTTCTTATCAACATTATACTTAAAACCATATGTTCCAAGAAAGGCAATATCTCCATAAACATTTCCTTTTATAGAATAATCAAGCCCACATTGTCTTGCATAAGACTCTGCCCTTGAACCACCATCACATACAATCAATGAATTAAAATCATAAGTTACATTATACATACTAGCGTTATGTTTTACATAACCATACAAACCTTTAATATATGTTATTGTCTTTGGTATTTTGATTTTTCTGAACTGATAACCCCATCCTTTATCCTCTAACACTAACCTTTTTACTATGTGTCCGTTAAGTTTAGATGGTATTTTCCAATATTTAACTGCATAATCATGGTTATTACTTTCGTAAGTTGGACCATAATAATTTATTACTGTCGCATAACCGTTTTTATCTAATGTATAGTAACAATTATTACTTTTATATACTTTAGATTTTGCACTAACTGTTGGTACTATAGATACTACAGAAATAGTCATTACCAATGTTAACAACAATGCTAATAATTTTTTCATAAAATCACACTCCTCTATTTGTTAACAACTTTACCGTTACTATCTACTTTTTTAGGGAAAGAAGTACAAATTTTCCAGTCGTTCTCTTCTAAAATGTCCGAACTGTAATTGGCTTTTATAGCATAATTTTTGAAATCCCACAATTTAACACTTGTTCCTGCATCATTAACAGAAGGCTTGAAAACATATATATCAGGTGTTTTATATCCTTCAATCCCTACTTGATCACAAGCAAGATAAGCTTCTTCAAAACGACGGTTATAAAAATTAGAATTATCTTCATAAACACTACAAATATCATTTATTCTTGTTCCGCTATAATATCCATCAGAAAATTTTTTAATATCCCTAAACTCAACAACCCCATAACTAACTGCTGTTTTTAGATGTTGTCGAAAACGATATTTTTTATCAACAGTATTTGTTTGACAAGCATCTATAATATTTTGTTTTAATTGATTAGATACGTTAAATGATTTTGCATTTATAAATAAATCTTTATTTAAACCATATTTTTTCTGAAAGTCAAACTCAAATTTATCTTTATAGTAAGAGACTGGAACTTGTGTTCTATGTGCATATGTATCTCCAATCATATGAAAACACATGCCAATAGCTTTATATAAAGAATGTGTTTTGGAAGAATTTTCTTTACCATTTCTTAGATTGGTTTTAAAATCAAGAGTATCAATTATTGCGAGACTATCTATCAATTCATCAATTGTATCTTTTGTAGTTTTGCTAGAATAACAAGATAATTTACTGGCATATTCTTTAGTTTCAGCACCAATTGCTTTTAAAGTTTTGCTATTTCCGTATTTTTTTAGTAAACAAACAAATCGCCACGCACACTTAAAATTAGCAACATAATTTCCTCCACCGTGAAATGCTGAAATTTTTTTAAATGAAACATAACTACTATTTGAATTAAACTTATATAATTGTGTTTTATCGGGTGCCTTTGCACCTGATGCAATTAATTCTACGTAATTATCGTTATTTATATCTAAAAAGTTAGCACCTTCCTTAGACATATTAGCATGATCCTTTTGAAACCACAAACCTTTTACATAACCATCAGTGTTATATTCTTCTATGTCATTAGGATTTGTATACTCTGGTGTATTTTTATTCTCGGAATAATTTTTTGCAAAATCATCATAAATAGACAATGCATATTTTCCATCAACTGCACCGGTTACAATACCATTATCACTAATTTTCTTTGAAGACTTTAAGATTAAATCCTTTACAAAATCAGGAGATTTTGATTTATCTTTTTCAAGAATTAAGGAAGCAATACCTGTTACTTGTGCCGTTGCAATACTTGTACCATCTGAGCCGTTTATTGTACCAAAAATACCGGTTGATTCAATATTTTCACCCGGTGCTATAACATCAAGATTTTCATCAATTGAGGTAAATTCTGATATTTCACCACTTGCACTTTGTGAACCAACAGAAATAACTTCAGGATACGCTGCAGGATATTGAACCCCTTTTTCTTTGTCGTTACCAGAAGCTGCAACTAGTACAATACCTTTATCATGTGCAGCTTTAATAGCAGTTCTAAGTACACTGGAATTTGTATTAGTACCAAAACTCATATTGATAATATCCATATCGTTATCAATACCCCAATAAATTCCCTGTATAATTCTACTAAGTGGTGCTTGTATATTATCATCCAAAGCTCTAACTGAGTATAAATCAACATTAGGGTTTACACCGATAATTCCCTTGCCGTTATCTTTTGCACAAATAACTCCAGCCATACCTGTTCCATGTTGACTATAATCCTCATAAAGTGGATTTATTCCTAAATCATCCTCAATTAAATTTTCACGATACTTTACATTTATATCATCAGACCAAGAGACACCACTATCAAGTAATTCTACCTTTACTTTTTCGCTAGGGGATACACTTTTTTCATCATCTACTCCCAATGATTGTAAATTCCATTGATTTAGTTCATTGGTGTTTACTTCCTTGAATAAACAATCTAACACATCAACTTCATCAGAATTTGTATCATCATTAGTACTACCTGATAACACAATGTCCTTTTCTACACTTACAACACCGTCAATACTATTCAATTGAGACAATTCACTTGTATCAATTGCCATTTTTGAGATAGTATCCTTATTACTTATCTTCATTAATTCTTCACAATCATTAGAAATTTCATTAGCCTCTTCTAATGCTTTTTCATTATTTGTAACAACTATATAGTCAGTTGCATTATTTTTCTTATCTGTTTCATCGGCAATGAAATTTGTTGTTAAAGTTGTACCTGCTATCATTGTCGTAACTAACATTAAACTAATTAATTTTTTTAATTTAATCAAAACACTCACCTCGATTATATATTTTTTGATTGTATTAAACTAATTTTCGCATTGGACTACCCTCTCATACAATTATTATGTATTTCACATAATAATTATAATATATTTACAATTAAACTGGTTATCTTTAATGAAAGAATAACATATAATGTTATAAAATTCAATATTTTCGTTTTAAAAATAGTCAACAAACTTCACTGTTCATATTTGGTTAAATTGTACATATGAATACTGTAATTAAATAATATGCCTTCTATATATAACACAAATTACAGTTGCAAAAGGTTACATAATTTTTGAAGATTTTTTATATTTAGTATATTTATACAATTAATAAATTGATGATTTATACAAACTAACCAATAAATTTATTAAAGTAAAAAAATAAGGGTAGTTCAAATGAACCACCCAAAATAATTATTTACACTTTTTATTACAATTTTGGCAACCACAATTGCAACAGCCTTTGCCCTTTTTCTTTCTACTTCTCATAGAGTAAATTGCAAGGGCTACTGCAACAATGACTAAGGCTAAAATTAAATAATCCCAAAAATTTAAACTGCTTAGAAAATCCATACTACACCATTCCTATTGCTGAACCTATTAAGTGGACTATGAATGCTACTACCCAAGCAATAACACACTGCCATAATGCAACACCTATTGCCCACTTACTGCCCAGTTCTCTCTTTACTGATGCAATAGCTGCAACACAAGGAGAATATAGCAAACTAAATACAAGTAGTGATGATGCTGCAAGTGGTGTTAATACTGAAGCAATATTGCCACTAAATAGGACTTGTAATGTTGATACTACACTTTCCTTAGCCATAATACCTGAGATTAATGAAGTACAAATTCTCCAATCTCCAAGTCCTAATGGTGCAAATATTGGTGAGATAAAACCTGAAATGGAAGCCAACATACTATCTGCTGAATTTGTCACCATATTAAAGTGAATATCAAAACTCTGTAAGAACCAAACAACTATTGTTGCAATAAGAATAATTGAAAATGCTCTTTGTAAAAAGTCCTTTGCTTTTTCCCACAATAGTTGAACAACATTCTTTGCACCGGGTAGTCGGTAGTTTGGTAATTCCATAACAAATGGTACTGCCTCACCTTTGAACAATGTTCCTTTATATAGAAAGGCGATTAGGATACCGATTACTATACCCAGCACATACAATCCTGACATTATCAGTCCACCCTGTTTAGGGAAAAATGAACTGACAAAAAATGAATAGATAGGTAACTTTGCAGTACAACTCATAAATGGAGTTAGCAGAATTGTCATCTTTCTATCTCTTTCGGATGTTAAAGTTCTTGTTGCCATAACTGCCGGTACTGTACAACCAAAACCTATAAGCATTGGAACAATACTTCTACCGGACAGACCGATTTTTCTCAGCAATTTATCCATTACAAATGCTACTCTTGCTATGTAACCACTGTCTTCCATTAATGATAAGAAGAAAAACAATGTTACGATTATAGGTAAGAAACTTAACACACTACCTACACCGTTAAATATACCGTCTATTACAAGGCTATGTATTGTATCATTTACATGGGCTGAGGTTAGGGCTTTATCTGTTATTGTAGTTAATGAGTCAATACCCATTTCCAATAAAGTTTGAAGTCCTGCACCTATTACATTAAATGTTAGGTAAAAGACTAAAACCATTATTGCAATAAAACAAGGAATTGCAGTATATTTACCTGTTAGAATTTTATCTATCTTTTCACTTCTGACTCTCTCTTTACATTGTTTAGGCTTGATAACTGTATCTTCACAAAGTTTTTCGATAAATTCAAAACGCATATCAGCTATTGAGGCATTTCTGTCAAGTTGTCTTTCTGTTTCAAGTTGCTGAACAATATGCTCAAGCATTTCCATTTCATTTTCATCAAGGTTCAACTTATCTAGAATTAAGTGGTCACCCTCTATTGCCTTAGTAGCTGCAAACCTTACAGGAATATCTGCTTGTTCTGCATGGTCCTCTATTAAGTGGATTACTGCGTGAATACAACGATGGACTGCTCCGTTGTGGTCATTTTTGTCACAAAAATCCTGACGCAATGGCTTTTCCTGATACTGAGCAATATGAAGTGCATGTTTGATAAGTTCATCAACACCTTCATTTTTTGCTGCTGAAATTGGAATAACCGGTACACCCAGCATTTTTTCCATTGTATTTACATCAATAGAACCTTGGTTACCTGTAACTTCATCCATCATATTAAGGGCTATTACCATTGGAATATTCATTTCAAGAAGTTGCATTGTAAGGTAAAGGTTTCTTTCAATATTGGTAGCATCTACTATATTAATAATAGCCTTTGGTTTTTCGTCAAGTACAAAATTTCTTGAAACTATTTCTTCACTACTATATGGTGACATTGAGTAAATGCCCGGTAGGTCAGTTACATTTGTTTTTGGATAGCCTTTGATTGAGCCGTCCTTTCTGTCAACAGTTACACCGGGAAAGTTACCAACATGCTGATTTGAACCGGTGATTTGGTTAAACAAAGTCGTCTTGCCACAGTTTTGGTTGCCAACCAAAGCATATGTAAGGGTTGTTCCTTCCGGCAAAGGGTTGCCATCTCCCTTTGAATGGAATTTACCTTCTTCACCAAGACCGGGATGTTCTGTATCCTTAAACCTATCCACTCTATCGTGACTTCTAGTTCTGGATTTGATAGGTTCAACTTGAATTTTATCGGCATCTGCTAATCTTAAAGTCAGTTCATACCCATGGACTTGAAGTTCCATAGGGTCACCCATTGGTGCAAATTTCACAACAGTTACTTCTGCATTAGGAATCATACCCATATCAAGAAAATGTTGTCGCAATGCACCCTCACCACCAACTGATGTTATGATGGCACTTTCGCCTATATTCAATTCTTTTAAGGTCATAAATTAAATTATCCTTCCCTTTTCTCCTAAAATTATAAAAATTTTTGCATACTTTTAAACTCCAAGATTATTATAATACATTTAACTACATAAATCTACAATATCTGCACATATGATGAAAATTTCATGAATAATCAAGGTGATACTACTTATAATAGATTACTGTAGTGAATAATTGTTAAAAATAATAGACAAAATGTTAAAGATGTGTTAGTTATTATACAAACAAAATTAAAGGTCAGAAATTTATAGTATTTTACTAGTTATTTGCTTGACGATAATGCTTAATTATGCTAGAATATTTTAGAACATAGGATTGCAGTTTATGCTGAATAACTATAGCATTGGACTGAAAAATACAATTTCTATGTAAAAATTCAAGAAAAAGAAAGGTTGATACTGAAATGGCAAAGATTGATTTAACTAAGTATGGTATTACCGGTACTACTGAAATTATCCACAATCCTTCCTACGAAGAACTATTCAACGAAGAAACAAAGCCTGAACTAGAAGGCTATGAAGTTGGTCAGGAAACTGAACTAGGTGCAGTTAATGTAATGACCGGTATTTACACAGGTCGTTCACCTAAAGACAAGTTTATCGTTATGGACGAAAATTCTAAGGACACTGTATGGTGGACTTCTGATGAATACAAGAACGACAACCACCCAGCTACACAAGAAGCATGGGAAGCTGTAAAGGAAATTGCTAAGAAAGAACTTTCTAACAAGAAGCTTTATGTTGTTGACGCATTCTGTGGTGCTAACCACGACACAAGAATGGCAGTTCGTTTCATCGTTGAAGTTGCATGGCAGGCTCACTTTGTAACAAATATGTTCATTAAGCCAACTGCTGAAGAACTAGAAAACTTTGAACCTGACTTTATCGTTTACAACGCATCAAAGGCTAAGGTTGAAAACTATAAGGAACTAGGTCTAAACTCAGAAACAGCTGTTCTATTTAACATCACAAGCCGTGAACAGGTTATCGTTAACACATGGTACGGCGGTGAAATGAAGAAGGGTATGTTCTCAATGATGAACTACTACCTACCTCTAAAGGGTATTGCTTCAATGCACTGCTCAGCTAATGCTGATATGAACGGTGAAAACACAGCTATCTTCTTCGGTCTATCAGGTACAGGTAAGACAACACTTTCAACAGACCCTAAGAGACTTCTAATCGGTGATGACGAACACGGTTGGGATGACAATGGTGTATTTAACTTTGAAGGTGGTTGCTATGCTAAGGTTATCGACCTTGACAAGGAATCTGAACCAGACATCTACAATGCTATCAGAAGAGATGCTCTACTAGAAAATGTTACTGTTGACGAAAACGGTAAGATTGACTTTGCTGATAAGTCAGTTACAGAAAACACTCGTGTTTCTTACCCAATCGACCACATTGAAAACATTGTTCGTCCTGTATCTTCTGCTCCTGCTGCAAAGAATGTAATCTTCCTATCAGCTGATGCATTTGGTGTACTACCTCCAGTTTCTATTCTAACTCCTGAACAGACAAAGTACTACTTCCTATCAGGCTTTACTGCAAAGTTAGCAGGTACTGAAAGAGGTATCACAGAACCAACTCCAACATTCTCTGCTTGCTTCGGTCAGGCTTTCCTAGAACTTCATCCAACAAAGTATGCTGAAGAACTAGTTAAGAAGATGGAAAAGAGTGGTGCTAAGGCTTACCTAGTTAACACAGGTTGGAACGGCACAGGTAAGAGAATTTCTATTAAGGATACAAGAGGTATCATTGATGCTATCCTTGACGGTTCTATTACAAAAGCTCCTACAAAGACTATCCCTCACTTCAACTTTGAAGTTCCTACAGAACTACCAGGTGTTGACCCAGCTATCCTAGACCCTAGAGACACATATGCTGATGTTAACGAATGGGAAACAAAGGCTAAGGATCTTGCTTCAAGATTTGTTAAGAACTTTGCTAAGTATGAAGGTAATGAAGCAGGTAAGGCTCTAGTATCTGCAGGTCCTACAGTAGAATAATTTTAGTCTTAACTAACTTTATAATTCATAAATTTAGGGTGTACTCAATGAGTACACCCTTTTTGTTATGCCTACATCATTTACACATTAGCTGTCCTAAAAATGGAACTTATCTCTTTGGATTACAATATTTTTTTGAAAAATTAATTACAACCGGTTTCTTTTAATATATAATTATCTCAAGAGGTGATTATTATGAAAAAATATTCTAATAATTTATTTTCAATTTCCGTCATAATTCTGATAATTATATCAGCTATTGTTATATTCCTTTTCAACCCTATTAAAGATGGTGACAATCGGCATTACATTTCTGTAAAAAGCTACACCGACTATGTATCATATGGAAATTATTTTACTTTTAATTTTAAAGGTGATGCTTGGCATACATATAAAATCGTAATAATTGACATAGATAATTACGATAATATAACTAAAAAATTCACCGGTGAAACAGAGGTTAAAACTGATATTTGGGGACAAGGTATGTTTAAACTGAAGCTAACTTCTCGTATTAATGATACTTTATTATGTTACCCTGAGATTTATTATGATGATTTCAAATCCGTTGATGTAGATTGTTTTAATTTTGAATTCACTGTTGAATAGCATTTAAATAATCATATATTATTATCAAAAAGGAGTGATAGCAAAAACTATCACTCCTTTTTTATACTTTTCTAATACTTTCAATAATGTAATTAGGATTAATATGGAAATTCTTAAGGTTGATTAAACCTAATGTTGGTTAATGCAGATGGCACACATCTACAATAGTAGAAATTCTAAGGGTTGATTAAACTTCATGAATATTATTAATGCCAGGTTTCATCTACAATAGTAGAAATTCTAAGGGTTGATTAAAGAAAATAAGACTATCACCGACACCGTATCTACAATAGTAGAAATTCTAAGGGTTGATTAAACCCTAACTTTGTTTAACCCTACATAAATTACATCTCGGTAATTTATGCAATTGTTCATTATGCATATAAACTTCATTGTTTAACAACCCTTTTCAAAGAATATCTAAAATAAAGACTGAGGTTTGCAAATTATGTAACAACAAGCAAAGGCTCATCTTCATTTTTAGCATAACCAAATTTTTGAACTTTGCATGAACTACTTAACTGAAAGATATACACACTATCAGATTGGTCAAACATTTTCAAAAATTTATTATTAATATCTGCAATTATATTGTTCAGTATTCTTTCGCTATTATCAATCTCATATACAGAATACTGCAACATATGACCAAAACGCTTAATGTACTTTGAAAATTTACTGCGTTTTCTGTCATCAGATATTTCATAACTAATTATAATCATATTATTCTCCTATGTCAAATACAGGGAATTTATCCACTTCCGATTTCTTCATAAATGCTCTGTAGTAGGACTGAATATAGAGAAAAATTGAATCTTTCTACACTTATTATGTACCACTGTCCACCGTTGTGTGGACAGCAGTACCATTTAGTTGGTCTGAATTTTGGTAAGTCATTTTTTCAGTATCATAATCAAGTGAATGAAAATAAATTGACACAGGACAAAAGATAAAATCGTTAAGATTAGAAATAGCAATTGGGTTTTCACTCACCTAAATCACCTTTTTGGGCAAATTCCAACCATTCCTTTTTGCTGATTTTCAACAACTCATTATCAGTTACATCATCGGCATTTTTCAGTTTGTTAATAATCATCAAGCCTTTTCGAGCAATGTTATATGCACCGTTTGCATCACCGTCTTGTGGTTGTGACGGTACTTTTTCATTGGACTTTTTGTAGTTTTCACTATAATAGAAGTTACCGTTTATATCTTTTACCGGTGAGATAATGTAATCAACATCACTATTAATTTCAGAATTTCTCAACTGAACGGTCAGTTTAAGAGTATCCATAAATGACTTTAGGATTTCTTTACTATTAACTAACAGTAGCTTTTCCTTAATATTATCATTGACAAAATCAATACCTGCATTAGTAAAAATTTCTTTAAGATTTTTGGTAATATGGACAACTTTACTTGCCGGTTTATTTCTTGAATCTTTGTAATACTGTATTCTGTTGCCATAGGAACAGATTGTCCATTTCTTACGATAATTATAACTACCTTGAGGGAACTTATCGTAATCAATATCAAACTCAAAGTAATCTTCACTTTGGTTATATCGAATGTCATCAATATTGCTAATGAAATTGTGAGTCTTTGGTATTGTTTCATACTTAGGATAAAGCAAATTTGCAAAACCGGTTACCGGATCAATCTTACTAGTTAGATATGGGTCAACATAAAAGATGATACCACTTTGTTTACCGATTCTTTCAAATGTTTCAAACTTATTTGTAAGCTGATATGCCTTTAAAAGTCCACCACATTCTTTGTAGTCAGTACCTTTATCAACATAATAATTCAGCTTATTAATAAGCATAGTTTCAAATTTTTGATAGACTTGTTTTTCAACTTTTGTTCTACCTCTCTTGAAACCACTATTTAGGTTTTCCATCACAACAATTGCATCATACTTAACAATAAGTTTACAAATTTGGTGTACAACCTGACTAATGTAACCATCTTTCAATTCTTTAATTGTTTCGATAGTTTTCCAAGTTTTTCTTGCTTCTTGTCTTTCTTTTTCTCTAATGTTAAGCTTTTTTTGGTAATCAGTTTTGTACTTTTTACCGTTGTAACTGTTTTCAATAATATTGAAGTTGATTTGGTCAACTATTACTCCATCACTATTAATTATAGTTACATAGATAAGGTTTCTTTCTCCTCTATCAATACCGATAATATGGTTCTTATTTGACTTCTTGAGAAGTTTTCTAACATCATTGTTTATCCAATAATGGTCAGGCTGATTGCAGTTCATTGCTAAGGTTAAATGTAGAGAAAATTGTGGTTTTGTAAAGCGTTTGTTCTTTACTATATCGTAGTCAAATTTGCTATAATACTTAGCTTTCTCATCATCTGTAGGATTGTCTTTATCCTTTACTTTATCTTCACATGTACGCTTAATAATTTCAACATTTGCATCATGTTGAAATTTTGAATCTTTCTTGATACTTGCAGGTCGATAGAACATTTCTGCTCCACCTTGTAGTTTGTACACTAAGTTTTCTAAATTTCTATCATCAAATAGCATTTGGAAATACATAGTGTGTAGATTTTTCTTACCCTTACTATACTCTGAAAAGTCCTTGTTGTAAATTTGGAAAAGATAAAGTTTGCCCTGTTCTACTAATGAAAGCAGTTGCTTTTCAGAAACTTTTACTTTGGTAATTTGGTAGGCTTGATTGTTAACATCATCAACAAATTCATTAAAACTTCCATACTTATCAGCTGACTTAAAAATAAAATTGTACTTACAATAATATTCCTTAGTTCTTGCAATGTAGTACTCTAAATATGCTTTTAGATCATCTTTGTTAAAGTTATCACTTGTAGTTTTATAACTCTCGGTTTTTCTGATTCTATTGATATTTTTAGGTAGATACCGATTCTTTAGTTCTTCAAGAACAACATTAACACCATCATCATTCTTTCTACCGTTTTTCTTTGCAATCTTGCCATCAACAAGCATAAGATTTTGAATAATTCTACCCGGATTTGGAATTTGATTGTACTCAATCTTAATCATTGCATCACTATCATTTTCCGGAGCATTATACTGAGTTTTGAACTCTCTCTTGGTTTCCTTATCCATTACACCAAGATAATACAATCCATCTTTCATAAACAGTTGTGCTGAATAGTCGGTTTCTTTGCTATGTTGCCATCCACCTAAGAACTGTGGATTATCAAAAGACAATTTGATTTTATCAAGTGAATAAGGCTTTTCTGTAATGTAGTTTCTTACTTTGTCATATAGCTTATCAAT
The DNA here is from genome assembly GCA_052118065.1 of Ruminococcus sp. LCP21S3_E8. Taxonomy (GTDB): domain Bacteria; phylum Bacillota; class Clostridia; order Oscillospirales; family Acutalibacteraceae; genus Ruminococcoides. The sequence continues at coordinate 238,815 of JBQKHY010000001.1, read as the reverse complement.
ATATCTCAACTGATCAAACCATTTTGTAAAACTACCATAGAAAAGTTCATCCTTGCCACTTTCCTTTCCTGTACCGGTTAGTATTTTCACAAAACTTTCTAATGATTTAATACTATCTAAAAAGTCCTTAATAAGTGCTACATCTTTTTCACTTGTTTTTAGACTCTTATTTTCCGGATAATCAGTAGATAGCAATTCCTTTACTAACTGATATTTGTTTTCGACTTCTGTTGTAACTCTATGAAAATCACAACTAAAATAATCTGTAATTTTCTTACTATTAATATCTTCTTCAAGGGATGTTGCAATTAGCTCTTGTAACTGATTAATTGAAAAGCTTTCTGACTTTTTATAGACTTTATGTCTTTTGTCGTTATACTTATCAATATCTTTTGCTTTCTCCGGATTGTTGACTTTATCATACCGGTCATTCCATAAATTACGGAATACTGACCAATCATTGAACATATTTTGTGATAAATTAGTAAGTGAAATATCATTCCTTACAAACACACCATCAAGGTTATATTCTGATAGATTGTCAAAAATCTTCTCAAGTTCAGTTGTAGTTTCTTTTAGTGAAGTAAAGTTCTTTTCAGCATCATTGGTATTATAGAAATTATAAACTGCTTTTAGAAGTTCATTGTCATTTTCGAACTTACTAGGTAGAAAAGAAATAGTCTTTTTCTGACTACCAATCTGTTTATATAGTCGTTTTAAGTTAGGAACTTTGTGACCTTGTTCTGCAGTTTGGTTATGGAGATTAATGTACTCATTAATCCCCTTAACCTTTGTTCCGTCATCTTTGGTATATCCACCTATAACATTATTATAGATATCAATGCCTGACTGTGAAAGAACGCAATTGAAATAATCTAAGGTAAACATATCATCAACTGTTGTATCATATACACCCTTAAAGTTATTTCTAAGTTCTTCAAGATCACTTGGTTTTAGTTTCTCTAAAGCTTTTTTATAGGCTTTCATATTGTCGATAAACTTTGGCAGATTGTCATTGATACATCTAAAAGGAATTGCAGTTGACTGTTCCTTATCTGTATACATATTCTTACAGTTATCATAGTAATTATTAAAATAAGTCGAGAAAGAAGAAAGATTTGCTATATCTTCAAGAGCCTTTTCATCATCTTTAAGATATTCCGGTAGATAATCAGATAAAATCTTTTTATTTAATCGTTTCAAAATTTCTTTTAAAAGATCGGCTAATTCTTTCCTTAGCTTTTCTTCAACAGACTTAAACTTCTGTTCATCTCTATCTTTAGTATTATAAAGTTCATAGTACTCATCAAGATGCTTTAACTTTATAGGTTGGGAAAGACATATATCACTTTCATCTGCAAGATACTTAGAAATATACTCCTTGATACGCTTTGCAGAATCAAGTAAGTCTTTTTCCCTGGATAATCTGTCTTTAAATTCAAAATTATCAGCAGTTGCTCCTATTGGAATAAGACTGAATCTTAAAGTTTTTTGAATGTTGTATAAATCAGTGAAAAAATCAATTTTTCTAAATTCATCTGTAAATTTCTCTAAGTTAATTAGCATAAGCATCAATCCTTCATGTATAATTTTACGGTTGTATTATATAATACTATTACAATTATAATCTTATTATAAATTATAAAAAATGTAATTACAATTCACATAACAATTCACATAATAAACAAATATTTTATCATTCATTTGTATATTATTTCATCAAAATCTATACAATTCTTTCATTATTACAATTATATCAAATTATCTGTCCTATTTTTGAGACTTATCTTTTATAAGATAAACATTATAAAAAAAGAAGTGATAGCTATAAAAACTATCACTTCAGAATTTTCAAGAAACAAATTGTCAGTTTCTTGAGCTACACTTTAACAACCGATCTACTATAGTAGAAATTCTACTACTATTATATCCAATGCTCAACCTACTGTCAAATAATATTTATTCTTTACTTATTCAATATAATTTTAATTAGTTTTAGTTGACTCATATATCAATATTGATTTTTTATGGATGTTAGGGAAATCAAGTTCTGACAATTTTACTTATGAAATTCCAGTTTGGATAGATTTATAGTTAATTGCAATGTTCCGTCTTCCAAGATAGCATAACATTTAAAATCCAGTTTGGATAGATTTATAGCTGCGATTTTTGATTTTAATGACTATGTATTTAATGATTTAAAATCCAGTTTGGATAGATTTATAGAAAGTACGGTTAAGGTTATGTTCTCTTGACTGCTTCTTTAAAATCCAGTTTGGATAGATTTATAGATGAAAAGTCATATCATTAATGAGTGAGTACACGTAATTTAAAATCCAGTTTGGATAGATTTATAGTTCAGTTTGAACAACATGAATGGCATCTACTATATATTTAAAATCCAGTTTGGATAGATTTATAGTCCACAGATTATCATATCCATTGTAAATTCTCTTAATTTAAAATCCAGTTTGGATAGATTTATAGCAAGCCACATACTGAGGTACAAAAAACCAAAAAAGATTTAAAATCCAGTTTGGATAGATTTATAGGATAGTTGCCCACACTTCAAAGACCGCAACAAATTTGATTTAAAATCCAGTTTGGATAGATTTATAGTTGATACCAAAGATACCTCTCAAAGTATCTTCATCATTTAAAATCCAGTTTGGATAGATTTATAGATAACACCCTGTAGGCACAAATCTAAAGCAGTTACATATTTAAAATCCAGTTTGGATAGATTTATAGTGGGGAAACTATTAATTATGTGGTTGCCCTTATTGGTATTTAAAATCCAGTTTGGATAGATTTATAGCTGTTTTATATCGTTCATCAGTCAGCATATGTATAATTTAAAATCCAGTTTGGATAGATTTATAGTCCCAAAAGTAGTCGTCAACACTTTTTACAGTCTTATTTAAAATCCAGTTTGGATAGATTTATAGGTTCATCTTATAAATAACTATCCAATCAGCACTAGCATTTAAAATCCAGTTTGGATAGATTTATAGGTCTTGAATACAAAATCAATGAAAATAAGAGCAAAGATTTAAAATCCAGTTTGGATAGATTTATAGCTGCGATATTCGTTTACACTCTCAAGTACTGCTCTATTTAAAATCCAGTTTGGATAGATTTATAGCTTTAGTTCTGCTTTCATAGCATTAACAGATTTATATTTAAAATCCAGTTTGGATAGATTTATAGCTAGTCCTGCCTTTATATCGACTTGTCTGATTGTATTTAAAATCCAGTTTGGATAGATTTATAGCCTGTGGCTAAACCTCTTTGAAAGTGTGTGTTAATTTAAAATCCAGTTTGGATAGATTTATAGAAACAGTTACAGTTTGACTATTAATCATGATGTCACATTTAAAATCCAGTTTGGATAGATTTATAGTTTTGTCATTTGTTTATTTTGTTATTTTTATATTGTGATTTAAAATCCAGTTTGGATAGATTTATAGCAGGGGAGATTGCTATATGACAAGTGAAGATTTAAATTTAAAATCCAGTTTGGATAGATTTATAGCAATTCAGTATCTTGTGCTTCCGAAAATGTAACATTATTTAAAATCCAGTTTGGATAGATTTATAGTTGCTATCACAATAATTTTTTATTTCTGTTTTTGTATTTAAAATCCAGTTTGGATAGATTTATAGTATGTTACAATGTCAAGTAATAATTAAATAAATTAAATTTAAAATCCAGTTTGGATAGATTTATAGTGCGTCCTTACCTAGAAATAGTGTTGCGTATGTAGCATTTAAAATCCAGTTTGGATAGATTTATAGTAACCCATCATCAACCGAACCTAAAGACCCTAAAGAATTTAAAATCCAGTTTGGATAGATTTATAGCTTACCTAAAAACTTCTGACCTTTCCATTGACCGTATTTAAAATCCAGTTTGGATAGATTTATAGTAGAGCAAAAGCGAAACTACTCGCACTCAAACATAGATTTAAAATCCAGTTTGGATAGATTTATAGCAAAGACATTGATGTCAAGCGTAAAGACCTTTTACCATTTAAAATCCAGTTTGGATAGATTTATAGTAGTGTTTACAATAGTTATCATAATGCCTCTCAACAATTTAAAATCCAGTTTGGATAGATTTATAGCCCAAATGTGACATTGAATGAGAACAACCTTGAATATTTAAAATCCAGTTTGGATAGATTTATAGGACCGAAAAAACCACCTCTTGCAACTGGTAGAAATATTTAAAATCCAGTTTGGATAGATTTATAGATATCTCGATCAGATACAGATAGTCTTTTTCCTCTATTTAAAATCCAGTTTGGATAGATTTATAGAGCGTCTTTCTGCTTGTCGTCAATCTGTACTGCTGAATTTAAAATCCAGTTTGGATAGATTTATAGTTCAGCCAACTTGAAGAATTGACCATCTTCGTAAAGATTTAAAATCCAGTTTGGATAGATTTATAGGCGTGACGAGCTAAAAAGCACTTCACCGGTCAAAACATTTAAAATCCAGTTTGGATAGATTTATAGACGCTTACTACGAAGCAGAGATAGAACCTTTCATCAATTTAAAATCCAGTTTGGATAGATTTATAGTTATTACTTTGCAAGTGCCTGATTTTTATTTTATAATTTAAAATCCAGTTTGGATAGATTTATAGTGGCATCGTCATATATATCGTCATAAATATCATTAATTTAAAATCCAGTTTGGATAGATTTATAGGAGTAGGTTTGTCTCTATAATAACCAAAGAAGTCAATTTAAAATCCAGTTTGGATAGATTTATAGAGAGTAAATTATCTTTATAAAGTTTGTGACAAGAAATTTAAAATCCAGTTTGGATAGATTTATAGGCTAACGCTACAAACTATGTTCCTGAGATAGTTAAATTTAAAATCCAGTTTGGATAGATTTATAGGAAACTGATGTTATATCAACATAACATCATTATCAATTTAAAATCCAGTTTGGATAGATTTATAGCATTGTTCTTGATGCAATGCTCAGAAACAAAGATAATTTAAAATCCAGTTTGGATAGATTTATAGAAACACGAGTATCTTCTTGCAACTAAAATTTTTTGATTTAAAATCCAGTTTGGATAGATTTATAGATTAAAATGGTCTATGAAGTATCAAGCACTAAATTGATTTAAAATCCAGTTTGGATAGATTTATAGCGGAAGAAACCGCAGAAGGCTATAATTGGACGCAAATTTAAAATCCAGTTTGGATAGATTTATAGTTACCGCGTGTCAAAAGATAAAAGCAAATTAAATATAATTTAAAATCCAGTTTGGATAGATTTATAGGGACTTAAACTTTATATCCATGTTGAACCGGACCAATTTAAAATCCAGTTTGGATAGATTTATAGGAGAAAAATGGCAAGATAACTTATTCTCGGACTTCTATTTAAAATCCAGTTTGGATAGATTTATAGTGTTGAAACAGGAGGGCTGACAATGGCAAGTTGTAATTTAAAATCCAGTTTGGATAGATTTATAGATGAAGCCTAATAATGTTATTGCAAACTTAAATCATAATTTAAAATCCAGTTTGGATAGATTTATAGCATCGGCCATGGTCTCTCTAACAAGCCTGAAAATAATTTAAAATCCAGTTTGGATAGATTTATAGTGTTGAAACAGGAGGGCTGACAATGGCAAGTTGTAATTTAAAATCCAGTTTGGATAGATTTATAGATGAAGCCTAATAATGTTATTGCAAACTTAAATCATAATTTAAAATCCAGTTTGGATAGATTTATAGCATCGGCCATGGTCTCTCTAACAAGCCTGAAAATAATTTAAAATCCAGTTTGGATAGATTTATAGACATAAAATCAATCAGTCCTTTCTTTTTGTACTTGGATTTAAAATCCAGTTTGGATAGATTTATAGTCTGAAGAATAGAACTCTTAACGAAACTAAGCAGATTTAAAATCCAGTTTGGATAGATTTATAGCGTAGTCATTCATACTTACATATGTATCATTAAGTTATTTAAAATCCAGTTTGGATAGATTTATAGGCAGAGTTTGAAAGCATCTTGTATAAGTATCGAGAATTTAAAATCCAGTTTGGATAGATTTATAGCGGCAATATCCACGACAATCCCGAATTGTTGAAACATTTAAAATCCAGTTTGGATAGATTTATAGGATATGTTGATTCAGATAAGTCTGCAACAGATTTACATTTAAAATCCAGTTTGGATAGATTTATAGCTTATTTTTTAACACTGTTTTGTGATTTTACTGATTATTTAAAATCCAGTTTGGATAGATTTATAGTTTTCCGTTCACAGTATGAATGTCCGAAAATTCATATTTAAAATCCAGTTTGGATAGATTTATAGGTTCTTGCCACAACTCTTGACCGACAATAATTTCACATTTAAAATCCAGTTTGGATAGATTTATAGTTGTACTGTATCTGAACGTCTGTAAATGTGTAATTATTTAAAATCCAGTTTGGATAGATTTATAGACTTATAGTGTTTGCTTCCAGAATTGGCGTATCTGTATTTAAAATCCAGTTTGGATAGATTTATAGAGTAGTGCTATATTGTTTTCGTTTAGTGCTATATCTATTTAAAATCCAGTTTGGATAGATTTATAGCCGTTTTGGTCGCAAATTTTTGGAATTAGAGTAAAATTTAAAATCCAGTTTGGATAGATTTATAGTAACATGTTTGCAAGTCTTGTGCGTTCAACTGACAGATTTAAAATCCAGTTTGGATAGATTTATAGTAAAAACTTCATATGATCAAAATAAGCAAAGTATTAATTTAAAATCCAGTTTGGATAGATTTATAGTGTAAATTATCCCCCATACTTATGGTATTTTACATAGATTTAAAATCCAGTTTGGATAGATTTATAGTTTTTGCAAAAAAATTAAATAAAAATGCGTTGACAAATTTAAAATCCAGTTTGGATAGATTTATAGCAACACACAACTTCACAAGAGATTTGTATACTTTGATTTAAAATCCAGTTTGGATAGATTTATAGACAGTAATAACAAGATAACCACATTCGATTGAAAAATTTAAAATCCAGTTTGGATAGATTTATAGCTATCTAATAAATAAACTTCCATTATTACACTCCTATTTAAAATCCAGTTTGGATAGATTTATAGTAATATGAGTTGTCTCTGTAATATTTACGCCGTAAACTTTAAAATCCAGTTTGGATAGATTTATAGCCATTATTGACGCTATCGATAAGGTCAAAGAAGTTCTTTAAAATCCAGTTTGGATAGATTTATAGCTGATGAGTCAGAAATTGTTGCAAGCCAAGAATTCTTTAAAATCCAGTTTGGATAGATTTATAGAAACTTGTTACCGAGCTTTTCATATGTACTGATGTCTTTAAAATCCAGTTTGGATAGATTTATAGACTTTTGTAATTTTGTACGAGATGTACAGAAGATATCTTTAAAATCCAGTTTGGATAGATTTATAGCAAGTATAAAAATCTTATTCTTGATTCACTTAAAGTCTTTAAAATCCAGTTTGGATAGATTTATAGCTTACAGGTAAAATACGGTAGAATACCACTGACTTTCTTTAAAATCCAGTTTGGATAGATTTATAGGAGAATTAAGATGAAAGAATTAGTATGTACAACCTTCTTTAAAATCCAGTTTGGATAGATTTATAGAAGAAACTACAGAAAAATAAGAAAGTTAAACTACACTTTAAAATCCAGTTTGGATAGATTTATAGAATACTGCTCCTAAAATTATTAATTCTCTTGTGTCCTTTAAAATCCAGTTTGGATAGATTTATAGCCTTTAAATCCAATTTAACAAGTTTTTGCATGAAATACTTTAAAATCCAGTTTGGATAGATTTATAGACAATGCCATTTGCAAGAAACTACGGTGTAGATTACTTTAAAATCCAGTTTGGATAGATTTATAGTGGAGAGCCTTATCATTTTTATATTAGAGTTAATAGCTTTAAAATCCAGTTTGGATAGATTTATAGTACAACTGCCTCTGCACCGTCTTCACCAAATACTGCCTTTAAAATCCAGTTTGGATAGATTTATAGTATTTGCAAGAGAAACAACAAAACAAAATTGTTACTTTAAAATCCAGTTTGGATAGATTTATAGTGTTGTACAAAGAGCATTATCAAGGATAGCAATGATCTTTAAAATCCAGTTTGGATAGATTTATAGTTGTTTAGTCCGATTTTACTGATAATTGAACAAATCTTTAAAATCCAGTTTGGATAGATTTATAGAATGCAAATGCAAATGCAAAAATTACAAAGATTGATCTTTAAAATCCAGTTTGGATAGATTTATAGTTGTTAGACACTATGATGTGTGCAGTAAGATTTGTCCATTTAAAATCCAGTTTGGATAGATTTATAGCAACAGAAGAACTGTTAGCGTGTTTAACCATCAGAATTTAAAATCCAGTTTGGATAGATTTATAGTCAAAGTTATGTAGCAGAAATTGAAGAATACGAAATTTAAAATCCAGTTTGGATAGATTTATAGCACCTGAACATAATTGCTCCATACCTTTGTAAAATTATTTAAAATCCAGTTTGGATAGATTTATAGGAGTATCAAGAATGTGCAACTGAACATGAATTAAGATTTAAAATCCAGTTTGGATAGATTTATAGCTCGATTTTTTAAAAGTTTCTCAATTTTTTTGAGTCATTTAAAATCCAGTTTGGATAGATTTATAGCTTGACTACTTGTGTAATCACCTACCCAATAAGGGTATTTAAAATCCAGTTTGGATAGATTTATAGAATTGGTACTAGTTACATAAGAGATGCAGTAATCATATTTAAAATCCAGTTTGGATAGATTTATAGCTTGAAAGAATGATTTCTTCCTGCAAACATCCAAGATTTAAAATCCAGTTTGGATAGATTTATAGTGTTTACCATTACAGTTATGCAAAATCTGTTGCAGATTTAAAATCCAGTTTGGATAGATTTATAGATTTTAACACTTGAAACTTGTTATTTTGATTGTTAATTTAAAATCCAGTTTGGATAGATTTATAGAAGTTTTGTATATGTATTACATACAAGAATTCAATATTTAAAATCCAGTTTGGATAGATTTATAGTATTTCTTCATCAGTCAGTTTCCTGTCAATATCGAATTTAAAATCCAGTTTGGATAGATTTATAGAGGGCAGAAACAAAGTTTGAAACAGATACTAAGCTATTTAAAATCCAGTTTGGATAGATTTATAGTCGCGGTGTTTTGCATATTTCCAATTGATTTTTCAAAATTTAAAATCCAGTTTGGATAGATTTATAGGTTCTATTTACTGTGCCAAAGGGTACTAAAGTACAAATTTAAAATCCAGTTTGGATAGATTTATAGACAACACTGTTGATTACAAAGCGTTAAAGAAGAAATTTAAAATCCAGTTTGGATAGATTTATAGCACCACAATGACCACAATACAACTTTCCACTCAAAAGATTTAAAATCCAGTTTGGATAGATTTATAGATAAAATCAATGTTCAGTTCTTGTGGTTCTTCGTGATTTAAAATCCAGTTTGGATAGATTTATAGTATTGTTAGATTTAAAATTTTCGAGTGTAATTTTTAATTTAAAATCCAGTTTGGATAGATTTATAGAAAAATGTCTGTTAATGATGTTGTTGAATTTGTAGAATTTAAAATCCAGTTTGGATAGATTTATAGAGAAGTACACCAACTCAAAATGTACAATCATCAGAAATTTAAAATCCAGTTTGGATAGATTTATAGGATATACATTCGATACGCACGATTGGAGATTTTCTATTTAAAATCCAGTTTGGATAGATTTATAGATAAGGAGGAAAAATCAAAATGGATTATGATTTTAGATTTAAAATCCAGTTTGGATAGATTTATAGCATCAAATCTTCTAAAGCAGAATAGATCCAACTTTATTTAAAATCCAGTTTGGATAGATTTATAGAGATTGATTGATAATAATAAAGATCATTTTTCAATTATTTAAAATCCAGTTTGGATAGATTTATAGATAAGAAAATGGGTTGTCGTGTAGTTCATGACTTTAATTTAAAATCCAGTTTGGATAGATTTATAGGAGCGGTTTGTCAACCGTCACTTAAATTATAAAGAAATTTAAAATCCAGTTTGGATAGATTTATAGATTTCTGTAACGGACGCTTACCACCTCAGAAATGTATTTAAAATCCAGTTTGGATAGATTTATAGCAATGCAGTATATTGCAAAACTCAAAGAGCAAGAGCATTTAAAATCCAGTTTGGATAGATTTATAGCGTTCTCAGTAAATAGTCCCAATAGCCCGATAATTCATTTAAAATCCAGTTTGGATAGATTTATAGTAATGATGTTGTTGAATTTGTAGAAGGTCTGATCCAATTTAAAATCCAGTTTGGATAGATTTATAGTAATATCAACAATCCAAAACATCATTTTTATCAAGTATTTAAAATCCAGTTTGGATAGATTTATAGCAAACTTTTGAAATGTTGACCGCCACTTTCTTCTTCTATTTAAAATCCAGTTTGGATAGATTTATAGAAATTTCTGTAACGGACGCTTACCACCTCAGAAATGTATTTAAAATCCAGTTTGGATAGATTTATAGCAAAATTTTGACTATATACAAAATCAAAAATTTCCTTATTTAAAATCCAGTTTGGATAGATTTATAGTCAAGCTTGGTAATAATCTGTTCGTATAGAGTAGTATTTAAAATCCAGTTTGGATAGATTTATAGAGTACTTGATAAGTCAGCACCACCAATACCGTATCTATTTAAAATCCAGTTTGGATAGATTTATAGAATATTCAAAGTTAGATAAATACAGAAATTTTGAGCATTTAAAATCCAGTTTGGATAGATTTATAGCACCAAATTTACCTTTTGAATTTCTACAAAAATTTTATTTAAAATCCAGTTTGGATAGATTTATAGTTTATATATTTCCCTCGCTTAATTAATTACTTAAGCATTTAAAATCCAGTTTGGATAGATTTATAGACAACTACAACTCCAAAATTGAATTTGTTGCAGAAATTTAAAATCCAGTTTGGATAGATTTATAGAAGGCAAATAAAATAAGAGCAATTAAGAACACTCAGATTTAAAATCCAGTTTGGATAGATTTATAGCGTACTAAAATACTTGATAAGGATTCATACGATCCTATTTAAAATCCAGTTTGGATAGATTTATAGAAAAAAGTGAGGTTTTCAAAATGAAAGAACTAGTAAATTTAAAATCCAGTTTGGATAGATTTATAGCAGGTGATTCAACTTCTGTGTATTCACCTATAAAATAATTTAAAATCCAGTTTGGATAGATTTATAGGCAGTTGTCTTGATTCCATATAGTGCTGTTGATTATATTTAAAATCCAGTTTGGATAGATTTATAGAAGAAAGTGATTTTGATATGCTTGATGAATCAATCATTTAAAATCCAGTTTGGATAGATTTATAGGCTTTGACTTTTGCAAAATCAACATTTCCCTGCCAATATTTAAAATCCAGTTTGGATAGATTTATAGCTGACCTGTGCAAGTAAAGAATAAATTTCTTTCTTGCATTTAAAATCCAGTTTGGATAGATTTATAGGTTGTCATCATTGACCTTGTTCAGTGCATTGATAACTATTTAAAATCCAGTTTGGATAGATTTATAGGCCGAGTCGCTGGTACTTATCCACAAACGGACAAGATTTAAAATCCAGTTTGGATAGATTTATAGTCAATCTGTTCTTCATGCACTTCCACCTGCATCAGACATTTAAAATCCAGTTTGGATAGATTTATAGTGATTGTCATTCTTTCACCTCATAAGTTGGATTTTTATTTAAAATCCAGTTTGGATAGATTTATAGAAGACTCAAGCAAAACGCTTTCTGTACCTTCGCCAATTTAAAATCCAGTTTGGATAGATTTATAGTCAAATTTTAAAGCTGCACACGATAGTGCAGTTCAAATTTAAAATCCAGTTTGGATAGATTTATAGAAAGATTAAGTTAATAGTCTTTCTACTATTAATGAATTTAAAATCCAGTTTGGATAGATTTATAGCCGTTGATAAAACAACATAGTATTCATGGGAATTACTAAGGTATAAATTGTCTATGTATTAAAAATCAAGTACAAATTTTCAAATTATTAAAAAGACAAATTCAAAAATCACCATAAACACTGATAAAAACATGGTTGTCAACCTACATATATTTTAGCATTATTGCAGGTCGACAATTTTAATAACTACAAAAAATTAGAGGTTTTATCCTCTTCAATTCCTAAGAAATCTTTATTTAGCCATCTTTCATCACGAGTATGGAACATAATAACAGAATCCTTATCTTTTCGCACATATTGTGCTAATTCTTTTTTCATAGCAATAGAATTTGCTTTACTAAGGTTACCTTCAAAAACAGAATTTTGAATATGAGTAAGATATTTCTTGCAAATTTTAAATACCTTAGGAAGTATCTTTCTACCTTTGTCATCAAATAGAATATCATAAACTAAAATTACATACAAGTATTACCACCACATTTCAAAACCTTTATATTCTTTTTCACCAATTATGTGTTTTATCAATTTATACAATTCAAGACGAATCAAGAATTGATAAGACACTTTTTTGTTAAGCTCTTTATGAAAAACAGTTGTTTTCAATTTATTATCAAGCTCAGCCATAATGGTTTTTGATGCTTTTTCTGTAAGTTGAAGACCATTTAAATCTTTCACAAAACTATCCTCAGTAATTTGCTTTCTATTTAATAAAGAAAAAATTAAACGGTCAGCAATTAGTGGCTTAAATACTTCTGATACATCAAGTGCTAAAGAAAATCTTCTTGTACCCGGTTGGTGCAAAAAGCTGATTGTTGGATTAAGTTGAGTCTTATAAATTTCTGACAAAGTCTTGGTATAAACCAAAGTATTTACAAATGAAATAAGACTGTTAATCATATTATCTGCCGGATGATAAACTCTCTTATTAAACTCAATATTTTGATCAATTATAACATTCCAAGCCTTGTAATATTCTTGTCGAATATTACCCTCAACACCCATAAGTTCTTCTATTGTTTTAGTATTAGAAATATTCTTTCTATAACTTTCAATGTTCCTCATATAAGCAGAAACATCCTTACCTCTTCCGTTATAATATCTTAAATTTCGATAAATATTGAAAGAGGCAGAATTAATAAATTCTTGGGCAATAGAAAGTCTGTTACTATAATCGCTATAAGTTAATGCTTGTTGAATAAGCAACTGACCGGCTAGTTTGCTTTCTTTAGGACAAAAGCTACCTATATAAAATTGATAGTGATTGAAAAAGTGGGCAGTCACTCCATACTTAGAAAATAGACTAAGCAATTTTGAAGTAACTGACACTTCATTCATTAAATACACTTCTTTTATATTTTCTATTGGCAAATCTTTTGTTACACCATCAAAGGTTTTGAACCTAAGAGTATTATCTTTTTGAGTTAAATTTCCTGATGAATAGATATAATAGCTTTCTTGCATTTTACACCTCAAATACAACACAAATCATAATAAGCACATGATTTGCAAATTTTTAACTTTTCAAATTTTGGTGGCAAATCTAAAGACACTATTCTTACAATATCTTTAACCACCTTTTCTATCTCCATTTCATCAGTTTCTGCTAATTCAACCTCTATAGATTGCTTTAAAAGTGGAAAGTCTATTCTTCCCTTTAGACCTTCTACTCCCCTTTTCTTTAGATAATACAGATAATACTTCAGTTGTGCAATTCCTGCTTTTTCTACTTTTTTACTTTTCTTAACTTCATGCAATAGTCTGTGTTCAGAAATATAATCAATATTAATTGTATTATTAATAAGGATATGTTTCTTCTTGTTTTTATAGGATGTTTCATCAATGATTTTTCCTATTTTTACATTTTCATTTTCACTTTCCATTGTTAATTCATTAGAAAAGTACCATAGCTTTCTCTTACACACATAGTAGTAATAAACCTGCATACCTGTTACATCATTTTCGGTCATATTCACCTCAATAAAATGTTATTTCTTTACTTTCATCATCAATAGGTTTTTCAATAAATTCAAAATCTAAACCACTATCAAAAGAATAGTTACAATCTATCACAGGAATTCTTCTATACTTCATATCAACAGAAATTCCACTATCATGCTTTCTGCATCTAAACATAGAAATTGAAACTGTAAGTTTTAAAATTTCTTCTGTCGCATTCATTCTTGAGTCCTTATCAACATCTGTTGAATTTATTTTTTCAAGATTTTCATTAATCATATCAATATTTTCATCATAAACGCACTTAGGAATAGCATCCATTCTGTCAATATTACGCAAAGAATCTTTTGAACTATTTAAGTAATCGTACTCATCTTCATAGTTCTTAAAGAATTTGCAATAGTCTTTGTAATAATCTGTATCTTGTACTTTTTCTACAGAAAGATATTTTTCTATTAAAGAATTTTTCTCTTGTTCTGTAAGTACACCATCAACAGTTATAATTGCATCTTTTGAAAAGTTATGAATATCCTTATCAATAAAGCTATCAGCCTTATCTTGCAGTTCAGTAAACACATAGCAATTATAATTAGAAAAATCCTTTTTGCCTTTACGGTTAGTTCTGCCAAATCTTTGGAATAATGAAAATAAATCTGATAACTCAGTAATCAAAATATCAAAGTCAATGTCAAGACTTGCCTCAACAACAGAAGTGGAAATCCAAATTTCAGGTTTGGTCATTTCATTGAGTTTTTTCTCTGATGCCCCCATTATTTCTTTTTCCTTTTTCATTCTATCTTTCTTAATAAAGTTAGCATGAAAAAGGTTAATTTCAGCATCAATATTACTTTCTGAAAGTTCCTTATAAATTCTGTTAGCTGTTTTCACTGTGTTACACACAACAAGATATTTTTTTACCGTATCTGAATTTGTTTCATTAACAATCTCAACAACATCATCGGTTTTCAATGTATCATCAAATACTTTTACATTATGTCGTAAAATTCCCTCTGATGAAAAATCAGCTAACTGAACATCATCACCAAAAATTTTTATCAATTCTTCCTTTACAAAAGGTGGCAAAGTTGCAGTTAATACTGCAACCTTACCTCCCATAATATGTATCATTTTGATCGCATAAATAATTGCTGCAAGAATGTCAGGAGAATACATTTGGATTTCATCAATAATGAATTTTGAGTAGGAAGAAATAGCAAGTTTATATTCATATCCCGGATACTTTAGAACAAAATCAAATATTTGATCCGGTGTACATACAGTTACAGGCAAACAAAACTGTCTACTGAGTTCTTCATAATTAAAGTCATAATCAGCATCTTTATCATTGGCATCTTTGAGATAATATGACTTCATATCTGAGTGGACTAAAGCAACTCTACTTTTATATACATCTTCAGCTTCTACATCATTAGCAAGTTCTTTAATTCTTCCATACATTGCGTTGATAGCCGTTTTTAGTGGTAAAACAAAGAAACATTTGTTGTCACCACACCATAAAAGTCCTGCCTCAGTTTTGCCCATTCCCGTTGGGGCAGTAACCATAATATTTTCATTACGATTTGCAATACAAAACTCTTGTAAAGTATTATACTGAAATTTGCCACTTCGCCAATCCTCAATGCTCTCTAGAAGAAAATCATTTTTCTTTTCACAGAGAATATTAGCACTGGCACTGTAGTCACATTTGTGCAAAAAACCTTTTAATAAAACTGCATATTGCTTTTGCTTATCATTAAGATTAGTTTGAAAAATCTTTTTAACTTTATTTAATTTTCTACGCATTTTATTATAATCGTTTTGTTGAAAATTCAATTCTGATAAAAAGCCTTCAATTAGTTGTCTATTATCATGAAAAACATCCATTGGTGACTCTTTGTGATAGTGATGAAATAGCACTGCAAACAATACACTAGTGTAATCGTTACATTCACTTTCATCCACAAAGAAAATTGACAATACTGCGTGAGGTACTTCAATTTCATAATTATACTTTGACCTGCGTTTAATACGAATTTGAAACTGAGAATTCATTTTTCCCATATCATGTTTCTTACATGCTACTAATAAATCTTTGTAAAGTTGTTCGGATTTAATATATCCTAAATCATAAAGAACTTTTGCACATTCCAATAATTTATCAGTATGTTGTTCAATAGTCTCATCTGGTTTTGCTAAAGCATTATGATAATCCATTATTCACCTATGCAAGAAATACTGCATATTCCTTTCCATCGCACTTATCAAGATAAATTCCATCACATTCGCCATCAATAAATTCTATTTTATTAAATAATACCGGTATTCTATTAAAGTTTCTCTTTCTCATATTGCCCTTTAGATTTTCTACTGTATAATCTTTAGGTAAAAGATATTTAGTACCGTTAATATACATACCTACTGTTTTATCATTGTGACCTATGTTATCAATATTTTTATCTAGTAATTCAATTGGCATATATAAATCAAATGGAGAATTTGGAGCATCATATTGAATATCTCCACCTTCAAGTTCAGTTTCGGTACATTCAAGGACTTCTACAAAATCCTCTCCTCTACCTATAGCAGTTAGATTATAGATATTATCAAGAATATCTTGCATTGTATTTTCATCACTTACAATATGAATTACAAGCTCAATATCATAAAGCATTTCGTAACGCATTGGTCCAGTTGTAAGAAGTCGGAACTTTTCAGATGGTTCTTTATATTTTACTCTTTCATATTTTTTCTTTATTTCTTTTAGTTCTTTAATTCTTTTACGAAAAGCTTTTAATTCATCAGTAGTAACATTCTTGTCTACTTTCATTTTATTAAGCTTATTTTCTTTGGATTTTAAATATTCCGAAAATCTTTTAACTCTCTTTTTCTCTTTTAAAAAAACATATTCATTTAATAAGTCGCTATTTTTTATTACTAAACTTGTTTTTTTAATAAAATTACTCTTACCACGAAACGGTGCAATTGCAACAACATCATAAGCAGAGGATAACATATCAGGATTTCGCATTTTTACCAATGTGCTACGATCATTATCAATATGATCATGAAAACAATTGTTTCTATATAGTCTTATCTTTTGTGAGCCATACTTACCCTGTATGCTGACTTTCATAGGGTGATAATCAGTGTATCCACAAGCCTTGTGGATAGCACCGATTACTGTTGAATATGGTGGTAAAGGATATGTCATTCGACAATTTACCGTTTCTTCACGCCTATAGTTTGCACTATTTTGTTTTAAATGAAGTCTAATAGCTTTCATTTTTATTCCACCTTAGTCTGCAAAATAAGCCTTTACATCTTCTCTTAGCTGATTAAAGAATTTAGGCACTGTTGTAGGATTAAGCTCTCTAACAATTTCATCTTCGTTACCTAGTTGACCGTTACGCATTAAACCACAAGAAAATCCCATATCTAACTTTTCTTTAATTGGCTCAACAACAAGGTTCTTACCTACTACTCTAACTGCATTTTCAAACATATGTGTCTTTCTTGGTGATAGACCACCTGCAATGAAAATAGGCTCTGCATTATCTAGGTTGCCCTTTACAACTAGAGAAAGATTCTCAACTGCATCAATAATAGAAAGAACTCTACTACACTTTTCCTCATTACTTGCCTCAGCATCAAAGTTTTGGTCAACACCAACTTTTTCAAGGTCAACAGTGATACTATAAATCTTAATAGACTTATCGTATTCATACTGATATGGTTTCAAACCACATTCTAATGGATTTTTTTGAATATTTAAATCTTTAGCATTTGCAAAATTTGTTGCAAGATAAAGATTGTTGTGGAAACGAGCATCACTGATAAAAGGTTCAGCAGATACTGCATCAGTTAGATAAAATGAACTGTTTCTGATGTATGTAACATCTTTAGTAGACATATATCCACCTTCAAGAGCTTTACAAGTTGCCGCATTAACATCCTCAGTCACCAACTTTTGTACTGCACCGTCAACTGAAGTTTGTAAATCATCATAAAGACCTGCTTGTACACAAATTGCATTCTTTAAACTTTCTCTGCTACGAGTAGCATATTCCTTGCCACCTCTATATACCTTTTGTACACTGGAAATGTTACCTAAAGTTTCACTATAATTACTAGTCATATTTGCGATAACAGTTAATGTTAGAGCTGTATTTTTCATCATTAATTCTCCTTTATATTACTTATTTTTGTTTTCTGATGGGACTGTTAGTGAACTAGCAAAGGCAAATGCTAGATCTTTGTACTGTTCTGCATCTTCTAAGAATTTATAGAAGAAAGCAAATTCTACACCTGAATATGCAGAAAGACTTAATAATACTTCCTTTACTCTGTCATAATCATGAGCTACTAAAGCACTGATAATTCTCTGCTGATATGAGCTAATTTTGTTTTTTCCTCGTTTCTCAATTAGCTTTTGAGAAACAACAAATCCTAATTTTTTAGCATTTTCTAATTCTGACATAATCATACTTCCTTTCCATGACACATTAATATCAACTAAAGTGTTTGTTCTAAATCTCACTGTGGTTTTATTTACTTCACCACTGTCAAGAGAGATTTTTAACATTCTCTCAATAAGGTCATCAAGTAGAACATTATTCAAACATCTTTCAAATACTTCTTTTTCAAGGTTAAGCCAATAGTCTTCTGCAATTTTGTAAGTAAATGAAAGTGATTTATCGCTCAGTTGTTTTAATGCTCTTAGTCTTTCTGTTCTCACAAACAATGTACTATAGTAATTCTTATCTCTGTTTTTCTCAATAATTTCTACATCATAATTAATAAAGTTATCAGCCTGTTGTAATACTGAAAGTAGTCTTGTCTTAGGATTTTTCTTTTCGTTATCTCTTAATCTTTCAGATAAAGTATCGTTTGTTTTCACTAATTCTTTAATAGAATAATTGTTATTAACAAAATATGTTTCATACATTTCCGGATTAGAGAAAGCAAAAGGAATAAAGTCAAATTCTATTTCATCATTACAATCAACGCTTTCCTTAGAAAAACAAAAGCCCAATGAATTTGATTTTCGATCTTCATCAACTGTATAACCGGCTAATCTACAATGGTTGTTACTATCAGTTAATAATAGGTTCTCTTTACAATAATTACTGTAAAGATTCTTACCGTATCTAAAGATACTCTTTATAATTTCAAATCTGTTTTCATTAATAAGATTTGAAATTACATCCTTATTAGTACCATCAAACTTAGTATTTTTACCTAGAGTATTTTCAAAAACTTTTTTACTCTTAATTAAGCCATTTACCTTCTTAATGTTTTCCTTTGTAAATTCAGCATTTTCCAGCATACTGAGAATAGTTAAATGAGTCATATCTTTCTTAAAAAAGTTTTCTGCAAAGAGAAGATAATTCTCTTCTGTTAAGTCACTGCTATGATACAAAATTCCATCAAAACCGTAGATTGCACCATCAACTGTATCTTCACAATCATTAAGCAACATAAAGTCAAAACCTGAATAAGTAAGAAACCTATGTAATCCTAAACAAGCTGCTGAATATCGCCAATCGGTTGGTTGAATAAGTGTATCATAGCCTTTGTAATCAACATTAGTTTTCAAACAATCACCTCCTTATTCTGCAACCAATATTGGTAGACCAAATCCGGCTGATTTTCGAGAACCAATACCACTTTGTAGTAGATAATTGATAATAGCCTTGTCACCATTTAGGACAAATTCACCTAGGCTACATTCGATATAATTGCCATAGTGGAAAATCACTGTTTTCTTACTGTTTAAAGGTTTAATAGAAAAGCCTTTAACTCTTTCATCATCAAAACCTGACTCAATAAGTTGTTCTTTGATTATCTCATTTGCCTTATCTTCAAAACTATCACTAGCAACTGAGTAATAAGAATCCTTATTTTCTCCCCTATTATGTTCTCTGATACACAGAGGACTTAGCATTTTTACAAGTGCAGTATTTGAACTTGTAGTCTTGTCACCGATTTGAGAAATATTTGTTAAGGTAAAAACATTTCCAATTGGTGCTGAGAAAGGATTTCCCTTCTGCTTAATGAATGCAGACATAAACACAAATCCTGTCATTTTGTCGGAAGTTGAGAAAGTAATGCGAAATTCGTTTTTCTCTAAAGTAATTTCACTTTTTGAGAATTTAGGATTAGGTAAATTCACTGCAAAAGTAAAATTTCTCCTTTCAGGTTTAAAGTAATACTGTTCGTAATACTTTCCGTTAGCAATTTCCGAAAGTGCTTTTTTGAAGAATGACAAGATTACCCTTCTGTAATCAATAGGTAACTTGTTATTCTTCAACTTAAATTGTAAAAGAATCTTCATTCTTACCTCCTATATTCAATTTTTAAAAAGATTTTTATAATTTATCACATTTAAGAATATCAAGATGAATATTTTCACCTTGATTATAGTATAGCACTAATTTTAAATTTGTCAATACTTCCTAGTATATATCTAGTATTTATTTTTTAATATTATATTTAATTATGTTTAAATTATTTTATATATTATTAATTTATGATAATAATTTGATTTATTCATTTACATATGATAGAATAACCATATAAATCTAATCACATTGGATTCTAAATAGTATATATCTAATTAGTAAATTTTAATCTATCCATATTGGAAAACATTTGAATATTTATGTAATGTAACTTTTCTTCACCTACATAATAACACATTACTTGTCCCATTTATGGGACTTATCTTTTATATCAGGAAATTTTTATTACTTTTTATTATTTAATTATGAAAATATTTCTGTAATTCTATTAAAATACCATATATGCAAAAAGAAGTGATAGCAAATACTATCACTTCTTTCATTTATAATATACTATTTTATTCCAAACTTTTCTTATACTCTGTTCCCCATTTTTCCATTGCATCCATAATTGGTCGCATAGATTCGCCTAGAGGTAAATAAAAATGGTTTTGAGATAACCGATAAGTGTATTAAGTGCAAAAAGTGTGAGAAAATATGTCCTCAAAAATGTATTAATGATTTTACAATCAATCAAACTCATTGTTTACATTGTGGTCTTTGTTATGAAAAATGCCCTGTTGATGCTATTAAAAAGTTAGGTAATTAACTTTTAAGGAGGAAGAAAAATGATAAAAGAAATGTGGGTTTTATTAATTGACAAGAAAGAATTTTTCTTTAACTTACTTTTAGAACATATAGAAATTTCACTACTTGCAATTTTTATTGCAATCATATTTGGTGGTACAGTAGGCATTTTAATCAGTGAATATGAGAAATCATCAAAGCCTACTCTTGGTGTAATCAACTTCTTATACATATTCCATAAATATCAATGTTGGGATTTTTAATTCCCTTTTCAGGTGTAGGTAATGCTACTGCTGTAATAGCTTTAACAATTTATGCACTACTGCCTATGGTAAGAAGTACACACACAGGTATAACTAATGTTGATAAAAACATTCTTGAGGCTGCAAAAGGTATGGGTAGCACAAAATTGCAAATTCTGTTTAAAATCAAACTACCACTTGCAATGCCTGTTATACTTTCAGGTATTAGAAATATGGTAACTATGACAATTGCACTAGGTGGTATTGCATCTTTCATTGGTGCAGGTGGACTAGGTGTTGCTATTTACAGAGGTATCACAACTAACAACACTGCAATGACTATGGTAGGCAGTTTACTTATTGCAATACTTGCTTTAGTATTTGATTTTATTCTTGGGTTTATTGAAAAGAGAATTTCTAAAAGAAGTATTAAAGTAAAGAAAACTAATAAAATTATGAGTTTTGTTGCTATTATACTTGTTGCTGTAATTACAATAATTTCTATTATTCCCGGTGGCAAAAAAGAAACAATCAATATTGCAACTAAGCCTATGACAGAACACAATATATTCTTGGTGAAATGATGGACATTCTTATTGAACAAGATACTAACTTAAATGTTGAAATTACACAAGGTGTTGGTGGTGGAACATCAAACATTGAACCTGCTATGGAAAAAGGTGAATTTGTCACAATAGTTGGTTCTTCAGGTTGTGGCAAAACAACTGCTTTAAAGATGATTAAAGGACTTATTGATGTAACAAGTGGTGATATTTTTATAAATGGTGAAAATATCAAAAATAAAAACCTAATAGAATTGCGTAGGAATATTGGTTATTCTATTCAAGGAAGTGTACTATTCCCTCACTTAACTGTTGAAAAGAATATTTCATATGTTCCTAATCTACTGAACAAAAAGGACAAATCAAAAACTAAATCAGCAGTATCAAGATGGATGAAGATTGTTGGCCTTGATGAGGATATTAAGAATAGGTATCCTTATGAACTTTCAGGTGGTCAGCAACAAAGAGTTGGCATTGCCAGAGCATTGGCAGCATCACCGGTAATTCTACTTATGGATGAACCGTTTGGTGCAGTTGATGAAATCACAAGAAGTCAACTGCAAGAAGAAATAAAAAGAATTCACAAGGAAACAAGCATTACCATTATGTTTGTAACCCATGATATTTCTGAGGCACTCAAACTTGGAACTAAAGTCCTTGTAATGAATAGTGGCAACATTGAACAATATGATAAGCCTAGAGAAATTCTACAAAATCCATCTACTGATTTTGTAAAGCAACTTGTATATAGGCAAAGGCACATTTGTAATCTACCTGATGACAAGTTAAATGACTGTGAATTTAGTAATGTTGCACAGATTAAATAGGAGTAATTATGACACAAGAAGAAAGAAGATTATACTTAATCAATGAACTTATTAAGGAAAATTCTAGGTATTCAGATATAGTTATACCTAATAATGAAGTAGAACAAAAGGCACTATTAAGAGGTTTAATGAATGTTCGTATGCCTAATGAAATAAGCAAGGAATTTTTGAAAATTCAAGATGAATATTTAAAAGAAGAATGTAAATCAAAAGGTATAACCGATTTAGAAGATTTAGAACCAATACAAAATGACATTTATCTATGGCAAGGTGACATTACAACACTAAAATGTGATGGAATAGTAAATGCTTGTAACTTTGATTTATTAGGTTGTTTCTATCCTAATCACAAGTGCATAGACAATGCTATTCACACATTTTCCGGTATTCAACTTAGGTTAGCTTGTAATGAAATTATGGTTAAACAAGGTCACAAAGAAGAAACAGGAAAGGCTAAAATTACTCTTGCTTTTAACTTACCTTGTAAATATGTTATTCACACAGTTGGACCTATTGTTAGAGGTAAACTGACTGAAAAAGATTGTGATTTACTGAAAAGTTGTTACATATCTTCCCTAGAAATTGCAGAGAAAAATCACCTAAACAGTATTGCATTCTGTTGCATATCTACCGGTGAATTTCGTTTTCCTACTGATAAGGCAAGCGAAATTGCTATTAACACAGTTAAGGAATATAAAGAAAAAACACATAGTAAAATCAAGGTGATATTCAATGTTTTCAAAGATAAAGACTATGAAATTTACAGAAAGTTACTTAAATAATTTAAAAAAGTTAAAAGAAGAATTTATCACTGCCGATGCAATTTTGATTGGTGCAGGTGCAGGACTTTCAGCATCTGCCGGATTTGATTACAGTGGTGAAAGATTTGAAAAATATTTTTCTGACTTTAAAGAGAAATACGGCATTACTGATATGTATTCCGGTGGATTTTATGATTTTGATACACTTGAGGAATATTGGGCTTGGTGGTCAAGACACATACTGATTAACCGTTATGATTGTGAAGTTGGTAAGCCTTATAAGGATTTATTCTCTATTGTTAAGGATAAAAATTATTTTGTGCTGACAACCAATGTGGATCATCAATTTCAGAGGGCAGGTTTTGATAAGAAAAGATTGTTCTACACTCAAGGTGACTATGGATTATTTCAATGCAGTAATGGCTGTCACAATAAAACTTATAACAATGAGGAACTTATTAGAAAGATGGTTGCTCAGCAAAAGAATATGAAAATACCAACAGAATTGATACCTAGATGTCCTAAGTGCAACAAGCCTATGACTATGAATTTAATATGTGATGACTCATTTGTACAAGATGAGGGTTGGTATTTAGCTTGTAACAGGTATCAAGACTTTATCAGAAAAAATGGTAATTCACATATTCTTTACCTAGAATTAGGTGTTGGTATGAACACTCCCGGTATTATAAAATATCCATTTTGGCAAATGACTGCTAAAAATAAAAATGCAGTCTATTGCTCAATAAATTTAGAATTGTCCTATGTTCCAAATGAAATTCAAAATCAATCCGTTGTTATTAAAAATTATATAGCAAAGGTTTTGGAGGGGTATGTATAAAAATCATCTTGTACCATTAGGACAAGATAGGGACAAGTTAAAAATTAACTAAAAAACAGGTAGTAGAATATTCTACTACCTTTTTAGTTTTATTACAAAAAGGCATTACTGACTACTAAAATCAGTAATGCCTTAATTCATATAGTTATAATATTAATAATTATTATTTGCTAATTTTTGCCTTTATTCCCACTCGCTCCTGATAAAGAAATCTTAAACAATTCTGTTTAGAGATTTTATCACGAGGTATTGTAGTTATCTGTATTATCCACAACCTATGGACTATCCGATTTTTTGTTGCCATATTGTTGCCATTGGACAGTTCATATTATACATCAAAGCCACAATAAAATCAATGCTTTTGCAAAAATTAGTTATATAAATTTTGCCTACATAATTTTTAACTTAGTATGTGGAACAATAGCTGTGCGAAATCGCCCTTTATATACGGTTTTCAAAAACCAAAATTTACAAGGTAAGGATTTTATATTTCCACCCTCAAAAATAGGTTTCTATCGTTCTACTTTTGTCACGCAATAGAGGTTAAAAACGCTCATTTTATGCGGTTAAAATATGCAAAAAACATAAAGGTAATGGTTTTATATTCAAAGCCTCAAAAATGAGCTTCTATTGCGTTACACAGTATGCAAATAAAATCGTGATACCTTTTACTCATTAAGCAAATTGTACCACGATTTTTTCGGTTACATATTTACAACTTTGGTTGCGATTTTTTCTCTGAATGAAATATCGTGTTCGACAAATATCAGCGTTGGCTTATACTCCAAAATCACATTTTCGATTTGTATTCTCGAAAAAATATCAATAAAGTTTAACGGTTCGTCCCATATATACAAATGTGCCTTTTCACATAAACTTTTTGCAATCAAGACTTTCTTTTTCTGTCCGCTGCTGAAATCGGATATATCCTTGTCAAACTGTTCCCTTGAAAAGTCGAGTTTCCTCAAAATTGCTTTGAGTAAGCTTTCATCAATTCCGTTGTTTTTTGCAAACACTGAAAGGTTGCCCTGTAATGTATCGGTGTTTTGCGAAACATAGGAAAATTTAAGCCCATTGCCTATACACACATCACCTGTGTATTTGATTTTTTCACCACATAGCAGTTTCAAAACACTTGATTTTCCGCAACCGTTTTTTCCGCATAAAGCAATCCTATCACCATTTTTAATTTCAAAACTGATATTTTCACAAATTTTATTATTATCATAGTATAAAGAAAGATTGCTTACATCTGCCAGCCTATCTTTTGTATAGATTGCAGGAGCTAACGCAAGTGCTTCGTATTCCTCTATGTTGTGTAACAATTTTGACTTTTCCGAAATAGCTTTTTCTTGTCTTGCTTCAATGCTTTTTGAGCGTTTCATTGCTTTAGCAGCCTTATGACCTACATAACCCTTATCTAATTTTAAGCCGGAATTGTTAGTATTGTATTTGCTCATTTCTGCCATATCAGACCACGATGCACTACGCTTTGCCGCCTGTGATAGTTTTGAAATTTCTTTTTGTAATTTTTTGTTTTCATTCATTTCAAAATTATCTTGCAGGGTTTTGTTTTCAAACCAAGTAGAAAAATTGCCTTTTCGTACTTCTATATTTGTTTTATTTACAGATAAAATATGGTCTGTGCAAGTATCGAGCAATTTTCTGTCATGCGAAACTAATATAAACCCCTTTTTTCTGCATAGATAATCGCCTACAATTTTTCTCGCATTTTCGTCTAAATGATTTGTAGGCTCATCTATAAGCAAGAAGCTGTTTGAAACAAGAAATAGTGCTGCAAGTAAAACCTTCGTCTGCTCTCCGTTTGATAGTGTGAAAAAAGGTCTGTATAAAACATCAAAATCAACTTCGAGCAAAGATATTTCACGCATAAATTCCCAATCCTCGCAATTAGGGCAAATATCATAGAAAATTTCTATTGTGTTTTTGGTTTTATCCTCAACTTCATACGGGAAATATTCAAAGCTAACAGATGCAGTTATATTTCCGCTATATTTGTATTTACCCAACAGAATATTCAGAAATGTGGTTTTACCTCTGCCGTTTCTGCCAACAAAACCTAATTTCCAATCTGTATCAATCTGAAAACTTGTGTTTTCAAATACATTCTCATAACTTCCGTCATAAGCAAAAGTTAAATCTTTTACATTTATTAAAGACATTATTATCACTCCTCTAAAACTGTATTTCCAAATGTTTTGAGTTGATATTACCGGCAGTAATGATACTTCAAGCAACCACTGCCAAAACAAATCAACCTTGCTTGAAGATAAATATGTGTAATAGATATTTTATCGTTCATTAAAACACCTCCCAATGCAAAAGAAAAGAGCCATAAGAAAGCATTTTCCTATGACTCAAATAAACAGTATAATATTATTTATACAGCGGAGTTATAGATATAGCTTTCCTGCTTTCACGAAAACAAAATAACGGCTCTTTAGCCCTATAATGTTAAACATAAATTAGCAAGAAAAGTTAATCATTTGTCCGCCTCCAAATCTTTTCTTAAATTATACTACATATTACTCCAAAAATCAATAGTTAGAATATATAAATTTTATAATGTTTTGTCATTTTTATTATGCTAACCACCCACACAGGAATGTGGCACATTCCTGTACCAGTGATTAAAGGGATATTTTATCTTTCAATTTCCTTGCTGCTTTTACTTCTGTTTTTGCCAAGCCTTGTTATTTCTTTCAGCCATTGGTTTATTGTTTCTTTGCCGAAATGATTTCGTATTCTGTCAAAATCTCTGACCTTAACCTCTGCTTTTGATAGTGCCATATTTTTATACCACAGCCGATTTTCAAGCTCTTTATTTTTCTGTTCTAACGGTCTGATTTTTGCTTCTGCCTGTTCAGCAAGTTTTTCCGCCCTATAACACCGCCTTGCAAGGTTTTCAATTATTTTCATAATACGCTTTATGAACGGCTCTATAAATTTTGTTTTATATGTCTTTGCCGTCATCAATGACGGAGGCTCCGGTATATCAAAATCGTCATTGTTTTTGATTTTTTGTACTGTAAGATGTGCATATTCTTCTGCCTGCTTATATGCTGACATTGTTTGCAACAAGTCTTTCTTTTGTTCTTGCAGATTTTCGACTTCCTCTATGAGCTTATCTCTCTTAAATTCGCTAACGGATTTATGCTTTTCGTGAGTTCCTTTCTGCTCCCATTCAATGCCGTGTGTAAGCATTATTTTTGATAAAACTTCCTTTTCGGAATCACGCCATTGATTAAGCTCCGTATCACTCCGACCTGTTCCGCTAAACCCTTGCTGCTTTAATGCACCTTTCATTGATACCCTTGTGTCAAGTCCTCGTTTGCTGTCCGTAGTGAACGGAACAAAATCAATATGTAAATGCGGTGTTGCTTCATCCATATGTAAGTGAGCAGAGAATACATATAGGTTTGGATTTCTTTCTTGAAAGCCTTTCATATAGTCGTCAAGGATTTTCTTTGCAAGTTGTCCGTTTTCCGTTTCAGCACCCATATTATCCTTATCGCCGATTTGAATTATTATCTCCGTAAAAGGTTTTTCCTGTTTGCTCTCTTGACTTATCTTTTTATAATAATTTTTGATAATTCTATCCGAGCGAGTTTGTTTTGCATTGTATCTTTTTACGGCATCATCAAATAATTTATGATATACTGTTCTGATGTTTTCATTGCAGTACACAACATTATTTTTTGTCCGTTCCTTGTCAACATTTTGTGCCGTAAATTTTCGGTCATTATGATTAACCGAGCCTTTACCTGTCATTATGGATATTGTTCTTTGCATATTCATTTTCACCTCAATTCTGTTAGAGTGGGTACTCTTTTATAGTAATTTTTCTTTTGTTACTTTTGTCAAAAGTAACGCAAATGCACTTTTGTCAGCAGAGCCAACAAAAATGCGGCAATCTACGATTGTTTGCGCTCTTGCAGAGGGCTTGTTCGGCTACCGCCGAAGTGTGTGCTGCTTGTGGCTACACACACCGCAAACGGCAGATATTTTTCAACAAAAATTCCGCCGTCTGCAATGGTGGAGAACGCTCAAAATTTTCTCGTTCTCACCTATCTGCAATCCGTCACTTTCGTTCCTTAATTGCCTACACGGGAATGTGGCACATTCCCGTAAATATCTCTTAAAGAGGAATCACCACCTGAAGCTCTCAGGTACACCTCTTTCATCGAGATATTTTTTGCGTGCTTCCTCACGCTCCTGCTCTGTGGGAGCAGTTTTATATGTGGTGTAATACTCACGCATTACCATTAAATTTAATTTGTTTTCAAGCTCATTTTTTATATCTTCCTCAAGCTCATACATTTCTGCAAAATGATAGCGAATCAGATTTAGAAAAAGCTCTCTTGAAATTTGTACTTTCTTCATATCCTATCCAATCCTTTCCTATCCAAAAATCCGTGTCGGTCTGTGACGATGGTGACGATGTTTTGGGTATCGCCTAAAACACCGACACGACCGTCACGCATCGTCACGCTGTTCCAACGCAAGACTAACCCTGCGGCCATCGTGACAGCGTTTGTTCTCGTAGCAGATACCGTACTCATTGAACAAACGCCCTGCATTGATATTCAACTTCATCGTCAAAGCGTTTGATTTCATATCAACGCCGAGAAAGTCTACAAGCTCTGTGGGAGTGCCTTGCCATTCTGAGTTTCCTCTTGCGATTTTATCAGCGATATTTTCAAGCAACGGATCAGGCGGTTGTTTCCACAGTTCTGTTTCTGTTTTCTCAAGCTCCCATACAAGCATTTCAGGATTACGGTTCAGACATATTTTCTGATCGGGCTGGTCTCTGCCTGATACTTCAAGCGTGGCGGCATTGCTTGTACGCTTTTCTTTCCGAAGAATAAAACCTCCGTCAGCGGCGCCGAGTAATCCGTTAGTGCCTGAAATCATATCAAATTTATCATCGGCATTCTGCTTGCGTGTGTGGTGTACAAGCAATAGGCATATTCCGCAGCTGTCCGCAAACTTTTTGAGTCTTGTGATAATTTCATAATCGTTTGCATAGCTGTAATTATCTCCGCAAACCTCTCGCACCTTTTGAAGCGTGTCTATGATGATCAGTTTTGTATCGGGGTGTTCAGCCATAAACCTTGTAAGCTGTTCGTCAAGACCGTTTCCAAGCTGACCAGCCGAAACAGAAAAATACAAATCTTCTGTACTTTCCGTTCCAAACATTCGATAGAGCCTTTCCTGCAATCTGTGATAATCATCTTCAAGAGCAAGGTATAGCACGGTTCCTTTTCGGACGGTATAATTCCAAAGCGGCGTACCCGTGCTGATATGGTAAGCAAGCTGTGCCATAAGAAAACTCTTGCCTAGCTTCGGCGCACCGGCAAAAATGTATGTGCCGGGATAGAGTAAGCCGTCAATCAGAGGAGGTTTGCTTTGGTACACGGTATCGTATAGCTCGCTCATTGAAATTGTTTTGAGATATGACGGGTCTAAGCTTAACATCAACTCTCTTTGCATTTCTTCAAAATACTTGATATTTTCATCGTTATCGTTTATACTAATGTTAGTACATTTTTGGATTGACTGCTCCGTATCTGCGCCAACAGATACATTCGAAGCGGTCATTTCTTTTTTATCTATCATTCTGATTCCTCCTTTAACCCGCCGAGAATATCGGCAATCAGTTCAATAATATTAAGTAATTCATCATTCACATCGCTACCGGATTCAATTCTCTGTAACTCTTGAAGCACGGCGGCAAGTTCATTTTTGAGTGCTTTATACACTCTCGGATTTCCCTGAACAATGACATCTCTGTTCATACATCTTCGGTAGCAGTATTCTTGCTTTGGTAAACCAGATAAGGCTACAGCCCTGTTCAGTAGTTCGTTTTCTTCGGGTGATACTCGAAAACCTACGGTTATATTTCTCCATCGGTTATGTTCGTCTCTGTTTTTTGCTGACATCCTAAAAATCTCCTTTTCCCAAATCATCTAATCTATTTGCCATTTCGGTTTGCTTTGAGGGGAACAAGTGCGCATATCTGTAAGTAACCTCTATGCTTTCGTGTCCGAGCCTATCTGCAATGGCTAAGGCGGTAAATCCCATTTCTATTAAAAGCGAAACGTGCGAATGTCTTAAATCGTGTATTCTTATACGCTTGACGCCTGCTTCTTTTGCACCTCTGTCCATTTCGTGATGCATATAGCTTTTTGAGACAGGAAAGATTCGGTCATTTTCTCCGGCGCCGTAAAACATACCGAGATATTCCTGCATTTCTTCACAAAGGAATTTCGGCATTTTAATTGTGCGGTTACTTTTTTTCGTTTTAGGCGTAGTGATAACATCTCTGCCTTTTAAACGCTGATACGATTTGTTAATCGTCACCGTTTCCGCTTTGAAGTCAAAATCTTTAGGCGTTAAGGCAAGCATTTCGCCCTCACGAATACCGCACCAATAAAGCATTTCAAAAGCGTAAAAAGAAATGGTTTTGTCCATCATTGCTTCGGAAAATTTCTTGTATTCTTCCAAAGTCCAGAATTGCATTTCTTTTCGTTCCTCCGTTCCCATATTCCCGGCGATTGCGGCAGGGTTCGATTTCAAGCCGTAATAGCGTACTGCATGGTTAAACAGGGCGCTTAACTGATTATGAACAGTTTTCAGATAGGTCTGAGAATACTTTCTGCTGCTCTTATCGGTGAGTTTTCTGATTTCATTCTGCCATTCGATGACATCCTTTGCCGTAATATCGCACAGTCTGCGCTTTGCAAAATACGGCAGAATTTTCTTTTGTATAATGCTTTCCTTTGTAAGCCATGTGTTTTCTTTGAGCCTTGGCTTTACATCCTTCTCATAAAGTTCTGCAAAACTTTCAAAGCTCATTGTTACATCAGCCTGCTTTTGCATCAAAAATTCTCGTTCCCATTCCTGTGCTTCTCGTTTTGTTGCGAACCCTCGCTTGAATTTCTGCTGTCGTTCGCCTTTCCAGTCTGTGTAACGGAACTGCACATACCAAGTTCCATTCTTTTCATTCTTAAATGCCGCCATTTTAATCGCTCCTTTCGGCTGTTTTAGTTGAATAGAATTTTTCATGAAAGAATTTTCGGTCAATCCTGCCGGGTATTGTTATACATCCGGTTGCCTTTAATTCTTTATTTAACTTGCGTATAAGCTTGTAGGCATAGGATATGGAAACTCCCATTTCTTCTGCTACATCTTCAACACGCAAAAACATTTTGTCTGCCATTTTTATCATCCTTTCTTTCATTTTTTACAATTATTTAGTGTCGGAGAACTTTCTGACCGCATTCCGATTTGCCCGAGCGGATATGCCATTACCGTGACATATGACGGTTATTCAGTTGTTATAAATAGACTTAACTCTATTTGCTTAACTATTATACTAAACAAATTCCGTAAAGTCAAGTGGTTTTTGAGAAAATATTTACTTTTTTTGCTTTGGTTGTCTTGACAACACTTAACTTATTATGCTATACTCTATTTTAGAATAACGAGAGGAGCAATTTTATGGCTATCGGTGAAAGAATAAGATTCTTTAGAAATTTAAGAGGAATGACTCAAAAATATCTTGGTATGCAAGTCGGTTTTCCGGAGAAAACCGCAGACATCCGTATGGCGCAGTACGAATCCGGCTCAAGAACGCCTAAAGCAGACCTTACTAACAACCTTGCTGAAGTATTCGATATATCCGCAAGCGCTTTAACCGTACCCGATATTGACAGCTATAACGGCTTAATGCACACTTTATTTACTCTTGAAGATTTATACGGTCTTAAAATCACCGAATTAGACGGAGAGGTTTGTCTGCATTTAGATAAGGGTATGGGCGCAAATTACATTACTATGTTTGAAATGTTTACCGCTTGGAAAGAACAGGCTGAAAAGCTGAAAAACGGCGAAATTACAAAAGAGGAATACGATAATTGGCGCTACAATTATCCGAAAAATATTAAAAAGTGAGGCATATAGCTATGTTATATAAATTAAATAAAAATACAAACCGTAATAATTACTCAAAGGTTAAAAGAGTCACACTATCAGATATTGGTTGGAAAGAAAAAGATCTTGAAAACCTTATTTCTAATAATATTCAAGATTTCATTTCTTCAAATGACCTTATGGCTATTTTTACTGAAAGAGCTCGACAAGAAGAACCCGATATACTTGCCATTGATAAGGAAGGCGATTTATACATATTTGAACTCAAGCGCTGGTCTGGAAAACAAGAAAATTTATTACAAGTACTCCGATATGGGCAACTGTTCGGGAAAAGTACTTACGATGAATTGAATTGTTTATATCAAAAATATCAGCATAACGAAAAAGCTAATCTTGCACTTGATCATTCTTCCTATTTTTACGGAGACACTTCTAAGATTCTGCCTGACGACAACTTTAACAAGAAGCAACATTTTCTTATTGTTACGAATGGAGTAGATCAAGCAACAATAGAATCAATCATCTATTGGAAAAATAATGGATTGAATATAGATGCTATTGTATATTGGGTATTCGAGATTTCAGGTGAATACTACATTGAATTTAACATGTATTCTCAAACAGAAGACTTTTTGGAGTATGAAAACAATTGTTACGTACTTAACACAAATAAACAAAGCAACCCTCATTACACAAAAGAAATGATTGACGAACATAAAGCAGCAGCTTACTATCCCGGATGGAGAGAGAAAATTCAAAAATTCCAAAAAGGAGATATCGTATTTTTATATGAAAGCGGAGTTGGTATAAGAGCGTATGGGTATGCAAATGGAATACTAAACAAAAAATCATGCGATGGATACGACGATTACGAATACAATATGATTTTAGATAATTTTGTTGAATTGTCTAAACCTATTTCAGCTTCACAAATGAAAGATATTACCGACAGTAGTTTTAATTTTAGGCAAACTATGTTTTCAATTTCTGAAGAAGCCGCAAAAAAGATAATAAACTATGTGCGAAACAACAATTGATTGTATAAAACAAAGAGGCATTACCGACTGCAAAAGTCAGTAATGCCTTTTTAGAATTTATTAAGATAATTGTACCAGCAAACCACAGGGAACGCACAATAAATGCGTTTTGCAGTCTGCTATCATTTTGCTATCAAATCGGGAATTTTTAAGCCGAAAATCCTTTGTTTATGCGGTTTTTCAAACTTTACGATTTATTCCCACTCTATGGTCCCAGGGGGTTTTGATGTAATATCATAAACTACACGATTGATATGTTCGCACTCATTAACGATACGGTTAGAAACTCTTGCAAGGACATCGTAAGGAATTCTTGCAAAGTCGGCAGTCATAAAGTCATCGGTTGTAACTGCACGGATTGCTACAAGGTGGTCATATGTTCTATGGTCACCCATAACACCAACTGTTCTAACATCAGGAAGTACACAGAAAAACTGGCTTAAATCCTGAGCGATACCACTCTTTGCAATTTCATCTCTGAAAACTGCATCGGCATCCTGAAGAATTTTAATCTTTTCTTCAGTGATTTCGCCAATAATTCTAACACCTAGACCCGGACCTGGGAATGGTTGTCTCCAAACCAGTTCCTTAGGGATACCTAGCTTTTCACCAACTACTCTAACTTCATCCTTAAATAGGTCGCAAAGTGGTTCTACAACATCATCAAACTTAATATCTTCTGGCATTGCAACCTTATTGTGATGAGTTTTGATTTTGTCTGCGTTGCCCTTACCACTTTCGATACAGTCAGGATAAATTGTACCCTGAGCAAAGAAACCACCGTCAGCTTCTTCTCTGATTTTATCCCAGAAAACTTTATAAAATTCTGTACCGATAATCTTTCTCTTATCTTCAGGGTCTGTTGCACCCTTTAGCTTAGAGATAAATTCGTGGCCACAATTTACACGAACAAAGTTCATATCAAATAACTTTGTGAAAGTTTCTTCTACAAAGTCACCTTCATTTTTACGCATTAGACCTTGGTCAACAAATACACAAGTTAACTGCTTACCTACTGCCTTACTTAGAAGTGCAGCTGCAACAGAACTGTCAACACCGCCGGAAAGACCTAGGACAACTTTCTTGTCACCAATCTTTTCTCTTAGTGCATTAACTGTATTGTCGATAAAGCTATCCATCTGCCAGTCACCTGAACAATGGCAAACTTCATAAAGGAAATTCTTTAGAATAAC
This sequence comes from Ruminococcus sp. LCP21S3_E8, assembly GCA_052118065.1. Taxonomy (GTDB): domain Bacteria; phylum Bacillota; class Clostridia; order Oscillospirales; family Acutalibacteraceae; genus Ruminococcoides. The sequence goes on along the minus strand of JBQKHY010000001.1, from coordinate 204,281 downwards.
ATTACCATATTCTGAGTGAGTAACTTCGGGATGAAATTGTACTGCGTATAGGTTCTTATCTACATTTTCAAAGGCTGCACAAGGGCAATCCTTTGATGATGCAGTTACTTCAAAACCTTTTGGAATTTCACTAACATAATCAGTGTGGCTCATCCAAACAATATTTTCCTTAGGAACATCCTTGAACAGTTTGCTCTCAGGCTTTGAAACATCAATTTGAATTTTACCATATTCACTGTTAATAGCTGATTCAACCTTACCGTCACACATCCATGTGATTAGCTGACAGCCATAACAAATACCAAGAACCGGAATACCCAGCTCAAGGATTTCTTTTGAATAATGTGGTGAACTCATATCATAAACTGAGTTTGGCCCACCTGTGAAAATAATGCCCTTATAATTTTCGGCCTTAATTTCTTCTATATCTGTAGTGTACTGCTTAATTTCAGCATATACATGGTGATCACGAACTCGTCTTGCAATAAGCTGGTTGTACTGACCACCAAAGTCAAGAACAAGAACTTTTTCTTTTGCTTTCGCCATTACACACCTCAAAATTATCTGTAAATAATATCTTCTCTTGCAGGACCGTTAGAAACCATAGTAATTGGCACACCGATTTCTTTTTCTGCAAATTCAATATAGTTACGGCAGTTCTCAGGTAGGTCTTCGTAATTCTTAATGCCACTAATGTCGCACTTCCAACCTGGAAGTTTCTTAAGAATTGGCTTACATCTCTTTAGCTTTGTTGTTGATGGGAAGTAGTCGATTTCTTCACCGTCTAGTTCGTAACCAACACAAACAGGGATTTCATCAAGATAACCAAGAACATCAAGAACAGTAAATGCAACCTGAGTAGCACCCTGTACACGACAACCGTATCTTGTAGCAACTAAATCTAACCAACCCATTCTACGAGGACGACCTGTTGTAGCACCAAATTCGCCACCGTCGCCACCTCTTCTACGAAGTTCGTCAGCTTCATCGCCAAAGATTTCAGAAACAAATTCACCTGCACCAACTGCACTTGAATATGCTTTAACAACTGTAACAATATCCTTGATTTCGTATGGAGGAATACCACCTGCACCAACTGCACCATAACCTGCAATTGTATTACTGGAAGTAACCATTGGATAAATACCAAAGTCAGTATCCTTTAGTGAGCCTAGCTGACCCTCTAATAGAATATTCTTGCCATCTTTACAAGCATCATGCAAGAATGTAAATGTATCTGCAACATATGGAGCAAGAGCATCTCTGTATTCCATTAGCTTGTTGAAGATTTCATCAACTGAAATTGGAGGTTTGTTATATAGATTCTTAAGTGTTGCATTCTTAACTTCAAGAGTTCTTGCAATCTTTTCCTTTAGATAATCAATATCATCATAAAGTTCATTGATTTGGAAACCGATTTTGCTATACTTATCTGAATAGAAAGGAGCAATACCACTCTTTGTTGAACCAAAAGAGTTCTTGCCTAGTCTTTCTTCTTCATAGCAGTCAAATGCAACATGATATGGCATTACGATTTGAGCTCTGTCAGAAATTAAAATCTTTGGTTCAGGAACACCTCTGTCCTTTAATTCCTTCATTTCTTTTACAAAATTCTCTACTGAGAATGCAACACCATTACCGATAATATTTGTAACATTGCTATTAAATACACCTGATGGTAACTGGTGAAGTGCAAACTTACCGTATTCATTTACGATAGTATGACCTGCATTAGCACCACCCTGAAAACGAATTACTACATCAGAGTTCTGAGCTAATACATCAGTAATTTTACCCTTACCTTCATCGCCCCAGTTAGCACCAACTATAGCTTTAACCATTTGTTTGACATCCTTTCAAAATGCAAATAATTTGCATCATTTGTTTATACTGTGATTTCTGCCTTTTCGTCCTCAACATTTTCGTAAGGAGCAATAGCAGGATATACAACTTCGTTTAAGAAGTCTGTTGTCTGCTCAGGAGCACGACCAACATATTTTGAAGGCTGAAGAATAGCCTCTAGTTCTTCAAGAGTAACACCAAATGACTTATCATTTGCAATTCTTTCAAGAAGATCATTTTCGCCACCCTCTTCTTTGACTACTCTGGAAGCAGCCATAGAGTGTTGTCTGATTTTTTCGTGAAGTTCCTGTCTGTCACCACCACGCTTTACGGCATCCATCATAATATTTTCTGTTGCCATAAATGGTAGTTCTTTTCTTAGACGCTGTTCAATAACTTTTGGATAAACAACAAGACCGTCTGTAACATTAGCATATAGGTTAAGAATTCCGTCAATAGCTAGGAATGCTTCAGGAATACTTAATCTCTTGTTAGCAGAGTCATCAAGTGTTCTTTCAAACCACTGTGTAGCAGTTGTAAATGCACCGTTAAGTACATCAACCATAACATATCTTGATAGAGAACCGATTCTTTCTGAACGCATTGGGTTTCTCTTGTATGCCATAGCAGAAGAACCAATCTGGTTCTTTTCAAATGGTTCTTCAACTTCCTTTAGGTGTTGAAGTAATCTAATATCGTTAGAGAACTTAGCAGCACTCTGAGCAATACCGGAAAGAACATTTAGAACCTGAGTATCAAGTTTTCTTGAATAAGTCTGACCTGATACTGCAAAACAAGCATTGTAGCCCATTTTCTTTGCAATTCTTCTGTCAAGTTCCTTACACTTTTCGTGGTCACCTTCAAATAATTCAAGGAAACTGGCCTGAGTACCTGTTGTACCCTTACAACCTAGTAACTTTGCCTTACTTAGCTGATATTCAACATCTTCAAGGTCCATTAATAATTCCTGTAACCATAGAGATGCTCTCTTACCTACTGTAGTAGGCTGTGCAGGTTGGAAATGTGTAAAAGCAAGTGTAGGTAAATCCTTGTACTTATCGGCAAACTTTGCAAGTTCACGAATAACAGTAACAAGTTTATTTCTAACTAACTTTAAACCTTCTGTCATAATGATAACATCTGTGTTGTCACCAACATAACAAGAAGTAGCACCTAGGTGAATGATACCTTTAGCTTTTGGACACTGCTGACCATAAGCATAAACATGGCTCATAACATCATGACGAACAAGCTTTTCTCTAGCTTCTGCAACTTCATAATTAATGTTATCGGCATTAGCCTTTAGTTCATCAATCTGTTCCTGTGTAATAGGTAGACCTAGTTCCATTTCACTTTCTGCAAGAGCAATCCAAAGTTTTCTCCATGTACGGAACTTCATATCCGGACTGAAGATATACTTCATTTCTTTACTTGCATATCTTGAAGACAATGGGGATTCGTAACAATCTTTACTCATTATACTTTCTCCTTGATTTTTGTATTTTTAAAATTCATACCACCACGCTTTTTACCCTCAAGCTGGTTGTGGGTAATGTCTGCTGGGTATTGTCCTGTGAAACAACCGTCACAGTAACATACATCATCAGAGAAAGTAAGTTCTCTAAGATGTTCAACCGGCAAATATCCAAAGGAATCTGCACCACTAATTTGTCTGATTTCTTCTATAGTATGGTTACAAGCAATAAGCTCTCCCTTTGAAGGAATATCTGTACCATAATAACAAGGCCACATAAATGGTGGAGAAGAAATTCTCATATGTACTTCACTTGCACCTGCTTCTCTAAGCATGGTAACAATTCTATCAACAGTAGTACCTCTAACAACTGAGTCATCAATTACAACAACTCTCTTGCCCTTAATAGAGCTTAGTGGGTTAAGTTTAATCTTAACACTCTTCATTCTTTCGCCTTGGGTAGGCTTGATAAAGGTTCTACCGATATAGTTATTTTTAACGATACCCTTTTCATAAGGAATACCTGATTCTTCACTATAACCGATTGCTGCGTCAATACCGGACTCAGGAACACCGATAACAAGGTCAGCCTCTACAGGATGACATCTTGCAAGGATTCTACCGGCTTCTTTTCTTGATTCGTAAACAGAAATACCGTCAATATTACTATCACTGCGAGCAAAATAAATATACTCAAAAATACAAATTGACTTTTTCTTGCCACAATGGGTTTTATCACTTCTGATACCGTCTTCATCAACAATAACGATTTCGCCCGGTTCTACATCTCTGACAAAATCAGCACCAACTGCATCAAGGGCACAAGACTCACTGGCAAAGCAATATGAATTATTGATTTTACCAATACAAAGTGGTCTAAATCCGTTAGGGTCTCTGGCAGCAATAAGCTTTCGAGGACTCATAACAAGTAGGCAATAAGCACCTTTGATTGTATTCATAGTGTTTCTTACTGCTTCTTCAACGGAATGAACCTTTTGTCTTTCACGAGCAATAACATAAGCAATAGCCTCAGAGTCAATAGTTGTCTGGAAAATAGCACCTCTATGTTCAAGAGTATGCTTAATTTCGGCAGCATTGGTAAGGTTACCGTTATGTGCAATTGCAAGTGTGCCTTTTTTATAACGCATAACAAGCGGCTGTGAGTTTTCACGCACAGAGCCGCCTGCAGTTGAATAACGGACATGACTAAGTGCAATCTGTCCGTCAAGTTTGTCTAATATTTTATTGTTGAATACTTCGGTAACAAGTCCCATATCTTTGTGATAATCAATAACGCCACAATCACTTACAGCAATACCACAACTTTCCTGTCCACGATGTTGAAGTGCAAGAAGTCCGTTATAACAAGCATACGATGGCTTAATTGCATCGTTGCCATAAATACCAAATACACCACATTCTTCGTGAAGACCTTCACTGTGATAATTGTTAAAATTTATGCTCAAGGGAGTCACCATCCATTAATAAATTAAAAATTAAGCAAGACCAATTCTCTTCATCATTTCAGCATATGCTTCTTCAACGCCACCCATATCACGACGGAAACGGTCTTTGTCTAGTTTTTCATGAGTATCTAGATCCCAGAAACGGCATGTATCAGGAGAAATTTCGTCAGCAAGAACGATTTCACCATGGAAACGACCGAATTCAAGCTTAAAGTCAACCAGTTCAACATTGCACTTCTTGAAGAAGTCAATCATTAGCTGGTCAATCTTTAGAGCCATTGAAGCAATAGTATCAATTTCTTCCTGAGTAGCTAGGCCAAGAGCAAGAATATGATAGTTATTAACCAGTGGGTCATCCAGAGGGTCACTCTTATAGTCAAATTCAAGAATAGGAGAAGCAAGGTCAGAACCTTCAGGAACGCCATACTTCTTTGAGAAAGAACCAGCTGCTCTGTTTCTTACGATAACTTCTAGTGGAACAATTTCAACCTTTTTAACAACAGTATCTCTGTCATTTAGTTCTTCAACATAGTGAGTATGAATACCGTTCTCTTCCAGCATTTTGAACATAAAGTTACTCATTCTGTTGTTTACTACACCTTTACCAACGATAGTACCCTTTTTCTTACCGTTAAAAGCAGTAGCATCATCCTTATAAGATACTACACATAGATCAGGGTCATCTGTAGCAAAAACTTTCTTTGCCTTACCTTCGTAAAGTTGTTCTTTAATTTCCATCCTTTATTCCTCCTATATGTTTTTAAACATAGATTAACAAATTAAGTGTTTCATAAAAACACAGATATATTATATAATAAAAATGCTCCATAATCAACAAAAATCATCATAAAACTTAAAATTTCTGAAAAAAACAGTATTTCACTAGTACAAAAATATAGTTTTGCCCTTAAATAATAAAAAAATTAAAAAAATTCTTGCTTTTTATCCATACTTATTATATAATAACATACGGTTGATTTGCCGGTGTGACGGAATTGGCAGACGTAGTGGACTCAAAATCCACCGATAGCGATATCGTACCGGTTCGAGTCCGGTCACCGGCACCAAATTTAATAATATTGGGGGAAGTTGTCATGAAACATAGACATGTCATTGATCTTGAGGATTTAACTTTTGCACAGCTTCAGCAAACTATTGAGTTGGCTGGAAAGATAAAGGCAGATCCGGTAAAGTATAGCCATGTTTGTGATGGAAAAATCATGGCAACTCTTTTTTATGAGCCATCAACTCGCACACAGATGTCTTTCCAGACTGCTATGATGCGACTGGGTGGTAAAATTATCGGTTTTGATAATCCACAGAACTCCTCGGTTTCTAAAGGTGAAAGCTTAAAAGATACTATTACAGTTGTAAGTGGTTATGCCGATATTATTGCAATGAGAAATCCTGTTGAAGGTTCTGCAAAGGCAGCCTCACTTTATAGCAAAGTTCCTGTTATTAACGCAGGTGATGGTGGTCATCTACACCCTACTCAGACACTTACTGATGTTGTTACTCTTTACAATGAAAAAGGCAGATTAAACCACCTTAAGATTGGTCTTTGTGGTGACTTAAAGAATGGCAGAACTGTTCATTCACTTATTAAAACAATGAGCCACTTTGAGGGTAATTCATTTGTACTTATCTCAACTAAGGAGTTAAGTATTCCTGACTACATTAAGGATATTATGGATAAGGCCGGTTGTCCTTATGAAGAGGTTGATGACCTACAGAGCAATATTTCAGACCTTGATGTTCTTTATATGACAAGAATTCAAAGAGAAAGATTTGCCAGTGAAGAAGATTATCAAGCACAAAAAGGTCAATACATTCTTGATACAGAAAAAATGTCATATGCTAAAAAGGATATGATTGTACTTCATCCACTACCAAGAGTTGATGAAATTACTGTTGAAGTTGATGATGACCCAAGAGCTTGTTACTTTAAACAAGCTGTTTATGGTATGTACGGCAGAATGGCACTGATTATGCTGCTACTTGAAGATAAAGATTACCTCTTCCATAGCAATGACAAAAAGTTTATTTCTGATGTTAAGTGTAAAAATCCAAGATGTATTGTTAATCAAGAGGCTTACCTACCTAAGAAATATTACTTAAAGGACAATCACAAAATTTGTGAATACTGTGACAATGAAATTGAATAATTCTTTTATAGAACAAAGTTACACCCACACTTAATTGTGTGGGTGTTTTTGTATATTATAGATTTGATGCATAAATTCCTGTAATACTTTGGATAAACAGTGACACTAAAGTAACACCACACCAACAACAGAAACCTAAAAGAATTGGTTTCTTTCCATTCTGTATTAACTGAACTATGTTAGTATTTATACCTACTGCAAACATTGCCATTGAAATAAAGAACTTTGCAATACATTTCATAGCACAAACAAAATAATCATTATATATTGTAGTGAAAGTTTCATTTGGGATTAATCCAACTAAACTTGTAATAATTGAAGCACCTAGGAAATAAAGAATAAACCAAGGGAAAATCTTTTTGAAAGAAAAGTTATTTTCTTTATTAGAATTATTCTTAGCTTTCTTCATTCTATAAAAAGTTAATGCTAAAGTAATTGGAATAATTGCAAGTGTTCTTGTAAGTTTTACTGTAACTGCATATGACAAGATACCACTTGTATTGTAAATATTTTCAGCAGTTGAGGCAGTAGCAGTAACAGATGATGTATCATTTACGGCAGTACCTGCAAAAACTGCAAAACCCTCTGTACCTAGTCCAATGCTATGTCCTAATGTTGGAAAAATCAAAGCAGCCAGTACATTAAAAAGGAAAATTACTGATATTGACTGTGCTACATCCGAGTCATCAGCATCAATTACAGGAGCAGTTGCTGCAATAGCTGAACCACCACAAATTGATGAACCTACACCGATTAGGCAAGAAGTCTTCTTATTAACTTTCAATACTTTCATCATAATAAAAGCAATGATTAATGAAGTTGAAATTGTGTAAATAATAACCGGCAAGCTCTTTATTCCCACCTTTGCAATAGTGTTTAGATTTAGTGAAAAACCCAGTACTATAACTGCATATTGCAAAATCTTTTTTGATGTAAATTTTATGCCTGAACCTATATATGTATTGGTTTTGATATTTGGGAAAATTAAAGTTAAAATCATACCAAACAAAATTGAAAACACAGGTGCACCAATTAAATCAAAAGAAAATGAACCTATTGAAATTTTCGTTAATAAAGTAGCTACTAAAGCAAAAATTCCACTAAGTAAAATGCCACAACCATTCTTTTTTACAAAATTCATAATAACCCTCCTATTTGTTACATATTGATTGTAGCACAGATTTATGATAAAATATAATTATCATTTAATATGAGACGATAAGTTATATTTATGAGGTTGCTATGATTGATTATAGAATTAAGACATTTTTAAAATTATGTGAAACTATGAATTACAGAAAAACTGCTGAACAATTGAATATGACACAACCGGCAGTTACACAACACATTCACTTTCTTGAAAATGAATACAAATGCAAGTTATTTATATATGATAGGCATACTTTGCAAATTACCAAAGAAGGTGTTTTGCTAAAGAATTATTCAGAAAATTTACTGTATCAAGAGGAAAAACTACTTGAACAAATGGAAATTGCAAAGCAAAAGGATTATGCAATCGGTGCTACTAAAACAATCGGTGAATATGTAATTACAGATAAAATTGCTGAATACTTAAAAACACCAACTAACAATATTTTGATTGAGATTGACAATACAAACAGGCTACTGAACAAGCTACAAAAAGGTGAACTTGACTTTGCTTTAATTGAGGGATTCTTTGACAGAAACGAATTTGGCAGTGAGATATATAAAAGTGAACCTTTCGTTGGTGTATGTAGCAACATACATCACTTTGCTAACAAAACTATTCCACTTGAAAGTGCATTTTCCGAAACTCTATTTATCAGAGAAAAAGGTTCAGGTACCAGGACAATTCTTGAGCAAGTTTTGGCTGAACAAAATTACACAACAAGTAACTTTATGAGAAATATTTGTATAAGTAACTTTGGATTAATGTCACAACTTATCAGGGAAAATCTTGGAATTACTTTTGCATATGAGGCAATACTTAAGAATCAGCCTTACCTCTCACCTTTCTATATTGAGGGACTGAATATTGTGAGAGATTTTAATTATGTTTACCTTGATAATCCTAATTCAATCAGCATTGTAAATAAATTTAAAGAAATTTTGTAAAAGAAAAGTCGGTACACTAAAAATGTACCGACTGTTTTTTTAAGTTTAAAATTCAGAATACAAATTACTTTGTACCGAAAATTCTGTCACCTGCGTCACCTAGACCAGGCACAATGTAGCAGTTTTCATTTAGGCCTTCATCCTTAGCTGCACAGAATACCTGAACATCAGGATGAGCCTCAGTTAGTGCCTTAATGCCTTCAGGAGCTGCAATAATGCAAAGGAACTTAATTGAATGAGGATGGCTCTTCTTAATAATGTTGATAGCATCAACTGCACTGCCACCTGTTGCTAGCATTGGGTCAAGAACAAATACATCTCTTTCTTCAATGTCTGATGGTAACTTGTTGTAGTATTCAACAGGTTCATGAGTTTCTTCATCTCTATAAAGACCGATATGACCAACCTTTGCAGCCGGTACCATCTCTAGCATTGCATCTAGCATACCAAGACCTGCTCTAAGAATAGGAACAAATGCTAGTTTACGACCTGCAATAACCTTTGACTTTGTCTTTACTAGAGGAGTTTGTACTTCAACTTCCTTTAGTGGTAAATCTCTTGTAGCTTCATAGCACATTAGCATTGAAACTTCTGATACTAATTCTCTAAATAGTTTACTACCTGTTTTTTCATCTCTCATATGAGTCAACTTATGTTGAATTAGAGGATGGTCAAAAACTGTAACTTGATTTTCCATATTAATCCTGCTTTCTAATAATTATTTATCTTCATAAGTACCGTTTTCGATAGCACTTACCATATCCAATCTTCTGTTGTGTCTGTCACCTTCAAATGGTGTGTTTAGGAAAATATCGGCAAATTTAACTGCCTGTTCTTCATTAATAACTCTGCCACCCATACATAGGATGTTTGCATCATTATGACGGCGAGTCATTTCTGCACAGAATTCGTTACTAACAACTGCTGCTCTGATACCCTTAACCTTGTTTGCTGCAATAGAGATACCGATACCTGTACCACAACATAGGATACCCAGTTCAGCTTCTTTATTTGCTACTGCTGTAGCTACTTTATAAGCATACTTAGGGTAATCAACACTTTCTGATGTATAACAACCGTAATCCTTATATTCAATACCGTTCTTCTTTAGGTATTCGATTACTGCATTTTTAATATCTAGTCCACCATGATCGCAACCAATAGCTATCATTACTTTTCCCTCTTCTTTCTTAATTCTTGTTCAGCTTGAGTTAACTTTAGGTACTGAGGCAAAATATCCTTGCCTTTCTTCTTGCTTGATTGATTATTATAAGCAATCATAGCAGTATTAGTACCTCTCTGAACATTTTCTAAATATTCCGGAAACTTAAAGTTCTCTTTAAGCATATCATTTTCTGAAAAATAATCAAGTACTTTATCCTGACCATCTCCAACAAAATAAATATTTTCTTCTATATCTTTAAGTTCTTCATATAAATCCTTAATAAGTATTGAACGGTCATTAACTTCTTTTGTAAGTTTACCCTTTGATACAGAATAAACTGCATTAAAAACCTGATTTCTTCTTGCATCAATACAAGAAACAACTTTGCCTTCTTTATCAATACAGTTATAAGCAATAGAGTCTAAAGTAGAAACTTCGTAACAATCCTTGTTGTCCTTAAAAGCCATACCCTTTACTACTGCAACACCTATTCTGACACCGGTAAAAGAACCGGGACCGTTATTTACTGCATAGGCATCTATATCATCAACACTTATATTATTTTGTTTTAGTAATTTGTCAATCATAGGCATTATTGTTTCACTATGAGTTAAACCCTCATTGACAAAAACTTCATCTACTACCTTACCATCCTCAACAATACCTATTGAAGATGTTTCGGCTGAAGTATCAATACCTAAAATTTTCATTAAAGTTCAATTCCTTCAATTTTAATAATTCTGTCGTCATCATTTTCGCCTTTTTTGATTTCAACACTGATATAGTCATCAGGTAAAGCATTTTCTATATTTTCGCTCCACTCAATAACAAGAATACCTGTGTCAAGATAATCAAAAAATCCTGTACTGTACAAATCGTCATATGTGTTTATACGGTACATATCAAAGTGGTAAACAGTATAATCTGCATTATACTGATTTACCAATGAAAATGTTGGACTTTGTACACCATCAAAGTAATTTAGCCCTTTACAAAGACCTCTGGTAAAGGCAGTTTTGCCCATACCCAGTCCACCAAAGAATGCAATTACTTCTGTACCCTTTAGTTTCTTGGCTAATTTACTTGCTAGGTTCTCTGTTTCTTCAACAGAATGAGTTATATATTCCATATTAGAACAATCCACTAATTACATTATTTTCGTCAACATCAATGTTGTTGGCTGCAGGTACTTTTGGTAAACCCGGCATTGTCATAATGTTGCCTGTATAAACAACTACAAAACCTGCACCGTTAGAAATTCTTACATCTCTAACTGTAATATCAAAGCCCTTTGGTGCACCTAGAAGTGCTGGGTTATCAGATAGAGAATACTGTGTCTTAGCTACACAAACAGGAAGTTTGTCACCACCTAAAGCAACAACATCCTTTAGAGCCTTTTCAGCTTGTGGAGTGTAGTTAACTTTATCTGCACCATAAATTTCTGTAGCAATACGGTTCATCTTTTCTTTAATTGTTAGGTCATTATCGTATAGTAGCTTAAAGTCTGATGGCTTTTCACAAGCTTCAACAACCTTTTTAGCTAGGTCAACACCACCGTTACCACCTTCGCAGAATACATCGGAAAGTGCAAATTCTGCACCTCTTTGGTGGCAATAGTCTTCAATATACTTTAGTTCTTCGTCTGAGTCAGTATAGAAACGGTTAATAGCAACTACTACCGGTACACCGTACTTGTTCATATTATCAATATGAACACCTAGGTTTACGATACCATTCTTTAGTGCTTCTAAGTTTGGTTCAGAAACTTCTGCCTTTGGCACACCACCGTTATACTTTAATGCTCTACAAGTAGCAACAATAACAATACATGATGGAGCAATACCGGCATATCTACACTTAATGTCTAGGAACTTTTCTGCACCTAAATCAGAACCGAAACCTGCTTCTGTAATACAATAGTCACCTAGCTTTAGTGCAAGTTTTGTTGCTCTTACTGAGTTACAACCATGAGCAATATTTGCAAAAGGACCACCATGCATAATAGCAGGTGTACCCTCTAGTGTTTGTACTAGGTTAGGCTTTAGGGCATCCTTTAATAGTGCAGTCATAGCACCGTCAGCCTTAATATCCTTACAGAATACAGGGTTGCCGTCATATGTATAAGCAACAAGAATGTTGCCCAATCTTTTCTTTAGGTCAGAAATATCACTTGCTAAACATAGGATAGCCATAACTTCTGATGCAACAGTAATGATGAAACCGTCTTCTCTTGGAACACCGTTAACCTTGCCACCTAAACCGATAACAACATTTCTAAGTGCTCTATCGTTCATATCAAGGCATCTCTTAAATAGAATTCTTCTTGGGTCAATACCAAGAACATTGCCTTGTTGCATATGGTTATCCAGCATAGCACATAGTAGGTTGTTAGCAGAAGTAATAGCGTGCATATCACCTGTAAAGTGTAGGTTAATGTCTTCCATAGGTAGAACCTGTGAATAGCCACCACCTGCTGCACCACCCTTGATACCAAATACAGGACCTAGGGAAGGTTCTCTCAGTGCAATAATTGCCTTCTTGCCAATTTTAGCCATAGCCTGACCTAAACCTGCTGAAGTAGTTGTTTTACCTTCACCGGCAGGTGTTGGGTTAATAGCAGTTACAAGAACAAGTTTACCGTCTTCATTCTTGCTAACTCTTTCTGAAAGTTCATCAGAAAGCTTAGCTTTATATTTACCGTAAAATTCCAGTTCATCTTCATTAATATCAATGTCAGATGCAACATCCTTAATAAGTCTTAGTTTAGCCTGTTGTGCAATTTCAATATCTGTTAGCATAATAACTCTCCTTATATCAAATTTGAATACTAAATTAACATTTTGATTATATCATAGAAGTAGTAACAATAAATTGTCTTAAAAGAAATATAAATCAGTTATTTCAATAATTTCTTGATTATGACATATTTTTTTATTATAATATTTTAGAAAGGTGGTGGCACAGATAAAAAACTTTATAAACTCTGTTAAAGATTACATAGCAAATACAGACAAGTTGTTATGGCTTTTAACACTAAGTGCTACCGTATATAGCTTTATTTTGATTTACAGCTTACAAAGGGCTACTGACTCAAACTACTTACAATCTCAGATTATTGCTGTAGGTATTGGTATTTTGGGAGCAATAATTTTTTCTGTTATTGATTACATAAATCTTTTGAAATACTGGTACATTTGGGCTATTGTTGGGATACTACTTGCAGTTTCGGTATTTTTATTTGGTATTACAGTTACCGGTACAGATGATACTGCTTGGATTAGGCTACCGGGTGGTATGACATTTCAGCCTTCGGAATTAATGAAGATTTGCTTTATTATTACCTTTTCTAAGCACCTTGCCTATACAGTGGAAAATGGTCTTATTAAGAAAATTAAAGGTGTTTTACTTTTATTTATTCACGCAATGATACCCATCGTTATTATTCACTTTCAAGGTGATGACGGTTCTGCATTAATTTTTTTAATGATGTTTACTATTATGGCATTTACTGCAGGTGTACAGTTAAGGTACTTTGCTATTACACTTGGTGCAGTAATTGTCTGTATTCCATTTATTTGGAGCTTTGTAATGAATGATGAACATAGAAACAGAATTCTTGCATTATTTGACCTTGACGGTAATGCACTTACTGACTATGGATGGCAACAATATCAAGGTAAAGTTTCTATTGCATCAGGTGGAATATTCGGTTCAGGAATAGGTAAAGGTACAAGAGTGCAAAACAACATTGTACCTGAACAACAAAACGACTTTATCTTTACTGTAGCAGGTGAAGAATTAGGATTTGTTGGGTGCATTGTACTTATACTAATTTTGATTTTATTGATGATTAAAATAATTGTAATAGCTATAAAGTCAAAAGATATTGCCGGTAGGTGCATTTGTTATGGTCTTTTCGGTATGCTGACAACTCAGACAATTATTAACCTTGGAATGGTACTTGGCTTCTTGCCTGTTGTAGGTATTACACTTCCATTCTTCTCACAAGGTGGTACATCTGCAATGTCAATGTTCTTCGGTGTTGGACTTGTACAAAGTGTTTATCTTCATAACAAAATGGAAATTGACGATAAACTTTCAGGCAAATATAAATTGCTACTAAAAAATGAATTTTTTTGACTAAGAAAACCTCCCTATTGTTAAAACATTAGGGAGGTTTTCTTATGAATACTGCTCAATTAGTTTAATTGCATTATCTGTTGACATAGTCTTGGCAAAGTTCATTTCCATATCAAACAAATTCCAATACACTGCACCGGGTATTCTATCGGCTATTGCATCTTTTACTACAATAAAATTTTTCTGCCACTTTTTCCTCCTTGAAATTTTCTTTTTGCGCAGTTGCAATCATATCTGCACCAACTCCTTTCAAATAGTTATGTTATTTTGCTCTCTACTTTTCATAGTAAAAAAGTGGATAGGGTACAACCAAAATTTTTATTCCTACACTTGTCCAAAGGAAAAACTATATATGGCAATGCGCTGAAAATTTTATCCCCTCACTTTTCATGCCTAAAATCGAGTGTTCTACCACCTTAAAAAATTGAGAATTTACAAAATGTTCAAAATCCTGAGGGCTATCCGCAAAAAGAAAACAGGTAAAGGACGGTGAGATCCTCTGCCTGTTGCAGTATATATTTTCGAAACAGAAACAGAATCGTGCAATCTCGTTTCCGATTATCTTACTTTGTTACGGTTCTAATTCAGGTGTCGGCTCGTACACTTCCAACATCAGCCGCGATGTAAATTGAAATCCGTTTGTGAACGCTTGTAGCTCATGCCGGTCGTAATTTCTGCATCCGTTTTTTGATTTGTTTGAACGGAACCTTTTGCTGTTCTGTGAGAGTGGCTCTGAGTTCCGTTTCAAGCCGCACAACGGTTACAAACGATCTGCCTTTGTCTGTGCCTTTTTGCTATACTCTGCACTGTTTTTTCAAAGAATGAGCGTCTTAATGCAATCTTAATACAGAGCGCTGAATCATTACACCGTTTTATTATGTTTCACGGTATACTCTTTGTAAACAAACAGAAACAGGAGAAGTATATATGTCTGAAATTACACATAGAAAAAAGCGGCTTTCATCCTTTAAGCTGATCGTTTTGGGTTTTGCCAGTGTCATAGTGCTTGGAGCGCTGATATTGATGCTGCCGTTTTCATCGACTGCCGGAGTTGTTACGCCGTTTCATGAGGCGCTGTTCACATCGACCTCCGCCGTTTGCGTTACGGGGCTGGTCGTGCAGGATACAGGTAGCTATTGGTCCGCTTTCGGGCAGACGGTAATACTGCTGATGATCCAGATAGGTGGGCTCGGTGTTGTGACAGTTGCGGCATTTTTCGCTATGCTGTCCGGCAGAAAAATATCGCTGATGCAGCGCAGTACCATGCAAGATGCCATCTCTGCCCCGAAGGTCGGCGGGATCGTCCGCCTGACCCGCTTTATTGTACGGGGAACTTTTTTGATCGAGCTTATCGGAATGATCGTCATGCTGCCGACATTTTGCGGAAACTACGGTATTAAGGGAATTTGGATGGCGGCATTTCATTCGATTTCCGCCTTTTGCAACGCCGGCTTTGACATACTCGGCACCGCAGAAAACAAATACCCGTCTCTTACGGGATACATCGGAGAGCCTACAATAAACATTGCAATTATGCTTTTAATTATTGTGGGTGGTATTGGATTTTTGACCTGGGACGATATTTACACAAACAAGTGGCATTTCAAAAAATACCGTATGCAAAGTAAGGTCATATTGGTAACAACGGCAATCCTCATTATCGCTCCCGCAGTATTCTTTTTCTTCTGCGATTTTACGGGGCTGCCGCTCGGCGAAAGGATTCTTGCGTCGCTTTTTCAGTCTGTCACACCGAGAACCGC
Organism: Ruminococcus sp. LCP21S3_E8; assembly: GCA_052118065.1. Classification (GTDB taxonomy): domain Bacteria; phylum Bacillota; class Clostridia; order Oscillospirales; family Acutalibacteraceae; genus Ruminococcoides. The sequence continues at coordinate 188,172 of JBQKHY010000001.1, read as the reverse complement.
CGGTTTCAATACCGCCGATCTTCCCGCTATGACCGGTTCCTCTAAGGCAATTATGATTCTGCTGATGCTCGTCGGAGGATCGCCCGGCTCCACGGCAGGCGGTATGAAAACGACCACGTTTGCCGTTCTGATTCTGAGTGCATTCTCCGTCTGTCGCAAAAAGGACGATGCCGAAGTCTACGGCAGGCGCATTGATGGTTCGATAGTGAAAAACGCCGCAGCCGTTGCTGTAATGTATTTCCTGCTGTTTTTTGTCGGCGGCATTGTTATCAGCACGGCAGAGGGTCTGCCACTTAGCACTTGTCTTTATGAAACGGCATCCGCCGTCGGAACGGTCGGGCTTACCCTTGGAATCACACCGCAGCTCGGCATTCTGTCTCAGCTTATTTTAATCGTCTTAATGTATCTCGGCAGAGTCGGCGGACTCACCCTGGTTTATGCGGCGATTTCCAACAAAAATCAGAGCGGAGCAAAGCTGCCACTCGAAAAAATCACAGTCGGATAAAGGAGTTAGTATATTATGAAAAACATATTGTTAATAGGCCTCGGCAGATTCGGTAAGCATATTGCTTTGCAGCTGAATAAGCTCGGACACGAGGTGATGGCGGTAGACATCAACGAAGAAAGAGTCAATGAAATTCTGCCGATCGTCACCAATGCACAGATCGGCGACAGCACAAACACGGAGTTTTTAAGGTCGCTCGGTATCGGAAACTTTGATGTGTGCATCGTCACCATCGGCGGAAATTTTCAAAACTCGCTGGAAACCACTTCTTTGCTGAAAGAACTCGGCGCAAAATTAGTTGTATCCCGTGCCGAGCGTGATGTGCAGGAAAAATTCCTTCTGCGGAACGGAGCGGACGAGGTCATTTACCCAGAAAAACAGGTAGCAAATTGGGCTGCTATTCGGTACACCGCCGACCACATTCGGGATTACATTGAGGTTGGTGAGGCTCATGCCATTTTTGAGGTAGAGGTGCCAAAGGGATGGATCGGCAAAACCGTCGGAGAACTGGATATCCGCAGAAAATACAGCATCAATATTATGGCGACTAAGGAGAACGGAAAAATCAATATGGCAGTTACGCCGGAAACCGTTCTTACGGACAAGATCACCCTTTTGGTTCTCGGTGCTTACAAAGAACTGCAAAAGTGTTTTCACATTTGACAGAGGTGAACGGAATTGGCTGAGTTATTGCTGATTGTCAGTCTGCTTGGCATATTTGCTTTCGGATTTTATCTTATGAGCAGACTGGATCGATTTCTTGAAGAAAACAGAAAGGCACTGTTAAGGGAAAACGAATCCTGCGAACCTTCCGAAGTCCTGCTGCCGCATGGACTGTCCGAAAGTGAAATATTATGTGAGATCCGCCGTTTTCGTGAAAAGCACGAAAAGGTCGATATTATTCTTTCCGATGGGCAGAAGAATGATTTTTAGGTTGCGGTAGATTTTTTTACAGTTTTACTGTATAATAAAATAAAATAAAAAGGGCGGTGAAACCGATGAAAGTACAAACCGAACAGTCAAAATTCGATACAGACGAGCATATCCTTGTCTGCCTATCCTCTTCGCCGTCCAATGCAAGGATCATACACACCGCCTCAAAGATGGCTAAGGTTCTTCATGCAAGATTTACCGCCATCTATGTGCAGACGGATACGGTCATAAATGATGATGATCAGTCCCGGCTTTCGCAGAACATACAGCTCGCGCAAAGGCTCGGCGCCGAGATCGTTATGACGCACGGAGAGGATGTAGCGCTGCAGATCTCGGAATATGTCAGGCTTTCCGATGTCACAAAAATCGTGATCGGGCAAAGCAGTGCCAGACGCAGAGGGCTGTTCGGAAGACCGACTCTCACCGAAAAGCTGATCTCCTCCGCCCCCGATGTTGACATTCATATTATTCCCGACGCACTGAACTACACAAAGTCGCACAGACGCCGTCTGTTCTTTGGTGCAGAGATACCGTCGCTGCGGGATATTGCCGTGACCGTCCTGGCGCTTGCCGTATGTACGGCGATTGGGTTTCTGTTCGACCATCTCGATTTTCCCGATACCAATATCTTTACGGTATACATCCTAGGTGTGCTGATGATCTCCGTTTTGACCAAGGGATACCTTTGCAGTATGGCAGGCTCACTTCTAAGTGTTGTATTGTTCGGATTTTTCCTTACCGAACCCAGGTTGTCCTTTCAGACCTATGCCGTAGGCTATCCCGTTACCTTTGCAGTTATGCTGGCGTCTTCCGTTCTCACCGGCACGCTTGCCTCGAAGCTGAAAGATCATGCAAGGCTCTCGGCTCGCTCCGCGTTCCGTGTGCAGGTGCTGTTTGACACTGACCGTCTGCTGCAAAAAGCAAAAAGCAACGATGATGTTTTAAGCGTGACCTGTATGCAGCTCTCGCGGCTGCTTGACCGAAGCATTGTTGCCTATATGAAAGACGAAAACGGAATGTTGTCCGGTCGGCTGTATGCCGAGAAAAAGGATACACACGCTGAAAAGCTGCTAAACGATGCAGAGCGGCAGACCGCAGAATGGGTGCTTCAAAACGGTTGCCATGCAGGAGCAACGACCACACAGTTTAGAAAATCCGAATGTCTTTATCTTGCGATCCGTGCAGGCGGCAGAGTCTACGGGGTGATCGGAATACCGATGAAACCCGAAAAGCCCGATTCATTTGAGGGCAGCATCGTACTTTCGGTTGTGAACGAATGTGCTCTGGCAATGGATAATGCTCACAACGCCGCCGAAAAGGAACGGGTGGCAGATCTTGCAAAAAGTGAGCAGCTGCGTGCCGACCTTTTGCGGTCAATCTCACACGATCTGCGCACGCCGCTTTGCTCCGTTTCTGGTAATGCGGACACGCTTTTGCATAACGGAAGCTGCCTGGACGAAGCAACCAAACAGCAGATCTATAAAGATATTTATGACGATTCCGAATGGTTGATCGGCGTAGTGGAAAATCTTTTGTATGTCACAAGACTGAATGACGGACGCCTAAAGCTGGAGCTTACCGACCAGCTTGTGGACGAAGTGGTCAACGAAGCCGTTTCGCATTTGAAGAAAAAATCCGTCGGACACAAGGTGACGGTAAGGTGCGACGATCTGATCCTTGCCCGTATGGACGCACAGCTTATTGTGCAGGTCATCGTCAATCTTATTGACAACGCCTTGAAATATACCGAACAAGGCTCCGAGATCTGCGTAAGTGTCGAAAAACAGGGCGGGGATGCCGTGATCCGTGTCGCCGATGACGGAAACGGAATTGCAGACGATATGAAACCGCACATTTTTGAAATGTTTTACACCGGAAAAAACACAGTCGCAGACAGCCGCAGAAGCTTTGGAATCGGGCTTACTTTGTGCAAAGCGATCGTCGAGCTGCACGGCGGGACGCTGACGCTTGCCGACAATGTACCGCACGGCTGTGTATTTACCTTTACTTTACCACTTAGCGAGGTGACTCTGAATGAATAAACCCCTTGTTCTCGTTGTGGAGGACGACCGTCCTGTCCGCAATCTGATCGTAACAACATTAAAGGCGCACGATTACCGCTACCTGACTGCAGAGAACGGACACAGCGCTATTATAGAAGCGACCTCCCATAACCCGGATATCGTTCTGCTGGATCTGGGGCTGCCGGATATTGACGGCACACAGGTGATCGAAAGCATCCGCTCATGGTCAAATATGCCCATTATTGTAATCAGTGCGCGCAGCGAGGATAAAGACAAAATCACGGCGCTGGATGCCGGAGCGGACGACTATCTGACAAAGCCATTTTCCGTAGAGGAGCTTTTGGCACGGCTTCGTGTCACGCAAAGAAGACTGTTGCTTTTGCAGGCAAACAGCGACACCGACTCACCCATTTTCCAAAACGGCGAGCTTAAAATTGATTATGCCGCCGGCTGCGCTTATTTAAACGGGGAGGAATTGCAACTTACCCCGATTGAATACAAGCTTTTGTGTCTGCTCTCTCATAATGTCGGAAAGGTGCTGACGCACACCTATATCACGCAGCAGATTTGGGGCAGCAGCTGGGAAAACGATATTGCTTCTCTGCGGGTGTTTATGGCGACCCTACGCAAAAAGCTGGAGTCGCAAAAGGACGGTCCGCAATACATTCAGACGCATATCGGCGTCGGTTACCGTATGCTGCGGGTAGACTGAGAAAAGCGAGAAAACAAGAATTTGAACCGATATGCAATAGAAAATCTTTTCGGAATTGAAGGGCTGAATATTGCTTGGTACGGACTCATTATCGCCTGCGGTATGGTGCTCGGTTTTATTGTCGGAGAGTTTATCTGAGTTAATAAGTAATGACCAATGTAGCTTCTTGTTTAAGAGATTTCATAGTTTCCTTGTCGGTATCATCTGAGATATCGGCAAGGATTTCTTTTTCTTTTGCTTTAAGCCTGCAAGTTTCATCCAGACGAACAACACCGAGAACATCTCTGCCAAATTGCGACTGCATATGAAACCGATCATATACAATCTGTGCTTTGGACAAATGCTTTGTTACAAGCTTGTTGTAAGATGCGTTCATGTCCATCGCTACCGCGATGACTGCCGACAAGGAGTCGGAAGGCATATCTTCAAAGAACTTTTCAAAATTCTTCATCGCTCTGCATTTATTTTTGATTATCCCACATATTTCCGTGATGAGGGAAAAAAATTGCTGATGCAAAATACATCAGCAATTTTGAGAAACAATTATTCAATTTAATTGAAAATAATCTTAATTATTAGATAATCCGTTCTTAAATAATCCTATTCAGATAATCTTAATTTCTTTTTACAGATAAAATTACTTTACACTGAAAACAACCTTACGGTATGTATCAAACTTTAGCCACTTAGTAAAGAAGTCCTTATCGTTAGGGTCTTCAAGTGCTTTATATTCAGCTAAGAAATTCTTGATTTCTTCATTAGAATTAGCCTTAACTTCAAAGCCTCTACCGTTGATTACAGGTACATCAGAATACTCATACTTATCTACAGGGATAATATCAGTAATCTTCTTATCTCTTACCTTAACTGCAACATCATCTCTTAGTACGATAATGTCAAAGCTATCAGGATAATTATAAGATTCACCTGAAGTTGGGATAGTATCACCTACAGAATAAGTGTTGTTAACAGGCTGATATTTTAGAACATTTAGACTAGCTGAGTCATAATAGAATTCTTCAAAAATATCGCCTCTTGCTTCAACTTCACCATTCTTAAATGATGCCTTATGTAAACCGTAATCAGCCTTTTCAAGAGTATCTTCTACAACACCACAAGCTGATGTCATATTAGTAACTCTGTCAATAAGGATAAGTTCACCTAGAGTTTTGTGGTTATCAAATTTATCTACAACGATTGGTTCTGTTAGAAGAATGTCACATAGAGCAATTTCGTTCTTGTTTAGTTCATCCTTCTTAATATGTTCACCTGTATTTACATCTACTGCATATTCAATCTTTGTAACAATAGCAGGGATAGTCTTTGTACCTAGCTTTACAAGGTAGTCAGTACCCTCTGTTAGTGTATTGTCATCCATCCATAGAAGTGAAGCTCTTAACTTCTTATAAACACCGATTTCTGAGTCCTTAGTTAGTACGCAACCTCTTGATACATCCACTTCCTTATCAAGCGTAATTGTAGCAGGTTGACCAACCTTTGCAGTTTTGCTATTTTTATCAACAACAAGAATCTGCTTAACCTTTGCTTTTTCGTTACTTGGAAGTGTTGTTACTTCATCACCAACAGAAATTTCACCTGACTCAATTTGACCCTGGAAACCTCTGAATGTATGGTCAGGACGGCATACTCTCTGTACAGGCATATAGAAACCTTTTTCATTATCTGATGACTTAATATCAACAGTTTCAAGATAATCAAGAAGTGTCTTACCATCATACCAAGGAATGTTCTCTGACTTAACAGTAACATTATCGCCTTCAGTAGCTGATAGTGGGATAATGACAACATTTTCAAGGTTAAGTTCAGCCTTTAGTTCGTTAATTTGGTTTGTGATTTTATCAAATGTAGCCTTGTCATACTTTACAAGGTCCATCTTGTTAACTGCAAAAACAAAGTACTTAATACCCATTAGTGAGCAAATTCTGGCATGTCTTCTTGTCTGTACAAGAACACCCTGTGAAGCGTCAATTAGAATAACTGCAAGATCGGCAAATGATGCACCAACTGCCATATTACGAGTATATTCTTCGTGACCCGGAGTATCGGCAACAATGAAAGAACGGTTATCTGTTGTAAAGTAACGGTATGCTACATCAATTGTGATACCCTGTTCTCTCTCTGCCATTAGACCGTCAAGAAGAAGTGAATAGTCAATTTTACCGTTTCTTGAACCAACCTTACTGTCTAGTTCAAGGGCTTTTTCTTGGTCTGCATATAGTAGCTTTGAGTCATAAAGAATATGACCGATTAGAGTGGACTTACCGTCATCAACACTACCACAAGTAATAAATTTTAGTAAACCTTTCATTAGAAATATCCCTCTCTCTTTCTTCTTTCCATACTACCGGCAGCCTCATTGTCAATAACTCTGGAAGTTCTTTCTGATGATACTGCACTTAATGTTTCGTCAATAATTTCGTCAAGAGTATGAGCAGTAGATTCTACACCACCTGTTAGCGGATAACAGCCAAGTGTTCTGAATCTAACTGACTTCATCATTGGCTTTTCCCCTTCTTTTAGACGCATACGGTCATCATCAACCATAATAAGGTTGCCATCTCTCTCAACAACAGGACGAACATCAGCAAAGTAAAGAGGAACAATCTCAATATTTTCTCTCTTAATATACTGCCAAATATCTTTTTCTGTCCAGTTTGAAATTGGGAATACACGGATTGATTCGCCTTTTTCAATCTTAGTGTTATAAAGTTTCCACATTTCAGGACGCTGATTCTTAGGGTCCCAAGCCTGTGCTTTATTACGGAATGAGAAAATTCTTTCCTTAGCACGAGACTTTTCTTCATCTCTACGACCACCACCGAAAGCAGCAGTAAAGCCGTATTTATTTAGGGCTTGTTTTAAAGCCTGAGTTTTCATAATATCTGTATAAGATGAACCATGGTCAAATGGGTTAATACCCTGTTTTACACCATCTTGGTTAGTATAAACCAGCATATCAATGCCATACTTCTTAGCAATTCTATCACGGAACTCAATCATTTCCTTAAACTTCCATGTTGTATCAACATGTAGGAATGGGAATGGTGGTTTCTCAGGATAGAAAGCTTTCATAGCAAGGTGTAGCATAACTGAACTATCCTTACCGATTGAGTAAAGCATTACCGGTTTTTCACACTCTGCTGCAACCTCTCTCATTATGTAAATTGCTTCTGCTTCAAGAGCATCAAGATGTGAATCATAACTCATAATCTTTCCTTCTTTCCTCTTTAATACTTATTAGACTCTTTCTGATTAATGTCTATGTTTATTGTTTTGCCATCAGGTTTATTAATTATCCAATGGAGAATATCTCCTTCTTTTTCTGTATGGACATTACTACCCATACCACCAATATCGGCACCTAAGAAAAAGTTAATTGCATAGACAGGACATTCCTTAATACAGGAAGTACATCCCCAACAATCTTTTGGATACTTTATATATGCTTTTTTGTTTTCATCCATTTTGATTAGTGTACCGGGACAAACATTTCTGCACTTACCACAACCGATACATTTATCCTTATCAATTGATATGCTCATAGTTTGTACCCTCCTTCACTAATTCTCTTGTAATAATCTTAATTTCGCCATCTTCAAGAATTGAGTTAACATATTTGTTCCAATGTTCATTATCCTTTTCCGGATAATCAAGATTTTCTGCAAAGCTATGCCAACGAGTTTCTTTTCTTGCTTTTAGGTGAGCGATTACACTTCTGCAAACAGTAAGTCTTTCTCTTAATTCATAGATATACATAAGCTCCTGGAAATCTTCTGCATATAAATCCTTTGAAAGTTCCATTAACTGCTTGATTTTGTAATCTGCTATTTCAAGTTGCTTTTCATTGAAACGATAATTTGTTTTGATACCACCGGCATAAGAGTCCATTACTGTCTGCATAGCCTCTTCAAGTTGCTCTGTAGTAAACTTACAATGTTTATCCTTTAGGAAGTTTTCCACCTCATCAATGTGGTTATTAACTACCTTATCATCAATAGTAGCAACATTTTTATCTTTGATATATTCAACAACAGAAAGTGCTGCAATTTCGCCTTCGGCTAATGCACCTGTAACATACTTTTGAGGACAACCACCTGCAACATCACCTGCTGCATAAAGTCCGTCAATAGTAGTCTTTCTGTTAGTATCTACCCAATAGCCACTTGCTGTATGACCACCAACTATGTAAGGTTCTGTACCCTCAATTTCAACATTCTGCTGACTAGGGTTCTTGCCACTTTCAATCCACTTAATGGTTTGAGATGGTGCCATATTTAAGTAAGCTTTTAGCAAAGATTCGTCTTGTTCTTCTGTTATACCCTCTGTCTGTAAATAACAAGGACCTCTACCGTTAAGGTTTTCGTTTACTGTACCATAAACTCTCTGAGATGTTGTAATGCCGTACTTAGTTTCATACACTTCACCAAGTGAATTAATCTGTTTAGCACCAACACCCTGAGCCAATGTACCTGTAGGAGCAATCGTATCTTTGCATCTTAGTGCAATGAAACGCATTTCAAATGTTGTCATTTCTGCACCGGCATTGATACCCATTGCAAAACCTGCACCGGTATTAAATGGTGGATACCACATTTTGTGTCGTGAGAAACCCGGGTTATTAGGCTTATAAAGACCTGCTGCACCACCGGTTGCAATTATAACTGCTTTTGCTTTGATAACATAGAATGTATCATTCTCAATACCAATACCAAAAGCACCGTTAATGTGGTTATTTTCTACTGCATAATCAGTAATGTTAACTCTGTTAAGAACAGTAACATTATCTAGTTCATTTACAGCATCAGCCAAAATAGGCTTAATGTTTTCACCATTGATTTTTAGGTTTCTGTTACCTCTTGTAACATACTTACCATCTTTATCTTTTAGAATAACAAGACCAAGCTTTTCCAGTCTTTCTGTTACGCTATTAAGTCTTTCTGACATTGTAAGAAGCAAGTCACCTCTTACAATACCGTCAGCATCTTTTCTTGCATAATCAACATAGTCCTGAGGAGTTCTGCCTTCTACAATATAAGCATTAAGTGCATTAACACCTGCTGCAAGACAACCACTTCTCTTGATATGTGCTTTTTCACAAATAAGCACTTTTGCATCACTATGTTCTGAGATAGTCAGTGCTGCATAACATCCGGCAGTGCCACCACCAATTATCAGAACATCAGTTTGTAAATTTTCTATCTTCATAGTTAACTCTCTTCTCCCGATATTTACAAGTTATTCTTTAGCAAATAGTCTTCAGCAGACATTACTGCATTTGCACCGTCTGAAACTGCTGTAACTACCTGTCGTAACTTCTTGGTACGAACATCACCTGCAACAAAAATACCATCTGCTGAGGTAACACCGTCTTCTGAGGCTACAACATAGCCATTATCTAACTTCACCAGTTCTTTTAATAAATCTGAATTTGGAACACTGCCAACTGCAACAAATACACCTGACACAATGATTTCTCTATCACTGTTATCTTTAGTAACAATGATTTTCTCAACTTGCTTTTCCCCTACAATTTCTTTAGGTGTAGAAGAAAGCACAAGTTCAATATTCTCTGTATTTCTAACCTTTTCAGAGAGAATTTTGTTTCCACGGAATTCATCTCTTCTATGGATTAAATACACATTAGAGGCAATCTTTGAAAGTAAAAGTGCATCCTGTAAAGCTGTATCTCCACCACCTACTACTGCAACCGGCAAGTCCTTATAAAAAGCACCGTCACATATTGCACAGTAGGTAACACCTTTACCGGTAAGTTCCTTTTCACCTTTAACCCCTAACTTTCTACGGCTTGTACCGGTAGCTAAAATAATAGTTTTTGTTTCTATATTTTCACCATTAGAAAGTTTTAGGTTATAGTGATTATCTTGTTTAAGGATACTTTCCACTTTACCTTCAACAAACTCAGTACCTAGCTTTATGGCATGGTCACGAAACTTTTCTCCAAGGTCATAACCACTTTCGCCATAAAGACCTATATAGTTATCAACTCGGTCACTTTCTGCAATTTGACCTGTGCCCATAAATTCTTTTTCTATTACTATTGAATTGAGCATTTCTCTTTTTGCATATACAGAAGCAGATAATCCTGCCGGTCCACTACCTATAATAACTATATCGTACATAAGTCCTCCAATTATTCTATCACAAGTTCTTCCTTTTGTGAAGTGTTGTTTTCAATATGGAATGAATTTAAAACAGGGTTTTCTCTATCCATTAATGAAAGAATCATATAACTTGCCTTGCTATCATATGCAAGACGCTTGTCCTCTTCAGAAGGTCTTGAAGGTGACTCAGGATGACTGTGCCAATTGCCAAGTGGCACAAATCCGTTCTGACGCATATCCTTAACTGCCATTAACTGTTCCTTTGGGTCAAGGGAGAAATGTTCATTAGAATGGTCAATATTTGTTAGAAGATAAACCTTCTTAATAATTTTGTCTTCACCTTCAACTGTACCGGCTATTAAGCCACAAGCCTCATCAGGCAAGTCCTTAATAGCATGGTCCAGTATTTTATTATAATCTGATTTTGATAGTTTAATCATAATAACCTCAATTTTTATAAATTATAATACACCATCACATTCAGCTTGTTCGTAGTCGATTAATTCTGTGATAGTTGGGTGGTCACCACATACTGCACATGAATGAGTATCCTGTGGTAACTTAACCTTTCTAAATTCCATCTTTAGTGCATCATAAGTTAGTAGATAACCTGTTAGCAAATCACCAACGCCCAGTAGATACTTAACTGCTTCCATTGCCTGTAAACTACCGATAACGCCACCCATTGCACCGATAACACCGGCTTGTTTACAAGTTGGAACTGCATCCTTTGGTGGTGGGTTCTTGAACACACATCTGTAGCAAGGACCTTCACCCGGTACATAAGTCATTAACTGACCTTTGAAACGAATGATACCTGCATGTGAGAAAGGCTTTTTAGCCATTACACAAGCATCGTTAATTAAGAATTTTGCAGGGAAGTTATCTGTACCGTCAATGATAAATTCATAGTCCTTAATAAGGTCCATAATGTTTTCACTTGTAACAAATGTATGGTAAGTGATAACCTTTACATCCGGATTCATTTCTTCCATTGTTTCTTTAGCTGACTGAACCTTTGGCTTGCCAACATCTTTAGTTGCGTGGATAATCTGTCTCTGTAGGTTAGATAGGTCAACTTCATCAGCATCTGCAATACCGATTGTACCTACACCGGCTGCTGCTAAGTACATTGCTACAGGAGCACCTAAGCCACCTGCACCGATAATCAACACCTTACCATTAAGAAGTTTCTTCTGGCCTTTTGCACCAACTTCTTTTAGGATGATATGGCGTGAATAGCGTTCAATCTGTTCGTTAGTAAACGCCATTACTGTCCACCTCCCATGAAGTATAGGAATTCAACTGTGTCACCGTCTTTTAGAACAGTTGTTTCAAATGTGCCACTTTCAACAAATTCATCGTTGATTGTTACAGTTACATATTCAGGTGTTTCTACCTTTTCATCAATAACTAGTTGTGCAACTGTTAGGCCGTCTTTTACTTCTTTCTTGTTTCCTGCTACTGTAATAACCATTATATTGTTCTCCTTTATACTAATGTATCAATAATTTCTGTTAATGAGTCCTTAGGTTGAAGACCGTTTAGTCTTTCAACTTCTTCACCCTTATCAAAGAATACTACTGTTGGTACTGAAAGCACTCCGTATTCTTTTGCTAAATCGGCATCAAAGTTAATGTTAACTTTTACTACCTTTAGGCTATCACCATACTGACTTTCAATCTGTGAAAGTAATGGTGACATTCGCTTACAAGGAATACAACTGTCAGAATAAAATTCTGTCAATACCGGCTTTTCTGATAAAAGCACCTGTGTTTCAAAATCGTCACTGCTAATTCTTGTTGCCAAGTTAATCACCAACCTTTTTAACAATTAAGTTATAAGTACCATCCTCGTTATCAATTAGCTTTAGAATCTGATGACCTTCTTCTTTGATACTTCTTGGTACATTCTGTACAGGTTCACCGTCGTTCATCTTAACTGAAAGGATTTCTCCTTCTTCCAGTTCTTCTAGGGCAATCTTTGCCTTTACAAATGTTGTTGGGCAAACAACATCAGTAATATCTACTGTATCATCAATCTTAAAATCAGCCATTATAAACCTCCAAAATCTTATCTACAAATTTTTCTCTGCCTACTCTGTCAAGAGTAAACTTAAATCTTTCTCCCGGGTTTGCATTTTCATTAAAGAAATTAATTGTTGTATCACAAATTTCAAGTAACTTTTCTTTGTTATCAATGAAAGGAATGATTGTTTCACCCTTATTAATTGAGTTACCGAAAAGACCACCGAATGAAACAATGTAACCTTCTACTGTATCATAAGCATCTGTTGGACAAGACTTAACACATCTGCCACAGAAGTTACACTTTGACTTATCAATCTTGATTTCATCATTTTCAATTGTGATAGCCTTACTTCTACAAACCTTTTCGCAAAGTCCACAATGAATACAGTCGCTTTCTCTCCAGCTTACATTCATACCACCCTTGATACCAAGGTCGTTTTCTTCTGTCTTTAGACAGTTGTTCTGACAACCTGTAATACCGAACTTAAACTTATGAGGTAGTTCCTTTGCGAAATATCTTTCATCAAGTTCTTTAGCTAAAGCATATGTATCAATACAACCACTAGGACAAATCTCTTTACCCTGACAAGCTGTGATTGTTCTTACTCTTGGTCCACAAACTCCGGGTTCAACATTGCCTTCTGCTAAAGCATTCTTTACATCTTCAATATCATCAAGCTTTATGAAAGGAATTTCTACACTTTGACGAGAAGTTAGGTGAACATAACCGTCACCGTACTTTTCAGCAACTTCTGCAACCTTTGCAAGTTGAGTTGCAGTTAAGTTACCACCAACTACTCTTAGTCTTAGCGAAAAATTATTCTTCTGCTTCTGTCTCATAAAGCCACCCTTTTTTAGGGTTTTGTAATCTACTGCCATACCTTTTCTCCTAATTAATACCTTAAATATTTTTTATAGCCTGACTAAAGTCATCTATAAGATCCTCAATATCTTCAATGCCAACACTAATTCTGATTGTATCATCATATACACCGGCATTTTCCATTTGTTCCTCTGTGTTGTGCATATAAATTGTACTGGCCGGATGAATTACCAAGGTTCTTGTATCTCCTATATTAGTCGCTATTGTAGGAATTTGCAAGTTATTCAATAATTTAAAAGCTTTTTCCTTGCTTCCGGTACGGATTGTTACAATAGCACCACCCTTGCCGTTAAAGTACTTCTTGGCTAAAGAGTAATAAGGACTACTCTCCAGACCGGGATAATTAACTTCAAGAGGAGTTTCATCTTCAAAAAACTTTGCAAGTTTATAGGAGTTACTACAAAGTCTTTCCATTCTTAAACCTAAAGTTTCAAGGCCTACACTATTCATAAAGGCATTCATTGGTGAAAGACAACAACCTGTGTTTCTCCAAATGCCATTTCTTAATTTTGCTAAATAAGCAAATTTGCCATACTTTGAATATTCCTTTAAGTTAGGATACTTTTCATAATCCCATTTAAAATTACCACTGTCAACAATTACACCACTGATTGAGTTACCACCACCGTTAATGTACTTTGATGATGAATGAATAACTATATCGGCGCCATACTTAAATGGATTGATAAGATAAGGTGTTGCTGTTGTGCTATCTAAAATAAGAGGAATACCCTTGCTGTGTGCTAAAGAAGCTACACTTTCAATATCTACAATATCAAGTGCAGGATTACCGATTAGCTCAGCAAAAATTGCTCTTGTCTTATCAGTTATTAAAGGTTCTACATCTTCTACTGTAATATGCTTAGCAAATTTAGTATTGATTCCAAAACTACTTAGGTCACCGAACAAATCAATTGTTCCGCCAAAAAGTCCTGAGCCTGCAATAACTTCATCCCCAGACTGCAAAATGTTTAGTAGTGACATTGTAACTGCTGCCATACCGGATGCACAAGCAACTGTGCCTATACCATTTTCTATTGCAGTTATTCGATTTTCAAAAGAAGAAACTGTAGGGTTACTAATTCTTGTATATGCAAAACCGGGAGCAGTGTTGTTAAAAACCTTTTCTAGTTTTTCAGGTGACTCATGCTTAAAAGCACTTACCTGATAGATTGGGGTTACTGTTGCTCCGGTTTCTTTGTCGCCATTAAAACCCTTATGAAGTAACTTAGTATTGAACTTCATTATATCACCCACTAATTTTTATTTCCTACATTTTCAGTAGATTTTGTAGTTATTATAATATAGTAATCCTATTATTTCAATAGGTTTAGTGTATTTTCAGTAATTTATACACAATTTTCTTTATTTTATCAAAATTCTTCGTGATTAATACTGAAAACTACCATATTGAATATAAAAATCAGGTGTGTTATAATACTAGTAAGTTGATATGTATTGTATGTATTGTAAGAAGGGAGGATTTGTATGAAAATCTCTACTAAAGTGGAATTTGGAATTATTGCTCTTGTAGATATTGCTCTTAACTCCGGTAAGAATGAGGCAGTTACAATGTATAGCATTTCTCAAAGACACAACATATCAAGCAAATACCTTGAACAGATAATGACAATTCTAAGACAAGGTAATTTGATTAGAGGTATCAAAGGTTCTCGTGGTGGATATAACATTGCAAGACCAAGTAACGAAATCACATTAAAGGAAATTATTGATACACTTGATATTTCTGTACTTGAAAATGTAAACTTCTATAATGTAAATGAAGACTCTGTCATTGTAAAAACCTTGAAGTCGGAAGTTTGGGATAACATTACTGCTTTTCTTCAGAATTTTACAGAAAAAATTACTCTTGCTGATATTACAGAAATGTGTAAACAGAAGAGTGGTAAAAAAGAATCTGAGTTTATGTATTATATTTAATCTACTATTATACTCCTAAAAATGGGGACTACTTAAATTAATAAGTAGTCCCCACTTTTTTGTTATATTAATTTTTATAGCTTAAATGATTTAATTACATCACAAGTGTAATCAATATCTTCATCGGAATGAGCCATTGAAACAAACATTGCTTCAAACTGTGATGGTGCTGAATAGATACCGTTACTTTGCATATGGTTAAAGAACTTTGCAAAATTCTCTGTATTTGAAGTTACTGCTGTATCGTAGTCAATAACCATTTTGTCAGTAAAGAATGGTGTCATAATTGAACCTACTCTGTTAACATTAAGACCGGTTTCTTTCATTGCTTTTTCAATCTTTGCTGACTTTTCATTTAGCACATCATACTGAGATACATTGTTTTCAAGAATCTTGATAGTTTCTATACCTGAATTAACTGCTACCGGATTACCGGAAAGTGTACCTGCCTGATATACAGAACCAAGTGGTGCAACACACTCCATTACTTCCCTTTTACCACCGTAAACTGCAAGTGGCATACCACCACCAACAATTTTACCCAGTGTAGTAAGGTCAGGTGTTACATTGTAATACTTTTGAGCACCACCGATTGATAGTCTAAAGCCTGTAATAACTTCATCAAAAATCAGAAGTGCATTATTTTTCTTTGTAATATCTCTTAGGAACTGCAAAAAGCCTTCCTTTGGAGGTACAACACCCATATTAGCTGCACAAGGCTCTACAATAACACAAGCAATTTCATCCTTGTTGGCATTGAATAATTCTTCAACAGAATTTTCATCATTGTACTTTGCAAGTAAGGTTGTATCTGTGTAGCCTTTTGGCACACCGGCACTATTAGGGATTGAGTTTGTCAAAAGTCCTGAACCACCCTTTACAAGCAGTCCATCAGAATGGCCATGGTAGCAACCCTCAAATTTAATAATCTTGTCCTTGCCTGTATAACCTCTTGCTGCTCTGATGGCACTCATAACTGCTTCTGTACCGGAATTAACAAGTCGCAACATTTCCATTGATGGGAAGTGCTTTTGAATTAATTTTGCTAAAGTAATTTCTCCCTTATGACAAGCACCGAATGTTAGTCCTTTGTCACAAGTAGCTTTAACTGCGTTAATAACTTCTTCCCTACAATGACCTAAAATATTAGGTCCCCAAGAACAAATGTAGTCAATATATTTATTGCCGTCAACATCATAAATATAACTGCCCTTTGCTCTATCAATAAATAGTGGTGTTCTGCCTACTGAACGACATGCTCTTACAGGACTGTTTACACCACCGGGCATAAACTTTTGTGCTTCATTATATAATTTTTCTGAATTTGTAGTAATCATATTATTCCTCTTCATCAAGCCATTTTGCTACATCTAATGCATGATATGTAATAATAATATCAGCACCGGCTCGTTTCATTCCAATCATATTTTCCATTACGATTTTCTTTTCATCAATCCAACCGTTTTGTGCTGCTGCTTTTACCATTGAATACTCACCACTAACATTGTAAGTAACAATAGGCTTGTTGGTGTATTCCTTAGCTTTAGCAATAATATCAAGGAAAGCTAAAGCAGGTTTTACCATTAGCATATCGGCACCTTCATAATCATCAGCTAAAATTTCTCTTAAAGCCTCTCTACCGTTTGCTACATTCATTTGATATGACTTTCTGTCACCAAAATGTGGGCAAGAATCTGCTGCATCTCTAAATGGTGAATAATATGCTGATGCAAACTTTGCACTATAAGCCATAATGGGTGTGTTGATAAAGCCGTTGTTATCAAGGCTATCTCTGATAGCTTCTACTCTACCGTCCATCATATCTGATGGTGCAATAATATCTGCACCTGCTTTTGCTAGGCTAACTGACATTTTGCAAAGTAGTGGTAAAGTTGCATCGTTTAGAATTTCATCACCGTCTACTACTCCACAATGGCCATGAGAAGTGTATTCACATAAACATACATCTGCAACAACAATCATATTAGGGTACTTTGACTTAATATATCTAATAGCATTTTGGGTAATACCGTTGTCGTCGTAAGCTGATGAACCTACTTCATCCTTATGCTTAGGTACACCGAAAATTAAAAGTCCGGAAATTTTGCTATCATTTATTTCCTTTAAAATTGGGTCAAGGTTATCTATTGAATACTGATAAACACCGGGCATTGAGTCAACAGGTGTTTTGATATTTTCACCTTCTGCAACAAAGATTGGATAGATTAAATCCTTTTTGTTTACTCTTGTTTCCTCCACCATATCACGAATTGCTTTTGACTGACGAAGTCTTCTCATTCTTTCCATTTTCTATTCCTCTATTTCCTAAATTTTACATCATTAATTATAGCACTTAAAAGACCATTTGTATCGGCAACTTGTGAGGTTATAAAGTCCTTTACATTATACTTTAAAAGTGACTTTGAAGTTATATTACCGATTGAAACAATCTTAGTTCTCTCTGATATTGTAAAATTGTTTTTGAAAAATTCTTCTACACCGGAAGAACTTGCAAAAGTAATGTAGTCGGTTGTAACTTCCTTTTCCATACTTTTGCTACTGTTAATTACATCATAAGTCTTTATATCATCATAGTCAATATTATTTTTTGACAAAACTTCTGTTAAGTCCTTTGATCCTTTCTCTGCTCTTAGGATTAGAACTTTTCCTTTTTCATAAGTTTTTGCAATTAAATTGCCTAGTGCCAATGAAGTAAATTCTGCCGGTACTAGGTCAGGAATAATACCATGGTTCTCCATAGTTTTGGCAGTACCTGAGCCTATTACTGCAAACTTAATGTTGGATAATTTTCGTACATCAATCTTATATTCAATTAACTTTTCAAAGAATATTTCTGCACCGTTAATACTGGTCAGTACTATTAATGAATAGTTAGATAAATTTTTCAGCGCATTTTCTAGATTTTTATTTTGATTATATTTTTCTACCTTTAGATAATTTAGGTGAGTTACGGATGCACCCTTTTCATAAAGTTTTTGTTGTAATTTTTCTGAAAATCTTTTAGTACCTGTAACTGTAACTGTGGTGTTATCAAGTGGAAGTTTAATTGTTCTTGAAAAGTCATAGGAAGAAGTTTCACCTACTGTTATAATTGCCGGTGACTTTACATTATTTTCTTTAACTTTTTCTGCGATATTTTCCAGTGTACCTTTTACTACAACTTGATTTTTAGTTGCACCATTAGAAATTACTGCTGACGGTGTAGATTTATCTTTGCCATTTGCAATTAAACTTTGGGTGATTTTCTCAATATTATTTAGTCCCATTAGAAATACTAAAGTTCCCTTTAGCTTTGCAAAATGCTCCATATTCTCAGGTAACAAATCATCCTTTGTATGACCTGTAATTACGGTGAAACTTCTTGCAGTTTTTCTATGGGTTACAGGAATACCTGAAAGTTCAGGTACTGCTACTGAGGAGGTAATTCCCGGTACTACTTCATATGGAATATTATTTTCTTTTAAAGAAATAATTTCTTCTCCACCTCTGCCAAAGACAAATGGATCACCACCCTTAAGTCTTACGACAATCTTGTTTTCTTTTGCCTTTGTCACTAAGATATTGTTTATATCTTCTTGTTTTGCACTTTTTTGACCGGCTCTTTTGCCTACAGGAATTTTTTCACAAGTATCCTTTACAAAATCAAGGAATTTACTGTCTATTAGGCTATCATAAACCAATACATCACACTTCTTTATTAGTTCACAACCTCTCATAGTGATTAAGTCATAATCACCACAACCGGCTCCTACTAAATATACTACTCCCACTATCTCACCACACTTTCTGCAAGGCTAAATCTATTTTCTATTAAATCACTTTTTGTGATTATCTCTTTACTGTCACTTGTATATACTACATTGATTTTATTATTTTCTACAAAGCTATATGCACCTAGTGGCATTCCACAATCTGCATTAAGAATGTTTAAAATATGTCTTTCAGTTTCAAAGGCATAAAAGGTATCTTTATGATTTATTTTAGATAAAATCTCCGTTAAATCATTGTTTCTTGACTCAACGGCAATTATACCTTGGCATGGTGCCGGTACAAAATCTTTATAGTCAAACGGTGTTAAAGTAAATCTACTGTCACTTAACAAATCTAACCTTTCAAGACCTGCCATTGCAAGGATAATACCGTCATATTCCCCATTATAAAGTTTATTTAAACGAGTATCTACATTACCTCTAATATCCTTAAAAGTAGCATTTGGGTATAAATTTTTAAATGCTAACTTTCTACGGTTACTACCTGTACCGATTACAGTTTCCCTTGAAAAATCTAATTCTTTACCCTTAACAGTTACTAAAGTATCTCTATAATTTCCTCTTTTCAGAACTGCAGAAATAGTTAAATTATCTTGCAACTGCAAAGGTAAATCCTTAGCACTATGAACTGCTAAATCAATTTCTTTATTTATTAAGGCATCTTCAATTTCTGTTACAAAGACACCTTTGCCACCTATATTTATAAGTGGTTTATTAAGGACTTTGTCACCCTTAGTTGTAAAATGTACTACCTCAATATTAATTGAGGGAAAATACTTTTTGATTTCATTTACCACTATATTAGTTTGGGCAAGTGCTAATTTACTTTTTCTTGTTCCTATCTTTATATTCATACTGACAAATCCTTAATTATCTTATCTACTAAATCATCTGTTATATTTTCATTATTTAGAGAATAGTCAAGTAGCTTTTCAAATGCTACTTTTCTATTTTCTTCTAAAGAAATTTCATTCTTAATTTTCTCTCTGTATTTGCTTAGGTTATCAACTATACTTTCACTATCTTGGATTAGATTTTCTATCTTTTTACGAAGATACTTTGCATAGAGAGGGCTTTTCCCTGATGTTGAGATTGCAACAGTTACACCCTTATTTTTAGCAAGTGCAGGAAAAATAAAGGAACAATTATCCTTATCATCAACAGTATTTACAGGAATATTATTTTCTTTACAAGAATTATAAATTTCTTTGTTTAAAACTTTATCATCAGTTGCAGTAATTACAAATGATTTTTCTTTTAAATCATTAAAATCAAATTTTCTATTAATTATATTTATATTTTCTATTGATAAAATTTCTTTATGTATTTTAGGAGAAACAACAGTAATGTTAGGGTTAAAAGGCAGTAGCTTTTCTATCTTTCTCAAAGCTACCACACCACCACCTACAACAAGGCAATTTTGATTTTCTACATCTACAAAAAATGGAAAATACCCCATACTAACTCTCTTTCTCATATACTGAAATAAATTCTTCAAATGACCTTGAAGATAAATTTGACTTCATCTTATAAATAACTTTCTTCTCTTTATCATCAAGACTTTTCATCTTAGGTAAAAATAAATGAAAGATAATATCTTTCTTAAGTTCATCAATTTCTTCACCTATAATTTTCAAGGCTGAGTCAACACTCGATTCTTTGATTTTATTATTATAATTTGCTATTTCTTCAAAGTGGTCAATATTTAATATTGAAAAGCCGTTGTAACCGTCAAGCTCACTGTCAATGTCAGGAGGTACTGCAAGGTCAATAAGTAGCCTTGATTTTACCTTAATATCACTATTATCAACATCATACTTAGTAATAGTATAATGAGGACTTTTTGTTGCACTTACAATACAATCTGAATTGTTAATATAATTATATCTATCATTATAAGGTATAACTTCTATATTATCATCAACAATTGACAGTTGCTTATTATGTTCTCTCATAGTTATTTTTACATTTACATTTTTGTGTGAAAGAAGATTTTTTACAACTGTTGTACCGATTTTACCACTTGCACCGATTACAAGTACATTTGTGTTGTCCACTAATTTTGACACAACATTACCTACTAATGTGGCTACTGAAATTGAGGTTGTGGATAAAGGTGTTTCATTCTTAATAATCTTTGCACATTCAAATGACTTTTGGAAAATCATATTGAATTCATAATTTGTAAAGTTATTATTCTTTGAGAACATATATGCACTTCTTGTTTGGCTAAGGATTTCATCCTCGCCCATAACCATTGAGTCAATTCCACTGGTTACTTTAAAAAGATGAAAAGTAGCTTTTTCATTTTCAAAGAACATAGCGTACTTTTTGATTGCATCTTTTGACACATTAGAATACTGTGACAATACATTTATTACATAATCAAAGTACTTTTTACTACCATCAAAATAAACTTCTGTACGGTTACAAGTACATAGTAAAATGCACTGGGTAAGCTTGTCACCCAGTGTAAGTTGTTTCATAATATTTAGTTTTACATTATCATCAAAAGCAAATGACTTTCTAATATCAAGTTTAATTTGCTTATAGTTAAGACTAATACAATTCAATATTTTCACCCATTTAAAATTCTAATGTAAATTTTAATACTATAAGTGACTATTGTCAATATTAGATAACCATTGAAACCTCTGTTAGTGCTAGGTTATCTAGGATATGGGCTTTGTTGCCAACTGTTACAATAGTTTTGTATAGGAACACTCTTACTTCTTCACCTACTGAAACAGATGGCTCATCTAGTCCTCTTGTGGCAACTAATGTACTACCGTTACATTCAACGGTAATTTCAATTCTATCGCCCATAAAGGCAGTTTTCACTACTTTACCGATAGAGGCAGAAGTCTTGTACTTTAGCTTTTCACCATATTTATAAATCTTTACAAATTCAGGTCTTACAATTGTTTTTTCTGCACCTTCAATTCTCTCGAAAGTATTGAACTTTGTGTAATCTTCTAGGAATGAAGTTTTGCCAAAGAATGTTGCTGAAAAAGCAGTTTCAGGCTTTTGATAAATTTCAAAAGGTGTTCCCTTTTGTTCAATTATACCTTTGTTGGTGATGATGATTTCATCAGCTACTTCTATTGCCTCATCTTGGTCATGAGTTACGAAAATACTTGTAACACCCAGCTTTTGAATCATCTCTTTTAGCCATGAACGAAGTTCCTGTCTTACCTTTGCATCAATAGCTGCAAAAGGTTCATCAAGTAAAAGTAAATGTGGATTTGGTGCTAATGCTCTCGCAAAAGCTACTCTCTGTCTTTGACCTCCTGAAAGCTGACTTGGATAACGATTATCAAGACCTTCAAGACCAATTAACTTAATCAGTTCTTTTACTCTTTCTTTGATATACTTCTTACTTTTCTTCTGAATCTTTAGACCGAAAGCAATGTTATCAAAAACTGTCATATATCTAAACAGTGCATAGTTTTGGAATACAAAACCGATACCTCTTTTACTTGCAGGAATATTATTTACTACTTCACCGTCAATAATAATTTCACCACTGTCAGGATTTTCAAGTCCTGCAATCATTCGAAGGATTGTAGTTTTGCCACTACCGGAAGGACCTAGCAAGCCGATAAGTTTGCCTTTTTCTATGCCGAAGTTTACATCACTTGATGCTTTGTAATCTCCATATGTTTTGTTAATATTCTTTAATTCAACATACATCTTATAGTTCCTTCTTTCCTCTGTATTCTACAACACTTCTTATTACAAGTATTGCCACAGCCATTAGTACAAGTATTGCTGAAACTGCAAATGCCGGTACATACTTAAATTCGTTAAACAAAATTTCTACATGTAATGGCAGGGTGTTTGTTCTTCCTCGTAAGTGACCTGAAAGAACTGATACTGCACCAAATTCACCCATTGCTCTTGCTGCACAAAGTACAACACCATATAGGAATGCCCACTTAATATGAGGGAAAGTAATCTTTCTAAAGATTGTAAAGCCACCTGCACCCATTAAAGCTGCTGCCTCTTCTTCATCACTGCCTTGTGACTCAAGAACAGGAATAAGCTCTCTTGAAATAAATGGGAAAGTAACAAATACTGTTGCTAAAATAATACCCGGTACTGCAAAGATAACCTTGATATTTAGTGCATCAAGTATTGGATAAATAGGACTTTGTCTACCGTATGTTAATACGAAAATCAAACCTGCAATAACAGGGGAAACTGTTACCGGTAAGTCAATTAATGTAGTTAAAATCTTCTTACCTTTAAATTGGAACTTAGTAATTGACCATGATGCAAAGATACCGAAAAGGGTATTTACAATTACTGCAATACCTGTTGCTTCAAGTGTTAAGACAATTGCATCTACTGTATATTTATCTGTTACTGCCTGGTAAAAGACTTTTATGCCATCCTTAAATGCCTCTGTTAAAACTGTAATCAAAGGTAGAATAAGCATAATTACTATGAAAAGAAAGCTAACTCCAATAAGCACCCACTTAACTACTTTTGAGCCTTTTGAACTGTTTTCCATTTTATCTACCTCCCTTTAGAATTTTTGTGTTATGAATTTGAACTATGTTAACTAGGAATAATACTAGGAATGAAACTATAAGCATTACAAGTGCAATTGCAGTTGCTGATGAATAATCAAATTCTTGTAACTTTGACATAATAATAAGTGGTGTGATTTCTGTTTCAAATGGTTTATTGCCGGCTATGAAAACTATGCTACCATATTCACCAAGGCATCTGCCAAATGCTAAACCAAAGCCTGTAAGTACTGATGGGAAAATTTCCGGAAAAATAATCTTCCAAAAGATTTTTACTCTACTTGCACCTAATACACCGGCTGCTTCTTCATAAGTTGAGTCTAGCTTTTCAAGAATAGGCAGAACTGCTCTTACTACAAATGGAATACCTATAAAAACTAAAGCTACTGTAATACCTACTTTTGTATAGGCAATACTGATACCGAACTTAGCAAAGAACTTACCTACAAGACCGTTATCGGCAGTTAGACTTGTTAAAGCAATACCTGCTACTGCTGTAGGTAAAGCAAATGGTAATTCAATAATACCATCTAAAATTCTTTTGCAAGGAAATTTATATCTTACTAAAACCCATGCTAAGATAACACCCATTACTGCATTGATAAGTGAAGCTATGAAAGCAGTTATGAAACTTACTTTATAACTTGCTACAACTCTTGGAGCAGTAATTGTTGCAATAATTTCGCTAAAACTTAATTTTGAAGTATAAATAATTAGGGATGCAAGAGGTATCAAAACAACTAAACTCAGCATTGTTACTGTGACACCCATTGACAATCCAAAAAAAGGAATAACCCTTTTATTTGCCTTTTTCTTCATTTTGTTACACCCAATTCTCCGTTATTTCTTCTATACATTACTTTGCATAAATTTCATCAAAAATTCCACCATCTGCAAAGTGCTTTTTCTGAACCTTTTCCCAACCACCAAAATCTTTGATAGTTACAAGTTTCATTGATAAATCGAACTTATCACTAAATTCTTTTAGAATTTTCTTATTAGTAGGTCGGTAATAATTTTTACCGGCTATACGCTGAGCATCATCACTGTAAAGGTACTTTAAATATTCTGTTGCAACATTTCTTGTACCTCTGTCATCAACTACATCATCTACAACTGCTACTGATGGTTGAGCTAAAATACTAATACTTGGTGAAATAATTTCGTATTCATCCTTATAGTCTTGTAATGAAAGGTAAGCCTCATTCTCCCAAGCTATAAGTACATCACCTTGACCGTTTTCTATAAATGAGGTTGTTGCACCTCTTGCACCGGAATCTAGAACTAAAACATTCTGATATAACTTTTTGATAAATTCTTTTACCTTGGTTTTATCACCGTTATACTTTTCATTTGCATATGCCCATGCACCTAGGTAATTCCACCTTGCTCCACCTGATGTTTTAGGGTTAGGAGTAATCACTCCTACACCATCCTTTACTAAGTCATCCCAATCGTGAATATACTTAGGGTTGCCTTTATGAACAAGGAAAACTATTGTTGATGTATATGGTGCTGAGTCGTTCTTGAAGTTATTTACCCAACCTTTTTTAATCAGACCTGCATCCTCAATTGAATTTATATCATATTCAAGTGCTAAAGTTACCACATCAGCCTCTAGACCGTTTGCAACTTCAAGTGCTTGTTTACCTGAACCACCATGTGACTGAATAACCTCAACATCTTGCTGATGGGTTTTGTACCAATGTTTTGCAAAGATTTTGTTATATTCTTCGTAAAATTCTCTTGTAGGGTCATAAGACACATTTACAATAGACACTTCACCATTCTTTGCATTTGATGAACTACAACCTGAAAAAACTACTGCTGAAGTGCATAGTAAAGTGATTACTAGTAGCAATGATATTAAGTTTTTTGATAATAATTTTTTCATTTTGTTCACCTCAATAATAATTTAATACATTACCTATCTGTTTAGTATGTTATGTTGTATATTATATTATCACATCTCATAAATGTCAAGAAGTATTCCTATTATTTCGATATGTTTTATGTATATTCGTAATATTGTATAATATGTGAAAATATCAATATAATAATTTGTAGTTATTGCTAATATTATTAACAAAAGAAAAGAACAGTAGGTTTTCTACTGTTCTTTTGAGTTAAATATAATCTTGTAAAGTTTTTGAACCTTGAATAATATTTCTTTCTTCAAAGGTTTTGTTAATTGTGTTTAGTACAACCTTTTTGTTGCCACTCCATAAAGGTGCAACTAAAATTCTTTTATCACCATCACCTGTAAGTCTATGGATTACAACATTCTTAGGAATTATAGAAACTGCATCACAGAGAATATCAATATACTGTTCCATAGTTAGGGCATTGAATTTACTGTCTTCATAATCTTTCAGTAAGTCTGTATCTTTTAGAATATGAAGTAGCTGCAACTTAATACCATCTGAATATTTTGAGGCAAAATCAACTGACATTAACATATCAATTTTGCTTTCATTAGGTAATCCTAGGATAATATGGGTTATAACTTCTATGCCTATATTTCTAAGTTTTGTTGCTGTATCTACATATACAGAATTTTCATACCCTCTACGGATATAATCAACTGAACTTTCTTTAATAGTTTGAAGTCCAAGCTCCACCCATACAGGTTTTATTTTATTTAGCTTTTCAAGTAACTTAAGTACATTATCATCTACACAATCAGGTCTTGTGGCTACTGACAAGGCTACAATATCCTTATGATTTATAGCCTCAGTAAATTTACTTTCCAGCACATCTATTGGAGCATAAGTATTTGTAAAGGCTTGAAAATAAGCGATAAAGCAATTATCCTTTGTTTTACTTCTTACTCTCTCTTTGCCTTGTTCAATTTGTTCTGTTATTGAAAGGGTTTTGCTTGTTGCAAAGTCACCTGAACCTTTTGCTGAACAAAATATACAACCACCTGTAGAAATTTTACCGTCACGATTAGGACAAGTAAAACCACCGTCAATGGAAATTTTGTAAACCTTTTTGCCGAATTTATTACGCAAATAGTTATTAAGAGAATTGTACCTCATCACTTGAAACTTTCACCTTTATCGTTAAATACATCAAGTCTTGTAATACGATAAATTACATCATCATTATATTTTTCATTATAAGCATTAATGAACAATGTAGGGTTAATGTTGGTTGTACTACCGGCAGGTAGTAGCATATTACACTTAACACAATCATCTTCTTTAGTTACATTAACCTTTAAGATATGAGGTTTAATGTCAATTTCTTTTAAGCCTTTTTTCTTAGTTTTCTTCATAACTAAAATTTCAGGTTGATTTAGTAATTCTGTAAAGTTATTGTATAGAGTGTCTAGGTCAACAGTTTCAGGATATAAAGTGATTTCAAAAAGTGCCTGAGCAATTTTACCGGCTTTCATAACAGGTTCTGTTACATCATAAACCTTGATACCGGAAGGTAGGCAATTATTAAGAGCAGAAATAATTTCTTCCTTATTATAATCATCATCAAGCAACTTAATATCCATTGTTTCCTTTACACCTTTAAAGCCAAGAGAAAGTGGCAAAGCAAAGGTTACAAATGGATGTGGGTTAAATCCCTCAGTATGCCAAATGTTAAGTTTGCTTTTGTGTAATGCACGCATTACAACTCGGTTAAGGTCAAGGTGACTTATATACTTACATTCATTATCCTTAGTAAACCAAATTCTAACGGGTTTCAAAACAAACACCTCCACCATAACGATTTGCACCACATTTGCTACATTCTTGTCTACAGTTTGGTGTAGTTGTAGAACAATATGCCTTGTGACATTCGTCAATTAAAAATTGCTTTTTGATACCATAATCAATATGGTCCCAAGGTAAAACTTCATCAAAACTTCTTCTACGGTTAGCATAGAATGATGGATCAATGCCACATTCTTCAAATAAATCCAGCCATTTCTGCAAGTCAAAACATTCATTCCAACCATCAAAATGGAAACCTCTTTCACAAGCAAGTTTCATAGCTTTACAAAGTTTTCTGTCACCTCTTGCAAATACACCTTCTAGGAAACTTGTGTCTGCATCATGGTAGTTAAAATTGATTTTCTTACTTTCAATATGGTCAAGAATACTTTTCTGCTTTTCGTGAATTGTTGGAATAGTATCCTGTGGTTCCCATTGGAATGGAGTAAATGGCTTTGGTACAAAGCTTGATGCTGAAACTGTAACGCTAACTGACTTACCCTTTGGTCTATCCTCAGTTTTGTAATATTCATCAACAACAGTTTTGCCAAGTGCCGGAATAGCGTTTACATCGTCCATTGTTTCTGTTGGTAAGCCAATCATAAAGTATAGTTTTACTCTTGTCCAACCACCTGAAAAAGCAGTTCTGCAAGTATTTAACAGTTCATCTTCTTTTACATTTTTGTTGATTGCATCTCTTAATCTTTGTGAACCGGCTTCCGGTGCAAAGGTTAAACCACTTTTACGAACTGTCTTAATCTTTGACATAATATCATCGGTAAAACCATCAACTCTTAATGATGGTAATGAGATACTAACCTGTTCATCAACTGACCATTTATTTAATTCTGTTAATAGTGGCACAATCTGAGTATAGTCACTTGAACTTAAAGATGAAAGTGAAACTTCATCATAACCTGTGTTGTTACATAGGTCATGGCATTGTTTGTTGATAGTTTCAGGTGACTTTTCTCTAACAGGTCTATAAAGGAAACCTGCTTGACAAAATCTACATCCACGAATACAACCTCTGAAAATTTCTTGCATTGCTCTATCGTGGACAATCTCTGTATTTGGCACAACAAAGTTATCAGGATAATAACTTTCATCCATATTCATCATTAATCTTTTTTCAATTTTCTTAGGTGCACCATGAGTTGGTGTTACTGCTTTTACTGTGCCGTCTTCATTGTAAGTTACATCATAAAGGGATGGCACATAACAACCCTTTATCTTGGAAGCTCTGATTAAGAATTCTTCTCTTGAAACATTTTCATCTCTGCATTGACGGTAAAGCTCCATAACCTCCATATCAACTTCTTCA
The DNA here is from genome assembly GCA_052118065.1 of Ruminococcus sp. LCP21S3_E8. Taxonomy (GTDB): domain Bacteria; phylum Bacillota; class Clostridia; order Oscillospirales; family Acutalibacteraceae; genus Ruminococcoides. The sequence continues at coordinate 159,641 of JBQKHY010000001.1, read as the reverse complement.
CCTTCACCGATAAAGAAAATATCTATAAAATCTGCTATTGGTTCCGGATTACAAGCACATGGGCCACCTGCTACTACAATATTCTTTAGACCTAAATCCATTCTGTCTTTTGAACAAATAGGAATATTGCCTAGCTTTAGCATATTAAGAACATTTGTAAATGATAGTTCATACTGCAAAGTAAAACCGATAAAGTCAAAGTCTGATAGTGGGTCACCACTTTCAAGTGCGTATAGTGGAATGTTATGTTCTGTTAAAATTTCTTCCATATCAATCCATGGTGCAAAAACTCTTTCACACCAAATATATGGCACGCTGTTAAACTGACTGTAAAGAATTTTCATTCCTAAATGGGACATACCTACTTCGTAAGTATCAGGAAAACAAAATGCAAATCGTACATCTACATCTTCCTTATTCTTTACAACTGCATTAAGTTCACCACCAACATACTTTGCCGGTTTCTGAACTTTTAATAAATATTTTTCTACTTCCTTGTTAATCATAGTTACCTCTTGAAATAGCCTTTCTGTTGTAGATAGGTGTCAGAAACAAATAAACACCTAAAAGTAAGAAAGAAAAATTATATCCTGTGTTAAATAATACTATTATACCTAAAGTGAAAATAGGTATTGCAAAAATCACTGTAAGTATATTTAAGATTATAACAGATTTTTCTTCAGAAATAAACTTATTTAATATAATATTTATTGCCTGTCCCCCATCTAATGTGGAAACAGGCAATAAGTTGAAAATTCCTATAAATAAGTTTGAAATGGCAAATATCTTTATTGTTCTTATAAAGAATAAAAATAATATAAAGTTAAAGGCTACACCACTAAGGGTGATGATAAGTTCTTTATAAAAGCTAACATAATAGTTGGACTTTATCTTTATATCAAATAATGAAAATTCTATTCTGTCTACCTTTTGCTTTAAAACTAAAATGGCAAGAAGATGTCCTATCTCATGAAAGAATGAAGATAAAAAGCAACAGAAAATCCCACCACTTTTATCAAATATAAGGACTATAGTAAGTAAAGCAAAATAATAAAATTGAAAAGAAATTTCAACACTTAAAAACCTTTTAACCATTATTTACAAAATAATCATTAAGGTTATTACCGTCAACAACCAATGAATCGTTAATCATATCACTGACGCTGTTCATAATATCGCTGAAAAGGTCAGGTGCATAAGTTCTTGAACAATAAAGGAAAATGCCAAGAAGAATACATATAATCAGCTGACACAAAATAACAGTTGGCAGTGGTTTTTTCTTTTTTTCGGAAAAAACTTTTTCTTCACTACAAAATTCGTCATTATTCTTGTAGTCCTCGGGATTATAATATTCTCTGTTAGTGGTTTCTAAGAATTCTTTGTCATAAGTAATTTCATCATTTCTATCGTACTGCATATTATCACCACTAAAATATATGCAGTAAAAGGTTAATTATTCCTTGTGGTCAAGTCTTTTAAAGTCACCCTTAACAAGAGTGATAAAGAAGATAATACCAACAATAAGTGAACCGATTTCAGCCAGAGGGAAAGCATACCACATATCCTTTAGGCTGATACTTGATAGGAAGTAAGCAATAGGAACAATTAGACATAGCTGACGAAGTAGTGACATAATAAGACTTCTAACACCCTTACCTACTGCCTGGAACACACCTGAGAATACAATACCGATTGCAGCAGGAATAAAGCATAGAGAGATAATTCTTAAGGCTATTGTACCAATATCAAGCATTTCTTCTGTTGGGTTAAATAGACCTAGAAGTACATCAGGGATAATTTGGAATACAATAAATCCGGCAGTCATAATAATTACTGCAAAGAGAATAGCCCACTTAATAGCACTGTACATTCTCTTTTTATCTCTAGCACCGTAGTTAAAACCGATAATAGGTGTTGAACCTTGGTTTAAACCAAATACAGGCATAAATACAAATGACTGAAGTTTGAAGTAAACACCAAATACATTTGTTGCTGCATTCTTAGCTGCTACTGTGTCATTAGCTAATGAGATAATGAAGTTAATACCCATAACCATAAATGAACCGATAGCCTGCATAACCATTGCAGGTAAAGCAACTACATAAATGTTCTTTACTGTTTCTGCCTTAAATCTAAATCCTTTAACATGGATTTTTACAAGTTGTTTCTTGCCAAATAGGAAGAATAAGCAAAGTACTGCACTAATATGCTGAGCAATAATTGTTGCAATAGCAGCACCGGCTACACCTAAGTCAAATGTGTAAATAAAGATTGGGTCAAGGACAATATTAATAACTGCACCTGTTAACTGACTAAGCATTGGCATTATCATATTACCTGTTGACTGCAATATCTTTTCAAGCATACAAGTGATATTTGAACCTAATGAACCGATAAGTACAATTCTGATATAGGCTACACTGGCATCCATAATAGCTTGGTCATTTGTATATAGTGAGATAAATGGTTTTGCTACAAATATACCAATAAGAACAAATATAAACCAGTCAATAAATGTTAAGAAAAATCCATGAGTAGCTGCTGAGTCAGCCTGTTCTTGATATCTTGCACCAAGTCTTCTGGCGATTAGTGAGTTAACACCAACACCTGAACCAACTGCTACAGAAATAAGAATCATCTGTAATGGATAAGCAATATTAACAGAAAGTAGTGAGTCATTACCGGTTAAAATGCTATTGCTATAGTTACTAACAAACATACTATCAACAATGTTGTATAGTGCCTGAATAAGCATACTAAACATAGCAGGTAAACTCATACCTAAAATAAGTCTAAACATTGGGGCAGTACCCATCTTATTTTGTTTAGTTCCTTCCATTTTTCATTTCCTTTCTTTTTTTATATAGTAAGTAAATCAAAATCAACAAGGTGGATACTATTATACCCGTAACTGCACCTGAAAAATCAAGTAGCACATCTGTTACTTGTCCACTTCTACCGGGTACATTAAGTTGTATTGTTTCGTCAATTACTGCTGTAAAAAGAGTAACAAACAATTTTATGAAAATTCCACCGGTTGGTTTCTTGAAAAAAGAATAAACAGTAAAAGATGTTACAAAACCAAGAACTGAATATTCCGTAAAGTGTGCCATTTTTCTAACAATATGGTCTGTTAACTGAAAAGGTATTAAATTAGTTAGCCAGTCAGTAACTGCACCTGACTCCTCAGCACTGAGAGTTGCCGGGGTTAATGAATGCATAAAAATAAAAGCAACAACACATAAAGTCAAAATTATGAGTATAATTGCTTTTAATTTATCTTTTTTGCTCATATGTAAAGATTTCATAGCACACTCCTTCACAATACACTATTATTTTACAAAGATTTAACAAGAAAGTCAACGAAATCTATTGATAAATTGAATAAATTAATATATAATATTTTAGTAATAATGACCGATAGGAGAATGTTATGGAATCATTTATTAATATGTTAAACGATACGCTACATATGAACGGACAGTTGTTCTGTTTCTTAGTATCATTGTTTCCTATTTTGGAACTTCGTGGTGGACTGATTGCTGCTGCTCTATGTAAAGTACCACTATGGCAAGCATTGCCAATTTGTATTGTTGGTAACTTCTTACCAATCCCATTCGTAGTACTGTTTATTGAAAAGCTACTAAAGTTCTTGAGAAAAACTAAGTTAAGTCCTGTTGTTAAGTTTGTTGACTTCTTAGAGAATAAAGCAAACACAAGTGCTCCAAAAATTATGAAGTACAAAACCTTCGGTCTTACAGTATTTATCGGTATTCCACTTCCTGTAACAGGTGCTTGGACAGGTGGTCTTGTAGCTGGTTTATTTAACTTTAGTTTAAAGCAAACATTTATTGCTACTATTTTGGGACTATGTATGTCAGCAACTATTATGACAATTATCACTTACGGTATTCCTTGGATTGTAACAACATTTAACATTCCATCAAGTGTTGTTGTAGCTGCTCTTTGTGGTATTGTTGCAGTAGTAATTGGTATCTTTGTTGTAAGACATATTCTAAAGAAGAAAAAGGCAAAATAAAATTATATTAAAATTTTAGATAGTGGGAGCAATCCCACTATTGTTTTTTATGAGGAAATATATGAAGTATGATGTTGTAATAATCGGTGGTGGTGCATCAGGTATTGTAGCAGCTATTGAAGCTAAAAAGCAATACGAAAATGTTGCCATTATTGAAAAGGAAAGTAGAATCGGCAAGAAAATTTTAGCTACAGGTAACGGTAAATGCAATATGACAAATATAGGTGCTAAAATTAAAGATTATCACGGTAGCTTTAGCTATGGGATTAAAAATTTATTTTCTGAATATTCTCCTAAATATATAGTAAATTATTTTAACAGTATGGGTTTATATACCTTTGCAGATAATTGTGGCAGAGTTTATCCTAAATGTAAACAAGCCTCAGCAGTGCTTGATATTCTAAGAAACAGACTTTATCAAGATGATATTGAGGTTTATACAGACTGTAGGGTAACTAACATTTCAGTTGGTGAGACTTTTGAAATTAAGACTAATCTATATAAATTCAGTTGTGACAAATTAATTATTGCTACAGGTGGCAAAAGCAGTCCTAACCTTGGTAGTGACGGTAGTATGTATTCACTTGTAGAAAACTTAGGCCACACTATTACCAAGCTAAAACCTGCACTTTGCCCTATTAATGTTAAGTCTGATATTCTAAAAACTATTAAAGGTGTTAGAGCTGATGGCAAAGTATCTGTTATGAAAAAAGGTAAAGTAGTTAAAAGTGACAGTGGTGAAATTCAGTTTACTGGTGAAAGTATTTCCGGTATTTGTGCATTTAATCTTAGTTATCTTGACTATGATACAGTAAGAGTTTCCTTAATGCCTGATTACAGTAAAAATGAAATTATTGACATTTTAAAGGAAAGAAGAACTTTATTTAAGGACAACAGTATTGAGGACTTTTTCCTTGGTATGTTTAACAATAAACTTTCTGTTGCATTATTAAAGGTTGGAAAAATGGGTTCCTTTAACAGAAAGTGCAATGATATTTCTAAAAAAGAAATTGAAAATCTTGCAAGACTTATAAATGAATTTGACTTTGTTACTACCGGTAAAAATGACTACTCAAAAAGTCAGGTTACTTGTGGTGGTGTATCAGGTAAAGAAATCAACACTAATACTCTGGAAAGTCTATATATTCCTAACCTATATTTTTGTGGTGAGATTATTGACATTGATGGCATTTGTGGTGGATACAATTTACAATTTGCTTTTGCCTCAGGAATGAAAGCCGGTGCTTTAGAATGATAAGAATAAATAATTTACGACTATCTCCTAATTACAAGGAAGATGAACTAATTAAGAAAATAGTTAAGGAACTTAACTGCAAAAAAGATGAAATAGTTAGCTATGAACTTTTCAAGTTATCTATTGATGCCAGAAAGAAAAGTGATGTTCACTTCTTGGCTACTGTTGATGTTAAGGTTAAGAATGAAAATTCCACACTAAAGAGAACAAAAAGCAAAAAGGTTTCTGAAAGTAAAATCTACAAATATGAACAACCTATTTGCAAAAATAACAGTAGCAACACAGTTGTTGTTGGAGCAGGACCTGCCGGATTATTTGCAAGTTTAATACTTGCAAGGTCAGGTGCTAAAGTAACTCTCATTGAAAGAGGTATGGACATTGACACTAGGACAAGTGATGTTGATACATTTTGGAATGGTGGCAAGTTAAACACTAATTCTAATGTTCAATTTGGTGAAGGTGGTGCAGGTGCTTTTTCTGACGGTAAGTTAACTACCGGTACTAAGGACAAGAGAGTTAGAAAGTTATTTGAAGAATTTGTCAGTCATGGTGCACCTAAAGACATTATGTACAATGCTAAACCTCACATTGGTACTGACAAGTTAAAGCCTACTATTAAAAACATTAGAGAAGAAATTAAGTCACTTGGTGGCACTGTTTTATTTGGCACTTGCTTAAATAGAATTAATCTTAAAGACAACAAAGTTAAGTCAATTATTGCTACAAGTGATGGTCAGGAAAAAGAGATTTTTTGTGACAATATTATTCTTGCAATAGGTCATTCAGCTAGAGATACTTTTAGAATGATTAGGGATATGAACCTTTCTATTGAGGCAAAGCCCTTTGCAGTAGGTGCAAGAATTGAACATTTACAAGAAAAAATTGACATTGCACAATATGGTGAATTTGCAAAATGCAAAAAACTGACACCATCAGTATATAAGCTAAACAGTCACCTTGAAAACGGCAGAGGTGTTTATACATTTTGTATGTGTCCCGGTGGTTTGGTTGTACCGGCTCAAAGTACAGAAGAAACTGTTGTTACTAACGGTATGAGTTATTATGCAAGAGATGAAGTGAATTCTAACTCTGCCCTACTTGTTGGGGTCAATCCTAATGACTTTGGTGATGATGTACTGTCAGGAATGTACTTTCAAGAAGAAATTGAGAGAAAGGCATTTTTAGTTGGTGGCAGTGACTACAAAGCACCTGTACAAAAGGTTGGGGACTTTCTCAACAATAAAGTTAGTGACAGCTTTGGTGAGGTGTTGCCATCATATAAAATCGGTACAAAGTTCTGTAAAATGGATGATGTGTTACCGGAATTTATCACTAATTCTATGAGAAGTGGTATTATACAAATGGATAAAAGGCTTAAAGGCTTTGCTGATAATGATGCATTATTAACCGGTGTTGAGTCAAGAAGTTCATCACCTATCAGAATTCTTCGTGATAGAGAAAGCCTTGAAAGTGTTAGTGTTGAGGGACTTTATCCTTGTGGTGAAGGTGCAGGTTATGCCGGTGGTATTGTTTCTGCCGGTGTTGACGGTATTAAATGTGCTGAAAAGATTATTGAAAAGTTGAATAGGTGATTTTTATTTTTGTTGTAAATTAAAAATCGGCAATATAAATTTGGGGTTGTAGTGCTATTTGATAGTTTCAGCTAATATGGAATTGTAAATAAATTTACAATTCCAATCACTCCTTCCGTCTTTGCATACGCAAAGCCACCTCCCTCAGCGAGGGAGGCAAAATAGTTTGTACAAATCTAAAATAAGTACGCAATTTTTAAATAGTACAGACTTTATAAATTAGTATAAATTATGGTAAAGACAAAGGCTCCCTCGCTGAGGGAGCTGTCATTCGTGAATTGCAAAGCAATTCACCTTTTAAAGAATGACTGAAGGAGTGGTTGATATTTTAAACTTGTTTAAAATATCATCATAGATGAAACTTTCCTTTATTTCTAACTATAAAATACAATGAACATTATGAGATACAGTTGTAGGGGACATCATTGATGTCCCGTTACAAACTATCCTAAATAAAGGCATTATGTCCTATATAGATATTTAAAATTTATAGTCTGTAAACAGGACAATAATCCCATAGGTATCACACTTTTTAACGGGCGAACAATTAAGTGAACATCAAAGAAAACGAGCCATAGGCGAAGTTTGATTTGCTAATGTGAACTTATGCAAAAGTTTTTTGTAAAAAACTTTTGTAGTGAAGCCCCTAAACCTGTAAGCCAAAATTTTGTTGTAATTTTATCCTATGTAGTTACCCTAAATTTGTACATATTCGCTAGTCACCCTTGTGTAAAGGGAAATGTCAGCGATAGCTGACGGAGGGATTGTTTAGTAGTTAGTGTTCTCTAGATAAAATGTGTACGATTAGATAAAAGTTATCTATAAATAACGGAACGAACATTGTTCGTTCCCTACATCATATATCGAATAAATCTTATATAATCTAAAGTGCCTACCAAAACAATCCTTCCACCACTTCGTGGTCCCCCTTCCTTTACACAAGGAAGGCTGGATGGTTTCTACTAATTCTAAATATCTACCACATAACAAGGCAAGTTCTAGCACCACAAACCCAAATTTATCTAACTTAACTTAACACAAAATTTAATTAAGAAACTGATTTATAACAGAATGAAAAAAGCTCCCAATTGGGAGCTTTTTGTTTACAAACTACTGTAATCTGTGGTTAACTATTATAATTTATGATTAAATCAATACAAAATCACTTTATTAACAGACCTAAGTTATAGGCATCAAGTAGGGATTTATTATCTTTGATAGCACCTTTCTGTCTAACATCTGTTACTAGAACCTTGCCTAAGTCATTAAGTTTAAAGTAACTAAGCACAAGGTTATACTGAACTAGGATTGAGTCAAAAACTTGTGGCAGTGATGCACCGGCAACAAGTAGCAAAGCCATATTCTTAACAGAAAAAGTATTTCTCATTGGTGTGTGTAGTCTGTCGATTAATGCCTTTAGTTGGGCAGAAATTCCGTAAAAATACACCGGTGATGCAATAACCAATGTGTCACATTCTTTCAGCTTTTCATAGATAATTCTCATATCATCATTTTGTACACAAACATTACCCTCACTATTTTGGCAATATTCGCAACCTACACAAGGATTAATTTTGTAGTCTGCTACTGAAATAATTTCCACAGAATTATGCTTTTCTGCACCTTGTTTAAAGGCATTTGCTAAAAGTTCTGTATTGCCATTTTTCCTAACGCTACCTACTAAAATAAGAATTTTGCTCATAAAATCACCTACACCTCTACAAATTCACCTAAGGTGATTGAATAGATTATGCATTTAGAAACTTTGTATGGAGTACACTGTTCCATAGCGTTTTTGTAAAGTAAAAGTTGCTGAGAATACAGTTCCTTTAGTTCTGAAACATCCTTAATTCTATCGGTTTTGTAGTCAACAATTACCAGTGAATTATCTTCTACAAATGCTAAGTCAACTGCACCTTGTAGGATAATTTTTTGTTCAGAGAAATTATCAGGTACATTTTCTAATGCATCTTTTGCTAAGATTTTTGTATAGAACTTAAACTCACGATATACTTTTTCGGAATTTACAATTCTATCTGTTAAAGGTGAATTTACAAGGTTTAGTAGTTTATTACGGTCAAGTACTTCACCTTGTCTTTTAGTGATAAAGCCTTTAGAGACTAATCTTTCTATTTCACCATCAAAGTCATTCCTTGCATTTTTAAAGTCAATATACTGTAAAGCTGAATGTACTGCTGTACCTCTTTCAGTTGGTGTCATTGACTTTTCTGACATAAAGTCAGGTCGTGCAAGGACTTTCTTAAATCTTTCCTTAGAAATATTATGACTAATATCAGATACTGCAACTTTTGTTGGGATAGCATTGATACCGTCATTCTTGTACTTATACTCAAGTCTTTCTTTAATAATGGTATCAATATAATCATCGGTTACTTCTGTATCTTGGGTAGTAGTAGTGTCACATTCTTCCTGAACTTTTTCCTCACTATTCACACCTTTAATATATTTAATATCCCACTTAGGGCAAGGTTTGAATTTAGAGAAATGGTTAATATCTGCAATTTTTCTAAGTTCACTGCCATCTGTTTGGATAAGTCCACACATAATTAACCAATCAGAAATTTTATTAGCAGATGAAACTGCATAAGGTGAAATTTTCTCAGTATTTGAAATATATGCACCCATCTTGTTAATATAGTTTGCCATATTCTTATCTGTGCAAATCATATGAAGTTCTTCTCTTGCTCTTGTTAGGGCAACATAAAGTACTCTTAACTCCTCAGACTTTTCGCTGTTCTTAATTTCAATTGATGTTGCAACCTTTGGCAAGGTGTTGTATCGGATTGAATTTTCATAATCTTTAGCTTTTAGAGAAAAACCTAAATCCTTATGAATAAGTACATTGTCGTTAGAGTCGCTGACAAACTTTCTTGTAGTATTTGCTAAGAATACAAATGGGAATTCCAAGCCTTTACTACCATGGATACTCATAATCTTTACTGCATTTAAATTACTGTCTTCACCGGACTTACTTGCATTTAAATCACTTTCTTGCTTAACAAGGTTATCAATATAAGTTACAAATGCTGAAAGTCCCTTATAACCACTTGACTCATAATCTGTTGCATATTCTTTAAATAGAAGAATATTGTTGTATGGCACATCTGTTTCAGATACACCATCAAAAATTGAAGTATAGAAGGTTTCTTCAAAAATTCTGTCAAGTAAAGTATGTACAGGCATTGTTACTGCATATGTACGGAATCTGTCTAAATCTTCAAGCAATCTCTTTGCCTTTTCACTGCCATTTTCTGCAAAGGCAACAAGGGAATTATACACTCTTTTCTTCCTGTCTTCTGTACGCATTAGGGCTAATTCATCACCTGTAAAGCCATACAAAGGACTTGCCATTACAGAAAGCAAAGGAATATCCTGTAATGGGTTATCAATAATTCTAAGTAGATTTGTTATAATAACAATTTCACGATTTTGCAGAAAACTTTCGCTAACTGTTGAAGTAGCTTGAATACCCCACATTTTCAGTCTATTAACATAGATATGGGCATATTTATTTGCACTTCTAAGTAGGATTGCAAAGTCACCGTCATTAGCAGGTCTTAACTCTCCTTTATCGTAAACATTCCTCTCAGCTTTGATACGGAAAATTTCTTTTGCTATAAAGTCAGCCTCTACAATACACTTGTCGGTTTCTTCTTCATAATCCATATCAATTAGATTTAGAGAAACTTTGGTTTCATCAGTATCATTATAAGTTGCACCACAAACTAAAGTTTCTTCCTCATTATATTCAATATCACCACATTCTTTTGACATTATTGAGTCAAAAACAAAATTAACTGAGTCTGTGATTTCTTTTCTTGATCTAAAATTCTTTTCAAGAACTATTCTACCCGGGTAGTTGTCCTTTTCTGCTACATAAAGAGGATATTTCTCTTTTCTGTCAATAAAGATTTTTGGCATAGCTTGTCTAAAAGAATAGATACTTTGCTTTACATCACCTACAACAAACAAGTCCTCTTCTTCATTTGATACTGCTTTAAAGATAATATCCTGAACTTCATTTGCATCTTGGTATTCATCAACCATTACTTCGTCAAACTGAGAAGCAATTTTATGTGCCATTTCTGTTAGCACTACCTTCCCGTCTTTCTCTTTTACAAGTAATTTAAGAGTATAATGTTCAAGGTCACTGTAATCAAGAATGTTCTTTAGTTTCTTAAGTTCTTGGAATTTATGGTCAAACAGTAGAACTGTATTGAACATTTCTTCTACTACAGGTTTCAGTAAATCTAAATCAGCCTTACAACTTTCTTCATCGTAGATAAAATACTTTGACAAATCAGAAACTATCTTCTTGTAACTATCTCGATTATTAGTGATTTTTTCTTTAGTTGGGTTATCATTGTAGCCTTTAATACTTGGAAATCTGCCAAAGGAACATTCTGAAACTAATTTATAGGCATCATCCCAGTTTCTATCCTCAATAGCTGACATAATTCCGGTTAATTTCATTTTGTCTTCTGCAAGCATATTTGCTAAAGCTGACTGTAGCTTTTCATCAGTTGCAGAAAGCTCAAGGTTGCTTTCAACTAAAGAAATTCCATAAGCAAGTGCTTGATAAGAATACTGAAAAATAATTTCTGCCCATATTGAGGTGGAAATATCAATATTGCTATTGTAGTAAGAAAGTTTTTCATCAAGCCATGTATGTGGAAAAGGATGTGAACGCAAAAATTCATATAACTTAAACACAACTTGCTTTAGTGCTTTATCGTCCTTATTGTCAGAAAAAGCCTCTACAATATTTAGGAATGATGAATTATTTTCTTTAGAATAAAGAGTGTTAAAAACATCGTCAATAGCGTCATTCTTCAGTACAGATAGTTCCCCATCATCGGCAATTCTAAAGTCTTTGCTAACACCCAGACTATAGAAATTTTCCCTTACTAACTGACTACAAAATGAATGGATTGTTGAGATATGGGCATTCTGTAGCTTTAGTTGCTGATAACGCAAATGGGAGTCATATGGGTTCTCTTTAATTAAATCATAAAGTCTTGCTATGATTCTTTCTTTCATTTCGGCAGCTGCTGCTTTTGTGTAGGTAACAACTAACATTCTGTCTGCCGGTGTTGGGTTCTTTTTGTCGGTAATTCTGCTGATTACTCTTTCAACAAGTACTGCTGTTTTACCTGAACCTGCTGAGGCAGAAACAAGAATAGAACCTTTAGTTGAATTTATGGCATTTTGCTGATTTTGTGTCCAATTAGGCATTTTCTTCTTCCTCCTCTTGTAGCATTTCCATTACTTCTTTTCTGGATAACTTTGCAATATTTCTGCAATTTTTACCGTCCTCATATCCACAAATTGAAAGGTAAGGACAGTATTTACAAGCATCATAATTATCAGTTGCAGAAGTAAAATCCTTGGTTGGATTATACTCAATATTTCCCTTATGAAGTGTCTTTGCCATTTCAATTAAGGTATTATCAATGTTTCTAAAAATCTTACCAATCTCTGAAAGTTCATAAAGATAATCTCGTCCTGTTTTCTTACCATTTGTAGCCTTTTTCACCGGTATATACTTAGCTTTATTTGTACTATCCATACCAATAATTACTGAGTCATTATCTAGAATAATACCATTCATACGCAAATTCTTATCAAATTCATTAAGATTTTTTTCTGAATTATTCTTGTCATCTGTGGAAACAAACTTAGCCTTTGCCGGTTGATAAAGTACACCACAAGGTACAATATTATCACCAAAATAATCCTTACCGTTTGTCTCAATAGCTGAAAGATAAATAAGCATTTGCAAGTTAAGACCATACATAATGTCACCGATTTTAAAGGTTTTTGAACCGGTTTTGTAGTCAATTACTCTTATATACTTTTCACCGTTTTTATCCATTACATCTACTCTATCTACTGAACCTCTGACAGAAAGTGAAGAGCCATCATCAAGGGTTAGTTTATAGGCAGGTATATCCTTACCTACATTTAGTTCAAATGCAGTTGGTACAAATTCACTTTGAGAAAGTTCCTTTATAATATGAATCAGTAGCTTAATTGCATTGTCCTTAATTCTATAAAACAGATACTTAAACCTTGCCGGTTTGTTATCTATTCCACCTAATTCTTCTACTGCATAGTCATTTAGATACTGAGAAACAATCTTTTCTATATCATCATTACTTAATGATGCAAAATCAGTTTTCTTATAATCTCTCAAAAATCTTTCCAGTAAATAGTGGGTTAAAGTACCGTACTGTAAAGAATCTATTTCAGCCTTTTTTCTTTCTTCAGCCTTTAGACCATATTGACAGAAATATTTGAACTTACACAGGTGATATGTTTCTACCTGAGATGCTGAAAGGAATAAATCCTTGCCAAATAATTTTTCTGCAATATTTTCATCTTTAATTTCGATAGGATTGTCCTGTAAAGTATCTTTAATTGTAGCAATTTTTTCTTTGTAATTTTCTTCTTGAGAAAAATAATTTTCCAAAGTCTTTTCTGTAATACTGTTGGACTTAATGTTATTTGCTACAAACTGAAAAGCTGAATTCTTACTCCACAACATATCATCGGCAGTTAGAGAATAATCACTAAGGGTAGTTACCTTTGGATAAATCTCTTTAACTTCTCTTACTAATGAGGATGGTGTTAACAGTTCACCTTGTAAGTTACTTGTTGAGTAGCTAACAAATAATTTATGTGATGGTAAAGTTAATGCATAGTAAGCAAGATACATTTCCTTATAATTAAGTTCATCTACTGAGTCATTGACTTCCATACCTTTTTCAAGCAAAATCTTTCTTTCACTATCTGTAAATACACCGTTAGCTGATGGTACTTGTGGGAAAATACCTTCGTTACAACCTATTACGAAAACTGCCTTTTTCTGTGGCATACGAACTCTCTCTACACCTGAAACAACAACTTCATCCATTGCCTTTGGGATAAATGCAATTGTACTGTTGTTGAATTGTAGCATTAGTAGGTCTGTATATTCTTTTAAAGAAAGTTTTTTGTCAGAAAGTAGGTTAATCATTTTATCAAGGATATTCATTAGGATTTCCCATAATCTTCTTTGTTCTTCTGACAAAGGCAAGTTTCCGGTTTCTTCTAAAGTTTCACACATTGAAACTATACTTTCCGGAATGTTGTAATTTAGAAGTAGGTTGTACAAATTCTTAGTTATAGTTGTGGCATCAGTATCCTTAGATTTTAACTGAAAATCGACTAAAGGGCTGATAACACCTTGTCTTACTTTATTGATAATTTCAAGATTTTCTCTGTCATCATCACTAAATTCAGACACTAAACCTTGTGGATTATCTACAAAGTCATTCTTAAAATTACTGCCCTTAATATCCCACATTAGTATATAATTTTCGAATAAAGAAATTTCTTCTGAAGTAAATGGCATTAATCCTGACTTTAGAATATTTAGTACATTTTCCCTTTGATAAGAATTGTTGATTGTTTCTAATATTGAAGAAACTAATTTAATCAGTGGTTTTGTGAAAATATCTTCCTCTTTATCCATAAAGTAAGGAATGTTATATTTATCAAACACACTGTCAATAATGCCATCATAGGAATTGTCTTGTCTGTAAATAACTGCAATATCCTGATATGTATAGTCATTTTCAATAATCAATTCTCTAATATTTCTAGCTACAAAATCACATTCTGTGTATTTATTTTTGCTTTCATATAGGATAATGTTATTAGTCCCTTGGTCAAGTGAAGTCTTTTCAATTCTATAAACATTCTTTAGAATTGGGATAAGCTCACTTGTTTCAAACCTATGATTATCTGCTAAAACTATTGGCGAGGCAATTTTCACATCATTATCTCTTGCAATCTTTTTTAGCTGATTTACTGTTCTTTCTGTAGTAAAAAACAATTCATTGTTGTTAGTTGAATCGGTATTAACGGTTATATAAAATTCTTTAGCATCAACCATTAACTTTGATAGAAATTCAAGTTCCACATTAGTAAAACCACTAAAAGAGTCTAGTGCAATTATGTAGTCTTTAAAAATATTATTTTCTAATAAAGAATTATAGCCTATAGTAATATAGTCATCAGGATCAACATAACTTTGACTTACCAGTGCATCAAATGTATCACGAATTAGGCAAGTTTCTTTTAGCTTTGTTCTAAGAGTTTCATCCTCAATTTCACTTGCAGTATCAAGGATTTTTTCACTGGTAATATTGCAAGTTTTGTACTCACTGACTGCTGAAAGCATAAGATTAATAAGTTCATTTTTATTTTTCGTATGAGAAAACAGTGGCAAGTTGTCCTGACATTCATCAATTGCCAATGACATAATAATTGACTTACCACCATCATCAAGTGGGATTTTGCCACTTGAACCGTTTACTGAAAATATATAATCACACAGACCTGTAAAGCCTTGTACATTTATATTAAGAGAGTCCTTTGGACCTAATAAATCAAGGAAAGTTCTCTGGGTATCAAAGGAACTTTGATCAGGTACAATGTAAAGAATATTTTTTTCACCGTTTTTCACCATATTGGCAAGAAGATTTGTTATATAAGTGGTTTTGCCTGAACCACTTTCGCCTTTAATAAAATTTAGCATTTTCATCACCATAAATATTTTAACAAAATTCATGTACCAAAAATAGGACTTAATCTATTTTTATTGTCAACTTATTTACAAAAAAATGATTTGAACTTTTCAAACCATTCAACTACTTGGAATTTTATTTTATAATTATCATCATCAGATATAAGTTTTTTCTCATTATCTGTTAAGTTGGAATTTTCCAAATCACTGCTTTCACCTAAACAGAAAGATGGATACATTACACACCACCAATTGTGACCTTTCCCCTTACCGATAGTTATACGCAATGCATCATAAAAACCTGATGGTACAGTAAATTTTCCATACTGTCTTGTATTGAAATACATATTAGTGATTTCACCTTTTACCTTGTAATTGTAACCTAAGTTATACACTTCTTTCTGTGCTACATTTAGGATATTTACAAGGTTATTTTCTGTCACCTTTACAGTATCTTCCTTAGTTTCACAATCTTTGTACAAATCTTCTGTATAGGAAAGAACCTTATCTCTAACCTTTAGCTTTAGTTCTTGGTCACTTTCTGAGTCGGAATTTGCTAGGATATGTAACCTAAAAATATCTTTCTCCAGTGACTTACATTGTGCAGTAAAAGGAATTAAAGAAAAAATTACCGTTAAGATTAAACCTAATGATAATGATTTTAATAATATTTTCATAATACAAAACCTGCCCTTCAATTAGAATATGGACAGGTTTATAATTTTTATTCAGTTATAATTGAGCAACCGATTTTGATTGGTTTGCATAGGAATGTTTGTGGGTAGGTTTCTTTTAACTTTTCTACGCACTTAATAGCATTCTTTTCTTTTTTAAACACACCAAAAACAGCTGAGCCTGAACCACTCATACAAGCACCGTTAGCCTTTAGATTATACATTAATTTCTTAATATCGTTAACTTCTTTAATATCAAGAAAAACATCAAAGTCGTTGTACATTGAAGTACAAACTGAATTTAGGCTACGCATATAAATACCCTTAATAAGTTCATCTGAATACTTAAACTGTTTAGGTGGTTGTGCATCTATAGCATCATAGGCTTCTTTGGTAGATACATTTACATCAGGTTTACAAATTACTATTGTACATTCAGGCATAGAATGAAGTTTCTCCATATCTGTACCGATACCAGTAGCAAGTTGAGTACCACCATTAATAAAGAATGGCACATCTGCTCCAATATAAGAACAAATTTCCTCCATATCTTTATCCTTTAGTCTGGTGTTATATAGCTTATTAAGTCCCATTATTGTTGCAGCACCATCTGAACTACCACCACCAAGACCTGCTTGTGAAGGTACAACCTTGTGAATGTCAATATTGATACCTTCATTCTCAACCTTAGTATATCTGAAAAATCTTTCTGCTGATTTATACACAATATTTGTCTTGTCAGTTGGCACATTACTGTCATTACAAGTAACTGTAATTTCTTTAGTATCTGTTGTAGTGATAGTTATTGTATCACTTAGAGATATTGCCTGTAACACCAAACTGACAGAATGATAACCGTCAGGTCTTCTACCGAGTACATCAACTGCAAGATTTACTTTTGCCGGTGCATTAACCTTTATTTCCATCTTTTAACTCCACTAGGAATTCTTCAATTCTTCTCATAGCCTCAGCAATGTTCTTTAGGCTATTACAGTAAGAAACTCTGATAAAGCCCTCACCACATTCACCGAAAGCATTACCGGGAACAACTGCAACATGCTTTTCTTTAATAAGTCTGGTGCAGAATTCTTCTGATGAAAGTCCTGTACTCTTGATACAAGGGAAACAGTAGAAAGCACCCTTTGGTTCAAAGCAGTCAAGTCCCAATTTATCAAATGAACCAACAATAAAATGCTTGCGCATTTCGTATTCATCTTTCATACTTTCAATATCATCATCACCATGACGAAGAGCTTCAATAGCAGCATACTGTGCAGTAGTTGGAGCACTCATAATACAGAACTGATGTAGCTTAGTCATTTGGGCAATAATTTCCTTAGGACCAAGGGCATAACCAAGTCTCCAACCTGTCATTGCATATGTTTTACTAAAGCCATTAACTACAATAGTTCTTTCGTACATACCGTCAATATTAGCAATTGAAGTATGCTTATCCTTTGTATATGTAAGTTCTGCATAAATTTCATCAGAAAGCACCATTAAGTCATGCTTCTTGATAACTTCTGCAATTGCTTCAAGGTCTTTCTTTTCCATAATACCACCGGTTGGGTTATTAGGATAAGGAAGGATAAGTAGCTTTGTCTTGTCTGTGATAGCTTTTTCCAAGTCTTCAGGAACAATTCTAAATTCATTCTCAACCTTAGTGTCCATTAGTACAGGAGTAGCTCCTGCCATTTCTGTCAATGGTTCATAACAAACAAATGATGGCTGAGGAATGATAACTTCATCTCCCGGACCTGCTAAACAACGAATTGCTACATCAATAGCTTCACTACCACCTACAGTAACAAGTACCTGTGAAAGTGGTTCATATTTAATACCGAATCTACGGTCATAATACTTTGTAATTTCATCTCTTAAAATAGACAAACCTCTGTTTGGTGTATACCAAGTTTTGCCCATTTGTAGTGAAGAGATACCTTCTTCTCTAACATGCCAAGGTGTCTTAAAGTCAGGTTCACCTACTGAAAGAGAAATAACATTGTCCATCTCAGCAGCAATATCAAAGAACTTTCTGATACCTGATGGCTTAACAGAAACGATTTTACTGTTGAGTACCTTTGAATAATCCATTATAATACAAGGCTCCTTTTATCTTCTTCTTCAATAGTTTCTGCCATAATAACGCCACCCTCTTTGTAATTCTTTAAGATAAAGTTAGTTTGACATGATAGAACATTTGCTAAAGGTGATAGTCTTCTGCTAACAAATGATGCAACATCATTCATAGTCTTACCTGTAACAACTAGAGAAAGGTCATATGAACCTGCAATTAGGTTTACTGTTTCAACTTCATCAAATGCCATAATCTTCTCTGCAATCTTGTCAAAGCCTGTTTCTGGTTCAGGAGCAACCTTAACTTCAATAATAGCAGAAACATCTTTGTCTTCTAGCTTTTCCCAGTTTACAACTGCCTTGTAACCTTTGATGATACCTTTTTCTTCATATTCCTTAATCTGAGCCTTAATGTAGTCCTCAGGCTCACTAAGAATTAACGCAAGTTCTGATGCTGTATATTTTGAATTTTCGGATAATAACTTAAGTAACTTATTCATAATAATACCTCACACTTTTACTAATTGTTTCTTTTCGTTTGTTTCTATTAAATGAACACATACAACTGATGCAAGGAGAAAAACCTCTCTCCCATTATCGGTTATATTGATTTCATAACCTTTTGATAAATCTGCCCATTTCTTGTAATGAGTTAAGAGAACTGAGTTGTCTGTATCTCTAATTTCAAAATTTTTGCCAAGAATATCACCACAAATTCTCCAACTGATACCGTAATAATAGCACATAGGTCTAAACTTATTTTTGTTAAAAACAAGCCTTATGGTACTTTCATTATTCTTAATAGTAAAAGCTTTCATAAATGGCAATGGCACAGAATTAATTGTACATAGCTTGTTAAAGCTAATATCTGTAATAACAAGATTCCAATATGAATGGCTATAGTCCCTTAGCACATAGTACTTTACATGACCCAGTTCATCATAAATTACAAATCTTGAATTTACTGTTGAAGTATCTTTGCAAAAATAGAACTTCATAAAAATCACCTTTTGCTAAATTTTACAATAGGTTTTTTCTAACGCTTTCTTTAAAGGAAAGTTCCTTTAGTGGTTCTTCCTTTTCTCTTACATTATAGCACATAATCTGACCTAAAATAAACCAGAAAATTATTACCATAAATGATATATCAAAAACCAGTGCTTTCTCAAAACAAGCAAACACCAGATATGACACAATAAAACTGAATAAACATGGGAAAATGCCATGTTCAAGTTCTTTACCTTTTCTAAACAAATACCTTGTAATTGATATACCGTTTCTAAAGGCAAAAATCATAAACAACAAAAATCCAATTACACCTGAACATACAAGGATAGTTATGTATGCATTGTGAATATCTGTTGTAAATGAGGCAAACATACTTGCAAAGTCACCACTGTACAGGTTAGCAAAATGCATACCACCATCAATATACTTGTAGCTATAGCTAAGGATATTACCCTTACCGATACCCATTACAGGATGATGGGAGAAAATAGTCATTGCTTGATTCCACAAAGTAAATCGACCTGAATCAACATTAGAATTTTCATGTTCAAAAGTAACATCGGAATTTTCCGGTAATACTGTTGTAATATTTGAACCTACATCACTGTCTGAAAGAATAATATTGCTATTGGAATTAATAAGTGTTGATACACCGATTTGGCAAATACTTCTTAGGAAATATGTGCAACAAATAATAACAACACCTGCAACTAATGTGGAAAGAAATCTCAGTATCAGTTGTTTCTTCTTATAGTCACCTCTTGAAGTGATAAACTTTGTAACAACAAATACAATAACATAACCAAGAAACAAAACCATACTTGCATTACTGTCACACAAGAATAAAGTCAGAATGTTGATAAACAGACCTGATGAAAGCCAAATTCTTGATGTAGCAGGTAAAGCAGAATACTTACTGTCAAACTTATGTATTGTTAGTATATGCACACAAAATACAACAAATACAGATGCAAAACCACAAAGGTTAGGATTAATGAAAAGACCTGTAAATCTATTTTCATATACAATCAAGTCTATCCATTCATTATGGTAAGAAACATTAAATACAAGACAAGCAATGCCTACTACTTGCATTATAGTTACCATATATAGAAAAATTCTTGCAACTGTATATAGTTCATGCTTTGTATTAGTATGTTCCTCAATATATGCTCCATAAAAAACAAAGAAACATACCGATACAAAAATAAAGAACAACATATTTATTAGGAAATTGTCTGTAATATGGATAAGGGCAGTGATAAGGTTAACACCTAAAAAAGCCATTGCCCACAAACCAAATTCCATTTTTTTATATGCTTTATATTTTACTATATTTCTAACAGTAAGATAAATTCCCCAAATAGCAAGGATAACTAAAAAACCATAAGCCGGTATTTGAAGAAAGGCTACATTTGTAAAAAACAAACATAAAATAAAACTTACTCTAAAATAGCTTGAGTTATTCAGTAGGCTAATTTTGCCCACCTCCCTATCGTTTAAATACTTCTTTAACTGTCTTTAGCATTAAGCTAAAATCTCTTCTTAATCTAAATCTTTGAAGATACTTTAAATTATATCGCATTTTATCAGGAAGAATTTTGTTGATATATGTTGCATCAACATCATCTCCTTCTTTAAGGAGTTTGTTCTCATCTTTATACTTAATAGAAGCAAAACTTGTAATACCGGCAGGTAAAAGAAGTGTTGCATAATACACAGGTTTATACTGTTCAACATACTTTACAACTTCAGGTCTTGTACCCACAATAGTCATTTTACCTGTTAGTACATGGAAAATCTGTGGTAATTCGTCAAGTCTATATTTTCTTAAGGCTCTGCCGATTAAGGTAACTCTTTCGTCACCTTCTTTGGTGAGAAGTTCACCACACTGGTCAGAACCAACAATCATTGTTCTGAACTTTAAAATCATAAAGTGCTTACCGTACTTAGTAACACGCTCTTGCTTATAAAATACAGGGCCTTTGGTGGCACTAATCTTGATAATAAAAGCAATAACAAGCATTGGTATTGTAAGTAATATAATCAAAATAATTGACAAAATAATATCGGATATTCTCTTAAGAATAATACTGGTTTTTTTCTTTTTTAATATATCGTAATATTTCTTAACTTCCGGACATTGGAACTCCTCAGGGAGTTTATCAAAATCTTTTAACAAAATAAATTCTCCGTTCTAGAATAAAATGCACATACATAAGTTATATTATATATCAAGAAAGCTATTAAATCAATAAAAAATAATTAATTCGTAAATTTAATTATTTTTTGAAATTTTACACATATTTTTCCTTGACTTATGGCACTTAGTTGGGTAAAATATATGTATAGAAATTGAGGTGAAGCTAAATGAACAATGAATTTGCACCTGATCTTATCACACTTATTGATGATGAAGGTAACGAACACAGCTTTGAAATTCTGGACACTATTGAACATGAAGATAGTGAATACTATGCACTTTATCCATTTTATGAAAATCCTGAGGATAGTGTAAACGATGCCGGAGAATACTATATTATGGAAGCTATCATCAACGATAACGGTGAAGAAGAATTTGCTGAAATTGACGATGAAGATTTACTAGATTATTTAGCAGAAAAGTTTGAAGCTAACTTTGAAAAACTTTTCGATGACGAGGATGAAATCTAAGATTTAGTTTATTCCCCTACCTGATTTGCGAATATGCGAAAATAACCCTACAACTTTTTAAAAGGGAGCACGGACTCCATATGCGGTGTTGAAGACCTTATGATTCATTAGGGATCCTAAAGCTGTTGGGAGTGCACCCACCTGTCATTTTGTAGGCAGGTTATATTTAGGCATTTACGGTCAGGTGGGGTTTTTCTATAATTTTTTAAATTTGCGAGGAGTTTATATATGAAAATATCTGTACTTGGATGTGGACGCTGGGGCAGTTGTATTGCCTGGTATCTTGACAAAATCGGTCATGATGTACTTTCCGGTGGACTGGAAAATGCACCTGAATTTATTGCTCTAAAGAACAACAGAAAGAATGACTACCTTTCCTACCCTGACTCTATTGAGGTTTCTTCTGACCTTAAGTATTCAGTTGAAAGGGCTGAGGTTATTGTTATTTCTATTAGTTGTCAGCACCTTAGAGAATATATGACTGATATTGCTAAGTACGACCTTACCGGCAAAACTATTGTATTATGTATGAAAGGTATTGAAGAAACTACCGGTGAAAGACTTAGTGAAGTTGTCAGTGAGTTTATTGACAAAGACAAAACTAAGGTTGCAGTTTGGGTTGGTCCGGGACATCCTCAAGACTATGTAAGAGGTATTCCTAACTGTATGGTTATTGACAGTGAAGATGAAGAAGTTAAGAGAAAGCTGGTTAAAGAATTTAACAGTGAGCTTATTCGTTTTTACATAGGTACAGATTTAATCGGTACAGAAATCGGTGCTGCTGCAAAGAATGTTATCGGCATTTGTGCCGGTATGCTTGATGGACTTGGATATACAAGCCTAAAAGGTGGCCTAATGGCCAGAGCACCTAGAGAGGTTGCTACCCTTATTAAAGTTATGGGTGGTAATGAAATGAGTGCATATGGACTTTGTCATCTTGGTGACTATGAGGCTACTTTGTTCTCTAAGTGGAGTCACAACAGAATGTATGGTGAACAGCTGATAAAGGGTGAAAAGTTTGAAAAACTTGCTGAGGGTGTTATGACAACTAAGGCAATTTACAAATTAGCTAAGAAAATGGATGTTGAAATGCCTATTGTTAATCAGCTATATGAAGTTCTATTTGAAAATAAAGAAATCACTCCTGCACTTGATGCTCTGTTTAAGAGAGATGTTAGAAGTGAATTTTAATTAAAATTTTATATTTACATAAAAAAGACCTGAATTATCAGGTCTTTTCTTTATGCTTGTTTTCTTTTTACTATATCAACTTTAGTTAATCTAAAGAATAGATATGCTAAATTCATACCAATCATATAACAAACAATATCAAGAGTATCAAAGAAACCTCTTGCAGTTATATACTGCATAATTTCTATACCGAATGAAATTACTAGAAAAATAAGTTCTGTAAAAATTACACCCTTATTCTTAAAGAAGTATGCAATCGGCATTAGCACAATTATATTTAGGATAAATTGTAATAACAATTCAGAGTCAGTGGTTAATTCTTGTAATGATGCAATTAGGTTGAAATTCATTTCTCTTATAGAAGAATTACGACCATATAGAACAAATAATAGGAACAAAAAGTATAAGGCTACTACAACCTTAAATACAATTGGGTGGACCTTTAGTCCCATAATTAAATACACAATGAATGTACAAGCTACCATTGACAATATCATTGTCAATATACTACTTAGCATATATATTGTATCACCTAAAATAGTAGGAACCATATCCATTAGTGCAAAGTTATACAATAAATATCCACCTACTACACCAATAAGAATTGAAATTATTAGCTTAATAACATAAACTGTTTTATTCATAACCTTCTCCTTTCATAAAGCGTTTATAATTATACCATATATTTTACAGAAAATGTCATAATATAATATTTTGTTATTATTTTTGGTAGTTATTAAGATTATTTTATCACAATACGCATAAAATTAGTATATAAGTACAAAGAAAAAAGTCCACCCAAAAGGATGGACTTTAAATTTAAAATTTTAAGTTTGGTATTAGTACATACCGCCCATATCAGGCGTTTGTGGCTGAGCAGGAGCAGCAGGTTCTTTAATATCACTTACAAGTGATTCTGTTGTTAGAACCATTGATGCAACTGATGATGCATTCTGTAGAGCTGAACGAGTAACCTTAGTTGGGTCAACAATACCGTTCTTCATCATATCCATATATTCACCTGTTAGAGCGTTGTAACCATAGTTTACTTCGTTCTTTTCTAGGATATTATTTAGGATAACTGAGCCTTCAACACCGGCATTAGCAGCAATCTGACGAACAGGTTCTTCAAGAGCCTTAAGAACAATCTTAACACCTGTTAGTTCGTCACCCTCAGTTTCGTTAACAAGTTCAGAAACTGCACTGATTGTGTTTACAAGAGCAGTACCACCACCGGCTACGATACCTTCTTCAACAGCAGCCTTTGTAGCAGATAGAGCATCTTCAATACGAAGCTTCTGTTCCTTCATTTCGATTTCTGTAGCAGCACCTACTTTGATAACTGCAACACCACCGGCTAGTTTAGCTAGTCTTTCCTGTAGCTTTTCTTTATCAAATTCAGATGTTGTTGTTTCAATCTGTGAACGGATGTTGTTTACTCTATCCTTGATTGCCTGAGAGTCACCTGCACCATCAACAATGATTGTGTTTTCCTTGTCAACCTTAACCTGACGAGCAGTACCTAGCTGATCAATTGTACAATCCTTTAGTTCAAGACCTAGGTCTGATGTGATAACCTGACCACCTGTTAGGATAGCAATATCCTGTAACATTTCTTTTCTTCTGTCACCAAAGCCAGGAGCCTTAACTGCAACACAAGTAAATGTACCACGAAGTTTGTTAAGAACTAGAGTTGTTAGTGCTTCACCTTCAACATCTTCAGCAATGATTAGAAGTTTCTTACCTGCCTGAACAATCTGTTCTAGTAGAGGTAGAATTTCCTGAGTTGTTGAAATCTTCTTATCAGTAATAAGAATTAGACAATCATCAAGTTCAGCAACCATCTTGTCTGTATCTGTTACCATATAAGGTGCAATGTAACCTCTGTCAAACATCATACCTTCTACAACTTCTGAATATGTTTCAGCAGTCTTTGATTCTTCTACTGTGATAACACCGTCAGTAGAAACCTTTTCCATTGCTTCAGCAATTAGCTTACCGATTAGTGGGTCAGCTGATGAGATTGTTGCAACTCTTGCAATATCTTCTGTGCCTGAAACAACCTTAGAATTCTTCTTTAGAGTTTCAACTGCCTTGTTAACTGCCTTTTTGATACCGTTCTTTAGTACCATTGGGTTTGCACCTGCAGTAACATTCTTCATACCTTCACGGATAAGAGCCTGTGCTAGTAGAGTAGCTGTTGTTGTACCGTCACCGGCAACATCGTTAGTCTTTGTTGAAACTTCCTTAACTAGCTGAGCACCCATATTTTCAAATGGGTCTTCCAGTTCGATTTCTTTAGCAATAGTAACACCATCGTTAGTGATTAGTGGTGCACCGAATTTCTTATCTAGAACAACATTTCTGCCCTTAGGACCTAGTGTAATTTTAACTGTATCAGCAAGTTGGTCAATACCGGACATTAAAGCCTTTCTTGCCTCTTCACCATAAAGCATTTGTTTAGCCATAATTTATTAACCTCTCTTCTTATTCAACAATAGCAAGAATATCTGACTGTGAAACGATAGTGTATTCTTCACCGTCAAGTTTAATTTCAGTACCACTATACTTAGAAGTAACTACCTTGTCGCCTACTTTAACTGTCATTTCTACCTTTTCACCGTCTACTACACCACCCGGACCTACTGCTACTACTGTAGCGAAAGCAGGTTTCTCCTGTGCTGATGTAGAAAGAACAATACCGGAAGCTGTTGTCTGTTCAGCCTCTTCTACCTTAACAACTACTTTGTCTGCTAATGGTTTGATTGTCATAATATTTATCCTCCTTAAAGTTGTTCATCTACTTATTTTAGCACTCTCTATCTCTGAGTGCTAAATATATTGTAGCACCAGTTTTTCATACAGTCAAGACCTTTATAGGGATTTTTTTCAAAATCTTATATACATTTTTCTATTTAATGTACATATTATCACATAAGTTTCACTTAACGCTTAAAGTACATATATGCTTGGCACTTTAGCATACCGTTATATAGCTTTCTTCTCTTGTCAGCTTTGCGACCAAAGATTTTTTCAAATTCATCATCCGGTGATATTATAGTATAACTCCAACCGTCTTTTTTGACGAATTTTTTACCCATAATTTTATAAAGTTCTCTTGCCCTATCAATATCAAGAAGTCTCTCACCGTAAGGAGGGTTGGTAATAACTGTACCTCTCTCGGTATCATGAACAAAGTCCTTTATATCTCTATGCTCAAAAGTAATTCTATCGGCTACACCGGCTTTTTCTGCATTTTCTCTGGCGATATTTAGGCTTTCTTCATCAATATCATAACCGATACCCTTAAATGCACAATCGGTATTGATTTCTGATTTTGCCTTTTCTCTCTCCTGTTCCCACACTTCACTAGGAATTTGTTTCCAATTTTCTGCTGAAAATTCTCTGTTTAGTCCCGGTGCAATTTTCATAGCTTTTAAGGCACTTTCAATTAAAATTGTACCACTGCCACACATTGGGTCAATTACTGTATGGTTGGCTCTAACCATAGAAAGTTCAGCCAAAACTGCTGCTAAAGTTTCTTTGATAGGTGCATCATTTGAATTTTCTCTATAACCTCTTTTATAAAGACCTTTGCCTGTTGTATCCAGCATAATAGAAACTTTATCTTTAAAGATTAGGAACTGAATTTGGTGTAAATCACCATCATCATTCAGCCATTCTACCCCATAAGCCTTAGAAAGTGACTTTGCTGAGGCTTTCTTAATAATCTTCTGACAGTCAGGTACAGACATTAGCTGACTTGAAAGGCAAGTTCCTTTTACAGGGAAATTGTCATCCTTATCAATATATTCAGACCATTTGATTTTGCTTACACCGTTGAAAAGTTCTTCAAATGTTCTGGCATAAAATGTGCCTAAAAGAATCATAATTCTCTCGGCATATCGACTACAAATATTGGCTCTTGCAAGAATATTGTAATCACCCTTAAAAATTACTCTGCCGTTCTCAGGTGTTACATCTTTAGCACCCATAAATTTTAGTTCCTTAGCTACAAGACCCTCTACACCTAAAAGGCAAGTAGCAACATATGTTAGTTCTTTCTTCATAAAAATCTCCAAAAAATATAGAGGCTCAAATGGGCCTCTATATTCATTCACTTAATTGTTATTAATATTCTTCAGGTTCTAGCAAACCGTATGTGTTGTTCTTACGCTTATAAACAACATTTGTTTCTTCAGTTTCAGCATTGATGAAAACAAAGAAGTCATGGTCAAGCATATTCATCTGTAGGATAGCTTCCTCAACAGATACAGGCTTAATAGGAATTGTCTTTGTTCTAATATCGAATTCCTGTTCATCCTCAATATCTTCTTCAGGAAGAAGAACAGCAAAATCAGCTGTGTTATCTCTAAGTCTTCTTGCAAGACGAGTTTTGTTCTTTCTCATCTGACGACCTAGAATATCAACAACTTTATCTAGAGCATCGTTCATTTCGTCCTGAGTATCCTCAGCACGGAACACCATACCATTATCTTTTACTGTAACTTCAACAGTCTGACGGTTTTTATATAGTGTTACAACAACAGAAGCCTCTGCATCTTCAGAGAAAATCTTCTGAAACTTTGCTAATTTCTTTTCGCATAGTTCTTTAAAGTTGTCCTTTAAATTTACTTTTCTTGCAGTATAGGTGATTTTCATTAAAATTCCCCCAGTATTTATTTATTACGATTACCTCTGCGCGAGTAACCGCGACTTTCATTTCCACGCTTTAAGTCGGAAATTTTGTCCTCGGAGGTTCTCTTGAATTTATTCATCATATCTTCAAAGGAACTACTGTCGTCCTTGGACTTTTCCCACTGAAAGTTTCCAGGTGAAGTAACCTTTGGAGCAGGCACATATGGTTTTCTAGGCCTACGCTGTCTTGGCTTTGGTGCCGGTTTCTCAATATTTGCTTTAATTGATAGTGAAATCTTGCCATTATCAATAGAAACAACCTTTACGGTAACTTCGTCACCAACCTTGATTACATCATTAATATCATTTACGAATTCATGAGAAATTTCAGAAATATGAACCATTCCTGACTTATCTTCCGGCAAAGCAACAAATGCACCAAACTTCATTACGCCTGTTACTTTACCTTTTACTACACTACCTACTTCCAGAGACATACTCTACCCCTTGCTCCATTCATCAGTCACCTGATATATTTACGAATACTCTTTCTCCGGCATGAAGATAACCATCTTCCTTTGCCTTCTGTTCTATATAATCCTCATTATCCTTATCGGACAGGTTATATATATTTGTTATTTCGTCATTCTTGATTTCCTGAACAGAAATTTTCTTATTCAATTCAGCAAGTTGACTTTTTTTCTTGTCAATCTGACTATACTGTGTTACCAAAGCATACACTGCATAAACTGCAAAAACAAAAACAGCAACATAAAGCAAAATAAACTTTCTTTTGCGTTTCTTCTTAGGTGTAACTTCTTTTACAACACTATCAGAACCAGTAACAATTTCTTCAGAATTGTTTTTAGTTTTATTTTCTTCTGTCATTTTTACTACCTTTGTTAATAAAAAATAATACTCTTTTTTCTTTACATAAATTATACACTAAAGGGGTAAAGAATTTCAATAGTTTTGCTAAAACTTTTTTGAAAAATTTAATAATTTTTCGGGAAAAAGTACAAAATATTGAATAAAACTTAGTAAAAAGTACAATAGATAGTCTTCCTATGGTCAATCTTAGCACTATAAATGAAAGGAAAAATCCCACAATCATATATATTCTCAGCTGACCGAAATTATAGGCTAAGGAAAACATAAAAGCAACTATTGCAGAAAAAATCATAAACAGCAAATCGGTTACAAAGACTACAGTTTTATTATTTCTTGCAATTACTCTAATAAACCTTAGGACTTCATATGCTATGTAAATAAATATACCCCACAAAAGTGAAAACAAAAAGACAATCGGGTGAAAAGTTTGGTACAGTGCCATTATCTCAACAACCTTTTTAGGAAACTTTTATCTTGGTTTTCCTTAATATATTGGAGAGAATTTACTTTACCGTCAACATCAACCTCTCCACTTTCTAAGTCTAGTTTACTGATATGGAGATTTTCTCCTCTAACTACTAAAGATGAAGTTTCTAAAGTTAAAATTACACTTTCTTCTGTAAAAGCATTTACATCTTTCACACCGGTTACTGACAAAAACTTTCTGTCTTTTAAAATTATTTCATTTGCAGACATAATAATCCCCCATATATTCACTTAAATAATAAATTATATGGGGGAAAAATTAATTTATGATATTGGTTTATAAAGTGTAACAGCATCTTCTTTTCTCACTGTTTCTTTAACAGAAACAACTTCTACCGATACTGTTCTTTCACCTAAAGTAAGGTCAATTCTGTCACCTTCGTTAATCTTTGTTGAGGCTCTTGCTACCTTACCGTTAACCAGAACTTTACCTGCATCACAAGCTTCATTTGCTACTGTTCTACGCTTAATTATACGGCTAACCTTTAAATATTTATCAAGTCTCATAATAATCACCTATATATAAAAATAAAAGGCTGACATAGAAGTCAGCCAAAATAAAAGCAAAATTACTTGTTTACAGTATTCTTGAATTCCTTACCGGCCTTGAAAGCAGGAACTTTAGAAGCAGGAATTTCAATCTTGTTACCTGTTCTTGGGTCACAACCCATTCTTGCATTTCTCTGACGCTGTTCAAATGTACCGAAACCTGTAATCTGAATCTTATCACCGGCTGCTACTGTTTCAACGATAGTATCAAGTGTAGCTGTAAGTGCAGCTTCAGCATCCTTCTTAGTTAGTCCACTCTTTTCTGCAATTGCAGTAATTAGTTCTGTCTTTTTCATTTTGTTTTCCTCCGATAAAATTATTTAACTTCATTCCATAGCGAATCAAGTTGGGATAAAGTAGTAGAGTCCATATCTATATTACGCTGTTTTGCAAGTTCTTCCATCTTACGAAAACGATGAGTAAACTTATCACAAGCAAAGTAAAGTGCCTGTTCGGAATCTACTTTTAAAAATCTTGAAACATTTACAACAGAAAATAGTAAATCTCCAAGTTCTTCTGCCATATTTTCTTTGTCACCCTTAGAGATGGCTTGTTCTAATTCATCAGTTTCTTCCCTAACCTTTTTGAATGCTTCCTGAGAATTTGGAAAATCAAAACCAACCTTAGCAGCCTTTTTCTGAAGTTTCTCACTTCTCATAAGAGATGGAAGTGACTTAGAAACACTGTCCATTGCTTCTGACTGAGATTTCTGGGATTTTGTCTGCATTTTGATTTTGTCCCAGTTATTCAAAACTTCTTCTGTAGTATCTGCTGTGACATCAGCAAAAATATGGGGATGACGGATGATAAGCTTTTTGCAAATACCATCACAAACATCATCTATATTAAAGCTACCGATTTCACTTTCCATTTCTGAATGGAAAACAACCTGTAAAAGAACATCACCAAGTTCTTCCTTTAGAAGTTCCTTATCTTTGGTATCAATAGCTTCAATTACTTCATAAGTTTCTTCAATGAAATTTTGCCTAATTGATTCATGAGTTTGTTCTTTATCCCAAGGGCAACCGTTTGGTGCTCTAAGGAGTTTCATAATCTCAATTAAATCTTCAAATTTATAATTTGGCTTTTTCTCAAATGACAAAACAATTCCTCCCTTTAGCTTTTTGCTAAAAGATACTAGACTATTTTACTTCAAAACCCTGAGTTTTGCAAGTATTTTAGCCAATTTTTCATTATTTTTTATCATTCCAAGGTCATTTTCATCAAAAGTTCTTAGAATTATGATAGCTAATACATAAATTATTGCTGCAACAACAATAGAAATCAGTGTTGCCATATAAATATTCATTCTACTACCCAGTAGATAATATGTTAAAAATGCACCACCACCACAAAGAACTGCACTTACAAGTGGCTTAATTATCGCATTTGAGAAGTTAGGTCTGATGCCTGTTGCTTTTACAAGTACATACATAGCAATTACACAAGCTACTAAGAAGCCAACAAGTGTACCTGTAGCAGCACCACGAATATTTACATTTACATTGCTAACTAAAGCAAAGTTCATAATAACCTTAATAATAACTGCAAGTGAGTATAGCTTAACCGGTGTACTAACCTTACCTACACCCTGTAGCATTGAGCAGATTGGAGTGATACCTGCCATAAACAGTACTGCAATACCCATAATCTTTAGACATTCACCACCAACAATAGCAACATTGCCACCATAAACAATTTCCATAATTGGGTCAGCTAAAACTGCAAGGCCTATACCACAAGGGAAAGTTACAAGACAAGTTAGCTTAAGAACTCTGTTGATAGCTACCTTTAATTGCTTTCTGTCACCCTTAGCATATGCACTTGTTACCATAGGCATAGCAGTTGTACCGAATGCCTGAGTAATAACAGTTACTAACTGCATTAGTGTTAAGGCAGTACCGTAACAACCCCATAGTTTTGTGTGGATTGTACCATCAGTTACTGCATCGGCATACATAGGATATTGTGCAGCAAGTTCTGAACCATGTGTTGTTGATAAATCAGAAATAAGGTTCTGAATAATAAGACCGTCAATAGTACCGGAAATATTCATTACTAAAGCACCTAAACCGATTGGAATGGCAGTTTTGATAAGGGCTTTAAATGTTTCATTCTTACTACGAGCATCAATTGATGAGTCAAGTTCTGCTTGAGTGATACCACCACCGACTCTCTTATACTTTATAAGCAAGTATAAGAAGCTAAGTACAGAACCGATTGTGATACCCATTACTGCACCTGATACTGAGAAACCTACTAAAGTATAGATAGCAGACTTCTTATCGGCAAAAGTAATGCCAAATACTGTACCTGTTGACTCATAGCTATCTAAACCGAACTTCATAATCAAATAAGCAAAGGTTAAACCAAAAATAAGTTTTGATGCACCTTCAATAATTTCTGAAACAGAAGTTGGTGTCATATTTCGCATACCTTCAAAATATCCACGATAGATTGAAACTAAGCAACCAAAGAAGATAGTTGGAGATAAGCAAATCATTGATGGCAATGCATATGGAGAATGGATAATTCTAATATAGAAAAAACTACCACCAAACATCAGTAATGAGAAAATAACACCCATTATAATAAAGAAAGGAATTGATACCTTATGTATCTGTCTAATATCCTTATATCTTTTATTTGCATTACTCTCTGAAATTAATCTTGAAACTGCAATAGGAAAACCTGCTGTAGCAAGTGTAAACAATGGTACATAAATTTCATAAGCGTTATTAAACAAACCTGTACCAAATGAAGCTAATTCATCACCAAAAATGCCATACACTCTTGTTAGTGCAACTTTGTAAATCATACCACAAAGTTTTACTATAATAAGTGCAAGTGACATTATCATTGCACCTTTGACAAATGTTTGGGACTTTATACTTTTATCTTTTACTTTTTTTCTGCTCAAATTAAATCACCTTTTACAGATAAAAAAGGCGGATTTGGACCGCCTTTTTCATATTATTTGTTAATAATTCAAGTTAGTGAGTAGTTATTTAACTACTGTTGATTCGTTAAGAATATCAGCATCTTCATCAGAATCGCTCTTAACAACTACTTCCTTAAATGGATCTTCTACAACAACCTCTTCTTCTGTTGGGTCTTCATCAGGTACAAATGGATCAGACTCAATCTTTGCACCACATTTGTTACAGAATAGACTGTCTTTGTTAAGTTCAGCCTTACATACAGGACAGATAATCTTGTTCTTAGCATAAGTAATCTGTTCCTTAGTAGCCTGAAGCTGAGCCTTTAGTTCATCAATTTCTTTAATAAGAAGTTCAATGGACTTAGTGTCTTCTGAACCAATCTTTGTGCTGGTATAAACTTCTTCACCCAGAGTCTGGTACTTCTTGCGAATTTCGTTATTTAGACCGGAAGCAGTGAAACGAAGTTTTGAATAATCAACAATTTCATTAGTCTTTTTACCAACTGAATTAGCAGCAGACTTAACATTAACCATAACATCATCTAATAATCCCATAACCGGATACTCCTTTCATTTAGTAAACCGAAAATTTGACTAAATTGTATATTAAAATAAAAATACACTTGTCATATATTGCCTAAATTATATCATCATTAGGTAAAATATTCAACCTTTATTTCAATTCTTTAAAAAATTTATTTACTTTATCCTTACGATTAAGAATTTCATCAAAGTGGTCAATATACTCATATGGAAATTTATAGTTAAAAATTCTTGTTAAACAGTTGGTAGTATGATTCTTTAGCTTTGTTGTACCACCTGCACCACAAGCTAAAATTGAATGGGTTTCATCCATAATGAAAACATTGTAAAGTCCTTCTTTACCAACCTTTGACCAACCTACATTTTCAAAATTACCTACCATTCTGCTTTGACGGTATAGATAATATGGAACATAACCTTTCTTAAACAAGGTTTCTTCTGCATACTGTAGCATTTTGCCTGTTCGTTCAGCATCTTCCTTGTTAGTAGTCAGTCCTTGTTCTGTATAATCGGCTGAACGCTTGATTGACAAGGTATGAACAGTAATATTTTCAAGATTTTTTTCCACTAACATATCAAGTGAATGTGCAAAACTTTCCACTGTATCAGTAGGCAGTCCTGCTATTAAGTCAGCATTTGTGCAGTTAAAATCATAAGTTCTTGCTAAATCAAACATATCAAGTGCATTTTTGGAAGTATGCTTTCTGCCTATCTTTTCAAGTACACTATCGTTTAATGTTTGAGGGTTAATGCTTATTCTTGTAACACCATTATCCTTTAGAACCTTTAGTTTATCTGCTGTAATGGTGTCAGGTCTACCGGCTTCAACAGTAAACTCTCTGCAAGTTTCCATATTGAAGGAACTGTTGATTGCCTTAATCATTTTTTCCAACTGATTAGGGTTAAGTGTTGTTGGTGTACCACCACCAATATACACAGTTTCCAGATGCAAATTATTTTCCTTTGCTATATTACCTGTATATTCAATTTCTTTACAAAGTAAATCAACATATGGTTCTATTAAATGTTTTGTTCTTGCAACTGATTGAGAAACAAAGCTACAGTAACTGCATCTTGATGGACAAAATGGAATTGAAACATAAAGGGAAAATGAATTTTCTTTAGAAGAATTAATAATGTCTTTTTCGTACTTTTCGGTAATTTTTGCAAGGTTAATCTTTTCATCACTTACAAAATAAGAATTTTTGAAATATTCTTTTGCATATTCTTCGGAATAATTTTCCTTTAAATTTCTAAAATATTTTACAGGTCTAATGCCTGTAATCATACCCCAAGGCATTTTGATACCTGTATATTCTGTGAGAAGATTATAAAGTACACTTGAAATTAATCTTTCATTTTCTTTTTCATCTTCTGTCTTATCAGTTGTATCACTTTTCTGAAAGTTCTGAAAATTTACTGTAACAGAAATTTCATCATTAATTTCTGTTAAAATATATGGACTTTCATATTCGGTTATTTCGTTACCGATAAACTTTACTACCTGTAACTTTTCATATGGAAAGAATAATCTTGTGATATTCTCAATTTCATAATGAAAAGGGTGGTTCTTAATATATATCTTCATAGTTACTCATCATATAAGGGTTGTATTTCTTCTCATGAGAAAGTGTTGTGTTCATTTCGTGACCCGGATAAATTATGTATTCACCCTCTATTTCTGCAATCTTTCTTAGGCTTTTAATCATTTTTGCTGATGAACCGTTTGGAAAATCAGTTCTGCCACATGATTCGCAAAATACTGTATCACCTGAAAGAATTTTGTCATCAAAAATGTAACAGCCACTACCCTCTGTATGACCCGGAGTTTCAATAAACTTGATTTTTGTGTTGCCTAAAGAAATTTCTTCATTATCCTTTAGTGGGATTGTAGGGAATTTTTCCACTACAGTTCTTCCCATTTTAGCACTAAGATTAAGTTCGTCATTCTCTACACATTCAACATCTTTTTCACCAACATACACCTTTGCATTTGGGAATAATCTTAGGAAACTTGCTACACCACCGATATGGTCAAAATGACCATGAGTAAGCAAAATCATCTGTAGGTCATCACCTAAAGAATGTATATCCTTTAAAATTTCTTCAGAAAATTCTCCCGGGTCAACTAAGGCAAGAGCTTTTGTATCTTTATCCATAAGAAGAAAAGAATTTGTACCCATTATACTAACTACATACTGCTTTAATTCTATCATTTCATTATTTCCTCTGTATCTAAAATTATTGTAACAGGTCCGTCATTTAAAAGACTAACTTTCATATCAGCACCAAATTCACCTTTTTCTACAACAGAGATACCCTCTGTATGTAGCTTATCGCAAAAATACTCATAAAGTGCATTTGCTTTATCAGGCTTTTCAGCATTAAGGAAATTTGGTCTGCGACCATGGGAGCAATCTGCATATAAAGTAAAGTTTGAAATAACTAATGTTTCGCCATTAATGTCAAGTAAAGAAAGATTCATCTTGTCATTTTCATCAGTAAAAACTCTAAGGTTAGCGATTTTCTTTGCCAGAAAATCAGCCTCTTTCTCACTGTCACCTGCTTTAACACCTAGTAAAATTAGAAAACCGTTATTGCATTTTCCTTTTACTTCACCGTCTATTGTAACACTTGCATCCTTTACTCTCTGTAATACTGCTCTCATAAAAATTCTATTCTCCTATATTCTTGTTACGGAAATTATACCGTTAATACTGCCTAAATGGGTCATAACGCCCTTTAGGTGGTCAATACCGTTTGTATCTATTGTAGCAATTACAACTGCATTGCCGTTTTTAGCTTCTCTTGAAGTTAAGTTACGAATGAAAATGTGCATTTGTGACAGTTTAATAGTAACATCGGCAAGTAAGCCTGTACGGTCCATAGCAACAATTTCAAGTGTACTACGGTAGCTGTCTTCAACATTATCAATCCAAGTTGCTTTTACCCATCTCTCCGGTTCGGCTGAGTGTTCTATATCCTTAGGAACATTTGTACATTCCTTTTTATGAATAGAAACGCCATAACCTCTTGTAATGAAACCGATAATATCATCCCCCGGTAGCGGGTTACAACACTTAGAAAACTTAATCAAACAATCGTCCATACCCTCAATTCTAACACCTGAAGATGCTTTTCTTGGTTTTGGAATTTCTTTAGGTGGGACAAATTCTTCAACTTTCTTTTCATACTTTTTCTGATATTCTTCCTTGATTCTAGGCATAATCTTCCAGATTTGAATACCACCATAACCAATGGCAGCATAGAAATCTTCTAGATTATTACAATGTTGCTTAGAATAAATTTTAGGAAAAATATCCTCCACATCACTATCGTTAAAGTAAAGTCCTGACTTCTTAAGTTCCGACTCTAACATAGCCTTACCTTCAACAATATTTTCATCACGCTTTTCACGCTTAAACCACTGTCTAATCTTGGTTCTGGCTTCAGAAGTTTTGACAATATTCAGCCAATCTCTCTTTGGTCCTGAACCTTCCTTTTGGGTGATAATCTCAACAATTTCACCATTCTTTAGCTTATAGTCAATAGGTACAATTCTTCTGTCTACCTTAGCACCAATCATTCTGTTACCTACTTCTGTATGGATAGCATAGGCTAAGTCAATAACAGTTGAACCGTTAGGTAAGTTCATTAAGTCACCCTTTGGAGTAAATACAAATACTTCGTCCTGGCTAAGGTCATTCTTGATATTCTTAATAATATCTGTTGCATCTTCCGACTGAATTTGATTTTCAATAGTTCTACGCAAGGACTCAATCTGTTCCTGCATAGCCTTTTTGTCACTTTTACCGGGACCTAAACCCAGCTTATACTTCCAGTGAGCTGCAATACCATACTCGGCAGCATAGTGCATTTCCCAAGTACGGATTTGTACTTCAAAAGGTACACCGTCCTTACCGATAACAGTAGTGTGAAGTGACTGATACATATTCTTCTTAGGTGTACTGATATAATCCTTAAATCTATTAGGCAAAGGCTGATAAATATCATGTACAACACCAAGAACATTGTAACAATCAAGGACAGAATCTACAATAACTCTAACTGCAAATACATCATAGATTTCGTCCATTGTTTTACCTTTCATAAAGGTTTTACGGTAGATTGAGTTAATAGACTTTACTCTACCTGTAACATAAATATGCTTAACAGTGTCACCTATTCTTTCGGTGATTTCATGTTTAATTTTTTCAATAAATTTATCTCTTTCTTCTTTCTTTAGTTGTAGGTCATTTTCAATTTCTTCATAGCCTACAGGGTCAAGAATTCTGATAGAGATATCTTCCAGTTGTTCTTTCATTGCTTTCATACCTAAACGGTGAGCAATAGGAGCAAAAACCTCCATAACTTCTAGAGCTTTATCCCTTTGTTTCTGAGGTCTCATAACATCAATAGTACGCAAGTTATGAAGTCTGTCGGCTAATTTTACGATAATAACTCTAATATCGTTACTCATAGCTATTAGCATTTTACGCAAGTTCTCAGCCTGTCGTTCCTCACGGTTAGAATATGTAATCTTGGAAAGTTTAGTTACACCATCAACAATTTCTGCGACTGTTTCACCAAACTTCTTCTTTATTTCGTCAAGTTCAACATCGGTATCTTCCACAACATCATGGAGCAAAGCAGCTACAACAGACTCTGTATCCATACCCATCTGAACCAAAATACAAGCAACTGATGTTGGATGAAGAATATATGGTACACCGGAAACTCTCCTTTGGTCTTTATGAGCTGAACGAGCCAATAAATATGCCTTTTGAATTAACTGTAAATCAAAATCGTTTTCACTGTCATTGATAAGTTCAACTAAGTCATTAAAGTCCTGATAATTTGGATAATGTTCAACCATTTATATTCCCTCCTTAAGTTTTTTGATAAAAACAGAATCTTCTAGGTTTACCTTGCCACTTTCTTTCATTTCAATGATACTTTGGTAAAGTCCTTGTTGCCAATTTATTAAACCAAGTTCTTTCATTGAATAGAGAATAACAATAAGTTTACCCATAGAAATCTTGTAATTTAGTGCATTTACTAGGGCATATTCACCATAGATAAAGCCTTTATTCTGTTTTAAAAATCTATATACATAGGCAAAGTCATTTCTTGTTGGAAGAATTGACATTACTTCATTTTTAGTAAGTTTGTACCTTTTGGCAAATTTATCAAAAATTCTTTCGCTATCAATAAGTTCTTCATTGTTGCTTTTGCTATACTTAATATCCTTAATAATAACACTTAAATTCTCTTGACCATTATATATGTTTCTGTCAAGACTTACTGCCACATCCACTATGTCACCGTTTCTATATGAACAGGACTGAAAATTGTGATTAAAATACACTGCATAAACAGGTACTTGTCCTTGTCCCCTGGAAAGAGTAATACGCATATGCTTACCGTTACCCATTTCTTTGGTTGCAATAATGGTCATATTATATAAACCGAAAATCGGTGAAGGGTTACTTGCACCACAAGGCTCAATATAGCTTAAACAATCCAGTATTGACAAATCAAGCTGATTAGGATTTAGCTTACAATCTATATGTAATATATTATAAGGCATTTTTATATCTTTGCAATAGGCATTAATAGCTTTTCTAAAATCATTGATTTTTTCTTTTTCTAAGCTAATACCTACTGCCATAGGGTGACCACCAAAATGAGTAAGGTGCTCACTACAGGCAAAAACTGCATCACATAGGGAAAAACCCTCTACACTTCTGCCACTGCCTCTTGCTACACCATCATCATCAATACCGATAATAATTGTTGGTTTATCGTAAATATCTTTTATTCTGGAGGCTACTATACCAACAACACCTTGGTGCCAACCTTTTCCGGCAAAAACTAGAATTTTATCATTGACAATGTTGGGAGTTCTCCTTACTTCTTCATCAATTGAAGCAAGAATTTCTTTCTCTATACTTTGTCTTTCTCTGTTATCCATTCCCAATTTATCGGCAATGGTAACTGCCTCATCTTCATCTTCTGTTAAAAGTAGATTTACACTTTTTTCTGATGAACCAAGCCTACCACCTGCATTAATTCTTGGAACTAAAGTAAATGCAACATTGCTTGAATTAATTTCCTTTTCAGCAATGCCTGACTCTTGTTTCATAGCGTTAATGCCTATTCTGTCGCTATTTTGGATATGTCTTAAACCATTCTTTACTAAAGTACGATTTTCACCAACTAAAGGAACAATATCCCCTATTGTGCCTAAGGTTGCTATGTCGCTAAAATTTTCAAGTAAACTGTCAACATCGGCATATTCACCCTCAATAGCCATTACAAGTTTAAAGGCTACACCAACACCTGAAAAGTCCTTAAATGGACTTTTGTCATCCTTTTGGTGGGCATTAACCACTGCTACTGCCTTTGGAATTGCACCTGAAGGCATATGATGGTCGGTTATTACTGTATCTATACCTAAAGTATTGGCATAGTCAATTTCTTCTCTGGCTGAGATACCGTTATCAACTGTAATAATAAGGGTAATACCTAAAGAATGAATCTTATCAACTGCACTCTTATTCATTCCGTATCCCTCTCCTGTACGAGTAGGAATATAGAACATTACATCAGCACCTAAGCTATCCCTAAGGTAACTATAAAGTAGTGAAGTACTTGTTACACCGTCGGCATCATAGTCACCATAGACACAGATTTTCTCACCGTTTTCTACTGCTGTAGTTATTCTTTCAACAGCTTTGTCCATATCTTTCATAAGGAATGGGTCAGAAAAATCTTTATTCTCTTGAAGAAAATTAATAATATCTTCTTCTTTGGTAATTCCACGAATATCCAGCATCATTGCAAGAAGTGGTGGGATTTCTAGCTTACTAGCCATAGCTATTGCCCTTTCTTTATTCACTTTTGCAACTGACCAAACTTTCATAATTACCTCAATTATTATTTAGCATTTCTTCTGCTAATTTCTTTGTATTTTCTGTTATTTCTATACCACCCATGATTCTGGCAAGTTCTTCAATTCTGCCCTTGTAATCTAGGGTAATAACATCTGTAAAGGTTCTGTCACCCTTAACATTTTTTCTGATTAAATTATGGTTATCTGCTAATGAAGCAATCTGCACCTGATGAGTTACACAAATAACCTGTCTATTCTTGGAAACTTCCTTTAGCTTTAGTCCTACTTTTCGTGATGCTTTACCTGAGATACCTGTATCTACTTCATCAAAGATTAAAGTATCTATTGTATCACTTTCAGATAAAACTGTTTTAATAGCCAACATCATTCTGGAAAGTTCACCACCGGATGCAATTTTTGATACCGGTTTTGGTGTTTCTCCCGGATTGGCTGAAATTAAAATTTCTACTTTATCCTTACCCT
This sequence comes from Ruminococcus sp. LCP21S3_E8, assembly GCA_052118065.1. Classification (GTDB taxonomy): domain Bacteria; phylum Bacillota; class Clostridia; order Oscillospirales; family Acutalibacteraceae; genus Ruminococcoides. The sequence goes on along the minus strand of JBQKHY010000001.1, from coordinate 119,114 downwards.
TTGAGTAAAGTGGACTTTGCTCTATGCTAACTGTAATTCTTACATTTGGCATATCAAGGAATTTCATTTCTTCTTCAACTCTATGGGAAAATTCCTTACCTGCTTTTTTACGCAAGGAAGTTAAATTCTCAGCTTTTTCTAAAGTAATATCATATAGCTTTTCGTACTGCTCTTTAGCCTCAGCCATATCTTTATCATAGTTTAGAAGTTTTGTAAGTTTTTTCTGAGCATTTTCACCATACTCAAGAATTTCTTCAATAGAGTTGCCGTATTTACGCTTTAATTTATATATTTCATCAAGTCTTATTTCAATTTCTTCAAGTCTTGATGGATTAAATTCAAGTTCATCTATTAAGTCGGAGATTTCTGCTGAAATATCCTGTAGTGCATATGAAAGGTCACTTAGTCGATTACTGACATCCTCAGCCTCTTCAAGGAAGTTTGATGCTTTAATAAGGTTTGTACTTGCCTCATCAACCATTTCACAAGCATTTCCACCATTATATCCTGACAAAATTGACTTTGAATTATCAAGATATTGGCGAATTTTCTCGCTATTTTGAAGTAACTTCTTTTCATTTTGGAGTTCTTCCTCCTCACCTACTGTTAAAGAGGCATTGTTGATTTCATCAACTTGGAATGTTAATAAATCTATTTCATAAAGTCGTTGACTTTCATCTCCACCATTTTCTTTAAGGAGTTTATTTAACTTTTTTAGTTCTTTAAAAGAAACATTATAGTCATCAATTACAGAAGTAAGTTCTGCAAAATTGTCAATATAATTTATATGTGACTCAGGTGACATTAATTCTAAACTTTCATGCTGACCATGAATATTAATAAGCTCAATACCGATTTCCTTTAATGTAGAAACAGTAGTAGGTCTGTCGTTGATTCTACAAGTATTTCTGCCGTTTAGAGAAAGTTCTCTGCTAAGGATTAAGGTATCATCATCAACTTGAAAACCTAGGTCAATTACTTTTTCCTTAATTTCCTTAGAAATATTTGTAAATGTAGCAGAAACAAATGCACTGTCACTTCCTGTTCGGATAATATCCTTGCTGGTTCTGTGACCTGTTACTGCATTGATAGAATCAATAATGATACTTTTACCGGCACCGGTTTCACCGGTTAGTACATTTAGTCCTTTTGTAAAATCTATATTTGTTTTTTCTATAACTGCTATGTTTTCTATATAAAGGGTGCTGAGCATAGAAAAAGTTTCTCCTTAAATTAATTTTCTGAATTTATTAAGCATTTCTTCCGTTGCTTTTAGGTTTCTGCACAAAACAAAAATTGTATCGTCACCGGCAATAGTTCCTACAATATTTTCAAAATCAATATTGTCTAGTGACATACAAACAGCTTGTGCCATACCTGTCATAGTTTTTATAACTACAATATTCTCTGCACTATCCACTTCTTCAACAGAAGAAGCAAATAGGCTTTCAAAACCACTTGTTTTATCAAGGGCATTTCTGCCACCTGTTGAGTAACGATACTTACCGTCTTTGCCAAGTGCTTTGAAAATTCTCAATTCTTTAATATCCCTGGAAACTGTAGCTTGAGTAACCTTGAAACCTTGTTTCTGCAAGTTCTCCATAAGTTCCTCTTGGGTATTAATATCTTGGTTATTTACAAGGTCAATAATTGCCTCATGTCTGCGTAATTTCACTAGTCATCACGCTCCTTTAGCTTTTCGCTAACTCTACGGTAAAAATTCTTATTCTTAAATGAAATCATCTTTAGTATGTAAGGTGATTTCTTGATAATTACTTTATCTCTACTTGAAAGTGGTATTACAATTTGTCCGTCAATAGTAAGGTAACTTTCGCTGGTACCGTAACTTTCGGAATAAACAGAAAGAACAGAATTACCGTTAAAAATAACCGTTCTGTCAACCAGTGAATGTGGGCAAATTGGAGTAAGCACAACACAACTCATTGTTGGTTCAACAACAGGACCACCGGCTGAAAGTGAATAGGCTGTACTACCTGTCGGTGTTGCAAAAATCAAACCATCGGCACTATAATGTGTTGTCTTTTCACCATCTACATATAGGTTCAAATCAATAATTCTTGAAAGCTGACCTCTTGAAATAACTGCATCATTAATGCAAGAGAAAGTCTTTGTACTGGTTTCTTTTACAACAGAAACTTCAATAACCATTCTTTCATCTGTTGTGTAGTCATCAGTTAAAAGTCTTTTTAGTTCACTGACTTCTTCCGGTTCAATTTCTGCTGCAAAACCTAAGTGACCACAATTTACACCGATTAACGGAATATTATTTTCTGCTGCATGACGGGCATTGTGGATAATTGTACCGTCACCACCTACTGTTACTGCCTTATCGGCATTAGCGAACAATTCATTATCACTTTTGTAGTATATAATATCCTTAAAAGACTCAAAATGTTCTTTTGCATCTCTTTTCATAAGAATTGTTGCACCACATCCAGTAAGCAAAGTTATAATTTCTTTTGCACATTTTACTGCATGACCTTTGTCGGTATTTACCTTTAAACAAATGTTCATATTACCACCTATTTTCTTTTACTTGGAAAGTATAGAGTGTGATTTTTCTACTAATTCTTTTGGGTTTACATCAGTTAAAAGTTCCGGTTTATCGGATTTTCTTAAGTGTATTAGATATTCAATATTTCCCTCAGGTCCTTTTACCGGTGAAAAATCCAGGTTAAGTACTGAGTAACCGTTATTAAGACAAAAGTCCATAATATCTGTTACAACATTTTCGTGAACCTTTGGATCACGAACAACACCTTTCTTGCCTACATTTTCTCTACCTGCTTCAAACTGTGGTTTGATTAGGCATACTGCTTCTCCGTTATCTGTTAACAAGTTTCTTGCTACAGGTAGAAGTAGTTTTAGTGAAATAAATGAAACATCTATTGAGAAAAAGTCAATGTCATCAGGTACTTCATTATGAGTAACATTTCTAAAGTTGGTTCTCTCTAGGTTTACTACTCGTTCATCGGAACGAAGTTTCCAAGCAAGTTGACCGTAGCCAACATCAATAGAATACACCTTTTTTGCACCATTCTGTAGCATACAATCGGTAAAGCCACCTGTTGATGCACCGATATCCATAGTGATTTTGTCTTGCAAAGTTAGGTCAAAGTTTTCCATAGCTTTCTCTAGCTTTAGTCCACCTCTTGAAACATACTTTAGAGTACTTCCTCTAACTTCAATATTACATTTTTCATCATACTGTGTGCCACATTTGTCGGCTTTCTGATTATCCACATAGACAATACCTGACATTATAATTGCCTTTGCTTTTTCTCGTGACTCACAAAAACCTTTTTCATATACTAAAACATCTAATCGCTTTTTCATTTATCCTCTAATATTTCCTTTGCTATACTTTCGCTGTCAAAATGAAGTTCCTTTAGTGCTTCATTTACTGTTTGATGGGTTACAAATTTATCGTCAATGGCTATAATCTTTAGGTTGCCTTTGTAATCAAGCTCAGAAAGTTCTGAGTTGAAACTACAGGCAATACTGCCATTGTACATACCTTCTTCATAAAAATATATTATCTTAAACTTCATTGATGCCTTTACTGCATCAAGTGGTAAAGGTTTGATTCTGTTAAGTTTAAGGATACAGATTTTCTTTCCTTTTTCTTTTAGAATTTCAAGTGCTTTGCAACAGTTAGAGAAAAGTCTTCCGTAAGTTACAATTAAAGTATCACTTGATAAATCACCGTAAAAGTCAAAGTCAACTGAAACTTCTGTGTAATCCTTTGGTCTATAAAGTTCTCCACCTCTAGGGTATCTGACTGCTACCAAACTATCTGTGTGATAAACTGCTTGGTTAAGTGCTTTCTTTAGCCCTTCAAAATAACAAGGTGAATAAATAGTAGTATTTGGAAATGAATTTAGCATTGAAACATCAAACACACCTTGGTGAGTTTCACCATCATCACCAACAATACCTGCTCTGTCAATACCGATAACCACATGAAGTTTTTGCATTGCTATATCGTGAAGTAGTTGGTCATATGCTCTCTGCAAAAATGTACTGTACACTGCAAAAACAGGCACCATACCTTTTGCTGAAAGTCCACCGGCAAAGGTTACTGCATGTTGCTCTGCAATACCAACATCAAAAAATCTTTCCTTGTATAGTTCTGCAAATTTATCTAAACCAACACCCGGACCCATTGCTGCTGTAATGCCACAAATTCTCCTATCATTTTGGGCAATATCACACATATACTCACCAAATACTGAAGAAAAACTTTCTTTGCTTTGTGGTGACTCACCTGTTTCTATATTAAACTTATTGATACCATGGAAAGTCTTAGGGTCTTTCTCGGCATATTCGTAACCTTTACCCTTTTTAGTTACTACATGAACAAGTACAGGACCATTTACCTTTTTTGCTGCCTCAAAAGCATTTGACATATCTTCAATATTGTGACCGTCAATAGGACCAAAATAGGTAAAACCAAAGTTCTCAAAAATAGTGTTTTTGTAAGCCAATCGCTTAACATTTCTTGTTGACCTTTGGATAACCTTCAGCACTAAACTGCCAAGTAGTGGTATCTTTAGAAAAATTCTTTCAAGTTTATTCTTCACTCTAAGATACCAAGGGTTTACCCTAACTTTAGTAAGGTACTTTGCAAAAGCACCTACATTCTTGGTAATAGACATTTTGTTATCGTTAAGCACAACAATAAATCTCTTTGCGTATCTACCTGCATTGTTAAAGCCTTCAAGTGACATACCACCTGTAAATGAAGCATCACCTATTACTGCAACAGTATAGGACTTATCACCTTTGATTTTCTTTGCTTCACTTATACCTAAACCGGCTGATATTGAGGTACTACTGTGACCTGCATTAAATTCATCATAGTTACTTTCGCTACGCTTAGGGAAACCTGAGAGCCCTCCCTTTTTGCGTATTGTGTCAATTTTATCAAATCTACCTGTTAGCATTTTGTGGGTATAGGACTGATGACCTACATCCCAAACTATGCTATCTTGTGGAGTTTTGAAAGTCTTGTGCAAGGCTACTGTTAGCTCAACTACACCTAAATTAGAGGCAAGGTGACCTCCGTTTACAGACACTACTTCTATTAACTTTTCTCTTATCTCGCTACAAAGTTCCGGTAACTCCTCATCAGGAAGTTTCCGTAAATCTTCCGGAGAATTAAGTTGAGATAGAATCTTAAAATCTGACATTTCCTTACTCTGAACTAAATCTAATGATTAGTTCTTTCTTTCTGACATTTTTACTGCAATAGCCTTTAACTGAGTGGTATCTCCGTTGATACCCTCAAGGGATTTGATGGCTTTTTCAGTATATTCATTTACAAGTTCATAACACTTATCAAGTCCAAGAAGTGTTACAAAAGTTGATTTTTCATTTTCTGCATCACTGCCGATTGGCTTACCGAGGGACTTTTCATCACTGACAACATCAAGAATATCATCCATAATCTGAAAAGCTAATCCTAAGTTTTCACCATATGTTTCGGCAATTTTGATATGTTCTTCATTGTTACTGCCAACTACTGCACCCATCATACAAGCACATTTAATCAGTGCTGAAGTTTTCTTTAGGTGCATTTGTCTGATAGTATCAATAGGTACTTTCTTACCCTCAGACTGTAGGTCGATAACTTGACCACCTACCATACCTGTCATACCTGAAAGTGTAGCTAAAATTCTACCACACTTTGCTGATTTCTCTCCACCTACTAGGGAAACTGCCTCTTCAGAAAGTACAGTTGCAAATGCATTTGTAAGAAGTGCATCCCCTGCAAGTAAAGCTATATCTTCACCATAAACCTTATGGTTTGATGGTTTTCCTCTTCTTAAATCGTCATCATCCATACAAGGTAAATCATCATGAATCAGTGAATATGTATGTATCATTTCAATTCCACAAGCAAATGGCAAAGCCTGTTCCACAGTACCACCACAAACTTCACTAAACATTAAAGTTAATGTTGGTCTGATACGCTTACCACCTGCTTCTAATGAATATTCCATTGAGTCAATAAGTACTTTTTCTATTAGAGAGTCCTTTTCCTTACCTTGTGGAAAATATGTTTTCAGTTTATTTTCTATTAATTCTAAATAGTTCATTACAGTTCATCTCGTTTCATACGCAATTTGTCAATTTCTTCATTAATATCGGAAAGGTGACCTTTTGCTTTATCAAGAGAATCATAACACTGTTCAAGTGTAATTGCTGCCTCTCTATATACTTCCATTGCTTCATTTAGTGGGATAGAATTATCCTCAAGTTTAGCAAGTTGGGATTTTAATTTAGCAGTTAATTCTTCTATTGTTAGTTCACTACTCATATTATACCTCATCTATATATGACATAAGTTTCTTTAATCTGTGGTTTACACCACTACGACTGACTTTGTCACTTGTTAATTCTCCTAATGCTCTTAAAGAAAGTTCCGGATTGTCAAGCCTTAACTGAGCAATCTCCTTTAATTCCGGTGAAAGAGAATTATATATATTATCGCATTTCATTATCTTTTTAATTGCATTAATCTGCTTAGCAGATGCCTCTGCTGTTTTATTAATATTATGTATTTCGGAATTTACCTTTCGGACTGCATTGTTCTTAACTTGCTTAGTGATTTTGGTGTTAATTATATTCATTGAGCTTGAATATGCTCCGATATAAGCAAGAAAATCTGCTATCTGTTCAGAGTCCTTAAAATACACAATAAAGTAACCTTGCCTTGTTACGGACTTTGGGGTTAAGTTACATTCCTCAATTTCACAAAGCAAAGTAAGTAAATCATTTGCAAGATTTCTAAAAGGTACTTTGAACTCCAAATGATAGCCCTTTTCAGGGTTTGTTACACTGCCACAAGAAAGAAATGCACCTCTTAAAAATGCTGAAATCTGTCCTTCTTCTGATATATTGGCTCTGTTAAGTCTTAGTGACACATCTTTTTTAGAATAGCCAAAACTTTCAAAAATCCTTTTACAATCATCCTCATTAGGCAACTTTACTGTGATTAAAGGGTTCTTGGAATTACGAACCCTTAGTCCTGAAGTCTTTTCAATCATAGGTGTATATAGGTTAGTTAAAAGGTTTGATAAATTGTCACAAACATATTTATTTTCTGTTGTAAACACAAGTTCATTGTAGGTAAACTTCTTAGCAAAAAGCAACATACCGTAGCATTGTGCTAAAGAAAGACTATTTATTTCCGGTACAAGTTCAGTCAATTCTTTTTTTGTATCATAAGAAAATGACATTTTGTATCATCCTTACTGTTTAGTAATATCTCTATGGGCTATTGTTACTGCATAGCCTTTTTCGTGAAGGTGATGGTGAATCTTTCTTGCTAAAGTGACAGAACGGTGTTTACCACCTGTACAACCTACTGCAATTACAAGTTCACTTTTTCCTTCTTTTTTGTAAAGTGGCAAAGAAAAGTCAAGCATATTAAGTATCTTTTCAAGGAATGTTACACTATCCTCTGAAGCCATTACATATTCCCTAACTTCCTTATCAAGACCTGTAAGTTGCTTTAGTTCAGGTACATAATAAGGGTTAATAAGACATCTTGCATCAAACACAATATCGGCTTCTAGTGGAATACCGTACTTAAAGCCAAATGACATTACAGTAACCTTCATTGAGTCTGTAATACTTGTTGAGAAAAGTCCTGTTACTCTTTCTCTAAGTTGCTTTAGTGACATATATGTTGTGTCAATAACATAGTCGGAATGAGCCTTTAATATGCCCATAAGTTCCTTTTCTTTCTTAACTGCCTTTTCAACAGAACGGTCAGGAACAAAGTCAGCCAGTGGGTGACTTCTTCTTGTTTCTTTATATCGAGTGATTAAAGTTTCTGTCTTTGCATCAAGGAAAAGAACCTTGAACTTTCTGCCATGATGGGAATTAGCCTTGATTTCATCATAAAGATTTGTCATAGCAGATACACTTCGAACATCAATAACAACTGCACATTTCTTCATTTTGGCATCAGTTGACTGTTCACATAAATCATAGAAAGTTCCAAGTAACATTGGTGGCATATTATCTACACAGAAATATCCAATATCTTCAACTGCTCTAAGTGCAGTTGATTTACCTGCACCTGACATACCTGAAACAATTAAAAGTTCCATTATAGTCTGATCACCTCTGTTTCAAGGAAGTAACCGGTTTTTTCTTTTACTATTTTCTGTACATCTTCAATTAATGTATTAATATCCTTAGAAGTAGCATTGCCAATATTGATTACAAAACCGGCATGTTTCTCAGAAACCTGAGCACCACCTACTGTATAGCCTTTTAGTCCACAAGACTCAATAAGTGTACCGGCAAAGTTGCCTACAGGTCTTTTAAATGTACTACCTGCTGATGGGTACTCAATAGGTTGCTTTGATTTTCTTCTGCCAAGTAGGTCTGTCATTTTTTCTTTAATATCTTCTTTATCTGCTTTATTAAGAGAAACTGTACAACCTACAACAATATTTTTGTTAGATTTAAAGATTGAAGTTCTATAACCTAGCTGTAGGTCATCAAGGCTATATGTGCCAATTTCACCACTAGGAGTTATGTAATCAACTGACACAATACAGTCCTTCATTTCTCCACCGTAAGCACCGGCATTCATAAATACTGCACCACCTACTGAACCTGGAATACCATAGGCAAATTCAAGTCCTGAAAGGCTATTATCTAGGGCAGTTCTGCACATTTTTGTTAATGATGCACCTGCTCCGGCAGTGATAGTTTCTTCATTTACTTCAACCTTTTCAAAGTCACCGTCAAGGATAATTACAACACCCTTAATACCCTCATCGGAAACAAGCAGGTTGCTACCCTTACCAAGAATAAAATAAGGAATGTTGTTCTCAGTAATAAACTTAATTAAAGCAGAAAGTTCATCAACACTTTTTACTTTAACGAAAAATTCAGCATTGCCACCTACTTTAAAGGTAGTGTGATTTTTCATAGGTTCATTACAAATATATTCAATGTTTTTTTCTTTTAGAAAAGAAAGTAAGTTCTCCATATAAATCTCCATAAGTTAAATAACAATAATTATTTATTCTCCCAAACCTGCATCAACCTTGATGTTCTGAACATGCTCTTCCTCAACACTCATACCAAGGTTCTCAAGTAGTTCCATAGCAGCGTTATAACCCATCTTCTTTTGTCTGTTGTTCATAGCAGCAACTTCAATAATCATAGATAGGTTTCTACCGGGACGCACAGGAATTGTAGTTACAGGTACATCAACACCTAAAATTTCTGTATATTCACTGTCAAGACCCATTCTGTCATAAGCTCTGTTAGAGTCCCACAGTTCCATATTAATTACCATATCAATCTTTTCACTTTGTTTGATAGCACCCATACCAAAGATTCTTCTTGCATTAATAATACCGATACCACGAAGTTCAATAAAGTGACGAATGTTCTCAGGGGATGTACCTACTAAAGTGTTCTTTGAAGTACGGCGAATTTCAACTGCATCATCAGCAACAAGTCTGTGACCACGCTTAATAAGTTCAATGGCAGTTTCACTTTTACCTACACCACTGTCACCTGTGATTAAGCAACCTTCACCATATACTTCCACAAGAACACCATGACGAGTAATTCTTGGAGCAAGAACATTGTTAAGATATGAAATAAGGTTTACAGAAAGTTCGCTGGTTGTTTCTGATGTAACCAAAATAGGCACACCACATTCTTCGGCAGCAATTAACAGTGGGTTTGATGGTCGCATATTACGAGTAATAATAACTGCAGGTGGTCCCAGTGAAAAAATGGCATTAAGTACATGGTGCTGTTGTTCTGCACCAAAACGGTTAAGGTAACTGTATTCAGTATAACCTAAAATCATTATTCTTGTTGAGTCAAAGAAATCAAGGTAGCCGGTAAGTTCCAGTCCCGGACGGTCAATATCGGCAGAAACAATGTCGATTGTACTGGCATCAACCGGCATATAAACTGTTTTCAGTGATAGTTCCTTGATAACTTTATCAAGGGAAACTTTATATTCAGTTGCCATAATAAAAATCCTTTCGATAAAATTCTATACTTATAATTATACATCATTATTATACTATATATTTCGGCATTTTTAAATGCTGATTAAGAATTATAAACACATTAGTATTAAAAATTTATCAACAGAATTTGGACATATTCACTAAATTGTTATTCTTTTTATGTTAACATTACCGTCACTTTCGTATAGTAAAGGAAATTTTTGCCCTAACAGATTATTCTCATAAGTGCAAATTCTACTGTCATCTTTAAATGAATTTTTTATATAAATATTCACTTCTTTAATTCTCAGCTTTCCTTGTTCTATCTTTTCAATTGTATCATTCTCTGCTAATGCTACCTTTATATCAGGTGGCATTTGATAATACTTTTTTAGCTCTTCTATATAATTAGCAAGTTCATTTACTGTGATTTCTGCTGAAATTACCACTACTTTTGAATGTGACAGAAATGGTGTTAAGTCATACTTTTTCTTAATTTCCTTTACTGCACCCTTAAAATTTCTGTATGGACTTTTGTATATTATTGGCTTTTTACCGGTATCTGTTATTAGCATTAAGCTGTCATCCTTGATTACAATACCGTCTGTTATAATCTTTAAATTAATTTCATTACTTTCACACCCTGTAAATGAAAACAGAAAAACTAATAAAAATACAATTGACAATAATTTCTTATACATTTTTCTTCCCCTTTATTGTTGCAAAAATCGGTGTTAGCAAAGTGATAATCAGATAAAGACTCAGCAAAAAATAATTATTTAAAATTATTTTTCCCACATCAGGCAATGCAATTGTTAATACTGAAACTATCATTACTGCAAAAATAAATATTAATGACATTACTTTACTATGGTTATCCATAATATTCTTTACTGCTAAATTAAAATACAGAATTCCAAAGAAAATGCAAATTAATGACAATACTAGGAAAAGTCCCGATAAACCCATAGGTATCATTTTGAAAGAAATTTTTGATAATGTATATAAAGGATAGCTATATTCGGAAATATTAAGTAGCTTTGCAAAACACATTAACAAAGCAATCACAAAAGAAACTATTGCAAAAGGAAGTAAATTTGCCCTTAGTTTCTTGCCTTTATAATTTTTATTAAATGTAAATGAAACTACAAGTGGTGCAAATACAAATAATAAATTTAAACCATCAGTTATTTTTAGAGTTGACTCTCTGTCTGTAAACATAGACATATCAGTATATGGCACACAAAACATTATGAGAATCAGTGAAATTAATGAGAAAAATCCACCGATTATGCTACCTCTTGAGATTGACTCTATTCCCTTTAGTGATGGATAAATTAATGCAAGTGAAATTAAAATTGAAATATAAATTCTTGATTGAGTGGGATTGATTGATGTTACAAAAAAGTCTGAAAAAATATTTATAAGCCTTACTGAAATTAAAATTGAAAATACTGCTGTAACGACCTTGAAAAATATAGGGATAGGTAAATCATTGTTTCTAAAGGCTACTAGTGATGGAATTTGCAATAAGAATGATATGATAACAGAAATTATCATAGAAAAGCAAGAAAAAGAATTTGGCAACAGAGTAACACCACATAGAATTGAAAGTGAAAGTAATATTGAATACTGCAATGCGTTTATTTTACTTTTCAAATTTATCATCAACTCCCACCATATTTTGTAGCTTAACTTTGTGTTTAGTAAGTCTGTGCCAATCTGACCTTATAAAATTATCGGAAATAACACCTTTTGAAATCGGCACTATAGGTGCTAAATATGGCACACCAAAACTTTTAAGTGAACAAACAGAAATTGTTGCAATCAGTGATGCAAGGATAATTCCTATTACACCGAAAATTCCTGAAATGATAATGTAAATAAATTTTACTACTGTAATTGTACCGTAAAGTTCCGGAATAACATATGAACATATTGCAGAAAAGGCAACTATTATCAATGTTGTGGGACATATTAAACCAGCTGAAACACCTGTTTCACCAATTACCAATGCACCTACTATACCTACTGCATGACCAAGTGGTTTAGGTAGTCTTAGTCCTGCCTCTCTCATAACCTCATACATAAAGGCAACAAACAGTACTTCCAGCATTAAGGGAAAAGGTGTGGTTTCTAAGGAGTCGGATATATGGGTTAACAATCCTACCGGTATATACTCAGGGTGAAAGTCAGTTATTGCAATAAAAAGGCTAGGTAAATAAATTGCAAAGAGGAATGACATATACTTTAAAATTCTAATAAATGATGCAAAGTAAGGTCTATTAGAATAGTCGTCAAAACTTTGGAAATTTTCAATAAACAAATGTGGAACAAGTATTGCTGATGGTGTACCGTCTACTAAAATACCGATTCTACCCTCAGTTATTTTGCCACACAATGCATCAGGTCTTTCAGTAACACCTACTGTGGAAAGTAAAGTATTTTTATCTTCATCACCTAAGTAAGAAACTAAATATCCTGATGCTAAAACTGTATCTAGGTTAATATTATTTAGCCTTCTCTTTAGTTCTTTAAGTATTGATTTTGAAACTGCTGACTTTAGGTAACACAAGCATATTTGAGTTTTAGAAAGATTACCTATTGTCATTGTCTGAAACACTAAATCAGGGTTTTTCATTCTTCTGCGAATTAGTGACATATTAATTCTCAGTGGTTCTGTAAAGCCCTCTCTGCTACCTCTAAACACCATTTCCGATGATGGTTCTGATACACTTCTAAATGAAAAGCCTTGTAATCCGATTACAAGCATTTTTTCATATCCGTCTATTCCCAGTACTGCAAAGCCTGACATTGAAAAATCAAGCAATTCATCAAAGGTATTTATCTCAATAATTTCAGGAGTTGATAGCACTCTATCCCTAATAAATTCATATTTATTTACACCGGTTGGTATAGTTGCAGAAAGTAATGGGTCTGATACTGCTAAAGTTAAACCGTCTTTATTTACCATTCCCTCAATAGTGAAAATTGCAACAAATGTGCCGTCATTGAGCTTCATTTTTCTAACCGTAAAATCTGCTGACGAAGAGGTTACATCTTGCAGATAATTTATATTTTCTTTCAAACTTTTAAACATAAAATCACCATTATTATAGTTGAACAAAATTCTTAAATTATACATTTATGTATTATTTTACCCATTTGAGAAAAACTATTAACGGTGATGATATGTTAATTTCAATTATTAGAACAGTGATACTTTATATTTTTATTATGTTTTCCTTGCGAGTAATGGGCAAAAGGCAACTTTCGGAAATGCAGACAAGCGAGCTTGTAATTACTCTGTTAATTTCCGATATTGCAGTAATGCCTATGCAAAACACAAGCACTCCCCTTGTTTCAGGAATTGTACCTATACTTATACTTATTTCCCTTGAAATTGTATTTTCCGTTATTATGCTAAAAAGTGGGAAGTTCAGAAAAATTGTATGTGGTTCACCTGAAATGGTAATAAAGGATGGCAGAATACTGCAAAATCAACTTAGAAGGCTAAGGATGACTACTGAGGACTTATGTGTACAGTTAAGGCAACAAGGTATATTTTCTCTTGAAGATGTACAGTACTGCATTGTAGAAACTAACGGTGATGTTAGTGTACTTGAAAAACCTGAGAAAAGAACACCATCTGCTGAGGACTTAGGTATTGAAATTCCCGATACAGGTATTGAGGCAGTTGTTATTAATGACTCTAGGTATCTTTCTAATTCCCTTGAACTTTGCAATCTTGACATTAAATGGGTGGATAAAATTCTAAAACAAAATCACATTAAACTTGAAGATGTTTTTATTATGACTGCAAACAGAAAGAAAGAATACAACATTATTAGGAGAGATTAAATGAAACGGTTATGGTGGGTTGCTGTCCTTGTTACAATAGCTTTTGCCATTTGTTTTACTGAAATTTACGCAATAAAAAATAGCAGAGATACTTTCACAAAAACTATTGAAGAAAGCAGAATTGCTATGGAAAACAAGGATTATGAAAAAGCAAAAGAACTTAGTGAAGAACTGATTAAAAAATGGGATAAGCAAGAAAAGAAACTAAACTACCTTATGGAACACTCTTTACTTGATGAAATCAGTATGGATATAGAGCAGTTACCTGAATACACAAATGAGGATGGTAAGGAAGATTATTTATCTGCAAATGACAGAATAAAAAAGCAGTTCAATGTGCTATACACAAATGAACTGCCTTATGGTGATAATATTTTTTAGTAAAAAATGCCCCTAAAGCTAGGGGCATTAATTTTATCTTTTTAAAATTTTTGAAATTATCCAGAAAATAATGAACATTGCTAAATTCACTAAAACAACTGTTGCACCTGTAGGTGTATCAAAATTAAAGGACACAATCATACCGGTAAAGAAACAGAATAGTGAAATTACAACTGAACTGATAATAACACCCTTAAAGTTTCTAAACAATCTCATTGATGTTAAGGATGGGAAAATAATAAGTGCTGAAATCAGTAGTGTACCCATTACTCTCATACCGATTACAATTGTTAAAGCAGTAAGGACTGCAATAACCATATTATAAACATTTGTAGGAGTACCTGTTGCCTTTGCAAAGTCATCATCAAATGTTACTGCAAAAATTTTATTGTAGAAAATAAAGAAACTAACAATAATAATTACTGCTAAGATAATTGCAAGAATTGCATCTTCTTTGCTTGTTGCAAGGATTGAACCAAATAGGTAACTGTTTAGGTCACTGTTCATTCCTGTTACGGAACAAACTGTAATACCTATTGCTAAAGCAGAGGAACTGATAATAGCAATTGCAGAATCACCACTCATTTTGCTATTTGATGATGAAGAAAGTTTCAGTAATATAAAGGCTGAAATAATCATCATAGGCAAAGCAAAATACATTGGTGTTAAGTTTGCAGCTGCACCGATTGCTATTGCACCAAAACCAACATGACTAAGACCGTCACCAATCATAGAGTAACGCTTTAGCACAAGAATTGCACCTAAAAGTGCGGCACAAAGGGATACTAAAGCACCTACAATCATTGCTCTTTCAATAAAACCATAGGAGAAAAATTCAATCATTATTTTACCTCCTTATTATGACTATGAGTACAAACATCACAAGGACACTCGGTAAGCAAGAATTTGCTGCCTACACTACTGTGTACATACTGATGAGCAGTACCAAAGAAGTTAGTACCCTCTGTACCGGCAGAAATATGGAGTATATGACTTGCTTGTCTAACTGCCATATTAATATCGTGAGTAACCATAATTACCGTAATGCCTTTATGGTTAATATCTTTAATAAGTGAATACATATCGGCAGTAGCTATAGGGTCAAGACCTGTTACCGGTTCATCAAGTACAATGACCTTTTCTGTTGCACATAATGCTCTTGCAAGTAAAATTCTCTGTTGCTGACCACCTGAAAGCTGACTGAATGAATGTTTCTTATAGTCAAGCATATTCACCATTTGTAAATGCCTAATAGCATTTTCCTTATCCTTTTTGTGGTGGAAAATATGGTACTTTCGATTTATACAACCTGAAAGCACAACCTCCATAACAGATGCAGGGAAGTCCTTTTGAATATTTTTCTTTTGAGGAAGATAACCTATTTCATTCTTATCAATACCATTATAAGTGATTGAACCTTTTAGTGGTGGGTTTAGTCCCAAGATACCTTTCATCAAGGTTGTTTTACCACTACCGTTTTCACCAACTATACAAACATAATCTCCCTCATTAATTTGGAATGATAGGTCTTTGATTACAGGTACACCCTCGTAACCCATAGTAGCATTTTCAACTTTAATTTGTGTCATTTGAGAGTACCTCCTTTAAAGCATTGTTGTTTCTTTCCATTAAATCAACATAGGTAATATTATTTGCAAAGTCCTCTTTTGAAACAGACTCTGCACTATAAAATGTTCTTACCTTTGTATTTGTTTCATCAGCTAAAGTATCTGCAACTTTATTTTCAGACATTTCAAGCTTTAGGATAGTTTTTATTTTATCTTTTTCAATAGTATCAGTTAATTTTGAAAGTCTATCCAAGCTAGGTTCGGTTTCTGTACTACATCCCGGGAATGCACATTCCCAATCAAGAGAAAATTCTGTTGCAAAATATAGAAGTGGAAATCTATCCCCCACAACAATTTTTTTACTCTTTGTAGAATTTACAGTATTTTCAATTTCAATTTGTACTTTACTGATTTTCTCAATGTAATCAAGACTATTTTTATTATAAACCGTTTTATGCTTTTGGTCTAGCTTAGAAACTTCATCACTGATTTTTGAAACTAAAGTTTTTGCATTGTCAAGACTTGTCCAGATATGTTCATCCTCTTCATTTTCAGCATGATGGTCAGCATCCATTTCGGCAAGAGGCTTAACATAATCGGTCATTTTCATAACAACCGGCTTGTCGGTATCTCCAAGTGATTCAAGAATAGAGTCTACCCATTCATCACTTTCACCACCATTATAAATGAACAAATCTGCATTTCTGATTTTTAGAATATCAGATGGTGTTGGTTCAAAAGAATGTACATCACTTCCCGGTTTTAGTAACATATCAACATCACAAGTACCCTTTGATACACTTCTTGCAAAGTCATAATAAGGGAAAATTGTTGTTACTACAGAAATTTTATCTGTTAACTTCTTTACTTCACCACATGAACAAAAAGCAAAAGTAACAACAAACAGAAGAAATATTGAAATAATCTTTTTCAAAAACAACCCACCTTTAAAATCTTATAATTATAAAATAAGGGTGGCAAAAACCACCCTTATATGTAAAGCATTAATAATTATTTACTAGCCTTAGCTTTCTTCTTGTGTTTCTGCCACATAACCCATAGAGGACCTGCGATACATACAGAACTGTAACAACCTGAGATAACACCAATCATCATTGGAAGTGCGAAACTTGTAACTGATGAAATGTTGAAAATCATTGAAACAACAAGAACTGTACCGATAGCAATAAGTGTTGTCAGAGAAGTAAAGATTGTTCTTCTAAGAACCTTAGTTGCACTGTAATCGAATACATAGCCAATGTCTTCCTTAGCACCGAAGTTACGGCGTTCTTCACGAACTCTATCGTAAATAACGATTGTATCGTTAAGTGAGTAACCTAGAATCATAAGAACAACGGCAATGAAGTTTGAGTCGATAGGCATCTGGAAAATTACATACATAAAGTAAATCATAGCCACATCGTGGAACAAAGCTACAAGAGCCATAACACCGGCTGATAGACCACCAATCTTACGGAATCTAATTGTAACATATAGAACCATAAGAATACTTGCGATAGCAACAGCTGTTAAACATTTTAGTAAGAACTTAGAACCCATTGAGCTTTCGATAGCTGATGCTTCAAGAACCTTAAAGTTGTTATCAGGGAAAGCCTTCTGAACTGTCTGTGTTAAGTTCTTTTGTTCATTAGTTGAAATAGCCTTAGTACCGGCAAATTCAACACGGATTGTATAAGCGTCACCCTTCTTAGAGTTAGAAAGGATATCTGAGCTAATTGACATTGTAACTTCTTGCTTAGTATTTGTCTGGATAACATCCTTTAGCTTATCTGTATCAACATCGCCTACATAAGAGTATTTAATGTAAGAACCACCACGGAACTGAATATCTAGCTGAGTGCCAAATACAAAATTACAGATGATACCAATAAGTATGATACCCAAAGAGATGCCAAAAAATACTTTACTGAATTTAGTAAAACGAACTAACTTATTCTTCATTATTTTTTGCACCTCCAAATAGCCATTTCTTTCTTACACACTTAAAGCCTACAACACTCTTTAGCATTACTCTTGAAAGTAGAACACCCATAATAAAGTTAGAGATAACACCCATTAGTAGTGTATAACCAAATGCGTAAATTGTACCTGTTGTGGAAGCACCAAACATAAATGATAGAATGTTTGCAGTACCAAATACAAGTAGTAGAATAACAGAAACGATAACAACTGTCATATTACCATCCACGATAGCTGATAGTGAACTCTTAGTACCTCTATCAATTGCACCGTCAAGTGTCTTACCGTTTCTAAATTCTTCCTTAATTCTTTCAGCAGTGATAATGTTAGCATCAACACCCATACCAATTGACAAGATAATACCGGCAATACCAGGTAGAGTCATTGTAAAGGAATTAAATACTGTGAAGTATCTTGAGATTGCTGCTACTGATAGACCCATCTGACCGATTAGAGCAATAACTGTAATTACACCAGGAAGTCTATATATTAGAATTACAAAAATTGCAATAATTGCAAAAGCAATAACTGCAGCAATTGCCATAGCTGTTAGTGAGTTATCACCAAGTGTTGGTGAGATACTACCATTTGACTTTGTTTCTAGAGCAAATGGAAGAGCACCGGCCTTAATTTGGTTAGCAAGTTTAGTTGCTGATTCAACAGTAAAGTTACCGGAAATCTGAGCCTTACCACCTGTGATTGCTTCATTAATTGTTGGAGCTGAAAGCATTTCATCATCCATCCAAATTGAAACAACTTGGTTTACATACTTCTGTGTAATGTCAGCAAACTGCTTTGTGCCTTCACTGTCAAATTCAAGGTTAACAACATAGTTACCTGAACCGTCAGTATTCTGAGCAACAGAAGTGTCCTTAACATGAGAACCGTCCATTAGGACTGTTTCAGTGTCACCTGTTGGTGTCTTATAAACAGGTTCACCGTCTGCTCCCAAAGAAGTTTCTTTGTAAGAGTTACCCGGACGGAAAGTTAGCTTTGCAGTAGAACCAATTTCTTGAATTGACTTTTCTGCGTCAAAATCTTTTTCGTCTTCTTTCCATGGAAAACGAACGATAATACTACTAGTACCGCTATCAGTATATAGTTCGTAATCTGTGATACCGTTTGAAACCATACGAGTTTCAATAATTGCCTTAGCTGAATCAAGTTGTGAGTCAGTGGCTTTTTTACCGTTGGCTGGAACAAATGTTGCTTCCACGCCACCCTGAATGTCAATTCCCCATCTAATGTCGTTAACGCCTTTTATAACTGTGTGCTTTACATCACCTGTGTAATAAGATACACCAAAGATTGCTGTATAGCTAAACAGTAAAATTAGAATTGCGACAATGAAGAATACAGGCTTTGGAATTCTTTTCATGCCTTTTCCTCCAATATTTTTTTATTCTATTCTGTTGGCAAATAAAATACTCTGCCACATTCTGATAGAACACAACAGAGTAATTATACTTTTATTTAGTGAAAAAGTCAATGATTCATCAAATATTTAATATTTATAAAAGATAATTTTGTCATATAACACAAATATTTAAGTAATTATTGTGCAAAGAGATAAATATAATTTAAAATACTGTAACATTTGATTAATATCTTATTTACATATTTTCAAGAATTTTATTAACTGCTGCAAGTTTTGTTGCTACACAGAAAATCTCCATTGCTTTTTCCAGTTCATCAAGTGTTGGATATGATGGAGCAATTCTGATGTTGCTATCCTTAGGGTCGTTGCCATATGGATATGTTGCACCTGCACCTGTCAGAACAACACCGGCTTCTTTACAAAGTTCTACAACTTTCTTTGCAGTACCTTCCATAACATCAACTGCTACAAAGTAACCACCGTTTGGTTCAAACCAAGTTGCAACACCTGTTGGACCTACACTTTCCTTTAAATGCTTTAGAACAATGTCAAACTTAGGCTTTAGGATACTCTTATGCTTATCCATATGAGCCTTAACGCCATCAATATCCTTAAAGAATAGGATATGTCTTAGCATATTAACCTTATCAAAGCTGATTGTCTGATATTTATATTTTTCCTTAATTACTTTCATATTGTTTTCATCAGCAGCCATAGCAGCAACACCACTACCAGGGAAAGTAATCTTAGAAGTTGAACAGAAGATAATTGGTAAATCTGTTTTACCTGTCTTCTTACATTCATCCATTAGGGAAATAAGCTTATCAGGAGTTTCTGTAACATCATGAACACAGTAAGCATCATCCCAGAAAATTCTGAAATCTTTTGCCTTTGGATTTAGGTTAGCAAATCTCTTTACTGTTTCATCACTATATGTGATACCCTGAGGGTTACTATACTTAGGAACACACCAAATACCCTTGATTGAGTCATCTTCGGCAACTAGCTTTTCAACCATATCCATATCAGGACCTTCACTAGTCATTGGAATTGTAATCATTTCAAAGCCAAAGTATTCTGTAATACCAAAGTGTCTGTCATAACCCGGAGCAGGACATAAGAACTTTCTGTTCTTAACTTCTAACCATGGCTTTTCACCCTCTACAGGTGACTTAGTCATAAATAATGAAATTGTATCAAACATCATATTAAGTGATGAGTTACCACCAACCATAATCATATCAGGGTCAACCTGCATCATCTTGGCAAAGATTGGCTTGATTTCTGTAATACCGTCCATTAGACCGTAGTTACGGCAGTCAAAACCTTTTTCTGTTGAACAATCACTTGTTGATGTTAGAATATCAAGGATACGAGAAGAGATGTTAAGCTGTTCTGTGCTTGGCTTACCTCTTGACATATCTAGCTTTAAGTTCATTGCTTTGTAATCTTCATACTGTTTTTCCAGAGCAGACTTTTCGTTAAGAAGTTGTTCTTTTGTCATTTCTGAATAATTCATACCTATTCCCCTTCAAATATATTATATATTACTTTATTATTCTAATACTATTTTATCAATAATGCAAGTATTATTTTTAATCTTGCAAAATCTTGCTAATAATCTACAAAAAAAGGCCCTGCAACAATGTGCAGGGTATATATTATTAATAATATCTATAATATTCGTAAGAGTTATATTTGTTGTATCTATTGTACTTTTTGTACTTATACTTGCCACTTTTGCCTTCACTTGGGTCACAACCAACCTTTAAGAAGCCCATTGGTTTTGCACCTGAAGTTTCCATAGCTTTCAAAAAGTTCTGAATGTCACCATGGGTTGTTACACCTTCACGAACAACAATTAAGTAACCGGCTACTAAGTCCTTTACAAGCAAAGCATCCGTAACAATACCGATAGGAGCTGTATCCATAATTACATAATCATACTTTTTCTTTAGTTCTCTGATTAAATTAGCAAAATTGTCTGAACCGATAAGTTCTGATGGGTTTGGTGGTATTGTACCAACTGTAAGTACATCAAGGTTAGGTAAAACTTCTCTCTGTACTACCTGATCAAATGTTTTATCATTACACAAAACAGATGTCATACCGGCAGTATTCTCAAGTTTTAGAAGATTGTGAATATTAGGTCTTCTAAGGTCACAATCCAGTAAAATAACCTTTTTATCCATTTTTGCAAATGAAATAGCTATATTAGAGGTTGAGGTACTTTTGCCCTCACCCTTACTCCAAGAAGTTACTGCAAAACAGTTGTCATTACTTGCTGAAAGTGAGAATTGAATATTTGTTCTTGCAATCTTATAACCTTCAATAATAGCAAATTTACCTGCATTACCTGATTGAGCTGAATTTGCCATATAGCTTTGGCTATGACCAACAGAATATCCACTATCAGATCTTCTTCTACCTTTACTTCTTAGCTTCATCTGTGTCATCTCCATTCTGTTCAAAGTCCATTATTTCACCGAATACAGGTATCTTATACATTTTAAATAGGTCATCATCATGCTTAACTGTTGTATCAACAAGTTCTAGGATAAATGAAATAACAAGTGAAAGTGCAAGTCCACCAACTAAACCATAAAGGGCATAGTTCTTAACATTTGGATATGTGCTTGAGGATGGTACTGATGCATACTTAACTGCAGTTACACCACCGGCTGAGAAGATTTCATCAAACAAGCCTTGTTCATTCTGAGTACCTGTGATTTTATTTACAACTGCGTTACAAGTATCGGCAGCAGTCTTAGGATTTGATGAAGTCATTGTAATCCATAGGAAGTTACTTTCTTGTTCCTGAGTAATTTCCATACCACAACCGTTAAGCATATTCTGAATTTCAACATTATTCTTGAAAAGAATTGTACAATACTGAGCAAGTGTTGATGAGGCAGTAAGGTCACTGGCATAAATTTTAACATTGCCGTCATTGAAGCTCTTTGCATTTGTTGTATCCTGTATATCTTCTTGCTGACTTTTGTCAGTAACACCGTTTTGGGCAGCCTCTTCGGCTGCATCTGCTGCTGCATCTGCTGCAGTATAGTTCTGAACAATTACCATTGCTTGAGCAGAATATGAAGGTGTAATAAAGAAATTGGCATATAGTAAAGTAAGTATGCCACCTACTAATGTAAGCAAAATAATAAATTTAAGTCGTTTGCGTATAATTTTCAAGAAGAATGATACTGTAAAATCCTTATAAAACAAGAGAAGTCCTCCCCTAAATAATTTAATAAATGTTGCACAAAAATATTTCGTTATAAATTATTTATTTTGTATTTACACTATTCTATCAAATAAAACAAGAAATATTATTCTTAATAGGAATAATAATATATTTTGACAAAGAAAAATGCCCCAACATAGTTGAGGCATTTATTAGGTTATATTTATTAATTAGTGAGGGATAACACTTAGCAGAACACCGGCTGCAACAGCAGAACCGATAACACCTGCTACATTTGGTCCCATAGCATGCATTAATAGATAGTTTGTTGGGTTTTCTTGCTGACCAACCTTCTGTGATACACGAGCAGCCATTGGAACTGCAGAAACACCGGCAGAACCGATTAGTGGGTTAACCTTACCCTTAGTTAGAACGCACATTAGCTTACCAAATAGAACACCGGCAGCTGTACCTAGACAGAAAGCGATTAGACCTAGAAGAATAATCTTTAGTGTGTTTAACTGTAGGAAAACTGTACCTGTTGCAGTAGCACCAACTGTTACACCTAGGAAGATAGTAACGATGTTCATTAGTTCGTTCTGAGCTGTCTTTGCGATTCTATCAACAACGCCTGATTCTTTCATTAGGTTACCAAGCATTAGCATACCAACTAGTGGAGCAGCATCAGGAAGTAGAAGTGCTACAAGAACGATAACAACGATTGGGAAGATAATCTTCTCTAGCTTTGAAACAGGTCTTAGCTGAGACATCTTGATTGCTCTTTCCTTCTTTGTTGTTAGAGCCTTCATAATAGGTGGCTGAATAATAGGAACAAGTGCCATATAAGAGTAAGCAGCAACTGCGATAGGACCTAGTAGATCCGGAGCAAGTTTACTTGTTACGAAAATAGCAGTAGGACCGTCAGCACCACCGATAATACCGATTGAACCTGCCTGAGCCTGTGTAAAGCCTAGGAAGATAGCACCGAAGAATGTGAAGAAGATACCTAACTGAGCAGCAGCACCAAGGATGAATGACTTAGGGTTAGCAATTAGAGGGCCAAAGTCAGTCATAGCACCGATACCTAGGAAGATTAGTGGTGGGTAAATACCCATCTTAACACCCTGATATAGATAGTAAAGTAGACCACCGTAAGTAGGCACATTATAATAAACTTCACCATTCATTACAGTAGTTGCATACTGTACCGATTGGGTTGCCACATCATGGGTTTTCAGATACTCTGATTGAAGTACAAACTCTGTTGAAGGAGCACCCATAATTGATGGACATAAATTTACAAGTAGCATACCAAATGCTAAAGGTAAAAGGATTAGTGGTTCGTATTCTTTTGCGATAGCCAGATAAAAAAGTACGAAAGAAACTGCGACCATTACATAGTTCTGCCAGCCTAGTGATACAAAGCCGGAAGATTCTACAAGGCCGATGATACCTTCTAGAAAACCGTCAATAATTCCCATTGTTTAAACTTCCTTTCCGACTAAAATGGTCTGGTGTTATCAATAACACCAACTTGACCCCAAGCAGGTCTGCCACTTGATGGTGACTTCTTGATGCTCTTAATCTTTGCGTTACCAACGCCGTATGTACTGTCTACGGCTGCTGCAATAACTGCAACGATTTCGTCAGTCAGACCGTTGCTAGGAGCAACTTTCTGAACAGGAGCAGGTGCTGGAGCTGATTTTTCTGTTGCCTTAGCAGCTTTTTCGGCAGCTGCTTTGGCTTCTTTCCTTGCCTTTGATTTGTTTTGAGCAGATGAAACTATCTTACCATAAGCGGCAATGATTAGGATAAGAAGAATCAAAACTGTAAAAACAACTACGAAACCAGTAAGAATAACTGTGAAAGAAATATTGAATTTCTCACTGACACTCAAACCGGCTGCCATGATAGTTTTCAAATCCATGAAAATCCCCCATATTTACATTTTTATACACTAGTTATTATACAATGAGTTGATGATTTTATCAATAAAATATAGGGGATTTTATTTTTTTGTGATATTTTTCACAAATATGTTTAGTGGTTTAAATAAAATTTGTGCTTTTTATTAGAGTATAATACAAATCAATCCGTTACATCCATCATTAATAATTCTTTGTATTGTTTCCCCTATTTTTTTACGGGCATCTTCCGGCATTCTGTACAGTTTATTGTGCAATCCTTCGTTTACAAGTTCATGAACTGACTTTCCGAAAATGTTGCTTTCCCATATTTTTGCAGGGTTTTCTTCAAACTCTTTTAGTAGATAAGAAACAAGTTCTTGGCTTTGTTGTTCACTGCCAACTATTGGTGTAACTTCTGCCTCTGTATGTATTTTCATCATATGAATTGATGGTGCTGAGGCTTTAAGTCTGATACCATACTTGCCACTTTGTTTGATAATCTGAGGTTCATCAAGGGAAAGTTCCTCTAAAGTTGGCATTACTATGCCATAGCCCTTTTCTTCCACATCTTTATATGCTGCTGCAATTTTATCAAATTCCTTTTGTTTAGCAGAAAGCATACTGATACTTTCCATCAATGCCTCTTCATCAACAATTTCTGTACCTGTTTTTTCTGACATTACTTTATAGAAACAGTTGTTATTAACTACAATCTTAATATCGGCAATGCCTTTTCCTAGGTTAAGTTCTTTGATTTCGCTTGTATCTACAAATTCATCTTTGCCTATTCCTTGACAAGTTTCTTGTACTTGACGAAGTTTCTCCATTGACATTGCATTTTCTTTTATAGTTGTGAAAATTTGTTTCTTTAGCCAATGTTCTTTATCTAGGTTTACAACCCACTTTGGCATATCAATATTGATTTCCTTAATCGGAAATTCAAATAGCACTTGTGCTAACACTCTCTTGATTTCATTTTCTTCCATTGTAAGGCAATTCACAGGAATTACAGGCACTTGGTACTTACCGGAAAGTTGTTCTGAAAGTGAAATAACTGACGGTGAGGATGGCTCAATTGAATTAAGTAGTACAACAAATGGCTTGTTGATAGCCTTTAGTTCTTTTACCACTCTCTCCTCTGCTTCTTGGTAGGACTCTCTTGTAATATCACTGATTGAACCGTCTGTTGTGATTACAAGACCGATTGTACTATGGTCGTTGATAACCTTTTTTGTGCCGATTTCTGCTGCTTTATCAAAGGGCATTTCTTCCTTTGACCATGGAGTTTTTACCATTCTAGGCATATCATCCTCCATATATCCCATTGAGTCCTTTACAACATAACCCACACAATCAATCATTCTCACCTTTAGGTGGGCTTTATCCGGTAAAGAAATTTCCATTGCCTCTTCCGGAATAAACTTGGGTTCGGTAGTCATAATTGTACGACCACCTGATGACTGAGGTAATTCATCATTTGTGCGAACCTTTAGAGAGTCATCTTTTATATTAGGAATAACAATAGTATCCATAAACTTTTTGATAAATGTACTTTTTCCTGTTCTCACAGGTCCAACTACTCCAATATAAATATCTCCATTTGTTCTTTGTGAAATGTCACGATATATGCTTCTCTCTGTCATTTTCATTCCTCCATATGTTTTTAATAAAATATATGATGGACTTGCACAAATTATAACCACTTTATTTAGATTATAAACACAAAAAGTGCCACCCTATTGGATGGCACTCAAACTATCTTCTAATTATAAGCATTTCTTTTTCAGGTAATGTTTCTTCTTCAAGTTCGTTATCCTCTTTAATAAATGCACAGTCTGTTGAATATCTTTTACCGATTTCCCAAACAGTTTCACCTTTTTCGGCAAAATACAGGGTTAATGCTGAGGAATTTTTTTCAATTTTCTTATCCTCATAAACAATAACATCCTCAACAAAACTATCGTTTTCAACTGTTGTAACAAATGCTGATACTGAAAATTCCACACGAATTTCCAGAGTTCTATCGTCCTTAATTCTGTAACTAACTGATGAAACTGAAACACTGCAACTTTTTACCGGTGAAAACTGTTCATCTGTTGTTTCGGAAAAATCCATTGTACGCTCTATGTAGAATGGTGTTCCCTCTTTATCACAAGCAACAATACAGATTGAGCCTTTACCAACAAATGTAATAAATCCTTTTTCATCAGCTACATTTACTGAGGCAGTTTCGTTATACACATCAATAACCTTGGTAAAGTCCTGATCATTAGAAGAAATATCCATTTTCTTGATGAAGTTTCTTTTTATTTCTCTTACAGAATTAACAAGTGTAACAGGCTTATTCTTTAAGTCACAAAAGTAATCACGAGAATAAGCATCAACTAAAAATGACTGTTCTCTTTCTTTATAACAAACAGCAGTCATATTTACCCTTGCGTCAAGGAGAATTGTCTTTTCTTCATTTTCTTTTGTAATCTTCACATCATAGGAAAGTAGTTTACAATTCACATTATTTACTGTATCTTCACCTGCACCTACACAAGAAACAATTTGATTAAATGGAATCATATAATCTATACATTCAGTTTTGCCACTATCTAAATCGGATAAATAAAGAAGTCTTAAGTTGACTTCACCTTTAAGCACAATCTTGTCATCCATAGACTTATGGTCGGTAACATTGATTTTTACAATTGACTTTATCACCTGTTCAATTGGTGGCTTATTGTCAACACTGATAGTTTCGTTAATATTGAAGGTTTCTTCTGTTACGGAAGTTACATCCATATACTTCTTAGTACAACACTTCTTCTGAAAATTTGAAAAACTTTCTGATGATGGAATAATTGTAGTTGTTTTCCCTACAATATCAACCTTAATACTCAATGCACCTTTGATAACCAATCTGCGTGGTGACAATGCTCTGCAATTCACATATTCAGTTGTGGCAACTGTATCCAGAAAATGATTTTCCGGATAATCCTTAATATTAATTGCACGGTTAAAAGGAACTGTCTGTTGGCTTGTACGCAAGGTTTTTCGCACACTGTCAACATACATTACCTTGATTACAGATGCACCCTCTATCTCCAGTACACCACCTGAAATATTACGAGAAAAAATTTGTGGTGTTAAAGTGCATTTCAGTATTTTCTCTATATCAGGACAATAGTCAGGTAATGTTAGATCCACATCAACCGGTTCTTCTATTGCCTGAGTTACCATAGTATCTCTACCACATAATTTTATATTATTTTCAAGTTCCATAGTTTTCTCTCCTTTTTGCTTATATATTAATTGTATTAAGGTGAGAATGATTTTAGAACCTTTTTATTTTAAGTTGTAATTAAATTTAATTTCAATAAATCATAGACTTGTAATGCAAATTAGGGTTTGTGGAGTTGTTTATGTAATGTAGGTTAATTATATATCAACCGATTAATTCATTTAATTTATAGTTTTATCCCTCCTTCAGTCGATTTATAAAAGGTAAATTGCCGTACCGTCAATTTACAATCGACAGCTCCCTCGTCTGAGGGAGCCAAGCATAATATGTACAAACTTATAAATTTGTACATAATTAAAGAAATTGTACATACCTTGTTGCCTCCCTCGCTGAGGGAGGTGGCTTTGCGTATGCAAAGACGGAAGGAGTGGTTGGAATTGTAAATTCATTTACAATTCCATATTAGTTGAAACTATCAAATAGCCCCACAAACCCAAATTTGCAGAAGTGATTAATCTTAACCCACAATCGCAATTTGAAAAACTACAATTCACCGGTTGCAAAGGTATTATAGCCTTCATAATAATAACTATGGTCGATGCCTTTCATATATAATTCACGGTTATTAATTTCATTGGTTAGTGCATTTTTTAGGACATACTTAATTTCAATATCTTTGATTGGGCTACGCTCCATTGCAAGTAAATAATCTTCTTTATCTACCCTACTCCAATCAACAACCATACCGATTTCATTTTTTAGAATATGGTCAAGCCATATTCTTGTACTTCTGCCGTTACCTTCTCTGAAAGGATGGGCAATATTCATTTCTACATATTTTTCAATTATTTCATCAAAAGTTGATTGAGGCATCTTATCAATATTTTCTAAGGCAGTCTTTAGATACATTACAGGAGCAAAACGGAAATTTCCTTTCACAATATTTACTGTGCGAAGTTCTCCTGCAAAATCATAAATATCTTCAAATAAATACATATGAATTACTTGTAAAGTTGAAAACTTCCCACTTGGTAAATTATTTAATACACCATTCTCAAATAACTTAACTGCTTTTTTCTTACTGAGTCTCTCTTCTTCACGAGCAAGTTCAGCAGAATTTTTTATTCCTAATTTATTTTCAAGCATAAAACTACCTCACTTATAATTATACATTTATTTTATCATACATAGCTATACTTATCAATAAAAATGGGATAAACAAAAAGACGAACAGAATAAATATTATCCTCAACCTTTGTCATTGTTACACCGGGTCAAGTACCGTTGTTAGTTGTAGTACCACCTGAAGTAGTCCACATATAACATGTTGGGTTTGAGCCGGTTGTTCTTACATAAACTGTTTCACCGGATGCACCTGTTACAGCGTTAACTGTAAACGCAAATGCTGATGAAGGAATTGTAAGAGCTTGGATTATTGATAAAAATCCTTTTCGTTTCTTTATATTTCCTCCTTGTAAATAAATTTTCAAAAGTATATGAATAAAGAAACGGTACGCATAATTTGTTAATTATGCATACCGTTTATATGTCATATTTATATAATTTTACATAATATTTATGATTGAACAGATTTTTGATTTTTGATGCCATAAATTTTTCTAAGTATTACACCTAACACCTTTGGATTATCAATAACAATAACTTTCATACCACTACCTCCTACATAATGTACATGACAAAAGGATGATTATTAATGCACAACAGTCAGTTATTAACCAATAAAGAAAAATTGATGCTATCAGCAGTCCCAACGCAAAAGCAAAATAAATTTTCCTTTGTGTTCTCCAACATCTCATTTAATCACCCCTTAATAGATTATACAACTATTAGATTTTGGTGAATATTATTTTAAATAATCCATAAACCAAATATCATTTGTGGAAAAATCTTTCTTGTCTAAGTAACTTAAAATTCCACTATCTGTAGTAAAATCAAAAGCTAATTTATAACTATATAAACATTGCTTTGAAAGGGAATACTTTTGATTTAATTTTTTGTTGCCATATTTATTGTCACCTAAAATGGGACAACCTATTGAGGACATATGGGCTCTAATCTGATGAGTTCTGCCTGTTAAAAGTTCTACTTCACACAAGGTTAAGTTGTTGTTAGTTTCCAGAACAGAATACTTTGTTAAAATTTTCTTAGCTCCTTGTTTTTCATTTCTTAGAACAGTTACCTTGTTAGTCTTTTCATTCTTAATCAAGTAGTCTGAAAGAATTGCATTATCCTTTTTAGGTCTGTTAATAAGTAGGCATAAATAGAATTTATGAAGCTCCCTATCCTTCATTTTTTGGTTAAGGATACGCAATGACTCTGCATTCTTAGCACCAATAACTATACCACCGGTATTTCTATCAATTCTATTTACAAGTGCCGGTGCAAAGCAGTTTTCTTCCTTAGGATTATACTCACCATTATCGTAAAGGTAATGTTGAAGTCGAAGTAAAAGGCAATCAAAATGATATGACTTATCTTGATGTACAATTACACCGGGTTTCTTATCTAATAGGATAATATTTTCATCTTCATAAATTATCTTTAAAGTCTTTGGTGCTTTTAGAAATTCATAATTTTCTTCTTGTATATTATCGAAAAATTCATCCTTAATATAGAAAGTGAGAAGGTCGTTTTCTTTTAGCATAACTTCAGGAGTTGCTTTTTTGCCATTTACTTTCACACACTTTTTTCTAATATACATATAAGCCATTTTCTTTGGCATTGTTTTAAATTTCTTCAAAAGAAATTTATCCAGTCGCTGATTAGCGTCATTTTTCTTTACTGTTAATTCTCTCATAATTACTTTTCAATACACATAAATGCACACATTGTACCACGATGACCGTTAGTTGCTCTATGACTCCATAATAAATCTGAGTTACACTTAGTGCATAGGTCTGACAATGTGATATTTTCTTCCTTTACTCCGGCTTTCATTACAATTTGCTTATTTGTTTCTAGCAGGTCAATCATATATTTTCCATCTTTCTTAGGGAAAATGAATTTTGAATTATCTAAGTCACTTAGTGCATAAAAATTATCTGCACAATCTTTATCCACTTCATAACAACATTTTGAAATTGCAGGTCCAATACAAACAACAATATCTTCAGGATTACTGCCATATAGGTTAGTCATTTTCTTAATTACTTCTTCACCGATTCTACCAACTGTACCACGCCAACCGGCATGGGCAAGTCCAATGACTTTCTTATTTTTATCAACAAAAAACAGTGGTGTACAATCTGCATAATGAGTTACTAGGGTAACACCCTTTTCATTTGTAATTAAGGCATCTACTGATTGAATATCTTTTTCTCTCCAAATGCCAATACCACATTCTTTCTTGGTTACAGGTCTGACAAATGTGTGGTGGTCTTGAGAAGAAGTTACAAGGCTATCATAATCAAAACCTACAGCATCGGAAAAGATTTTATAATTTTCAATTACATTTTCAGGCTTATCTCCCCTAGAAAAAGCAAAGTTCATTGAAGTCCATTCATCAGTACTTACACCACCATACTTAGTTGAAAAGGCATGTCGGATAAAATCAATATCTGAAAGTACATTGTATGTTAAAAACGGAACACCTTTATTTTCCTTTAGTGTCATTGTTTTACTGTTAATTTTCATAATTTATCACCAAACATATTTTACAATATAATATTACCACTTGCAAGTATCATTAAATAAGTTTATAATAGTTATATAATATTGTAAAATAACTGAGGAATTATTATGAAATTATTTGGAAATAACATTGAAATTAAATGTGAATACTGTGCCAACAGTGCTGATGCACCAAGTGGTTACATTTGTACACTTAGAAAAAGTATTAAAAATGGTAAATGCAGAAAATTTAAATACAATCCTACCCTTAGAGTACCAAAAAGTACTGAAGCTTTACCTGAATTTAAAAAGGAAGATTTTAAAATCTAATTATTAAAACTAAATTAAAAAAATAAATGCTAAAGACTGTATCAAAAGTAGGTAAAGTCTTTAGCATTTTTTATTTTACACAAAAATAGTGGAGTTACATAACCCCACTATTTCTATAAGTCAATTAAATTTTGTGATTACAAATTTGCATAATCTAAGTTTTGTTATATTTCATTTTGGGATTTTTTATAAGAAGACCTAAATGTTATTTGTAATACATCAAAATCAATCTGACATAATAATTATTAACTAACTGTAAATGATAAACCAACTGGGAAAGAGGAAACCATTTTAATGGAATATTTTTGAATCAATGTTGAGTCTTTTACATTGATTTCACCATCACCGTTA
This sequence comes from Ruminococcus sp. LCP21S3_E8, assembly GCA_052118065.1. GTDB lineage: Bacteria > Bacillota > Clostridia > Oscillospirales > Acutalibacteraceae > Ruminococcoides. The sequence continues at coordinate 87,290 of JBQKHY010000001.1, read as the reverse complement.
ACATCAGCAGACTTTATCTGAATATCATTAAATGACGCCTTACCGGTAACTACCTTTACAATTAATGATGCATCTTTAACATCAATTGTTTTGTCAAAATTAACATCACCATATAGATATGTTACTGATGGTTTAGTTGTAGTTGGCTTAGTAGGCTTAACAGGTTTGTACTCTGTCCAACTATTATTAGCTGAAAATAGCATTGATGCACCATTTAGAGAAAGTCCTGGTTCCATATCTGCCGGATAACGGTTGGTTGTAGCATTTTCACCTTCTGTAAAAATGACCTTACCGTTTTTAAAGCCTTCCGGAACAACAAGGCTATAGTAACCTGTACTACTATCCTTAGTCATCTTTGTACCCGGCCACGCTACACTGCTTGCTGAGCCATTATTGCCACCGTAAATATAAACATATACTGATGACCAATTGTAAGATGAATTATCAAAATAAATTGTCTGTACTGAATTTGGATCAACTTTTGTAAAAGTATAACTTTCACTAGTAGTTTCGTTACCATCAGTGGCAGTTAATTCAATCGTATACTGTGTACCAAAATCATCACCGGCTCCAATTGAAATAGTCTTTGTGCCTGTATATGTTTCTTTTGTGCCACCATTTATTTGGTATGTACCTGATGTTGCATTATTTAAACCTAAGTCAAGTGAAAGACTATCTGTCTTAAAAGTACCACCTGTTTGTGAAATTGTGTTTCGTGGTATAACCTTTGCATTATAAATAACTGCAATACCTGATGAACCAATCTCACCCTTGATTTCATTTGAAGTTACTGTAAACTTATTACCTGAAACTTGATCGGTATATGTACCCGGCTTAGTTAAATTACCTGCATTTTCAACAGTAACACTACCACTGCCACTACCCTTTACAATTACTGCACCTTGTTCTCTTGTAACAACAGAACAATTATTTGACTTTGCATAACTGTCTTTCTGACCAATCATAGCATTATGGAAACGGTTTACTTCTGCAACTTCTTTACTTGTAAAGTGTGTTGAACCCTTTACACCTGCCATAATATCAGTCTTAACTTTTGATGATGGTCTTGAGAAATACAGAGCTGTAATCTGGTTTCTACTAGCAGCAACAGCATAAGCCCTATCGATAACATTCTGGCTCATATCATTAGAGTAACCATAATCTTGATTGTTAGACCATGTATCATGGCTTTCGCCCCAATAGATAAGTTTATCGGCAGAAATACCTCTTGCTACCCAATTACCACCGGATTCCGGTGCGTTACCACTATTGAAAGAATCACGAAGCTCCTTACCATAATTACTGTCAGTAACTGTCATATAATCTGTATATTCTTTCATTAAGCCTTCATTGCCGGTACTTCTGTCATCAGGACCAGTAAGAATTTCGCCATAGTGATATAAGCCTTGCTTTGTAACTGTTGACCAAAAGTTACACTCTTCACTTGGAAGAGCAATATGCTTTGCAGCATCCCAACGACAACCATCTACTCCAAGACTTTTTAGTTCATCAATATAGTTAGCTACAACCTGCTGTACGTAACTATCTTCTGAATTAATGTCAGGCATACCGATTTCACCGTGAGTAACCTGCCATCTGTTTTTCCAGTCAATGCCACCACCAAATGTATGCCAATATTTTCTGTCTTTAAGGTCATTCTGAATATTAGAATGGTCACCTGCTAAGTGGTTAGCAACAACATCCACGATAACCTTAATGCCATATTTATGGGCTTCATCACAAAGTGACTTAAGATCTTCTTTAGTACCTAGATCATTAGTTTGTACTGAAAAACCCAATGGTTGGTACAGCCAATACCAAATACCTGAAGAAACGCCCTTTTGAGCCGGTGAAGTCTGAATTGCCGAAAAACCCGCTTCAGCAATATTCTTCAATTCAGCTTTAATGTCGTTATACTTCCAGTTAAAGCAATGAAGAATTGTACCTTCTTGGATATTACTTGCTAATCCGTAACGGTTTGCACTTGTAGTTTCTGCTGATACACCTGCTTTTTCAGTTTTCGTAGAAATAGCAGATACCACAGGAATTGAAGTAGCTGTTAATACCATACAAACTGAAAGAACAAAACTAACAAGTTTCTTTTTGATTGTTTTGTTTTTTATCATAAAATTTCCTCCCTTAGATGTTTTTTTATAATAAATTATAACAAATATCTATACTATATATTTCTTTAAAACAAGTAAATTATAAACAAACTGTAAATATACAAAAAAATTTTTTTCATAAAAAAAGTTATGCCAAAAATATGACATAACTTTTAAATAACCTTTAAATAACTTTTAAATTATAAGAACACACTTAGGATTGATAATCGTTTCTTTGCTAACTGAATTGTTCGAGTTACTGTTGAAGGACAAACACCTAATTCCTTGGCAATTTGTTTCATAGGCTTTTTCTCAAAGTAATGCATAATTACACATTTTCTTTGCTTTTCAGTTAGCATATTATCAATACCTACTTTCAGCATTTTCTTTATATTGTTTCTATCTTCTGTATTTGTATAACCGGTTTGGTTATAAAGATTATAAGCCAAAAGGTTCTCAAAATCTTCTGTCATATGTACTTGATTACGCAACAGACTCACCTACTAATTCATCTAAATCTTTAGCTTTTGATTTTAAAAGTTTTGCAGTTAGTCTACATTCATAGTACATTGACTTTAGAATTTGTATTCTTCTGTTTATACTTTTTACCTCATCAAAGTTCTTAGCATTGTTAAGGTTATCCCTTTCCCTATCAATAATAGATTTTAGGTTTAAAGATTCTTTTTCATAATTTTCTGACCATTCTCTATAATTCATACAATCACATCCAAATAATTTAAATTTTTATTTGCTAAATAGATTGGGGCTATTTGTTATTTAGCAATTATAATTGTAGCGATTGTTCACTATAATTGCAATCAAAATTAGAACATTTGTTCTAATTTTCTTTTATAAGTCCAAGAAATAGGTCAGTAAATCAATTATTATTCTTTAATAGAATTATTATAACTAAAAAAAATAACTCCCACTTTACTAAGTGAGAGTTAAATGTAATCTTAAATTTTAATTAAAGAACACACTTTAGGAAGTCGATTGTTCTTTCAACCTGTGGATTTTCAAAAATATCCTCAGGTGTACCTTCTTCAACAATTACACCGTCACTCATAAAGATAACTCTATCAGCAACTTCTCTTGCAAAGCCCATTTCGTGAGTAACAACAACCATTGTCATACCGTCCTTTGCAAGGCTCTTCATAACATCAAGAACTTCACCAACCATTTCAGGATCAAGTGCTGAAGTTGGTTCATCAAATAGTAGAACCTCAGGTTCCATACACAATGCTCTAACAATAGCAACTCTCTGCTTTTGACCACCTGAAAGCTGACTTGGATAAGCGTTTGCTCTATCGGCAAGTCCAACTCTTTCAAGTAATTCCATAGCCTTTTCAGTTGCTTCTTCCTTAGACTTCTTAAGAAGTTTCATAGGTGCAATAGTCATATTCTTAAGAACATTCATATTGTCAAAAAGGTTAAAGTGCTGGAACACCATTCCCATTTTCTGTCTATGAAGATTAATATTATTCTTTGGATTTGTAATATCAACATCATCTAAAAGAATTTTGCCTGATGTTGGGATTTCAAGTAGGTTAAGTGAACGAAGTAAAGTTGACTTACCACTACCTGATGGTCCGATAATAACAACAACTTCACCTTGGTTAATGTGGCAGCTTACACCGTCAAGTGCCTTAACCTTGCCACCGTTATAATGTTTCTTTAGGTTTTCAACCTTAATTAAAGCCTTATCTTTCATTCTTTCTTAACCTCTTTTCCAGTTTACCAACAAAGTAAGATAGAATTATAACCATTACAAGGTAAATTGCTGCAACAGTTAGTAGTGGGATATAGTAAGAATATGTTACACCTGCAATAACATTACCTGCCTTTGTAATATCAATAACACCAACATAACCTACAACTGATGTTTCCTTTAACAGTGCAATAAATTCATTACAAAGTGTTGGTAGTACAGACTTAAACATCTGTGGTACAACAATATATCTCATAGTTTGGAAGTAGTTAAAACCTAAGCTACGACCTGCCTCAAACTGACCATTATCTATTGACATAATACCGGCTCTGAAAATCTCTGCAACATAAGCACCGGAATTAATACCAAAAGCAAGCATACCAACAGGTACACCGTCTTTTGCTGAAACAAAAACAATGAAGTAAGCAATCATTAACTGAACTACTACAGGAGTACCACGAATAATTGTTAGGTAAATCTTGCAGATAAAGTTAAGAAAAGCAAGTATGTAGTAACCAATGCCACCACGCATTTTTAATGATTCTTTATTTTTATCAAAAGAGGAACGAATTGACGCAATAACTACGCCGATAACAATACCAATTACTAAAGCACCGGCTGTAATCAGTAATGTGTTTTTTAGACCAGTTAGCATTTGTTGATACCTATCGCCCTCAACAAATACAAACTTAAACTGGTCAATTAAGTTTTGAAACCAATTCACCTATTTCACCAAACCTTATTATAAAATAAACAAATAGGGGCAGTTAAACAACTGCCCCCTTAATTACAAAGTAATTAGTCAGCTTTGATATATTTATCAACAATTTTCTGAACTGTACCGTCTTTCTTAAGTTCCTTTAAAGCTTCGTTAACTTTCTTCTGAAGTTCAGTATTATCCTTAGAGAAACAAATTGCATAATCTTCTACTGCATAATCAGTATCAAGAATCTTTAATGCACTACCGTTAGCCTTTACATAAGCCTTAGCAGGTTCATTATCAATAATAACACAATCAACTTTGCCAACCTTTAGAGCGTTAACTGCTGCGTTACCACTGTCAAACTTCTTAACATGGTCTGCACCGTAATCATCAGTAGCATAAAGGTCACCTGTTGTTGATGTCTGAACACCAATGTTCTTGCCCTTAATGTCGTCAAGAGTCTTAATCTTAGAATCCTTAGTTACGATAACCTTCTGGATACCTGTAGCATAAGAGTCTGAGAAGTTAACACTGTTCTTTCTTTCAGGTGTTACAGTCATACCGGCCATACCCATATCGTATTTGCCACTCTGCACACCAGGTACAATTGAGTCAAATTCAATATCAGCAATTTCTAGTTCAAGGTTAAGCTTCTTTGCAATTTCACCGGCAATTTCAGCATCAATACCAATAACTTTCTTACCTTCATAATATTCATATGGAGGGAAAGTAGCATTTGTAGCCATTGTTAGCTTACCTTCTGTTACAGTTTCAAGTCCGTCTTTTTTGTCATTGCTTGAGCTTCCACAACCGGCTAGTGCTACAACCAGCATTAGGCATGAAAGTACAAGAGCCAATACTTTTTTCATTGTTTTATCCTCCTATAATTAAACATAGTTTAAATGTACTATGTTAATTGTTGTTTGTCAAGAAAAACACAGAATTATTAACGAAATCATAATAAATTTTAGTATATTATTCCTTTTCTTGTTTTTCTTCATTATTATTGTCATTTTCTTTAGTTTCAGGTGGTCGAGGGATTGTCAACTTTTTGTTTACTGTTACTCCCTCATAACGCAACTTACAAATTACTCTGGCAATAAATTCTTTGTTACATTTTTCGCAAACAAACTTTGCTCTAAATGAACGATTTTTCACTACCCAATCAGAAACTTGCTTTAATGCTGTATGACATTCCGGACAAGTAAAAGTCCAAAGTGATTTATCAATTAATGGATTTTCTATATCGGTAATAAATGTTGTTCTAAAAGTCATTTTCTTGTAGAATTCTAGATCACAATTACTGATATACTTTTTAATCTTTTCTTCATCATAGCACTTTTTGAAACATAAAAGGCTAAGCTCAGCATCAGTTAATGCTCTGTGAAGGACTAAATCGTTTCTATCTATATTTAATAAATCTGCACAAGTAGATAATCCAAGTTGCTTACCTTTATCGTGAACACCTAATGCAAATTCACAATAAATCTGCAAATCACAATACTTAGTTAAGTATGGAGGTCTATCGTCACCAAAATAGTAACCATAGTTCTCCATTAATGCGTGAATGTCACTGTTACCCCAGGTTAAGAGAACAGCATCTCCAAGAAATTCACCGAATTTTTCAGAAACATCAGCAAAAGTATTGTGGGCATCTTTCAATTCTTCATTTGTTATATTGGTAAGGGCCTTAATTCTTGAATTAAGTTTCTTGCCAATTGTAGGAGTAACCAGCATTGAAAAGGTGTCAATAATATTTAGTTTGCTGTCTGTTTTTACTGCACCAAATTCTATAATTTCGTTATAGAACTTTTTATCTCTCTTACTATAAGAGCCGTTCCATTCTAAATCAAGTATTACAAAATTCATTATTTCTTACGGTTTTGATTCTTCATTCTCTGTTCACGAGATAGAATCATCTTTCTCATACGGATATTTTCAGGTGTAACTTCTACAAGTTCATCATCACCGATAAATTCTAGGCACTGTTCAAGTGACATAATTGATGGTGGTGTTAGCTTTAGAGCATCATCAGAACCTGATGCACGAGTATTTGTCATATGCTTTTTCTTACATACATTAACTGTTAGATCCTCAGCCTTTGGAGATGCACCAACAATCATACCTTCATATACAGGAACACCAGGACCAACAAATAGTCTACCTCTTTCCTGAGCAGCATTTAGACCATAAGCAACTGTATCGCCTGTTTCCCAAGCAATAAGTGAACCCTGATGACGAGTGATGATTTCACCCTTCCATGGTTCATAAGCATCAAATACATGGTTCATAATACCGTTACCGTTTGTATCTGTTAGGAATTCAGGTCTGTAACCCATTAAACCTCTTGATGGAATTCTAAATTCAATATGAGTTGTACCACTACCGTTAGTATCCATATTAACAAGTTCAGCTTTTCTTGTACCTAGCTTTTCCATTACAGCACCAACATATTCGTCAGGTACTTCAATCATTAGAATTTCGATAGGTTCGTTACGAACACCGTCAATTTCCTTAGTGATAACCTGTGGACGAGATACCTGGAATTCATAACCCTGTCTTCTCATTGTTTCAATAAGGATAGATAGGTGAAGTTCACCTCTACCTGAAACCTTAAATGTATCTGCTGAGTCAGTTTCCTCAACTCTTAAAGCAACATTAGTTTCGATTTCCTTAAATAGTCTATCTCTAAGGTTTCTTGATGTAACAAACTTACCTTCTCTACCTGCAAATGGTGAGTTGTTTACAATAAAGTTCATTGTAACTGTTGGTTCATCAATCTTAACAAATGGTAGTGGTTCTACACAATCATAAGAACAAAGTGTTTCACCAATATTGATTGAGTTAATACCACTGACACAGATAAGGTCACCGTAAGTAGCAGTTTCTGTTTCTACTCTCTTTAGACCTTCATACTGATAAAGTTTCTGAATTCTAACATTCTGTCTTGTGCCGTCAATACCACAAAGTACAGCACCCTGACCGTTCTTTACAGTACCTCTTTCAACTCTACCAACACCGATACGACCTACATAGTCATCATAGTCAATGTTAGAAATAAGAATCTGTAGGCCACCGTCAGGATCACCCTCAGGAGCAGGGATTTCTTCAACAATTTCCTTAAATAGTGGTTGCATATCTGTACCCTTATTATGTGGGTCAAGAGAAGCATAACCACCCTTTGCTGATGCATAAACTACAGGGAATTCAATCTGGTCTTCATCAGCACCAAGTTCGATAAATAGGTCAAGAACTTCGTCAACAACTTCTTCAGGACGACTTCCTTCTCTATCAATTTTATTTACTACAACTAAAGGCTTTTTCTTTAGACCAAGAGCCTTTTTCAAAACAAATCTTGTCTGAGGCATACAGCCTTCAAATGCGTCAACTACCAATAAAACGCCGTCAACCATTTGTAGGATACGCTCAACTTCACCACCAAAGTCTGCGTGACCCGGTGTATCAACAATATTGATTTTTGTATCGCCATACATAACAGATGTTGTCTTAGAAAGAATTGTAATACCCCTTTCTCTTTCGATGTCGTTACTATCCATAACTCTTTCGTCAACTACTTCGTTAGCACGGAATGTACCACTCTGCTTTAGAAGTTCATCAACAAGTGTTGTTTTACCATGGTCAACATGGGCAATAATAGCGATATTTCTTAGATTTTCTCTTGTAGCCATAATATCATTTCCTTACATTTAATTATCTTATATATTACATTTACCACAGTCGTTTATTATATCACAACCCAATTATAATTACAAACAAAAACGCAATTACTGTTATTTTGTAAAAAAAAGAAATAAATACACCCCTATATTTAGTAGAAATATTTAAATATTGTTATAAATTTAACATTGATAAAATCACAAATTTATTGTATAATTAAATTATATTTTATTCTTGTTATTAGAATTTTCTTACAATAAGGAGATTACGAGAAAATTTAACTAAAAGGAGACTAAAAACATGGGTTACACACTCGCAGAAAAAATCATTAAAGAACACATTGTTGATGGTGAAATGGTTAAAGGCACAGACATTGGCCTAAGAATTGACCAGACACTGACTCAAGATGCTACAGGTACAATGGCATACCTGGAATTTGAGGCAATGGGTGTTCCAAGAGTTAAAACAGAAAAGTCTGTTGCATATATTGACCATAATACTCTACAGACAGGTTTTGAAAATGCTGATGACCACAGATTCATTCAGTCTGTTTGTAAGAAACATGGTATTTATTTTAGTAAGCCCGGTAATGGTATTTGTCACCAGGTACATCTAGAAAGATTCGGTAAGCCTGGTAAAACTCTTATCGGTTCTGACTCACACACACCAACAGGTGGTGGTATCGGTATGCTTGCTATGGGTGCCGGTGGACTTGATGTTGCAGTTGCTATGGGTGGTGGTGCTTATTACATCACAATGCCTAAGATGGTAAGAGTAAACCTAACAGGTAAGCTACAGCCTTGGGTTGCTGCTAAGGATATTATTCTTGAAGTTCTAAGAATTATGTCTGTTAAGGGTGGCGTTGGCAAGATTGTTGAATACGGTGGTGAAGGTGTTAAGACACTTTCAGTTCCTGAAAGAGCAACAATCACAAATATGGGTGCTGAACTTGGTGCTACTACTTCTATCTTCCCTTCTGATGAACTAACTCGTCAGTTCCTAAAGGCTCAGGGCAGAGAAGAAGATTGGGTAGAACTAACTCCTGATGAAGATGCAGTTTATGATGAAGTTATTGATATTGATTTATCAACACTAAAGCCAATGGCTGCTTGTCCTCATTCTCCTGATAACATTAAGACTATTGAAAGTCTTGCAGGTCAAAAGGTAGATCAGGTTTGTATCGGTTCTTGTACAAACTCATCATACAGAGATTTAATGACAGTTGCTCATATTCTAAAGGGCAAAACTGTTGCTGAAAATGTTTCACTTGCAATTGCTCCCGGTTCAAAGCAAGTATTCAATATGTTAGCTCTTAATGGTGCTTTAGGTGACTTAATTGCTGCCGGTGCAAGAATTCTTGAATCAGCTTGTGGTCCATGTATCGGTATGGGTCAGTCACCTAACTCAAAGGGTATTTCTCTAAGAACATTTAACAGAAACTTCCTAGGTCGTTCAGGTACTAAGGATGGTCAGATCTACCTAGTATCTCCTGAAACTGCTGCTGTATCAGCACTAACAGGTGTATTTACTGACCCTACAACACTTGGCGAAGGTTACACAGTTGAAATGCCTGAAAAGTTCCTTATCAATGACAATATGGTTATTGATCCGGCTCCTGTTGAAGAAATGGACAACATTGAAGTACTAAGAGGACCAAACATTAAGCCTTTCCCAGAAACAACTCCACTGGAAGAAACAATCAATGCTACTTGTGCATTAAAGGTTGAGGACAACATTACAACTGACCACATTATGCCTGCAGGTGCAAAGATTCTTCCACTTCGTTCAAATATCCCTGCTATCAGTCAGCATTGCTTTACTGTATGTGACCCTGAGTTCCCTAAGAGAGCAAAAGAACTAGGTTCATCAATTATTGTTGGTGGTGCTAACTACGGTCAAGGTTCTTCAAGAGAACATGCAGCACTTGCACCTTTATACCTAGGTGTTAAGGCAGTACTAGTTAAGTCATTTGCTAGAATTCACAGAGCAAACCTAATCAATGCCGGTATTCTACCACTTGAATTCTGTAATGAAGCTGACTATGACAAGATTAACCTAAATGATGAAATCACACTACCTGATGTTAAGGATATAATTGCTAACGGTGGAGATGTTAAGGTTGTTAACAAAACTACCGGTGAAGAAATTATGGCTAAGTGTGAACTAACAGATAGAACAAAGGCAATCATCATTGCCGGTGGTCTACTAAACTACACAAAAGAAAACGGCTAATTGTACATATTGAAAACCTATTTTCTAAGGAAGATAGGTTTTCATTAAACTATAACTAAATACATAAGAAGGAGAATTACTATGGCTAAAATTCCTATGACCACTCCATTAGTTGAGATGGATGGCGACGAAATGACAAGAATCATTTGGAAAATGATTAAGGATATTCTTATCACTCCATATGTTGACCTAAAGACAGAATACTATGACCTAGGTCTTGAAAACAGAAATGCTACTAACGACCAAGTAACTGTTGACTCAGCAGAAGCAACTAAGAAGTACGGTGTTGCAGTTAAGTGTGCTACTATTACACCTAATGCTGCAAGAATGACAGAATATGACCTAAAGGAAATGTGGAAGTCACCTAACGGTACAATCAGAGCAATTCTTGACGGTACAGTATTCCGTTCACCAATTATTGTTAAGGGTATCACACCATATATTCCAACATGGAAAAAGCCAATCACTATTGCAAGACATGCTTACGGTGATGTTTATAAGAATACAGAAATGGTTGTTAAGGGTGGTTCAAAGGCTGAACTTCTTGTTACTAAGCCTGATGGCACAACTGAAACTTCACTAATTCACGACTTTAAGGGTGACGGTGTTATTCAGGGTATGCACAACCTAGACAGCTCAATTTCTTCTTTTGCAAGAGCATGTTTCAACTATGCACTTGACCTAAAGCAGGACATTTGGTTTGCTACTAAGGATACAATCAGCAAAAAGTATGACCATACATTTAAGGATATTTTCCAGGAAATCTTCGACAATGAATACAAAGAAAAGTTTGAAGAAGCAGGTATTGAATACTTCTACACACTAATTGATGATGCTGTTGCAAGAGTTATCCGTTCAGAAGGCGGCTACATTTGGGCTTGTAAGAACTATGATGGTGATGTTATGAGTGATATGATTGCTACTGCATTCGGCTCACTTGCTATGATGACATCAGTACTAGTTTCTCCTGAAGGTATTTATGAATATGAAGCAGCTCACGGTACTGTTCAGCGTCACTACTACAAGCACCTAAAGGGTGAAGAAACATCAACAAACAGTGTTGCTACACTATTTGCTTGGACAGGTGCTCTTCGCAAGAGAGGCGAACTAGACTCTATTCCGGAACTATGTGACTTTGCTGATAAGCTTGAAAAAGCTACAATCACAACTATTGAAGACGGTGTAATGACAGGTGACCTTTACCTACTATCTACTCTTGAAAACAAGAAGAAAGTAAACACAGAGGAATTCCTTGTTGCTGTTAACGAAAGACTAAAGGCAATTCTTTAATTGAAAGGTGGCATTAGTAGTGCCAAAAAGTAATAAGATTTCTATGTCTGTTATCAGAAGACTTCCCAGATATTACAGATTTATCTCGGAACTTGCTGATAGTGGAGAACAGAGAATAAGCTCAGGTAAACTTGCTGAACTGATGAATGTTACTGCCAGTCAGATTAGACAGGACTTTAACTGCTTTGGTGGTTTTGGTCAGCAAGGTTATGGATACAGTATCTCATTTCTAAAAAGTGAAATGGAAAACATCCTTGGACTTAACAAGGTAAACAATGCTATTATTCTTGGTGCAGGTAACCTTGGTAAAGCAGTTGCACTTCACATTAACTTTGCTGAAAGAGGCTTTAATATTAAGGGTATCTTTGAGACTAACCCTAATATTATCGGTACAAAGATTAATGATATTGAGGTTATGCCTGAGTCACAAGTTGATGAATTTATCAAGAACAATGATATTTCAATAGCTATGCTATGTATTCCAAGACAAAGTGTTGCAACTATTATTGACAGACTTTATAACTGTGGAATTAAGGCATATTGGAATTTCTCTCACTTTGATATTGCCAGAAAATACAGTGATACTGTTGTTGAGAATGTTCATATGACAGATAGCTTAATGACTCTCTCATATAGAATGAACGAAAAATTAAAATCAGAAGAAAAAACTGAAGAATAATTATTAGGGCAGAAATTTTACTTTCTGCCCTATTTTTCTGCAACATAAAGCCTCCTACAGTATAACTATAGGAGGCTATATTTATTTAGCTATGAATTTTACATTTTTTGGAGCTTTTCCATTACTTTTAATTAGCTTTTTGTATTTCTTTAGTTTACTCTTTGGCACAGTAAACTTTGCTTTTGAATAAATTTTAGAAAATGCTGATTTTCCTACTTTACTCAACTTTGTTGATTTTATGTTTACTGACTTTAACTTTCTGTTGTTATTAAATGCACTATCCCCTATTGATTTTAGATTTTTGCCAAGAGTAATACTCTCCAGTCTTGTACAATCTTTAAAATCATACCTACCAACATTAGCTAAAGAAGATGATGTTATTTTCTTTAGTTTAACACACTTTTCAAATGTTCCACGATAATACGGTGTTTCAATTAAAGTATACTTTTTATTAGGATTTTGCTTATATACTTTCCAAGCAGAAGAATGTAACTTTTTTAATTTAGGAATATTTACTGTTGACAAGTTTGTACAGTTAAAGAACGCAGATGAACCAAGTTCTTTTACCTTTGGCAATGAAATCTTCTTTAAACTTTTACAACTATAAAATGTTCTTGCTCCTACTGTTTTAACATTAGGAACTGAAATACTCTTTAACCTTGTACAACCTTCAAATGTGCCGTGATATTTATATCCTAAAAAGTGTGATTCAAATTCACCGTAATAGTGACCGGCACTATTTTTTGTAATATCGGTAACATCATGCTCTGCCCATTTCAGCATATACAATCCATCAACTTTTGGCAATGTGATAGTTTCCAAACTTTCACATTTTGCAAATGCTCCTGCACCAAGATAAGTTACATTATTAAGTTTGTTATTTGCATTTATTTTCTTCAATTTTTTACATTGATAAAATGTATCTGCACCTATAACTTTTGCCTTTGGAATATTGACACTTTCAAGTGAATAACAGTTGCTAAATGTACCCTCAATAAAAGACTTCTTACCCTTTAGAGTATCTTCATCTACAACCCTACCACTATTTAATGTGGTAACATTAGGTAATGAAATATTTTTCAAGCTTTTACAATTATGAAATACTGATATACCCAAACTTGTAACATTATTTAGTATATTATTCTTATTTATTGTCTTTAACTTTTGACAGTCAAAGAATGTTCTGTCACCAAATTTTTTTACTTTAGGTATGTAAACACTTTCTAAGTTTTGACAATGCATAAACGCACCTACATAAACCCAAGGACTATAATAATCACCGATAAGACAAACATCCGTCCCATCCTCAAAACCATTATAATGGGAAAATAATTTAACCTCATTATCATCTAGCTTTTGCAAATTTGGAAAAGAAATATTTTTAAGATTTTTACAATCCATAAATGCACCACCGTCAATTTGTGTTACATTTTTACCACCTTGAATACTTTTTAATTTTATCAAATCAAAGAAAGCACATTTTCCAATATGTTTCATTGAATTTGGAAGAATCAATGTTTCAACATTTTGAAAACCAATAAAGGCAAAATCGTCTATACCGGTAATACCCTCAGAAATAACAATTGTTTTTGTATTATCTAATGCGATTTCATCCCAATAAAATGGATTTCCATTATTATAATCACCAAAAGATACTCCACTATCAAAAAAACCTTTACCGGTAATTGATAGGGTATTAGTAGATTTATTATAAAATGCCTTGAAAATCTTACTGTAAACATTAATCTCTATTTCATCCGTATCAGCTAATGCATTAAATGGAACAACAGTAACCAATAACATAAATACTAAAAATAAGCTAATTAATTTTTTCATAAAATCACCTTCTAAGTAGCAAAAACTATTTTATAAATGCACTATCTTATATATAAAATTATAATTTATATTGTAATTTTTGTCAATACTGTATAGTAATTTAGTAATTATAATACTTAAAATCTAAATCATAAAGCCTCCTACAGTAGTACTACTATAGGAGGCTATGTTTATTTGGCTATGAATTTTACATTTTTAGGAGCTTTTCCATTACTTTTAATTAGCTTTTTGTATTTCTTTAGTTTACTCTTTGGCACAGTAAACTTTGCTTTTGAATAAATTTTAGAAAATGCTGATTTCCCTACTTTACTCAACTTTGTTGATTTTATGTTTACAGTCTTTAACTTTCTGTTGTTATTAAATGCACTATCTCCTATTGATTTTAGATTTTTGCCAAGAGTAATACTCTCTAGTCTTGTACAATCTTTAAAATCATACTTTCCAACATTAGCCAAAGAAGATGATGTTATTTTCTTTAGCTTAACACACTTTTCAAATGTACCACGATAATAATACTTTCTCTTAACCTTTTTAGGAAAATCTTCTGTTCCTTCATTTAGAAGTTTAAATTGTGTCCATTTTGTTGTTTGCAGATTACGCAACTTTGGCATATTAACTGATGTTAAATTAATACAATTAAAGAATGCAGATGAACCAAGTTCTTTTACCTTTGACAATGAAATCTTCTTTAAACTTTTACAACTATAAAATGTTCTTGCTCCTACTGTTTTAACATTAGGAGCTGAAATGCTCTTTAACCTTGTACAACCTTCAAATGTACCATAAACTCTGTCACAGGAACGCAAATCACTAATACACTCATAGTAAAAGTCAGTTGGTTGTTCATTATAGAACCGTAAATCACTTGCTTTATACTTTGTCATTTTTAGTTGCTGTACCTTTGGCAAAGAAATCTTCTCTAACTTTTCACATTTTGCAAATACACCTGAACCTAGATAAGTCAGTTTAGAAAGGCTGTTATTCTTATTTATACTTTTTAAGTTTTTACAATTGTAAAATGAGTTATTACCAATGACTTCTACATTTGGAATATTAATTTTTTCTAATGATGAACAATTTTCAAAAGCCCCTTCGCAATGCAAGTCACCACTAGGAAGTATAATTCCACCTCTATCACCTTTTTTTATCAATGCACTGCTTTTTACTGCCTTTATCTTCGGCAAAGAAATATTCTTTAGGCTTCTACAATTATAAAAAACAGATACACCCATATCTGTAATATTATTTAAATTATTATTCTTGTTAATTGTCTTTAGCTTTGGACAATCAAAGAATGTTCTGTCAGCAAGTTTTTTTACCTTTGGAATATAAATACTTTCAAGATTTCTACAATGCACAAATGGTCCTACACTAAAACTCTTTTCTAATAACCACAAATATTCATCAGCTTCATCACTAACGGTAAATACACGAACCCTTGAATTATCAATTTTCACAAGATTTGGGAAAGAAATATTCTTAATATCTGAACAATATAAAAAAGCTCCACCGTCAATTTGGGTAACATTCTGTCCACCAATGATTTTTTGCAAACTTAAACAATTCAAAAATGAGGCTTTGCCGATTCTTTTCAGGCTTTTAGGTAAAGTAATTTTTTTTACGTTATAGGAATTAATAAACATATAGTCACCAATTGCAGTTATTCCTTCACCTATTACAATATTTTCTGCATAAGTTGTTGGTGGAAAGTACTCCTCTTTCCAATCCCAATACATTGGATTACCTAAATTATAATTGTAAAGCTCTGAAAAACCTAACTTGCCAAAACATCCTTTACCTTGAACTGTTAATGTCTTTGAAGTTTTATCATAAGTAATTTGAAAATTCTTACCTAAGTCAAAACCAACTGTTATGCCTGCACTATCAGTATCAGCTAATGCATTAAACGGAACAACAGTAACCAATAACATAAATACTAAAAATAAGCTAATTATTTTTTTCATAAAATCACCTTCTAAGTAGCAAAAACTATTTTATAAATGCACTATCTTATATATAAAATTATAATTTATATTGTAATTTTTGTCAATACTGTATAATATATTACATTAACTTTTTTATTTTTAAATCATGAATATTAAAATTACAAACAAAAAACCTCCCATTAAGGGAGGTTTAATAGATTAGTATTGAGTTTATATTGTAATACTAAAGTTACATTTCTCTTGTATCTTTTTGAATTTCGTTAGCGCCTAAGTCTTCATCAGTTTGGAACTTATAGTCATTACCAGGAATGATAGCATTTAGGATAATACCAACTAGAGAACCTACTGCAAGACCTGATAGTTGAATTGTTACAGAACCGATTGTGAAAGAAATATTACCGGCAGTTGAGAAAGTAATACCTAAAGCTAATACAAGGATAATAGCCATAATAAGAACATTTCTCATACTTGTAAAGTCGATTTTGTTTTCAACAATGTTTCTAACACCAACAGAAGAAATCATACCATATAGAACTAGTGAAACACCACCAACTGTAGCTGATGGAATTGATGTAACGATAGCTGCAAACTTTGGTGAGAATGAGAATAGGATTGCAAAGAATGCTGCAATTCTGATAACTCTTGAGTCAAATACCTTTGTAAGGTTAAGAACACCTGTGTTTTCACCATATGTTGTGTTAGCAGGTGCACCGAATAGTGTTGCTAGAAGTGTTGCTGCACCATCACCAAGAAGTGTTCTGTGTAAACCCGGATCAGCAATACAGTTCTTACCGATTGTTGATGAAATAGCAGAAATATCACCGATATGTTCAACCATTGTTGCAAGAGCAATAGGAACAATTGTGATAATTGATGTTGTAATTAAGCCCCAATCAGTGTCACCTGTAAAGATGCTGAATACTGTTTGGTCATATGTAAATGGTAGACCAATCCAATCAGCCTTTGCAACTGAAGTAAAGTCAACTAAACCTAAGCAAACTGCTACAACATATGAACCAAGAACACCACAGATAATAGGGATAATCTTAATCATACCTTTACCGAAGATGTTACAAATAATGATAATTGCAATTGCCACAATAGCAACTATCCAAGATAAACCGGCATTGTCACCTGAACTTTCACAGTTGTTGATAGCTGATGGTGCAAGTGTTAAACCGATAGCAATGATAATCGGACCTGTTACAATAGGTGGGAAAAATTTCATTACTCGGTGAGCACCGAATGCTTTAAATAATGCTGACAAAATAAAGTAAAGAACTGATGCACAAGCTACACCAAAACAAGCATATGGTAGTAGGTTTGCTTCACCCTTAGGTGCAATTGTTGCATACCCTGCAAGGAATGCAAATGAAGAACCTAGGAATGCCGGTACTTTACCCTTTGTTATTAGGTGAAACAGTAATGTTCCCAGACCTGCAAAAAGCAATGTTGATGACACAGAAAGACCTGTAATCAGTGGTACAACTACTGTTGCACCAAACATTGCAAACATATGTTGCAAACCAAGGACAACCATTTTGCCTTTACCCAATTTACGGGCATCGTAAATTGCTTCATTGTTGATTTTTTGTTTGTTCATACTCATACTCCCTAACATTTATTTAAAAGACTAAGCCTTTTATTACAAAAATTAACCCCAATGCAATAAACGCTTTTTGCAATGGGGTAAAACTTTTATTTGCCGACAGTTCTCTTACATTCTTTTTCTTCACAAGGATTGTTGTCACTATCAAGGAAAACAACAGTAGGCTTGTGATTTGGGACGTCTTTTTCTTCAATTAATTTATAAGCCATAATAATAACATGGTCACCAACTGCAACCAGTCTAGCTGCTGCACCATTTACACAAATGATACGGCTACCTCTTTCACCGGCAATAACATAAGTGTCAAAACGCTGACCATTTTCAACATCAACAACACTTACTTTTTCATATTCATAGATGCCTGATTTTTCCATTAAATCTTTATCAATAGTAATACTACCTACATAGTTAACATCAGCTTCTGTTACAACTGCTCTATGTAGTTTGCTCTTTAGCATAGTAATCATCAAATCACCCTTAATTATTTCTCTATCTTATCTATTATAACACTAAGTTAATTAAAAATCAATGTTTGTAAGAAATTGTTATAAAAATCAGAAACCTGACTTTTTCATAACATTATCAAGAAAATCAATTTCTTCTTTGTTGTCATACTTTTTATATTCTGACAAATTTTTTTGATATTGTTTTAGGTTCTTTGAAGTTAGAATTTTGAAATCTCTATGTAGCCAATATAAAGGTAAAAGTAATTTTTTGTTTTTTAAACTTGGATATTCTTCTACCATTCTTTTGTATGGTGGAAAAATTCGAGATTTAATATAATTTTCTTCTGTAGAATTATTATATTCTTCGTTATACTTTCTTCTTTCATTAAGAATTCTGTTTTCTTCTGTACCAAAAGTCATATTTGAAAGAATATAAACATCAACATCATCAAAATTTTTAATTCCTTTATTGAAATATAAATCTGCTTTTTCAAGTAGCATTTGATGGAATTTTGTAAGGTTATTTTCCTTTAACTTTTCATTTATAAAGTTAAAGTCAGCATTATTATTTTTCAGGTATTTATTTAAGAAATAAACATCAATTATCATTCTGACACCCATACCACCTAAGTCACGATAATGCTTAGCAAAATGCTCCACAATATAAATATAGTGGTATTCATCAGTAAATTTATAGGTATGGTTGGTGTTATCAACTAACTTTGCATTACTGAACAGATTTTCTGTAAATGTTGAATTTCTAAAGTTACCGTTGTCACAATGAATTTCAAGCTGTACAAATGGGTCTTGTACTGCAACAATTAAATCATCAGTTGACTGAATTATTCTATAATCAAGGCTGGAAAGTATAGTTCTAGCCTTTTCAATATCTTTACTTTTAATATGAATATCAACATCATTCATTACTCTATAATCTGACTGAGGGTAGGTATCTTTAATAAACTGACCTTTCACAAGTAGGTTGTCTATTCCCTGCTTTTCAAATTCAGTAATTAGCTTTTTTGTTGCTGAAAACTGAGATGCATCCTTCATCAACATAAACTTTCTGCACCGAATGAACATATCCATAATTTCTTTAGGCACAGTTATATTGCTTTTTTCTAAGGCATAGGAAACCATATTTGCAACTCTGCTTTTTGCTGAGTTAAAGTACAACTCCCTAAAATCAATTTCATCATTATTCTCTAAAGGAATATTAGAAAATAGAGAACCCAGTATATTAAGGAGAAATTTATATTGAGTTTTTTCTTTTGGAGAAAATTCCTTTTTCACATTAATTTTCCTTTACAATAATTTTCTTATCTTCAATACAAACTTCTTTGTTACAAATTGAAAGTGCAGCTTTTTTATGAGTGATAATCATACAAGTTTTGTTTTGTAGATTTACAAGATTTTGAAGTAATCTTTTTTCTGTTTCTTCATCAAGTGCAGAGGTGCATTCATCAAGTAATAGAATAGGTGACTTAGTAAGGATTGCCCTTGCAATAGCAAGTCGCTGAACTTGTCCCTCTGAAAGTCCGATACCTCTCTCACCTAACATTGTGTCAAGTCCACTAGGCAAAGTATCTACAAAATCAGCACAAGCAATTTTTATTGAAGAATGGATTTCTTCATCAGTGGCATTTGGTGATACAATCAGCAGATTATCCCTAATTGTACCTGAAAGTAGGAAATTACCTTGTGGCACATAGGCAAACATTTTTCTTGAATTTTTATCAATATAAAGCTTTTTGTTATCCTTTAAATCAAGATAAATTTCACCACTTGAAACATTGAAAACTGACATTAGCAGTTTCATAAGTGTGCTTTTGCCTATACCTGTAATACCCATAATTGCAACAAAATCGCCTTTGTTAATCTTTAGGCTTGTATCAGAAAGTACTTCATCTCTACCATAACTAAAAGTAATGTTGTCAAAGTTGATGGACTTTAGGTTATTATAAATGTTTTCCACATTAATTTCACTTTTGTTAAATTTTCTTTCCTGTGGAAGTGACTCTATCTCCATAATTCTCTCTGCCGAAGCAGTAGCAGCAAAATAAGTAGGAAAAATTCCTGTCAGTCCTGAGATTGGTCCTTGAATTTGTGACACTAAAGCTATAATTTCTGTTAGCACACCATATGTTATATTGCCATGAACAATATTATAAGCACCCCAAATCAGACCAAAAGCATAACCTAGCATAAACACAAATGAAAATGCTGAGGAACTGATAACAGAAAGTGTATTTCTCTTTCTACGGATTACATAGTTCTTTTGTTGTAAATCTTTTGCATCCTTTAATACTTCATCTTCAATATCAAAGGACTTAACAAGAAGTAAACTTGCAATAATTTCTTGCAAAAAACTCCTTACTTTCCCATCGGTTTCTTGACTTTTTTTATGAAAGTTCTTCATTTTTGTTCTATAAAGTGATGCCACAAAAAGTGCCAATCCACCACCAACAACAAACACCATTGTAAAAGGGATACTTATTTGTATCAAAACAATAAACACACCTGCAAGTTTTACAATCATATATGTAAGCTGGGGAATAATTGTAACGATAGCATTTGTAATTGTGCTAATGTCACTGGTAAGTCTGTTTAACAATTCACCGGAATGATAAACTGAAACATCGGCAAATTCTTTTTCCAATATCTGTTGAAACAAATCTGTTTTGTAGCTGATTTCCAGCTTTGCACTAATTCTAAAAACAAAAATTCTCTGTAGTACACTAAAGAAAATATCTGCACACACTATACCACCAAATATCAAACCATAATGTGTAACACCTGAAAGAGGGTCATTTGCATAACTTGGGTCATTACCTGTTGCAGCATTTACAAGGTATTTACTGGCAATAGCTAGGTACACACCGATTATTGCAAGGATTGCATAAATTACAACTAGAAGAATAATTGATGGTAGCTGAGATTTGCTTTTCTTCAATATCCATCTTAATGCAGTTTTATTCACTTTTTTCTTGTAAGTTGAAGTATTCATTTTCTTTTTATCTTTCTATAATATGGATATAATTTTTCTTTTATAGAATAATATTTCCATCTAATTTTCTTCTTTGCAACACATTTTCTGGAATAAATCTTATAGTTAAGGTCAGTGATTTTATGAGTAACATTGTCCTTAGTAAAGGCAGTTACAACTGCAAAAATATCTTTCTTAGGAACATTCACTTCACAAACCATTCTATTATCACCACAAATGTTATATGTACCGTCACTATTAACTTTCACAATTCTATGAAGAACATAGGAGTTAGTTGGTTTATGATAGAAAAAAACAACATCATACTTTTTCAGTTTAGTTGGTTTTGATAAAGTAACAGTGTCACAATTATCCCTTAACATTGGCAACATTGACACACCCCTTGGAGTGAAATTCACATTGCTACCACTATTAAGAATTTCCTTGAAAATGGGCACAAGTTCACTAATAGGCACTTGTTTATTCAAGTAAGTTACCGTCCTTTAGCTTTGTAATAAAGTTGTCTATATCTTTCTTTGCTATATCTTCAGTTACTTCATATTCATCAAGCATAGCCTTTAGCAGTTCTTCTTTTGTTGTATCATTTTCTAACTTTTCCCATAGAAAAGCACCTGTTTCGTTAAGATTCATCATTCCGTTAAAGTCAACAGTTGCCTTGCCTACAGGCACAACTACATAACAATCTGCTACTTTTCGTAGTAAAAAATCTTCCTTAATTTTCATATTAATCTTCCTTTACTATAGTATCATGAGAAAGTATTGCTGAACTTTTATCCATATTGCACTTCAGTTTATAGAACTTGCAATTTTCCAAAATTATATTAATCATATTTAGAGAATCATTCATTTTATTTTTGCTGATTCTTCTCATAGTTTCTTTAAACAAATATCGCATTGCTTTTTGTGGTGATAATTCTTCAATAGAATTATTTTCACTTCTTTCCAAAAATACAATTGCTCCTAAAATAGCACTGTCATCTTGGAATTTCATTGTGCCACCTGCAAATGGTGAACCAAATACTACTAATTTATTATTCTCTAATCGAATTATAGGCTTGTCATCATTTATAATCTGTACCTTGTCACCATAAACTTCTTGCCACAATGAAGTATGGGTTGACTTACCTACACCACTATCAGCAGAAAAAAGATAGCACTTTCCATTATATTTTATTGCTGATGAATGAACCATAATTGCATTATACTTTAAGATTTTTTCAAAAAAATCAAAAGATAAATATACATGTTCTGCTTCATCAATAGGTACTTCAGGATGAAGTGAATTATATTTTTTGTAGTCATCACCAGTGAATTTATCCCCTACTGTTATTACATCAGAAGTAGGTGTTTCGTCAGTTTCAAAAAACTTAATCATCTTCTTTGTATAGTCATACAGAGGGTTAATCTCAACAAAGAAATTTGCAAATTTACAAAGCATAATACCCTCCAAAACAATCTATCTAATAGCACAATACACATCAAAAATGATATGACTTATATACATTTAATTATAAATGAAAAGTATGAATAAATCAAGGAATCGCAAAAAGTAACAAAAAAAGAGCTACCGTAAAGGTAGCTCTAAAATATTCACTTAAAATTTATCAATCATATGCATTGCATACTTCTGAATAAGTGTTGCATCGGTAACATTAACTTTACCGTCACCGTTTACATCAGCTCTCTTAAAGATTGGTGTATTTTCAGGTATTTCATAACCTGACTGTAAAACAGTATATCTCATAATATAAACTGAATCACGAACATTAATTTCACCATCATTATTAACATCACCGATTAGCTGTGGACTTTCTTCAAAAGTAATGTTGTTGTCCTTAGCATATTTCTCGGCATATGAACCATAGTCACCTATAATTATAAGGTTTTCACCACAATTGCTGAAAGCATTATCGGCAATTGAAGTTACTGATGAAGGAACATTAACCTTAGCAAGTTTAGAACAATTACTAAAAGCGCCATTTGCAATAGTTGTTACTGTATCATTAATTTTAATTGACTCTAAACCTGAATTAAAGAAAGCCTCATCACCAATTTCAGTAATAGCAACACCATTAGGCAAAGACTTTAGAGAAGTACAACTGTCAAAAGCTCTGGTACCGATTTTTTCAGTATAAAAGTTAACATTAACCTTTGTAAGGCTAGTACAGTTCTTAAACATATAATTAGGTAAAGTTTCAATTGCTGAGTTTACATAAGCCTCAGTTAATGAAGTACAATTGCTAAAAGTATATTCACCCATTGAAGTAACTGTAACAGGTAAAATGATTTTCTTTAGCTTAGTACAAGAAGAAAATGCACCGAAACCAATAGTCCTAATTGTATTAGGTAAGCTTATACTTTCAATTTCTTTTTTATTAGAAAATACTAAATCGTCAATTTTAGTTACAGTATAACCATAAACAGTGTCAGGAACCTTAACAGAAGAACTGTTACCATTGTATTCAGTCAAAGTTGCCTGATTTGTAGTACCATTAAGCTCAAAAGAAAAATTACCGTATACAACTTCAGCAGCACTAGCTGACATAGGAACAATACTGACTAAAAGTAACACAACAAATAGTAATGAAATTATCTTTTTAGATTTATTCATTTTATCCTCCTATTACAGAGCAACACATAGCATTTCTGCTATGTGTTGCAAAGTTTTACTGTAAGCTATTTACTTGAGTTAAGCTGTTAGTAACCTTACCTACTTGATCAAATGTGTATTTGATATAGTTGTCACTAATTAACCAATTATCTTTAGCAGAGTCAGAGTCTTTATAATTCATAGCAGCAAATGTATAAAGATTCTTGTAATTAGCGCCACCAAGTAATTCTTGCTTGAATGATGTAGTAAACTGTACTCTGTTCTTATTAGTTAATAGCGATGAACCGTCATCGTTCCAAACCTTATATGTTAGGCCCTTAGCATCATAAGTACCATGACCTTCAATTTTAATAGTTACACCTGAGAACTGTGCATCCTTAGAATGTTGTTCAATTAATCCTTTAACCTTGTCACGGACAGTCTTTAGAGCAGTTGCATTATCAGTATCAATATAATTCTTAATATTATCGTTAGGGTCTTGGATATAGATAACAGAAACTTGTCTAATCTTCTGATCACTATCAGGGCAGTTATAAACATTCATAACAGTGTTTAGACGAACTCTCTTAACACCACCGTTATCTACATAATAATCAGGTTCATTCTTTGTAACAGTTAAACCAGGATCTTTCTTATCCTTAGCATCACCATAAATAGCATATAGGTGAATGTTGTTGGTTACACGATAACCATACTTATATGAGTTAGATGCGATTGTCTTACCATTTTCATCATAAGACCAATATAAGAACTGAAGTTCCTTATCACCATTTTGGATAGACATTGCAGTGCCGGAATAAGTACCTAAGAATCCGGTTACACCATATTCATGTAGGTAAGCACCTTCTTCATCGATAGGATCAACACCATTTTGGACACCTAAACGAACATTATAGAATGTATTGATACTATCATTTAACTGAGTACCGACGAACTTATTATCAGCGATAGGCTTTAGTTCACTAGACTGTGTAGCATATTTAAATGTTGGCTTATAAGTTCTTAGATTATTGAAGAACCAAACTGTAATTGAAGTAACAGTAGTATCAGCTTGCTTAGCTTCATCTTCGGTTGCATACTTTTTATTACCATTGTAGTATGAAACCCAATCTTCACCATCACTTACTGCAGCACCGTCAGAGCCTTGAAGTCTGCCATAGCAGTCAGTGTGATTTGCAAAGTTAGCATCTGTTCCATAAGCTTCACCATATGTTAGATACTTAGAATTTGCTTCATTATAATTTCTATATGATGGAAGGCTCTTAATACCATCTTCAGCATCTTTCTGACTTGAGAAGAACTTATAGGAGTCAATAACATTGCTTGGATTAACACCACTCTTTGTAACTGCATCGGTAATCATCTTCTTGAAATTATAAGTTACATTGCCAGAATCATCATGAGTTGCATATGTACTAATATCATCAAATGAATAGTTAACAACGGTAGGTGTTGTTGAAATATGGGCAACCTGACCTGTAATTACTTGTCTGTCATAATACTTAAAGGAAATTGTGAAATCAACTTTCTTGTTAATATAATCAAGAACTAGTGTAGGTTCTGTTTCAGTACCACTTGCAGTAATAGTTGGTAATGTACCACTTACTGTAGATGAATCAATGTTATTATCAAATTTTGAATCATTTGAATTTGTATTACTATTAGTTACAACAGTAGCATTAACACTTTCGAACTGATAGCCTGTTCTTGTCTTTTCATAAACTGAGTACTTAGTACCAACAGGGATACCTGAAATAATAGCATACTCATCAGCTGTAATACTTACACCGGAATTACCATAAGTACGAGTACCCTTTAGAGTACCGTCCTTACTATAAACATCATATGTTAGGTTTGCATATTCTTGTTCAGAATAAGAAGAATCACCAAAGATATTTGATAGCTTAACTACGAATGTAAAACGGTCATTTGCTGAACGAGTACTACTTTCAGATGTCCTATTAGATACTGTCTTAGTAATCTTAATCTTATCAGTAGTTACATAGTTAGTAAAGTTAACTGTCATCGCACTTGAGCTAGAGTCACTACCGGAATAGTTTGCAAAATAGAATGCATCCTGTACATCAGATGAGTCATCAGCAACAATAGCACCCTTATTAACAGCTCTTTCTCTCTTACCAATTTCCTTTTGGCTCTTATCGTCAGTAATTGTATAAGAAGTTGTGTAGTAGTCCTGAACAACTCTACCTGTTTGCTTATCACCTACTGACATAGCTTCTGTAGCAGAACCTGCATTTACATTATAAAGGTCATCATTCTGTACAACCTTTAACAATGTGTTATTTGGAGTCTTAGAACTAAATGATGCAGACTGGTTAAATAGTAGGTTAAATGCACCATTATTTACTTGACCGGAAACTGTAGTAGTACCGGAAGAAGCGTTACTTGCACTATTTTCAATAGTAGCAAAGTCATCAGGTAAGCTATAGTTAACACCAGTTACAGGGGTAAATTCGTTATCTGTTAGACTATTCCAATAGCTTTTTGATCCAACAGGACTACGCTTATCTTCCTTAACAGCTAAGTAATAAGTTTTACCATTAACAACTCTACGAATAATATTATTGACTGTAGAAATTGGGAATAAAGGAGTACCGGCATTAAAGCCTTTTAAGTCTCCACTAATATAATTTGGAACAGTAGTATATTTTCTAAGTAAAGCATCATATTCATCAGTTGTTGCAAGTTTATTAGAAATACTATAAGAGAAGTAGTCCTTATTAGCAACAGCTCTTGTAATATCCTTAAGTGCAGGGTTAACATCGTCAAAGTTTACATCGTTACGAACTAGAAGACCTGTGTTCTGAGGCAAGTTGAAGCTGATTGAACAGTTAGAGTCAAAGCTACCTCTTTCCATATAGAACATCTGTAGTGTATGTTTCTTAGATGTGCTTGTGTTGTTAAATTCTACACCGTTAGCAGCAAATAGTTTTGCTAAGTCAACTGTTGTTACATAGTTATCATCTGTAGCAAACGTATCGCCTGTACCCTTTTCACGACTGTTAATATTATCAGAAGTATCAACTGCAGCCTTGTAAATAACTTTCATTGTTGAGAAGTTGATTGAACCGGATGAAACCTTATGAGCACCACCAAGGTCAAGTACTAGTACACCATCAACATATACCCAAACGTCATCGTCACCGGAGAAGTTAAATGTAATGTCTTTTTGTGTATTGTCAGCAGCAGTTAATCTACCTGTTTCTGACATATAGAAGTCAATATCAAATTCAGTACCAAAACCGTATTTATGAGTATTTGTTTTAGTTGTATCTGTAAATTGTTCAAATGGGAAGAAGCCAACACCATTATCAGAACCTACAGTAGCATTCTTATAGGATGTTACATCAAAATCTTTTTTAGATGTATTTATTTCTCTGTTCTTATCGGTAAATGAATCATAGGAGTAGGTTGTGATACCATTAAATGTTGATTCGTTAAATGGGAAGTTCAAGCCTTCATAAACATTTGAAGTACCAGCGACATCTGTATTACTCCTTAATTTATCATAATCAAACAATGGCATATTGCCTGAACCGTCAGCAGTCAGCAGATAACCACAACCATTTTCATTTTTGCTTGTAGAAGAAAGTGTATTTCCTGCCAAACCTTGAACTGAAGCATAATAAGCATGATCATTATCATGACGCATAGCCAAGTTATCCTGAATTCTAAAGTTACTGTTATTAACCGGTGATTGAGTCATATAACCAAAGAATAGTGGGTTGCTATATGATGAATCATATAGTTTATTTAGTTTATCATTAAAGCCATTATTGATTACAGAGCCGTCATAACCTGTAGCATAATTAACTGCATTTGTCTTAAAGTTCTTTGTAGGAACATCATTGTTATCTCTTGATGTTTCTGTCCAGAATGAACTATCAAGAACAACACCACGAGAATAGCAAGAAGAACCATTTTTGTATAACAAATAAATTCTGTTAGGGTTTAGACCGATTGAAGCGTCACCGGCTGTACCCGGTACAAATGTACTAAATGTCGGAATTTCAGTTGTATCACTACTTATAAATTTAAATGATGTAGCCCATACAGGAAGGGAAACCTTGTAAACATAGAATTGCTTTGTACCTGTAACACCTGAAGGATACAAGTCACCCATATTAACTGTGATTGTATTATCAGTACCTGTTGTTACATTAGTTCCATTTTTATTAACTGCAGTTGTAACATCAGCATAATCATTTCGTTCTGCAACAGAGTTATTCCAATAGTAAATTCTTAGGCCGTCACCACTAGTTGGCTTTGAAATATCGGTATTATCTGTAGGTTCAGCAAAGTAATAATCAACTGTATCTATACTGTCAAATGTCTTAGAAGTAGCATTCTTTAGAGAAGCAGTAGCATATATCTGATCATCTCTAATATATACAGTAAGGTCGCCTGTACCCTCATTACACTTAATTGTATAAGTAGGAATACCACCGGAAACTGTACCGTCATCAAGTGTACTACTTGTAACAGTTGTGTATTTATTCTTGATGGAATTTAAACCTAAGTTAACGATTGTATCTTCAGAAATTTCATTTTTATCAGTAAACAGTGCAACTGTTAGTTCTGTAACAGATTGATCCTGAGGTTTGAATGAATCCTGAGTCAAAGCTCTACGCTGACCAATCTTGCCACCTACAACTTTAGCAATATAAAGAATTTTTTCACGATAGTCAACTTGAATAGTTTCACTAGATATATCTGTATAAGTTAGACTAAAAGTAGGGAACTTAGGATCAATATATGTTGATTTTGTAGAAACAACTACATGATAAGAAACCTTACCTTCTTTATCGCTTTTTGTTTTGCAAGTAGCAGTGAGATCTGTTGTTGTTGTTTCTCCTACTTTTTTATTCTCTCCCTCTCCCTCATAGAAAGTATAAGTATAGGACGCATTACTATCTTCAACGTGAGTTCCATTGATTTTTGCTGTTAGTGTAACTTCATTGTCAGTCTTTACGGCAGTTGCACTTGGAGAAAGAGTAACACTTTCAGCAAGAGGTTTAGCTATAGATTCAATTTTGAATTGACCTTCGCCAGTATCTTTAATGTCATAATATGTTACTTTATAGGAACCGGCAGATAGCTTATATTGAACACCTTCAATATTATCATAATATCTATTAAGATTTGTTGAACTGCCTAAAGTAAGATTAGCACCTGAACAATAATTTACATTACCTTTTTTAACATGGAAATAATATGTTCCATCATTAACTGTTATAAGTTTTGTAACAATCTTACCGTCATCTGAACCTTTAGTAAAGTGACCCAAAGTAGAACCAGTACCTGTTTTTGTATCTGATTTTATTAACTCAAAATCAGAAATTGTATCATCCTTAGTAACTTTAAACTTAGGAACACCGTTAGAATCAATATCAACAATTTCTACAACATAAGAACCTTCTGAAGGAACACGATAAGGTTTATTACTATTCTCTACAGGTGTATATGGTACGCCATCTTCTACTATTTGGACTTCAGTTTGTTGACCACAACCATATGTAATAGTTTTACTACCATCATTCCGAGCAATACTAAACTGACCGTTATCACCTGAAGCTGGCTGAGCAATTGTAAATGTAGCTTTACCATTTGTATCAAATTCAATACCATTATCATAAGACCACTTATTAGAATCATCAAATAGACCACATAATCTATACTTTGAATAATCAAGTGGGATTTTCTCAAATGTAGCTACAAATATTTCATTTGAGGAAATTTTAGGAACTACATATTTGTTGTTAGATACACCGGCTTTTACATCTGTAGTTTCACCTGATGTACCGGTAGTTCTCTTAAGAGAAGCTAGCTGATAACTGGTATATGGAACAATATTGATTGTAACTGTATCACCGGCTAGGTATGTAGTATTTCCAACATTGATTGTACCGTTACCACCGGTTGTTGATGCTGAAACAGTATATTGTTTCTTATACTGAGCGATTACATCACCGTTAGAAGTTGGAGAGAATTTTGTTGATGCTTTAGAAGCATCAGTGAAACTACCGTTTTCAGATTCCCAACCTGCAAAAACATATGTTGAGCCACCGATTGTGATAGTATTTTTTGCTGCAACTGTACCGGAAGAAGTAGTTGATGACTCTGCACCATCAACAGTTACGATATTTGTATCAGCCATTTCTGCTGAATATGTAACACCATCTTCAGTTGTCTGATACTTAGCAGTTACATTATGTTCTTCACGAACAACATTTACTGTTACTGTTAGATTTGTTAAATCAAATATAATATCAACATACTGATTTGCAACAGCAGGTGAAAAAGCAAAAGCTTTATCAGTGCTAATCTTAGCTGAAACTGTTTCACCATCTTCTATTGGCTGGTCTTTTTGATTATTACCTTCATATAAAGTTGATGAATACTGAACATTATCACTTTCATAAATTCTAAAGTATGAAACATTGTCATTATTTGAACTATTTGTAAATGGAACATCCTTTAGAACATACTTACCATTGACATATTCAAACTTATAATATTTAAATTCAGCGTTCCACTTATGATCTTCTGTGTTATCAAAGTCACCGATTAGGTATAGATCCTTTGGTGGGTCAACTACCTTAACCTGAACAGTATTTGTACTTGTAACAGTATTAAAACCATCGGCAGAAACTTCTACTTTAAATGTATAAGTACCATTATTTGTGATTTTAAATTCTTGACTTGCTGAGTTACCACTCTGAGCTTCAACTGCACCATTTGTTTCGATAAACTTATAAGTTAAGTTTTCTGTTGCAGGAGCGTCAACTTCAGCAGTTAAAGTGAATGAAGAGTTATTAGCAACTTCTGTATCAGAAGTAGAAATTGTAACTGCATTAGCTACAGCTTTCTTAGCTACAGTAATATTGATTTCATTACTAGAAACTGTTTCGTAATTATCAGCTACAACTTCAACCTTGAATACCTTACTACCAACATCATTGGCTTTTAGTGTGTATTCAAATGAAGTGTTAGTAGTTGGAGTTGAATTTAGAAGTGTATCACCTAAATAATAGTTATACTTAACTGATGCACCTTCTGTTTCAACACAAGTAACATTTAGAGTAACCTTTTCACCAACATAAACTGTTGAGCCGTCAGTAACACCTGTTAATGAAACATTAGTAGCAGAAGCCTTTTTGCTAACAGTAACTGTTGCGTTATCTTTTGAACTTACTGAATTACAATTTGTTGCAGAAACAGTTACACTATAATTGAAAGTACCTTCTTCAGTACCTATAACTGTTATGGATGCATTTGATTCAGTAGTATTTTCTACTTTACTAATTTCTGTCTTTGTGCCATCAGCATTAACTTTATAGAAAGTATATGTTACTTTTCTATCAGCTAACTTACGCTGAGCAACTGCTGTTAGTGTTGATGTTTCACCAATATAAATTTCATTTGGTGTTGCTGAAATAGAAACACCGGTTGCTACATGAGGTGTTGAAACAACAATTGAAATTGTCTTTTCAACAGAAGTGTAGTTTGTCTTAGAAACTACAACTTTATAAGTATGAGTACCCTCTGATAGGTTAGTAAAAGTAGCCTGTGCTGTACCATTAGAAGATTTTTCTTCTATTGGGGTTGTTGTTGCACCTGAGGTTGTTTCTGTAAAAGTATAAGTTAGTTCACCTGAAACAGGAGTATTTGCATTAGCAGTAAG
Organism: Ruminococcus sp. LCP21S3_E8; assembly: GCA_052118065.1. GTDB lineage: Bacteria > Bacillota > Clostridia > Oscillospirales > Acutalibacteraceae > Ruminococcoides. The sequence goes on along the minus strand of JBQKHY010000001.1, from coordinate 55,735 downwards.
TGTTACAGATTCACCAGTATTCTTTGTATCACTATCAGGTGATAGATCAACTGATGTTGCGACAGGGTCTTCTGCTAGTTCATACCAAATGCACTCATCTTGAATATAGATTTTGTACTTTTGATCTCTAGTTAAGCCAGCAATCTTTAGTGAACCCTTTCTTCCTTCTGACACAAGTTTTATGTTAGTATCTTTTTGACTAGGAATTGTTGTATCACCAGTACAACCTAATTCATTTGTTCCATCATAAATTCTAAACCACTTCTCACCACTGTAAGTTAGTTCTCTAGAAACATATTTTCCATCTACATCAGTAAATTTGTTTTCTGATATTTTAGCAGCTTCTGTAGGATTCCACTTCGTATCACCATATGACAACTCACCAATTAAATAATAATTGCCAGACGGTGTAGGATCTACACTACCATTTACCCAAGATAGTGTTTTATTTTTATCATCCCAAGTAAAAGTAATAGTCTTTGAAGTTCTAGTATCTACCATCCACTTAAATTTCGGATTGGGACTTTCATTTGTAGGAGATTTAGAACCAGCTACAGTACCATTACCGGCATTGTCAGCACTGGCAACATAAGCCTTAGTACCATTACTAATTGTTACATACTGTGCATCTGTTGTAAAAGTAAAGGTACCTGAGTATTTATCATCAGACTGTGTTAATTTATAGTGGTTATCTCCATGGCCGACGTCACTACCATTAATATAACCACACAAATATAAGTCAGTTGTAGTAGAACCACCACTTCCAGCAGTAACAGTAAGATAATTATTACCATCCCTAACAGTAACTTTGAAAGTAATCATACCATTACTATCACTAGGTACAGTATAATACATTACATTATCAGTATTCCAATTAAGTTGAACCTCAGTATTATCTGTAACAGTACCATTAGAAGAGTTAAAATGTATTTCTTCATTTTCATAGGCATCTGTTCTAAATTTGATTTGTGAACCCTTTTTACTAGACAAATCATAAGTAATTGAGCCACCGTTTGCTCCACCAAACCGATATTGAATATCTGTACTCCAAGAGTTAAAATCGCCTCTTAGAACCCAATAAGAAATTGTACCTGTCTTTTCCACATTAGTTGTAGCAGCAAGAACTGAAAAAGAAGAAACTACCATCATAAGGGCAAGTAGTAACGCCCAAGTGCTAGAACTAATGCGTTTTATTTTTTCTTTCATTTTTTATACCTCCATTACAAATAATTGCATAAGAAGTTGTGAACATTTGCACATTTATTCCGATTCTAAAGCCTGACCATCAATAGTTTGTAACCGAAAAAAGGGTGCAAAAACCCACAATTATTTATTATCATAATAACATTTTTTATCGGCAAAATCAACTATTTTCGCAAAATATCTTTGATTTGTATATGCTTACTAAACTTAATTATCTTAAAGAATTATAATGGGCTATATAGAAAAACTTTTATGCAAGTTGCACAAAGAAATAAGGACATAAAAAAACAGACCTCATAAGAGGTCTGTAAAAAGTTTTAAACAATTAATCATCAAAGATGCCCATAGCATCTTTTAATGTATATTCATCGGCACTTGGAAGTCCGTTACCACCACCGATAGCATAAAACTCTGTACTTCTTTTATTATGGTTTGAGCCATAGAGGTTTGCGCATACAAGTGAATCAAGTTCAAAATCATCATATTCTATTGTTGGAGTTTCATAAACTTTTTTCATACTTATCCTCCTCTACGCCTACCGTAAATATCTAATAGTATAATAACATATTTAGATACAAAAATCAATATATTGGGCGAAAAAATTATAGATACACAACTAAAAATATTTGTGTTACCTTATAAATATATCACTAAGTATCTAAATATTCAAGGTTTTATTAATAATTTAATAAAGTTTGTGCAATATATAAAAATAATTGACTTGGTTATTAGTTACCTTACATAACAATTTACATATATAACATTAGTTTGTTACAATGTTGTAAATCAATTTTCTTCAAGAAGTGGCAAATATTCCTTATATTTTGACATTGATGGTGTTAGGTGTTCCGAGTCTTTCACCTTTTTATTAACTGCTTGGGTGGTCTTGTTAACCGGTGCAATTGTACCGGCACCTGCAACACAACCTCCCGGACAGCCCATACCCTCTAATAGATAACCGTCATACTTACCGGCTTTGGCAATTTGGAGCATTTTGCGACATTCAGGCAGTCCCTCTGCCCTAGCAGTTAGAACTTCTCTATTAGGGTCAATCTCTTTAATAATATTTTCAACTGCTTTTGCTACACCACCACTTACTGCAAAGCCGTTGCCATCTCCACTGCCTTCCTTGAATGGTTCACCGTCTTCACATTTAGAAATATCAATTCCTTTTGCATCAAGAATTGCACTGAATTCTTCAAAAGTTAGTACAAAGTCAACATCACTACGGATTGACTTTCTTCTTGCCTCTAACTTTTTAGCAGCACAAGGACCAACAAAAACAACCTTGCAATCAGGGTACTTTTTCTTAATTAATCTACCTGTTAGAACCATTGGAGTCAGTGCCATTGAAATATACGGTGCAAACTCAGGGAATAATTTTTTCGCCATAACTGACCATGCAGGACAACATGAGGTTGCCATAAACGGTTGCTTCTCAGGTACTTCCTTAATAAAGTCGTTAGCCTCTTCAATTGTACAAAGGTCAGCACCGATTGCAACTTCTACTACATCGGTAAAGCCAAGCTCTTTAAATGCATTACGGATTTGACCTTGTGTTACATTACCAAACTGACCTGAAAAAGCCGGTGCAATTGCAGCATAAACCGGTGTTTCACTTTTTAATGCAGAGATTGTTTGGAAAATCTGGCTCTTATCAATAATTGCACCAAATGGGCAATTAACTAAGCACATACCACAAGATACACATTTATCGTGGTCAATTTCTGCTCTGCCATATTCATCGGACTTAATTGCTTTCATACCACAAACTTTAGCACAAGGTCTTTCGTGACGAACTATTGCATGGTATTCACAAACATTAACACATCTACCACATTTTATGCATTTATCTTCATCAATATGTGACTGACCATCAACAATAGAAACTGCTTTTTTAGGGCAAATCTCTACACAAGGGTGTTCAAGACAATTTTGGCAAGCATTTGTAACAAAGACTCTGTTCTCGGCACACTTATTACAAGCAAACTTAATAATATCAATTAGAGGTGGCTCGTAATACTTATCATTAAAAAGTTCTTCCTCGATACCCTCGGTTATTGGAGAAAATTCGTTATAATCTCTAAGTGGGAAGCCCATTGCTGCTCTCAGTCTTTCCCCTACTACTGCTCTTTCTACAAAAACACTATCTCTATAGTGGGCAATTTCACCTTTGATAATTTTGTAAGGTAGGCTCTGGAATTTGTCAGCATCCCAACCTTCAAAAGCAAGTTTTGCAATTTCGGTAAAAATCTGCTTTCTTATTCTTGACTTTGATGTTTTTACTCCTCGCATACAATACTCCTTTTCATATAAATACATTATATAAAATTTTGCATATGATTATTTTATTTATGTAAACTCTTTTCATTGATATTATACAATGATGAATTTAGTTAGTCAAGAATAACAACAAAAAAAGCGACCCCATAATGAGGTCGCAAAATAATTATAATCAGTCGCTTGTGTAAGGAAGTAGAGCGATCTGTCTTGCTCTCTTGATTGCTACTGTTAGTTCTCTCTGGTGAGCTGCACATGTGCCTGTAACTCTTCTAGGAAGAATCTTAGCTCTTTCAGACATATAACGACGAAGTCTTGCGATGTCTTTGTAGTCAATCTTTTCTACCTTATCTACGCAAAAGCCACAAACTTTTCTGCGTGACTTTCTGCCACGGTTTGGTCTATCTGCCATTGTAGTTAATCTCCTTTATAAAATTAGGTTTTAGTAAAATACTAATTAGAATGGTAAATCGTCATCAAGTGGCATTTCTTCAAAATCTGAAGAAGTACCGTTTGAATAAGATGCCGGTTGTTGTTGCTGAACAGGAGCTTGATTGTAAGACTGCTGAGGAGCTTGGTTATAGTTACCGTAACCGTTGTTGTTACCATAACCGTTATTGTTTTGATCTCTTCTTTCGCCTGTAAATGAAACATTATCAGCAACTACTTCTGTTACATAACGGTTTGTGCCATCTTTTGCTTGGTAAGTTCTTGACTGAAGCTGACCTTCAATGGCAATCATTGAGCCTTTGCCAAAATAACGACAAACAAACTCAGCCTGTTGACGCCAACATACAATATTAATAAAGTCTGTCTGACGCTGTTCACCTTGTTTAACATAATTTCTATCTACAGCGATAGAAAATGATGTTACAGAAATACCACTTGCTGTTGTCTTTAATTCTAAATCTTGAGTAATTCTACCCATTAAAATAACTCTGTTTAACATAACTTACATCCTTTCACATTCAGCTATAAAGCCTACTTCTTGATTATTCGATTAGTCTTCCTTCTTAATGATCATTGAGCGTAGAACGCCATCAGTAATCTTGTAGATTCTGTCTAGTTCTGCTGGGAACTCTGCATTTGATTCAAAGTTGATTAGAACATAGTAGCCTTCTGCTTCTTTGTTGATTAGGTATGCAAGCTTACGCTTACCCCATTCATCAACTTCCTGCAGTGTGGCATGCTTTTCAACAAGATCCTTGAACTTAGCGATTGTGCTCTGGATACCTTCTTCACCTAATTTCATAGAAAGTACCATAACTGTTTCGTACTTAGCTGTAATTTCTGCCATTTATCTGCACCTCCTTCTGGACATATTGGCGTGTATTTCCTACACGCAAGGATTGTGTACTAATTCACACATTAAATTATTATAACAAAATATTTCAAATTGTCAATAGAAAATATGAGATATTTTTTGTTATTCTGTAATTTCTCTGCTTTCTACTATTTTATTGAAAAGAGTTTCTATTCTGTCGGTTTCACCCTTTAGATATAAGAAACCGAAAAGTGCTTCAAAACCTGTTGCACTGTGATAATCCCCTACTGTGCCATGTTTTGGTGTACATTTTGGGGAGGCATTTCTGCCACGCTTATAAATAGAAAGCTCTTCTTCTGTTAAAATAGGTATTAGCATCTTTGCAAACTCAGCTTGGCTTTTGCAGTTTACAAACTTAACTTTCATTTTATTTAATTCACCAACATGTAGGTCGTGGTGATTAACAAGGTACTTTCTAACAAGTAAATCATATACACCGTCACCTACAAATGCCAATGTTAATGGTGAAATCAGCTTTGGGTTATTGTTTTCTAAATTCATAAGCTACCTTATTCTACAAAGTCAAATTCAAGGTCATAAATAGAAACTGTATCACCTTCGCTGATACCGGCTTTTCTAAGTGCATCAATAACTCCACCATTTGTAAGAACTCTCTGAAAATAGTTCATACTTTCATAATCATCAAAGTTAACTGACTTCATAACCTGTAGTAGCCACTCACCTTCAACAAAGTAAACATCATCCTGAACTGTGATTTTAACTTCATGAGGGTTGATTTCTTCTGCCGGAATAATTGGAGCAGGTTCTGCTTCAAATTCACGAATTGGTGGTAATTTGCTTAATGTTTCAAGGGTTTTGTTCATTAAAGCATCTACACCGTAATGAATTTCTGCCATAATTGGAAAGAATGAATAGCCTTGATCTTCTACAAACTTTCTAAAGTCAGCAATCTGTTCATCTGTTGCCATATCGCACTTATTACCGGCAACAAGCATTTTTCTCTCTGCTAATTCAGGGTTAAACTTTCTAAGTTCGTTATTGATTGTGACAAAGTCTTCCTTAGGGTCTCTGCCTTCACTGCCACTTACATCAACAATATGAATTAACATTCTACATCTTTCAACATGACGAAGGAACTGATGACCCAGGCCTGTACCTTCCCATGCACCTTCAATAAGTCCGGGAATATCTGCCATAACAAATGAGTTACCTTCACCCATTGATACAACACCAAGAACCGGTGTAATTGTTGTAAAGTGATAGTTAGCAATCTCAGGCTTAGCCTGACTTACTACAGAAACAAGTGTACTCTTGCCTACATTTGGGAAACCTACTAAACCTACATCGGCAAGTAGCTTTAGCTCAAGTACAACATCATATTCTTCACCGGGTAGTCCCGGCTTTGCAAATCTTGGTACTTGGCGAGTTGGTGTGGCAAAATGAACATTACCCCAACCACCTTTACCACCTCTTGCAACTAAAACAGGTTCTTTGCCTGATACATCCGCAAGAATTCTGCCTGTTTCAGCCTCTTTTACTACAGTACCGATTGGTACTCTAATAATTAGGTCTGGTGCTTTTTTACCGAATTTACGGCCACTTCTACCGTTTTCGCCCTTTTCGGCATTATACTTTCTTTTATATCTAAAGTCAGCCAGTGTGGAAATGTTACTGTCAGCTTGGAAGAGAATATCTCCACCTTTGCCACCGTCACCACCATCAGGTCCACCGGCAGCAACATACTTTTCTCTGTGGAAAGAAACTGCACCGTCACCACCGTCACCGGCTTTGATTTTAATTTTCGCTACATCTACAAACATATATTATTCCTTATTATCTTTAAATAATGGTTCTATATTTTTTACTTCTCTACTAATTTGATACTTCTTTTTGTTCATTTTTACTTTAAATGTTGTAATAAGAAGAATTCCACCAATAATAAAAAAGAACACTCCAGCTACTATTTTGCCCCCAACAAAGAACAAAATACCTATTAAAAATAGAATAACCGATAAAACTATAATAACTCTTTTATAACCCTTAGTGTCACCACTGTCACCGATAAGGTCGTTGACCATATTAACATTCTTAACAGTAGGGTTATTGTTCATTATCTTCTTATCGCCTTTGTTTACATCATAATTCATAAAAATGACTCCTTGGATAAAAGAAAAGGGTGGTAACTATATACCACCCAAATACATTAATTACTGTTCAACAGGATATACGCAAGCACGCTTTCTGTCCTTGCCTACTCTTTCAAAACGAACAACACCATCAATCTTAGCAAATAGTGTGTCGTCAGAACCTCTGCCTACATTTTCACCTGGATGAATATGTGTTCCTCTCTGCTTTACTAGGATATTACCTGCAAGAACAAACTGACCGTCTGCTCTCTTAACGCCTAGACGCTTTGATTCGCTATCTCTACCGTTCTTTGTAGAACCCATACCTTTTTTATGAGCAAATAACTGAATGTTAATCTTTAGCATGTTATACCTCCGAAATTTTTATCTTAATAAATTCATCATATTCTTCTTTAAGTCCTTGAATATGAAGTTGAAAGCCATCTAAAATTGTTTTAGCTTTCGGTGCATCTTCTTCCTCTAACTTAACTTCCATATAACCATCCTTGACCTCAACACCAACTACTATACCCAGAATATCTGTAATAGTATTTACTGTCATATAAGCTGCTGAACTAATTGCTGCACAAAGAATGTCTGAACCTTCTTCGCCGTATTCAGCATGGTCTGTAATGGTAAAACCTGTAATCAAGCCATCGTGAAGTAAGAAATCAACTTTCGTCATTAGTTAATCTTTTCGATTGTAACCTTTGTATATGGCTGTCTGTGACCCATTTTTCTCTTTTCGCCCTTCTTTGGCTTATAAGTGAAAACTGTGATCTTCTTGCCCTTGCCGTTCTTAAGAACCTTTGCTGAAACTGTCTTGCCTTCAGCAAAATCAAGAGTACCATCTTCGTTACCTACTGCAACTACTGGGATTTCTACTGTTTCGTTTTCTTCAGCTGTAAGCTTTTCGATGAAGATTTCCTGACCTTCAGTAACCTTATACTGCTTACCACCTGTTTTGATAATAGCGTACATAATTAAGTACCATTCCTTTATTTAGACTCGCTACCGTTAGGTGAAACCTAAGTTTACTTATAACCCACAATATGCGGTTTCTATACTATATCACAAAGTACAGTATTTGTCAATGTATATTTGAAAATATCTTGAAATATTCTTGAATTATAGGTTATTTTGGATTTTACAAGCCTTTAGTGTGTTTTTCATTAGCACTGCAATAGTCATAGGACCTACACCACCCGGTACAGGAGTAATTGCAGAACACTTTTCCTTTACATTTTCAAAGTCAACATCACCACAAAGTTTGCCGTTTTCATCTCTGTCCATACCAACATCAATTACAACTGCACCTTCTTTAACCATATCGGCAGTAACAAACTTTGGTTTACCGATAGCAGCAACAAGAATATCAGCTCTCTTAGTAACTTCTTTTAGGTTCTTTGTACGGCTATGAGTGATTGTAACTGTACCGTTTTCGTGAAGTAGTAGCATTGCCATAGGCTTACCTACAATATTACTTCTACCGATAACAACACATTCCTTACCTTCTACCGGAATATTGTAGCTATGTAGCATTTCCATAACACCGGCAGGTGTACATGGTAGAAAGTTATAGTCACCAATCATAATTTTACCAACATTTGATGCATGGAAAGCATCAACATCTTTTAGTGGTGAAATTGCCTCAATAACAGCCTTTTCATCAAGACCCTTTGGTAAAGGTAACTGACAAAGAATACCGTTGATTTCTTTATCTTCGTTAAGTTTATTTACTAATGCAAGTAGTTCTTCCTGAGTAGTTGTTGCAGGTAGTGCAAATTCTTTTGACAAGAAACCTACCTTTTCACAAGCCTTTTTCTTGTTGTTTACATAAACTCTTGATGCAGGGTCATCACCAACAATGATAACTGCAAGACCGGGCTTAATGCCTTTCTTTACTAGTTCTTCTGTCTCAATTCTTACCTGTTCCTTTACTTGGGCAGAAACTTTCTTACCGTCAATTATTATCGCCATTTTTTACATTCCTCTTTTTTCTAAATATTATTAACAGAACAATGCCTGTTACAAAAATACACGCTGAAAGCACTTGACTTACTCTTGGAGTGTATCCAAAAATTGAGAAAGTCATATAAAGACTGTCTGTACGAAGTCCCTCTACAATCATTCTTTCAAATCCATACCATACCATATAGCATAGGAAAATTTGACCTTTAAAGTGATACCACTTTTTACTTAAAATATGGAGTACCAGTACACCTAATAAGCACCATATTGACTCATACAAAAAGCATGGATGAACACCAACATTGCCTGTGTTTTCACTTACCATTCTCCATGGTAAATCTGTTTGTGAACCAAAAGCCTCTTGGTTAAAGAAGTTACCCCATCTGCCTATACCTTGACCGATTAAGAAACCGATTGAGGCAATATCCAGTACAGGTAACAATTCTTGCTTTTGAAGTTTACAAGTAATGCCACCACCTAAGATAGCACCGATAAGACCACCATAAATAGCAAGTCCACCCTTATTTATATAGAAAATATTCATAAGGTTGTTTTTGTAATCATCCCAACTAAACAGTACATAGTAAAGTCTTGCACCTATTATAGCACAAATAATACCTACTATAACTGTATTTAATAATTTATTTTTATCAATCTTAAAATAATCAGCTCTTACAAATGCATAGATACAAGCCAAAACAAGACCTGATGCAATAATAATGCCATACCAATAGACACTTAAACTGCCTATGCTAAAAGCCTCTCTGTTAATATTAAACTCTAATCCTAAACCCGGAAAGGTTACTTCCATAACTACCTCCTACTTTACTACTGACAAAGCAGAATTGTTGCAGTCAAGAATTTCATTAAACTTACTTTCCACATCACAAAACTGTAGGTTATGAACTTCATCAACATAAGAGAAAAATTCTCTGTTTGTAAAGTGACTTTCCATTAAACCGTTACCAATAGAATTTACTGAATTTAGTGAAGAAATTGCATCTCCATATACGGCTTTTTTAGAGATTTCATAATCTTCTTTAGAAAGACCATTTTCTTTTAACTCTTTAATATAGTTAATGATAGTATCATAAACTTCCTTAGGCTTTTGACTTTCACCGTCAAGAAGTACACAAGAACAACCCTCAGTTTCAAAATATTCATAACTAAAGGACTGGTTAATAAGACCTTTATCAAGCATTTCTCTATAGATTTTACTTGTTGAACTAAATAGCATTGCAAGTAATACATCAACTGAAGCCATATCTTTACCGGAAGATAGACCTGTGTATTTATTCTTGAAACCAATATTAAACAGTGGTACTGCTACAGGTAGGTTACATTCTACATAGTCCTTAACCACTTCATATGGTTCATCTTCAAAATAATTTTGAATTGTAACATCTTCAGCAGGTTTTAGAAGTCTGTCTGCTACTTCAAGGACTTCATCTAACTTTGCTTTACCACAAACACAAAGTGCCATATTGTTAAGGTTATAGAAAGTGTTGTAGCATTTGTACAAAAGTTCAGGTGTGATTTTGGCAATACTTTCAACTGTACCTGCAATATCAATCTTTACAGGATGATTATGGTACATAATTTCAAGCAAATTGAACATTACTTTCCATTCAGGAGAATCATCATACATCTTGATTTCTTGACCGATAATACCTTGTTCCTTTGCTACTGTTTCTTCAGTAAAATAAGGTCTTTGTACAAAGTCCAAAAGAATTTCAAGACTTTCCTTAAAATTATCTGTTGTTGAGAAAAGGTAGCAAGTTTTATCAAAACTTGTAAAAGCATTTGCATTTGCACCAGTGTTTGCATATTTTGCAAAGGCATCACCATCTTCACATTCAAATAGTTTATGTTCAAGATAATGAGCAATACCATCCGGTACTGTCATTTTCTCTCCACCATTTGAGCTGAAAGTTGTGTTGATTGAGCCATATCTAGTACCAAAAACTGCATAAGTACTGTTGTAGCCCTCTTTTTCATATACATAAATGTTAAGACCTGATTTATGCTTAACCTTATAATACTTGTCCCCTGTTAGTTGGGATTTTATTTCTTGTACACTCATTCTTTACTCTCCAATGTATAAACTGTATCTAGTTTTAGTTTCTTAGCCATTTCAATAATTTCTTCTCTTGTAACAGAATTTACTTCCTTACAAGCATCTTCAACAGAAGAAATTTTGTTGGAAAGAACTTGAGAAAAATACCATGTTTCAAGTCCGAATTCATTGTCGGCAATTGTAATAAAGCTATTGCACATTGATAACTTTGTAGCATTAATTTCAAAGTCGGTAAAGTTGCCATTTGCTAGGTCATCAAGTTCCTTTAGAATAGCAGTCTTAGCTTTCTCAATATTCTTCTTTTCTACACCTGACTCAATAAACATTAAGCCTTTATTCTTAATAAATCTTGATGAGCAATAGTAGCATAGGCTGAGCTTTTCACGAACATTGTTAAATAGCTTACTGTGAGCAGTACCACCTAACATTGCTACTGCAAGACGCATTGGCATTGTGTTATCCTTGTTATCGGAAATATCTGTACGGAAAGCAAGAATCATTTTGCTTTGAGAAAGTTCCATTTCTTCTTTTACAGTTTTAACCTCTGTAACTTCACCGGAAACAATGTTATTAATTTTACATTCTGTACGGTCATACTTGCTAAACTGAGTTTTTAGTTCATCAACAACTGCATCAGATGAACTGTCTCCTACATAGAAAATTTCTACTCTGGAATTATTAAGTAGTGATAACCAACCATTGTATAGGTCTTCTCCTGTAACCTTATCAATATCTTCTTTTGTACCGAATTTTGATAGGCTATAAGGTTCATCCTTACAGATAATCTTAACTGCTTGGTTAATAGAGTATGTTCTCTTGTCGTTAAATTCAGAGTCGATAACTTCCTTTAGCTGACGCTTTTCCTGAGTGATTTCTTCTTCACAGAAAGAATTTCCGTTTAGCTTAGGATTGAAAATAATATTGCAAAGTAAATCTGTCATATCCTTTGAAATATTATCTCCGTCAAAGGCATACTTATCATCAATGCCACTGATAGAGAAAGTTACAATCTGATTATCACCGGTTTTACGAACAAAGCCACCTAAATGAGCACCATATAGGTCGGAAAGTTTCTTAGAAAGCAAAGTAAAATCCGGATACTTACTAGTTGTACGAGTCATAACACCTGAAAGAAGAGCATTGACTGATGCAGTTTCTTTCTTTAGTGGAACAATAAATGACACACTAATCTTTGATGTTTTGAAACGATTGTCCTTTATTGAATTGAAATAGACACCCTGAGCTATTTCTAATCTATTTATGGAATCCATATAATTCCTCCTAATACACATTATCAAGATTATTATACCATAGTGATAGAAATTATAAAAGTATTTTGGAAAAATATATTTTAGGTTGACATATGCAATATGTAATGCTATAATTACTGTTGCTAAAAGTTAATAAGCGAGTGTGCTGGAATAGGCAGACAGGCACGTTTGAGGGGCGTGTGTCTTTGACGTACGGGTTCAAGTCCCGTTACTCGCACCATAAAAATAGACAACACTTATGTGTTGTCTATTTTTATTATTCAAACAATCAAGCGATAACGGGACTTGAAGACGACCGTTAAGAAAACAGTCCGGTGGACTGTTTTTAGGGAGGGCGTTGATGCCTCTTTCCTTTCGCATTTGTGCTTAATAAGCGAAGTAGGTACTTTGGCTAGTGCAATCACCGTTACTTGCACCATTTAACGGGACTTAACAATCACAAAGTCTGTTTAATCCATTAATATTCTCAAAAAACATAAATGATATTTCTATTTCTTAAATATATATCTTCTATGGTATTTCATATAATTATTCATATTATAATCTAATTCTATTTTGTTATCATTTTGAATATTGGATAGTATTTTATCCATATTACTTAACTTTGAAGAAATTATAATATTACCATTTTCATCAAAAGAAATTAAACCTTTATCAAATAGTTTATCGTGATTTGCACAAAGCAATAATCCATTATTTACATCTATCTTTTCATTACTATCCGATACACTCCAAGGCTTAATATGACTGGCAACAAGTAAATCAGGTATTGATAATTGGCATAAACAACATTGATTATTATATTTTTTAAGAAGATTTTCTCTAAATACACTTTGATTTACTCTTGCTTTTACAAGTACATCTTTTTCTTTACCTTCAATATTATCAGAAGAAATTTTAGATATAAAAACATTTCGTTCACTATCATAGTTTTTAATATATTCTAAAACCTCGTCATTTAAATATTTTCCATTAGGTAATTTTTCATTTTTAGGATTACGCCATGTGTTATGAAATTTTTTATTTATAACAAAAGTTCTCTTATTTTCAGAAACAAGTACTGCTTTATCTGTACTAATAAAAAATTCACATTTACTTTTATCATCTCTTTTATCTAGTACAGTTTCAGGGATTTTTTGTATTTTTCTAAATAGTCTAGCATTCTCATACCAGCCTACAATTACATTTTCGTTTTTTCTTTTTCTAGCAATCCAAACAATAGTTATACCATCTGCATATTTATCACTTTTATTTGCCCCATAATATTCTATATTCATATTCCCTTTATGTTCCACATAACCATAGTACTTACCATCATAATTTTCAAAATTATACACTTCATGACCTACATTTCCTTTATTATATGAACCACCATCACGAATTTCATCAACACCAATCTGTTGACCTTTATAGTATTTCATATATCCTATTCTGCAATATAAAATTGGCATAAAATCACCCTTTATGTAAATTAATTTCATTATATCAAATATATCTTAAAATAACAACTAATAGACAAAATAATATTTTCATTTTTCCGTCTTTGCATACGCAAAGCCACCTCCCTCAGCGAGGGAGGCAAAATAGTTTGTACAAATCTAAAATTAGTACGCAATTTTTAAATAGTACAGACTTTATAAATTAGTCTAAATTATGGTAAAGACAAAGGCTCCCTCGCTGAGGGAGCTGTCATTCGTGAATTGCAAAGCAATTCACCTTTTAAAGAATGACTGAAGGAGTGGTTGATATTTTAAACTTGTTTAAAATATCATCATAGAAGAAACTTTCCTTTATTTCTAACTATAAAATACAATGAACATTATGAGATACAGTTGTAGGGGACATCATTGATGTCCCGTTTGAAAATTAACCTTTCTATTTGTATTTTGTCCTTTATAGATATTATAAATTTATAGTCTGTAAACAGGACAAAAAACCATAGGTATCACACTTTTATTCGGGCGAACGATGTTCGCCCCTACGACTGTGAGCCTATAGTTTGTTGTTATTTTGTCCTATGTAGTTACCTTGAATTTGTACATATTCGCCAGTCGCCCTTGTGTAAAGGGAGATGTTTTGCAAATGCAAAACAGAGGGATTGTCACGGTAGATTGTGTTCTCTAGATAAAATGTGTACGATTAGATAAGAGTTATCTATAAATATAGGAACGAACAGTGTTCGTTCCCTAAATCATATATCGAATAAATCTTATATAATCTAAAGTGCCTACCAAAACAATCCTTCCACCACTTCGTGGTCCCCCTCCCTTTACACAAGGGAGGCTGGTTAGTCTCTGCTAATTCTAAATATCTACCACAAAACAAGGTTAATTCTAACTCTACAAACCCTAATTTATCTAACTAACCTTTACACATATTAAAATTAAATAAACAAATTAAGAAGCCATATTTAAAGCAAGCACAATTGAAAAAATAAATTCATAATTTTATGATACAACAAAAGCCCTGACAATTGTTGTCAGAGCTTTTATATTAGGTATTAGATATTAAAAATAAACATTGAATATTACACACTGAATACAAAATATAAATTAAATATTAAATATCAAACATAGAATTCAATAAAAATAATATTAGCAATTCAATGTTTAACTAAAATTATCAATTAATTTCAACAGAAACCTGATAACTTTTATATGATGAGCCGTCTGCAAAATGGATAGTATAGTTAAACAAAGCTGAACCGGATTTCAGAGCAGTTACAACACCGTCGTTATCAATTGAAATAATGTCTGTGCTGTCCTTATCAACGCCATAAGTGATGGTATAATCAGATGGTGCAAAATAAACACCTGTATAACCGTTAAATGCAAAGGCATCTAAGATTTCATTCTTAGTTTCATATTTATCATTGGTATTCATGCTGATACTGTTCTTTGTACCAAATACTGAAGGTTCTCCGTAATATTCAGGACAATTTTCATTTAAATTCATTAGGGCATAATCAACCATCTTGTTGTTATCTCTTACATTAACTGTAAAGTTACCTACCTTATATTTCTTACTGCTAATAGTAGCATATACAGTATATGTTGACCTACCTACTGCTGTAGAAATTAGGTTTCTGCCAACAAGTTTAACTACTTTTTTACCGTTAGTTGTAATAGAATATCTTGCATTTGGCTTATCGTTACCAACCATATTATTGATATTGATATTTGCATCAGAATAAGATAGTGCATAACCACAATCTGCTTTACTGTAATAATTCATATTAAAATTCTTATAACTATTTTTAATATATGGTGGGTAGTTACCAACCTTTACAGTAAAAGTAGTAAGAAGTAATCTCTTATATGACTTAAAAGCATCCATATTCTTTAGGAATGTTTTTGTTAGATAAACCTTAACCTTTGTTGTACCCTTTGCCTTGCCATAAACATAATTTCTGTTACTGTAGCCTGTTGATTCTGTGTTAAATGAGGCAACCTTTTTGTTGTCAATTTCATAAGAAGTACAACCCTTTACATTTGAGTCATAACCACCTGATGTAAAGTTGTTTTCAACAGTTCTCTTATCACGAACATTCATAAGAATATCGTCCATTCTATACTGTCTAACAGTTACAACATACTTATTTACAACAACTTTAGTTTTGCCATTCATATAGTAAACTGTAATAACAGGCTTTGTATTACCGGTTACCTTTAAACCACTGTACCAAAGTGTATATTCACTACTATTATTATTATCATCAACAAAAATATATTTATCCTTGTTGTTGCTAACTGAATAACTGAACTTAAATTTTTTCTGTTCAGTTGTTTTCTTAATATTAATTACATTTTCCTGACATCTATATACTGAAACATTCTTTGTTACTACTGTGTTTGCATTTTCAGCAGCAGATACACTAAATGATACTGCCATTGTTGGAATAATACAAACAATAGCTAAGATAATTGCTAATAGCTTTTTCATAATTTTACATCCTCACTTTACTTTATTAACACTAAATCACCCATATTACTTTTCTACAGTAATTGTTTCATAACCATAGTTAAAAGTAGAACCGTCACTAAACTTAATTGTGAAAGTAAACTTTGTTGAGCCTACTTTCTTTGCAGTAACAATACCATTACTGCTTACTGATGCAACCTTTGGATTTGTACATTTAAAAGTAACCTTATAATTTGATGGGTTAAAGCTGAAACCATTAGTATTTAAAAAGTTATACATAATTGTATACTTAGAATTAAAAGTTTTTACATTACTTAGTGAAAGTGTTACATTGCCTTCGTAATAAGGATCAAAAATATCACATTCACTGTTTTCATACTTAATCTGTGCTATCTTAGCCATTGAAACTTTCTTTACATTTACAGGTAATGAACCGTAATTTACAGTCTTACCATCTGACTGAATACCATAAATATTAGCAGTTGTTTTGCCTACTGATTTAGAGTAAACTTTGTTACCGTATAAGCCAACAATACCGGAATTTTTAGCAACAATCTGATATTTTAAACCTGGAGTTTTCTCATTAATATATGATGTAATTCCCTTTGCAAAAGTAAAGCTGTTTTTACCTTCTGTATTTTTATCATCATTATATGTTCTAATATTATCTATTCCTGAGAATGGGTTATAAGCTTTTGTATAGTATAATGAGATTTCAGCATTTTCTTTAATACTTGGCTTATATTCACAAGCACGAATTCTGAATGCACCTAATAGTACATCTTTGTTGCTCTTAACACACTTCTTGTTGCTGAAATATGATTTATTAAGATAAAGCTCTGCTTTAGTTGTACCTACTGTCTTACCTTGAATTACATTACCATCAGCAGTAGCTTTTCTTTCATTTGTAACTTTAATAGATAGGTCACTTGTCTTTGCAGGAAAATCTACAATATAATTAACTGTTTTGTCAACATCAACAAATGTATCTGTTGGTCTAAACTGCTTAACTGTTACATTAAACTTCTGTACATTAACTTTCTTTTTACCTTGCTTATAATAAACTGTAATAACAGGTTTTGTTGATGAAGTTACCTTGTTACCACCTACAGTTAACTGAAGTTTTGATTTTGAGTCATTCTTTGCAACAACAATGTTTTTTCCATTGTTATTGCTAACTGTGTAACTGTAACTGTACTTTTGAGTTGACTTTGACTTATTTACTGTATAAGTACTTTCGCCATACTGATAAAGTGAAACATTAGTTGTTTTCACTTGATTTGATGCTGCTTTAGCTGATACGCTAAATGATACTGCCATTGTTGGAATAATACAAACAACGGTTAAAATAATTGCTAGTAGTTTTTTCATAATTTTGCCCTTCTTTTTTTCAAAATTGAATCATCTTTTTAAGCTTGTTAACTGCTTACATATATAACACTCTGTAACTTCACAAAAGATTACATAAAAAATTATTTTTTTGAAATATTTTCAAAATTTATTTTAAGCTTATTAACTGCTTTCATATATAACACTTTTTAAAAACCTAAAAGGTTACATAAAATTATAAAAAATTGAAATTTATTTATGGACACAAAAAGCCCTAACTTTTATAGTCAGGGCTTTTGTCTATGAACTGTATAATTACCAATCTTTGCTGAAAGTATATTCTTTGTTTAGAAGATAATCATACTTTTTGTTATTGATTTTTGTAAACTTAACTTTTGCCTTATTTACATCTGTTTCAGAATTATATTCATATGTACCCTCAGCAATATCCTTATACTGAATATCGGTTGTATTATTATCCGAAGTATCAATTTCCTTTTTTAGTGAGAATTTATTGTTATCTTTAGGAACATAACAAAATTCTTCACCGTAAATTTTCGTCATATTATATGTATCTGTCATTGTAGGGAAAGTATCAGAGTCTACATCGATGCTGATAGCATCATCACTGCTTACCCACCTAGAGGCAATATCATCACCGTTACCACAAGTGGTGTCAGCATGATATTTCTCAATTAAAACAGCACCTAGGTAGGTCATTGATAATAGTATAGCTACACATAAAATTCCACAAAATACAAAACGAAAAATTTTTTTACTTTTACTCATAAAATCACCTTCCTCTAGTAATACTTTTCAAAAAGGAAAAGTGTTGCAAACTTTCAAAATATTTCTCTATTGAAATATTACAGTGATTATACTCCTTAGAAAAGAAAAATAATATAGGTAAAATGTACAAATTTTCTCATTATTTTTTAGCATACAAAAGGTAAAAGACTCTGACTAAAATAGTCAGAGCCTTTTGGGAGAAAATTGAAATTTGGTTATATCGAAATTTTAGGAATTATATAACTGAAACATTTACACTATTTGTGTAAACTGACTTATCGGCAAAGGTGATTTTGAATGTAAGCTTTGTTACACCTTAATAATTATTCCCTTCTTTATGAAAAGATTTGTTTGACAAAAATTTTATCAAACATATAATGTTAATTAGAAAGTGTTTAACAAGAATTCTTTTATATTTTAATTACTTTCATAAATAACACTTTTCAAAAGCAAAAAAGGTTACATAATTTATAAAAAATTTTTTAAAATATTTTTCTGAGGTGATTTTATGATAATAACATATGATGTTGCAAAGAAGATAAAGGACATTGTTTCTAATGATTTTGACCTATATTTACATTTTCACGACAGTTGTGGAGGTCAATATTTTAACTTTGATGAAAAACCTGATGATGAGGTTTATACTGCTATTAAAAATTTCTTTAATGAAATTGACAAAAATATAGTAGTGAAAATTTCTGATGACAAAATGAGTTTTTATCTACAATAAATTTATATAAGAAACCGACCTTAGTTTTCAATTAAACTTAGGTCGGTTATTTTTATCTCTTATTACAATTATGTTTTATAACACCACAAGCTATTTTTTCTCCTGAATTACCGGAAGGTTGAGTAACAAAGTCATCAGGACATAAGTGAATTATCACTGTTTTGCCTATAATTTCTTTTACAGTAAACCTATCTGTCATAAAAACAGAAAATGCTATTCCCTTAGTACCCATTAGTGGTGGTATATCTCCTGCATGATAGGGATGTTTGCAATCGTTTGGGTTATAATGAGTACCGGAATTTTTAAACGAATCGGATTTATCACCGGTACATTCATCCCCATTATGAATATGAAATGCAAATATAGGACTTTCACACACATTGTTGCACTTTGGTAATCCTATCACCTCTACCCTGACAATTACGCAATTTCTTAACTGATAAAACAGAACTTTACCCTTAATATCACTGTAATTTTCACTACCGTAAACACAAGCTACTGCACTTGGTGAATGGTTCACAACATAACAAAGTGGATTAAAATTTTTCATATCATACCTCCTATTAAGCATAGTATGACATGAAGAGTAATTAGTGAATAACTTTACAAAAGAAGAGAACACTACAAAAAATTATAGTGTTCTCTTAATTGAAAGGGATTTAATGTGAAAACTTTATATAGTTAATTGCTAAATTACTTTCTTACCATTACACTTGTGATACCTGTGTTTTCATCAGAGGAACTAAGTGTATCATCATCTTCATTATAAACAAAAACAGAAGTAGAGTTGTTAATTGTAGAAGTAACCTTTTCGCCGTCAAATTCGTAAGTACCTTCTACACCGATACCACCAACAGCACCTACCACTGTGCCGTCCTCTTCAAATGTATATGTAGCATCAAGACCCTGAGTGTCAACACCCTGTGCTGCACAATATTCTTCCAATGTCTGAGAGTTACCGTCAGCATCAACAATAGCATCAAGTACCCATTCACCGGTAATATCAGCTACCTGTGCATCAGCATCACTGTCATCTAAACTATCTGAGTCATCAGAAGTTTTGTCAGCAGTATCGGATACACCGGTGTCAGACTTTGAACTAGACTTATCATCACTGCCACAACCATACATTGCAAATGAACCTACTAGGCAAAGAGCCAATAATAGGACTAAACCTTTAATACTAATATTCTTTTTCATAAAGCATTACCTCTCACTATCAGTTAGTAGTTGTATTATAATTTGTTTCTTCTACAACCCAATTTTTTCCATTTTTATCCTGAAAAGTACCCATACAAACTTTGATTAAATCAACTAACCAGCCGATACCGAATACACCACCGGTAATTAACCAAATAACGCCTGTACCGATTTTACCTGTCATAAATCTGTGTACTCCAAGACCACCTAAGAAAAATGTAAGTAAAATTGCCGATGTTTTTGACATATTGTTTACCTCCTTAAATTTTATAATTTTATTATACATAACAACCATATATAAGTCAACATATTGGCATAATCGTCAAATTTCTGGCATAAACGCAATTTTGGGACTATAAAAAATTATTTTTTTATGATACAATTAACTTATAACATACTAAAAGTAATAATAAGGAGTACAAATGAAAATTGCTATAATTGATGATGAAAGATGTCAATATGATATTCTTAAAGATACTTGTATTGAATACGGCAATAATAACAATATTAAAATAGATATTGATTATTATAATGACGGCAATGTGTTTTTAAACTGCTTTGATAATAATTACAACATCTGCTTTATTGATATTTATATGTCTGCAATTAACGGTATTGACCTTGCAAAGAAACTTAGAGAAATTAACAAAGACATTATCCTTATATTTGTAACCACAAGCAGTGACTTTATGGCAGAGGCTTTTTCTGTTCATGCTTTTCACTACATTACCAAACCATATGAAAAGGAAAATATTTTTCATGTGCTTGATGACAGTATTGCTATACTACCTGACATTTCACATTATATAGAGGTTGTTTGTGACAAGAAAAATATTAAAGTAAAAATCAAGGATATTGTTTCTTGTGAGTCTGATGCCCATTACCTTGTGCTTACATTAAGTGACAATACCCAACTAAGGATTAGAATGACACTAAATAAATTTATTGATGAAACAAAGAAATTTGAAGAATTGATACAAATTAACAGAGGTATCATAATCAATATTGACTATTTAGAGAAAATTGATAATTCAAACTGTCACCTTAAAAACGGCTCTATCTTTCCTATTAAAGTGAGAGAAAAGAAAAATATTGAAAATAAAATAAACAATTATATTTTTAACAAGCTAAGAAAAACATCAAATATATAGGAGGTAAATGCTTTGACTATTGACTCATTTTTACGAGGATTTTTGTATTATATTATCCTACTACCCTCATCTATAATGTGCTACTTGCCAATGAGAAACAAACTGAAATTTTCTGTTAAAAAAACGGGAATGATAGTTCTTTTAGGGAATTTTGTTGTAATTTCTCTTTGCTCAATAATAACCAACCTTTTTAATATTAATAATTTAAATATTGTTTTACTACCCACAATTATGGTATGTTTTATTGTTTATCACTTTACAACAACTACAAGTATTTCTAAACAAATATTTGTAGTAACAAGCATATGTTGTTTGTGTTCATTTGCAAGTTTCTTTGCTTATATGTGTGACTGTGTATTAAATCCTACTCTTTCCCCTGAATACAACACAATAGAATATGATTTGTTTCAGCTGGGATTTACCTTCTTATTTGGATTGATGTTACTATATTTTATGTCTAATCAATATTCATGGATGATTGACAACATTGACATTCCAAAAGTATGGAATACTGCAATTATATTTCCTATTCTATTGACTGCATTAACTATATATTCAGTTCCTAAATATTACAAAACTATGCATGTAGGTAGGGTGTTTCCTATTGCAATTGCTATGTTTATTGTAGCATTTATATTGTACATAGCAATATTATGGCTATTCTACACCATCAGTAAAAATATTACGGAAACAAACAAGATTGAAGAAAAAAATCATATTCTTGAAATTCATAATAGCCAATACAAAAATCTTCAGGACTATATGGAAGAAACCTCAAAGCTAAGACACGACTTTAAACATTCAATACATATGATGAACATACTTGCAAATGAAGGCAATATTGATGAAATAAAAAAACATCTTAGTTTATATGAAGAAAAGTTAAATATTCAATCACCTAAAAAATATTGTTTCCAAAGTTCTATAAATGCACTACTAAACTACTACAACAATATTGCTAATAACGAAAACATTAAAACTAACTGGAATATAAATATACCTGAAGATATTTTAATATCAGACTTTGATTTATGTAATTTACTGGGTAATATTTGTGACAATGCAATAAGAGGCAGTAATTCTGAAGAAAATGAAAAATACTTTAACTTAAAAGTAGATTTTTTAAACAACAGATTGTACATAGTTTCCAGCAACAATTTTGACGGTTATATTGAAAAAGAAAATGACAAATATATATCCACTAAAAAAGTAAAAAGTGGTGTTGGGATTTTATCAATGGAAAGTGTTGCAGAAAAATACAACGGTGTGACACAAATTATGAACGACAAAAATAAATTTATGGTAAATGTAATGTTAAACAACATTAAAAATAAATAATAAAAAACGAGGATACTTGAAAACCAAGTATCCTCAAATTTTTTAGATTATATGAACATAGATATTTTTTATTACTGCATAGAGAATTAAAGCTCCAATCATAATGTAAAGAACAATATTCTCAAGTTTATTAAAATCCTTTTTGTTATCATGAACCACATAATGATATTTGTGATAAACATAATCACCTAACATTATAGGCAAAATAACAGTTATAACAGGATTAGTATAAAAAGCAGTTTTGAAGTCTAACTTCAAGTAAGAAAGAATAACTCTTGAAACACCACAACCGGGACAATCAAGTCCGGTAACATATCTAAAAGGACATGGTATCCTAAAATCAGTGGTATATATCAGCACTACATAAACAATTCCCAAAAGAAGAATCAAAAATATAGGCTTTAGAGTTTTATATAATCTTTCTTTCATAAAAAATTACATCTGTCCGTTGTTATTTTGGTTGTTATTATAATTTGCCTGAGAATTTTCTTGACCGTTGCCGTTGTAGTTAACACCGTTATAACCTGTGTTATTCTGATGAACACTGTTGTAACCCTGACCGTTCTGATTAGTGTAACCGTTGTTGTAGCCATTATTATAACCATTGTTATAACCGTTGTTGAAATTCTGACCATTAAAATTATCGTAATCAGAAATTTTATTTAGAGAATCCTGCATTAACGCAATAGCAATAATACCCAGACCCAGAATATCAAGAACTAAGTAAAGAATATTAGAATTTGATGATGGAATACCACGCATATTCTTTGCATTATCAAGTTTTTCCCCTTGTTTATAAGCCCAATAAATTCCGTAAATACCACAAGTAACAATTGATAGTAATACAGCAATACCACCGGATGTACCGTTAGGATCGTTTATTGCTTTGTTAGTATCATCAGTAACAACTACCATCCAGTAGATACCGTAGATACCACATGTTACGATTGATAGTAGGATTGCTACACCAATACTTCTTTTTGTTATCATTACATAACCCTCCTGTTTTTTCAATGTTTATATATTATCATATGATAAATATATAGTCAATGAGTAAACATTAATATTGTAATATATTACAAGTTTATGTATAAAATTAGTGAAATGTTCACTAATTTGTATTAAAAAGTCAACTGTTTACCTCTTTAATTCTTGGATAATTCTCAGAGAGTTATTTCTGTCAAAGTAAGTAAAGCTATTGTCCCTCATTAATTTATATTCATAAGGAAGTCTAAAATTACTCTTTGCCATCTTATTTATATCATTACACAAGTCAATTGCACTGATACTTCTGTCACCCATTAAGTCTTTATCCATATTAATATATGTGCCTACTGAGTTAATGAACTTTTCATAGTCGAACTGATAGAACAGTACAGGCTTACACATATAAAGCATATCGTAACATACTGAACTGTAGTCGGTAATAAGTAACTTGCTTTTCATTAGAATTTCATTTAGAGGCTTTTCACCAATAACTGAAATATGAATTCTCTTGTTATCAATCTTATCACTTGTGAAGTAATCTTTATATTTACTGCTGATACAGAAGTTTAGTTCTAGGTCATTATTGGCTAAAACTGTTTTTAGTTCTGCTGAATTTAGCAGTTCAATATATCTATTATAGAAGTCACTGTCTAGGAACTTTTCTCTAGGAACATCATCAAGCCAATTTCTTGTTGTTGGTACTAAAGCAATTTCATTAGAACCATTTGACTTATCTTTTAATGCATCCCATCTTGCTAAACCGGTAATAGGAGTTTGTTCCTTTGAATAACCAAACCATTTGTTTACAATTTCTCTTTCTTTCTTAGAAGAAACAACAAATACATCAGTATCACCGGCTTTACCCTTACCGTAGAATTTATCAATTCTCTTTAGTGAGGTTACACCATGTTGTAAGAAAATATGTTTCTTAAATCTTATTCTTTCAGCAATAACCGAATTGTTTGGTCGCCAAATATAACAGTCATTCTTAGAATGAGTATATACTAGTTTTTTTGCACCTAACAGATAAATCATATGCTTAAATGACATAAACTTAAGTACATTACCCTTGTATGGTTCAACATTTTTATAGTCAGGTGATGATGGGTCAATAACATAACAAATCTTTGACTTTAACCTTTTACCTACTCTGTGGTCCATACAATGTTTGAAGAAATAGTAACCGTTATCCTGAGCAGTTTGTGACTTTCTTTCATACACTAAGGTAATGTTCTTGTGGCTATAGTACCACTTAAGAATCTTATGACAACATACTGCTAAAATTTCTTTCATCTTAAATTTTCTTGAGTCACAAGGGCTAATCTGTCTAATCATAAAGGCAAGTGTATCCCTTGTAGTAAAGTAAGGAAAAAGAATATCGGTATCTTTCTTATTAGAAAATCTGTAGAAATTTTCACTCATTGACTTGTGATACAGATAGTCGTACATTTGTCTTTTATCTACATACACATTTGCAAAATAAGCAGTTCTGCCATCATTAAACACTGCATAAACATCCCATACAGACTTTTGTAATTCAATCTTAGATAAATCAAATCTACCTTTTAGGTGGGTGTTGTCACCACTAGGAATAAGCTCTGCACTTGTATAGTAAATTCTTCTGTCCTCACTGTCTTTAAATCTATATGACAATGCATATCCTGTGAAATGTTCTTTGTTATTTGTAATATCAGTTACAATGTATAGGTACTTGTCCTTAAAATATGCCTTTTGATATGAAACAGAAACTTTATCTTTAAACAGAGAAAGTCTATCCTTAACTCTAACATAGAAAGTACCGTTACTACCGTACATAGGTTCAACAACTGCAATAGTATCTTTGATAGTTAAAGTTTCTACCTCTTGAAGGTACTTTGTACTTTCATCTTCTTTATAATCAGGTGCAGAAACTTTTCCACAATACATATAACCGTTATAGGAAAATGCAACACAAATTGAATATGTACGGGAAGTAATATCTTCCATAGCTTCCTTAAAAGCTGAGAAGTCAACTATAAATTCATTTTTCTTAGGGTTAAATTCTGTAACATCAAGAATAATTTTTTCTTTAATTGATGTACAATGGGCAAATACACTTAAGTCACTGATACCACTAAGGTCTGTGTATAAAGAAATACGATACTGTCCCAGCTGGTCAACTGACTGTGCACCGTAAAATACCCTAGTTGCAACAAAGTTTGGTGAGAACAAAATTCTCTTTGCAGTATTTTCCGGTGTAATCTCAACACCGTTATAAGGTAAAATAGTAGAGAACTGTAGCTTATAACTTTCTGTTGCTGTAAAAGTTATTTCATCAATTAAAGTTCTGTGCTGAAGTTTATCTGTAGCAGATAACTTTAGAATATTGTCATAATTTTCTTTATCCTTAATCTGTACAGTTGAATAATATCTTTCACCGTCAATATCGTAATATGTATGTAGGTTAAACACATCTGGCTTAATACCCTGAAAATATGTTCTAGGCAATCTACATTCCAGAATAAACCTATCCCCCATATCACGAACTAAGGTTGGTTTAAAGTCATATATAGTATTTACATTTGGCAAAGCTGACATAAAGCTAACACCAAAATTAGTAAAGTTAGAAATCTTCTCTATAGTAACATCAAAGCAAAAGTCATCCTGAAAAATCTTAAAATTATCAACAGTATTGCTGACAATATAATCAACTCTGCTGGATTTATTAATTAGGATAAATCCAAAATAACCTGATGTTGTAATATTTGTAATTAGATTAACTTCTTCTTTTCTATATTCAGCAGAAGAAATTGAACTGTAATACAGTAATCTTTTATCTTTAGTTAGTCTATATTCATCCTTAATACTCTTTGAATATAATCTACAGAAGGTTAAGTGACCGTTATCCTGAAACACAAGATATAGTTTAAATCTTAGTGGTACATAATCAATCTGTAAATAATCAAATCCATCAAAATTAATAGTACAAAGGTCACTGTTTATCTTAGTGTCCTTATACCACAAATATTTGTTGTGAGAATCAAGAAGTGCAAAAGCAACTGCATCTTTATAGTTAACATCTTGATGAGGAAATCTAATAGTTACCTTATTTTCTCCTTCACCGATTAACTCTGCCTTTATACGATCTTGTATTATTATTTCTTTATCAGAAAATTCATCCAGCAAACCAAAATATTTCACAGCTTTTGCCTCCTCTCTTGAAAATTATAGCACAAAAAAATAATGAAATATAGTGGATAAATTAGTTTTTTGTAATTTTATACATTCTACATAAATAGGCAGTTTATTTATAATACCTTTTTATACAAATTAAAATTTGCATTTTAAGTGAATTTTTCCAAAAAGAAAAGCACCTCATTGAGGTGCTTATAACTTTTAGTCAAAGATTTTCATTTTCTTAATTTCAAGAACAATTCTTGAGGAATTATTTTTGTCAGTAAAAGCAAAAGTGCTTTCTCTCATTTCATCAAATTCCTTAGGTTGTTTGAAATTATTTTTAATTGCATTTTCAAAATCATCAAGAAGTTTATCCATAGTCAAGCTACGATAACCAAACAAATCCTTTTCCATATTAATGTAAGAACCATGAACCTTATTGTATAAATCATAGTCAAACTGATAGAAAAGAATAGGCTTGTTCATATAGTAAACATCCCAACATACTGAGCTATAGTCGGTAATCAGAAGCTTACATCTCATCATAAGTTCGTTTAGAGGTTCTTCACCGTAAGGAATAAGTCTCATTCTCTTGCTTGTAACATCAAAATTACCGATATAGTCCTTAAACTTAGGGTGAATGTAGAAGTTAACTGTAAGGTTATTATCTTCCAGTAACTTATTCAGTCTTTCACTTTCAAGTAGTTTTGAATAATTCTTGTAATAATCACTGTGCAAGAAAGTACTGTTCTCAGCTTCATCAAGCCAGTTACGCCATGTTGGCATAATCAATACTTCGTTGTAATCCTTAGATTTATCAACAAGTTCATCCCATCTTGCAAGACCTGTCATACAAACTTCTGTATTCTTATATCCAAACTTGTTAATGATAATTGATCTTTCAAGTGGTGTAGAAACAACAAACTTATTAACAGGATTACCACCATTCTTACCAAAGATACCATCAACTCTCTTTAGTGCAATAACACCATGTTGCAAGAAGAAAATCTGTTTTTCCTTTAGCATTTCTGAAACAAAGGAGTTGTTAGGTCGCCAAGCATAGCTATGTGGCTTAGAGTCAGAAGAAACAAGTAACTTTGATGCTAACAAATAAACCATATGTTCAATTGAAAGGAAATCAAGTACATGGTCATCATACTTCTTTACTCTTTCATAGTCAGAAACGCTTTTATCAATAATATAATAAATCTTAGCGTTTAAGATTTTTTCGACATTATGCTCCATACAATGCTTAAAGAAACAGTAACCGTTATCTTGAGCACAAGCACAGAACTTCTCGTAAATAAGAATAATATTTTGACTTAATAATTTCTTTTTATTTCTTTTAAAGATTTTTAAAGCCTCAAACTCTTTAGCTCTAAATTCACTGGAGTCAATGTTTGACTTTTCTCTCATATTGAAAGCAACGGTGTTGATAGATGTATGGTAAGGGAAAATAACATCCTCACCTTCATCTGTTTTGATTGTACAATCAACCTGCTTTTTAACTCTCTTTTTGTCGTAAAGTACCTTTTCTATCTGCTTATCTGTAATAGAAATACTTGCACCGTATCTTCTGCCATCTTCTTCAAAAGTAGCATATAAATCCCAAATAACTCTCTTTAAATCAAGCTTTGACATATCAATACTTGCTGATAAATATGTGCCGGAAAGTTTCTTGGTAATTTTACCCTCAATGAAATAAGCACATCTGTCATCACTTTTTTTGTATCTATATGTGAAAGCAAAGCCTGTGTACTTACGGTTATCATCCTTAGGAATCTTTACAGTAACATCCATAAAGTTGTCATGGAAATTTAGATTCTTGTAATTAACAAATACAAGGTCCTTTTGAGAAAGTAAATTCTCTCTAATTCTAATATATATATTACCGGAAACAAAGTAGATTGGTGCAAGTGACACTTCAACACCATTAATATCAAATCTCTCTACAACCGGGAATAATCTTTTTTCAAGTGGTAAAAGTTCAGGAGCAGTTAGCTTTCCATGGTAATTAGGATTCTTAAGCTTAGCAGGATATACAAGTCCTTCATACAGAAATGCTATACATAGCATATATGACCTTGCAGTAAAATCCTTACAAGATTTCTTAAGGTTTGAAAGGTTAAGAGATAAGTCCCCTGTATCTTTGTCCCAACTTACTACATCAACAATAACCTTTTCCTTTGTTTTAGGGAAATAGCAGTAAGCCCACATTTCCTTAACTTCACTCATATCAGGGTTTAGGTGAAGCTTGTACTCACCTTTTTCTGACACACTTTGAGTACAGAATAAAACTCTGGAAACATTAAAGTCCTCAGATAAAATAGTATCCTTAACACTATTATTTACAAGTTCATAACCGATAGAAGGTGCTACAGAAACAAACTGAATATCGTTATCAAGTGAACGGATTGTAAAAGCCTTTAGGTCATCATTTAACTGTAAAAATTCTTCATAAGAAATTTTACGAATTTTCTTAGAAACCTTTGGAGATGATACAGCTACTCTTGTGTAATAAGGCTTGCCGTCTACAACATACTTTGTGTAAAGGCTTATTGTAGTAGGCTTAGGTAGTTTAATAAAATCTCTTGTTAAACTACAATGACTGATAAAGCAGTCACCCTCATCATCAAAGGGTTGTGGTGGTAAATCATAATAAACAGGTTCTTCACCTGATTTATCCACACCTACAAGTGTCCATTCCGATGCTTCCTTAACCTTGTTAACCTTAACATCAAAAGTCCATTTACCATCAACAACTTCCACATCATCAACAGTATTAGTAAATCTAAAGTTGTAAATATCCTTTTTATTAAATACTAATAAGGCAAAGTAGCCACCTCTGGTAACACTTAAGCAAGTACAATAATCTTCATCTTCAAATCTACCTTCAGCTATTACATCATAATAAAGTAAATTTCTGTCATATGTTGCTTTATACTTTTCCTTGATTTCTTGACTGTAAAATCTACAAAAATGAAGAACACCATCTTCTTCAAAAACTGCATATAGCTTATATCTTATAGGTGCTCTGTCTGCTACAAAATAATCAAATCCATCAAAAATAACAGTGTTGTTACCCTCAGTAACTTCTGTTTCGTTATACCAAAGAAATTTATTATCATAATCCAAAGCTGCAAAGCCAATGATTGAATCCAAGTTAGAATCTTGCTGTGGCACATTTATAGTAATAGAATTTGAACTACAGCTTATAATCTCAGCATAAACTGTGCCTTTGATTATAACCTCTTTCTCATTCTTATCGGTAAATTCATTTAAAAATCCACAGAAATTCATTTCTATACCCTCCTGTACGCATATGATTATATCATATAAAACCTATTTATTGCAATATATTTCATTAAATTCGCAATATATACTAGTCAAACTGGCTTTGATACAGTTCTTTGTAGAAACCGTTTTGCTCCATAAGTGACTTATGAGTACCACTTTCAATTACTTTACCGTCTTTCATAACCAGGATAAGGTCACTTTCCACAATAGTCTTTAGTCTATGAGCAACAACAAAACTTGTTCTGTCCTTCATAAGTTTCATAAATGACCTTGTAATTCTCTGTTCTGTTAATAAGTCAATTGATGAAGTAGCTTCATCAAGAATCAAAATCGGTGGTGGGCTTAGCATTAGTCTTGTAATACAGATTAACTGCTTTTGACCTGTTGACAATGAACCACCGTTTTCACTGATAAATGTATCGTAACCGTTGTGAAGTTTCCTGATAAATGAATGTGCATGGCTTTTCTTAGCTGCTTCAATAACCTGTTCATCAGTTACATTTTCATTGCCGAAAACAATGTTTTCCTTAATAGTACCACTTTTTAGCCATGTATCCTGTAGCACCATACCAACATTTTGTCTTAGTGACTTTCTGCTGACTGTATTAATATCAACACCATCAACCTTAATTGAACCACTGTCTATATCGTAGAAATGCATTAGTAAGTTGATTAATGTTGTTTTACCACAACCTGTAGGACCTACTACTGCAAGTCGTTGACCACTCTTTAGTTCAAAAGATAGATTCTTAATAAGTTCCTTATTTTTATCATAAGAAAATGCCACATCACTAACAGTAAAGTCACCTTTAACATTGCTAGGTAAAGCGCCCTTTGCATCACTTTCTCTTTTTGCATCAATAACTTCAAGCAATCTACCTGCACAAGCAATGGCATTTTGTAATTCGGTAATAACACCTGTAATATCGTTAAAAGGCTTTGTATATTGGTTTGCATATGCCAAAGATGCTGACAAGTTACCTACTGTAATAATGCCGTTAATTGCAAACAATGCACCACTTAAACCAACTACTGCATATACAATTGAGTTTACAAATCTTGTACAAGGGTTAGTAAGTGAGGAGAAGAAAGTTGCATTTAGTGAGTCCTTGCCAAGTTCTTCATTGATAACATCAAAGTTTTCGGAATTTTCATCTTCCCTATGATAGGATTTTACCACCTTAATGTTACTTAGCATTTCTTCAATATAGGAAGTTTCCTTACCTCTTTGTTCACTTTGTTTCTTAAAGTATTTATAAGTTCTCTTTGAAATAAACTTAGAAACAAAAAGTGAAAGTGGAGTTAATACAAGTACAATAAGTGCCAACCAAATGTTGATTGTAAACATAAAGAACAATGTACCTAAAATAGTAATAACACCTGAAAATAGGTTTTGGAAACCTAGAATTAAACCGTCAGAAAACTGTTCTGCATCTGCAATAACTCTACTTACAATATCACCGGTATTTCTGCTGTCAATATAAGAAACAGGAACATACTGCAAATTATTAAATGCATCGGTACGCATATCCTTAACAGTGTTATTTGCCATTCTGTTGTTTAAAGTATTTGTAAAATACTGAGAAATACCACCAATAATAATTGCTACTAAAATAAGAATTAAAATCTTAGTTAGTCCTGCAAAATTAACATTACCTTTGCCTACAATCATATCAATTGCATCACCGGCAAGAACAGGAATATATAGTGTACATACTGTTGAAAATAAAGTTAATACAAGTGAAATTATAAAAGAAAACTTGTACTTACCAATGTACTTTAAAACTCTTTTAATTACATAAGAATTTTTCATTATGATGCCTCCTTGTTACAAGACTCATAAATATCCTTATATGTTTCTGAGCTTTTAAGTAGTTCTTCATGAGTACCTACACCCTCAAGAGTACCGTCATTTAGTACAAGGATTTTGTCACAATGTTCAATAGTAGATGTTCTCTGTGAAATAATAAATGTTGTTCTGTCACCCTTTGAGTCGGCAAGTGCTTGACGCAATGCTTTGTCTGTTTTGTAGTCAAGTGCTGAGAAACTGTCATCAAGAATAAGTATAGGAGTGTTTCTTACGATACCTCTTGCAATAGAAAGTCTTTGCTTTTGACCACCTGAAAGGTTCTTACCTTGTTCAAGGATAACTTCATCAAGGCCTTTACTTTTGTTACTGATAATTTCTTTTGACTGAGAAATTTCAATAGCCTTTTCAATGTCCTCTGCTGTAGCATTCTTAGCACCGAAAGTAATATTTTCTTTAACAGTACCACTAAACATAGTGGCCTTTTGCATTACAACAGAAATATTATGGTTTAATTCTTCATCAGAATAATTAAGAATATTCTTGTCATTAAGGATAATATCACCACTTGTAGGTTCATAGAAACCACAAAGTAGGTTCATTACACTTGTTTTACCACTGCCTGTACCACCGATAATACCAACAGTATCGCCCTTATCAACTGTAAAGCTAATGTTATTTAAGCTATATTCATTGTTCTTGTTGTAGCTTAGAGAAACATTCTCAAATGTAATATAGTGGTCACACTTTTTGTCTTTACCCTTAGGTTTCTTATGTTCTTCCATAGTAAGAATAGCATCAACTCTGTTCTTACTTGCAATTGCTTTCATTTCTGTGATAATTAAATTTGCTAACTTAATAAGTTCAACAAGTATCTGTGACATATAGTTATAAAGGGCAACAACTGCACCCTGACTGATAACACCAACATCAACTCTGATTGCACCGATATAAATTAGGAAAATTACACCTAGGTTAATTACAACAAATGTTGCAGGGTTCATAATTGAGGAAATCCAACTAGCAACATTCTGCAACTTTACAAGGCTTTGATTTTCTTCTTCAAATTCAGAAATTTCTTTATCTTCTCTTGTAAAGGCTCTAATAACTCTTACACCTTTTACATTTTCTTTTGTCCTAAGTAAAACAGAATCCAGCTTATTCTGTACACCCTTAAATCTAGGAATAGTCAGTGACATAATCACAGCAACTATAATTGCAAGTACCGGTACTACTACTGCAAAAACCAAAGCACCCTTAACATCAACATAAAATGCCATTATTGTTGCACCAAAAACTATAAACGGTGAACGAAGTAACAGTCTTAGGAACATATTAATACCGGTTTGAATTTGGTTAACATCACTTGTCATTCTTGTAATAAGTGTTGCAGAACCGATAGAGTCAAGCTGACTAAATGAAAGTGACTGTATCTTCTTAAACAATGCACTTCTTAATTTTGTTGTTGCACCTGTGGCTGACTTTGCTGCAAAAAACTGAGCAGATACAGCAGAGATAAGACCTACAACTGCAAGTAAAACTAACAGTAGGCAACGGTGAAAAATATAGGCTTTGTCACCACTATTGATACCGTTATCAATAATATCAGCTACTACAAGGGGAACTAAAAGTTCAAAGGAAGCCTCCAATAGCTTAAACAAAGGTGCTAAAATCGACTGCACCTTATAACCCTTTAAATAAGACAAACTTTTCATAAAACATAATCCAATCTATTCATTATTACGGAAAACAAGCCACCAAATTACTTGGTGGCTATATTCAACTTAAAGTGAATTTATAGTGTTTTCAATTCTTTCCTTAACATTATCTTTACCAATAATTTGGCAAATAGTACATAGGTCAGGAGTATTTCTCTGTCCTGTAATAGCAACACGAATTGCCTCGGAAACCTGAGCAACATTACCCTTGAAACTTTCAGGTGACTTCTTGTATGCTTTCATATCAGTAGTAAAGCCAAGTTCTTCTGAAAGTGTCTTTACCTTATTGAACCATGTTGAGTTGTCATCATTTTCATCATAAGATTCAAGATAC
This sequence comes from Ruminococcus sp. LCP21S3_E8, assembly GCA_052118065.1. Lineage (GTDB taxonomy): Bacteria > Bacillota > Clostridia > Oscillospirales > Acutalibacteraceae > Ruminococcoides. Next base: position 21,765 of record JBQKHY010000001.1, on the reverse strand, counting down.
TTTGTTAAGATAGCCTTTACAGTTTCATTATCAAAGTCATAATCGTTATTTGGAACAAACTTATCTTTAAAGAAGTATGATAGGCTTTCCATAATCTGTTTTGCATAGGCAAAGTCTTTTCTTCTTCTCTTCTGGTTAAGACCCATACAAAGAGTTAGAACCTTTTCCATATATTCTTTGTCACCAAAGTACATATCGTAATTTTCAGCATCATATTCCTTAGTCCATTGTTCTAGGAAAGAATAAACTTCTTCTAATGACATTTTTGCAAATTCTTTCTTACAAATATCATGGAACTTCTGTAAATCAAACAATGCACCACTCTGTGACATTTTCTTTACTGAGAATGGGAATTCATTAATATCCTTATCAGGGTTTTTGTCATGCCATTCTTCAAAGTTACTGTTAAGTAAAGTCAGTAGATAAATCTTAACAGTATATGGGTGGTAACCGTCTTGACGGTAGAAGTCTAGAGAAAGTTCAGGGTCTTTTCTCTTAGATAGCTTTCTCTTCTTGCCTGTTTCTTCATCAATCTTCATTAGGTGAGCAGTATGAGCATACTTAAACTGTCTAAAGCCTAATACTTGATTTAGCTGGAAGTGAGTTGGTACTGAGCTTAACCATTCATTACCACGAATTACAAGTGTTGTACCCATTAATGTATCGTCAACTACATGAGCAAAGTGGTATGTTGGAACACCGTCACTCTTTAGAATAACAATATCGTGAGTGTTCTCAGGGAATGAGATTTTACCCATAATCTTATCTTCAATTGTAATTTCTTTATCTTCACTGCCTGGGGACTTTAATCTTAGAACCCAAGGCTTTCCTGCCTTTAGATTTTCTTCAATTTCTTCTAATGTAAGTGAACGACACTTTGCCCACTTACCATAATAACCCGGAGTAGCATTTTCTGCCTGTTGAGCCTCTCTAAGTTGTGCATTATCTTCTTCAGTACAGAAACAAGGATAAGCTAAGCCTTTCTTAATAAGCTCTTTAGCAAATACATGGTAGTACTCTACTCTCTGACGCTGATAATAAGGACCATAGTTATTGTTGCCCTTATCTTCCTGACCTGCACCTTCATCAAATTCAATGCCAAAGTACTTCATAACATTGATAATAATATCAACTGCACCATCAACCTTACGCTTTAGGTCAGTATCTTCAATTCTTAGATAAAACACACCATCTGATAGGTGAGCAATTCTTTCATCTGCTACAGCAGAATATAGGTTACCAAGGTGAATAAAACCTGTTGGTGATGGTGCTATACGAGTAACCTGAGCACCTTCCTTTAAATTTCTCTTAGGGAATTTTGCAAAAACTTCTTCCCTAGTCATTTTACTATCAGGTAGTAAAAGTTCAGCTAACTTATTGTAATCCATATTATCACCACAAACTCTAAATTTTTTCTTTTTAAATTACTAACTAATCAAAGTAAAATTTCTACTAACCTAAGTAAAAATCATACTTACACATACTAAATCATTATAAGATTATAGTAGTATTTTGTCAAGAATTATAAACACCATATTGAAAGTGTTGATTGACTTTATATTGTGAAAATGTTATAGTATTCTAAAGGAAATAGGTGATATTATGAAGAAATGTGAATTTTGTGGCAAAGAAATTTCTTATTTTGATATGTACTGTCAGGATGAATGTCAAGAAAATGCCAACAAATTTTATGATTTAAGAGATAAATACGGCAAACTGTTTGCATTTTTAGATGCTATATTTGTATTTTTAATTCCTATCGGAATTATGGCTGGTTCACTTTTTGGTGCTATCGGTGACAGTTTAATTGTTATCGGTTTTGGTGGTTTAGGAATTATGCTACTGCTACTTCCTTTCCCGACAGAAAGTATGATTAGAAAACATCAAATCAAAAAAGCAATACTTATGTGCAGAATTTTTGCATTGATACTTATTTTAATTGCAGTTATCGGCATTATTATAATGTTCTAAAATCAATAAAACTGAATATTTCTTGTTTTTAGGTCAAAACTAATTTTGAAATCATTTATGGAGGTATATATATGATTGATAAAATAGCTTTGACCCTTTTAATTATCGGTGGTATTAACTGGGGTCTTGTGGGCATTTTTAAATTTGACCTTGTAGCTTTTTTGTGTGGTGGTCAAACCGGTGTTATCAGTAGAATTATTTACATCATTATTTGTCTATGTGCAATTTGGTGCATTACTTTGCTTTTCAAAGATACCACTAATGCAAATTCCATTACCGATAATAATTCTAAATAGCAATTAAAAAAGCAAAGCAAATGACAAAATCAAAAGGTAGGATTATAGTATTATACCTATGAGGTTTTTATCCTATTTACAAAATCTAAAATCATAATATCTACAGTAAAAAAGCTCTGTACTAACTATTAAAGTTAGACAGAGCTTTTTAAGTTATTAAACTGAAAACAAAATTATGAGAACAGAATTCTATCATTATCAAGGGCTTCTCTTTTCTTCATACTATACATTTGAAGAAGGTCATCCCTATTCATATTCTTTCTTTCGTTATATGGAATATCAAGAATAATCTCACCACTATCCATCATAATTGTACGGTTACCTGTGGTAAGTGCTTGGTTTAGATTATGGGTAATCATCATTGTTGTAATGTTATTTTCTGCAACAATTTGCTTTGTGATTTCCATAACTTTCTCAGCAGTTGCCGGATCTAAAGCAGCAGTATGTTCATCAAGTAACAGAAGTTTTGGCACTGCAAGTGTACACATTAGAAGTGTTACAACCTGTCTTTGACCACCTGAAAGAAGTCCTACTTTATTCTTTAGTCTGTCTTCAAGACCCATATTATATCTTGCAAGTTGTTCCTTAAAGAACTTTCTCATTTTGTCATTTACTGCTGACTGAAAAATTCTTCTTCTGCCTTTGCTATATGCAAGTGCTAGGTTCTCTTCAATAGTCATATCCGGAGCAGTACCTTTCATAGTATCCTGAAATACTCTGCCGATTACCCTTGCTCTCTTATGTTCTTTCTTATATGTAATATCTTCATTGTCAAGAATAATTTTACCACTGTCACATAGGAAAGAACCACAAATAGCATTGAAAAGTGTACTTTTACCGGCACCGTTACTACCTACGATTGTAACAAAGTCACCCTTATCTAAATGAAGTGAAAGGTTGTTAAGGGCAGTATGTTCATTTACTGTACCCTTGGAAAAAACTTTAGTAACATTATTTACATCAAGCATTTCTTCCACCTCCGTGTTTAATCTTGAATCTGGCAATATAATACTTAAATGCCGGAATAGAAAGTGCTACTGCAACAATAATAGCAGTAATTAGTCTGATAACCTGAGCAGTAAAGATACCTGAATTAATTACCCAAGTAATGATAAATCTGTAGATAACTGAACCTACAATTGCTGAGATAAGACCAAGGGTAACACCACGCTTACCCATAATAGCCTCACCGATAATTACTGATGCCAAACCAACAACAAGGATACCGTTACCGGAAGAAATATCTGCATAGCCTTGATACTGAGCAATAAAGCTACCACTTAGTGCAATTAGTCCGTTAGCTAACATTAGTGCAACAATCTTGCTAACATCTACATTAATAGAAGATGCTCTAACCATATCTTCATTATTACCTGTTGCTCTTAGGCATAGACCAAAGTGTGTTCTAAAGAACCAAATCATAGCCAGTACACAAACAACTACTGCAACAAATGAAAGAATCATCTTTGCGTTATGTCTGCCAAAAATATCAAGACCAATATTATCAAATAAATTATCAACTGATGTAAATACTCTTGAGTCCTTTGGAATATTTACATTAGGTGAACCAAGTATCATAAGGTTTACACTATAAAGTCCACACATAGAAATAATACCGGCTAAGATAGGGTGTATTCTCATTTTTGTTTGTAAAAATCCTGTTACAAAACCTGCACAACAACCGGCTAAAAAAGCAAGTAAAACACCTAGCCAAGAGTGGTTCTCATTTGCTACAACGGCTGATACTGCTAAACCTAAGGTAAAGCTACCCTCTGTTGTAAGGTCAGGAACATTCATTATTCTAAAGGATATGTAAAGTCCAAGAGCCATAATTCCGTAAATGAAACCCAGCTCAAGTCCTCCCAAAATAACATTAAGGCTCATAAATAACCCCTTGTACTTCTAAATTTCTTTTGTGTTTTTATTTTTAGGACGAATATAAATTTCGCCCCTACATTGTTTTATCTATCGGATTAATCTTAGATAAACTAAAGATTGTACCAAAATAATCCCTCCGTCACCTTTGGTGACACCTCCCTTTACACAAGGGAGGCTGGTAAGTTTGTTCTAATCTTAGGAATTCACATAGGACAAAGTTTTAATTTATCCCATTTTCCCTCCTTCCGACAAATTAGTTTCATTTAGATGAAACTAATTTCCCACCTCCCTCGTCTGAGGGAGGCTTTGTTAGTTTGTACTTAATTTAAGTTTCGCTAACAATGGAAAGATTGTAATAAATTAATAGTCTGTTTTCTTACGGGCGAACAGTTAAGTGAACATCAAAGAAAACAAGCCATAGGCGAAGTTTGATTTGCTAATGTGAACTTTTGTAGTCGCCCCTATATTGTTTTATCTATCGAATTAATCTTAGATAAACTAAAGATTGTACCAAAACAATCCCTCCGTCACCTTTGGTGACACCTCCCTTTACACAAGGGAGGCTATAAAATTTAAAAATCAGTTCTTTGCGTCATTAACCTGCTTAACTGTATCTTTGCCGAAGTCGATACTATCTAGGTTAATGCCGATAGCTTTTGCGTCATCCTTATTAACTGTGATGTAGTCATAAGGTACAACGATTGATGGAATTTTCTCTACCTTTTCACCTTCAAAATACTTTGATGCTAGATCAGCAGTCTTTTCACCGATACCAATATCATCAATAGCCTTTGTACCTAGGCAACCTGAATCAACCATTGTTGCTGATGAACCGTAAACTGCAACTTTGTTTTCTCTTGCAATTTCTGTAATTGTACTCATAGCACCCTGCATAACTGCATCATTAGGAATAAAGATTGCATCACACTTTTTACATAGGCTTTCTACTGTTGTAGCAATTTCGCTATCTTCTACAACTGCACCCTCTGTATATTTAATGTTCTTGCTTTCTAGGTAATTCTTTGCCTGTTCAACTGTGTTAACTGCTGAATCTGTCTTTGAAGAATATAGTAAACCAAAGTTCTTTGCTTTTGGTGTCATCTGTTTTGCAAGACCAAAAATTTCTTCAACAGGAATTGCATTTGATGTACCTGTTGCATTCATATCAGGTTTATCCATATCCTTAATAACACCTGCTGCTACAGGAGCAGAAACTGCACAGAAGAATACAGGAATGTCGGATTCTTGGTTTACCATACTCTGAGTTGCAGGTGTTGCAACAGTAAATACTGCATCATAGTCACCGTTAGCTACTGACTGAGTAATTGTGTTTAGATTTGTTTCGTCACCATCGGCACACTGATAGTCAACATCCTTGTCGCTAGAGATATAACCCTTAGCCTTTAGACCTTTAATAATACCCTCACGCATATCATTAAATGCACCGTTTTCTACTTGCTGAATAATAGCAACTTTCTTTGTTTTACTTGATGAACCGTCACTACCGTTACAACCAACAAATAGTGTAGCCATCATCACTACAGTTAAGATTACTGCAAAAATCTTTTTCATTGTTTAACCCTCCAATAAAGTTTTTGTTTTATTATAATTTGACAACTTGTCAAAAGCTTCCACTAGCATTTCTTCTGTTACCACATATGGATTGTGGTCAGCATCAGGCATTTCAAGAGTTTTCTTTATTACTGCCGGTAAATCTTTTTCTTCAATTTCTACATCGGCAATAGAGGTTGGAAGTCCCACACTCTCATTGAAATCATACATTTTCTTGAACATATCATACTGCTTATCTACTAACAGAAGAATCAGCACACCAAAACCAACAACCTCACCGTGAATATGATTTTCTTCAATATGTGGGAATGAAGTTAAGCCATAGAAAATACCATGTGCAAGACCTGTATTATAATCTATAATATGTTCTGCTGTTAATAAAATTGATGCAATACCTGTTGTAATAGCAATTGAAAGTACAGTTTGTTCAAACTCATAAGAATTAACCTTATTCTTATTATCCTCCAAAGCCTTCTTACCATACTTTAAAATCGGTTCAAGGCACATTTGACTAATTACAACACCTAGTCTGTGGTAATGAACTAAGGTATCTTCTCCTCTTGAAGAAACAGAACTTTCAAAATACTTTGCATATGTGTCACCCATACCTGCCCATAAATATTTTGATGGTGACTTACACAACAAGCTTGTGTTGATAAATGCGTGTTTAGGTGGTTTTTCAAAGAAAAACGGTTGTTTGAAAACACCTTCCTTTGTGTACATAATTGAAACACAAGTTACCGGTGAACAGTTACTTGCAATAGTAGGAAAAGTAAATACAGGCTTATTTATCTTTACTGCAAGACACTTTGTAGTATCAAGTGCTTTACCACCACCAACTGCAAAAAGATAATCGGCTTTCTTTACACTTTCATTCTCAGCTAATTCATCTACATTTTCAAAACAAGATTCTCCACCATACCACACAAAATCAATGATACTTACTTTAGTATCTTTTGTGGCTGAGATTAATAATTCTTTTGCAGAATTAATTGCTTTATGTCCACCGATAACAACTGCTTTGCTACCATATGGACTACAAATCTTTTCAATTTTTTCATAAACATTATCTCCAACAGAATATGAAGGCAAGTTTATACTATAATTTTCCATAATATCACCTAACAAAAAATCCCATACGCATAAAGCGTATGGGACGAATTATCGTGGTACCACCCAAGTTCTGATAATTCTATAAAAGAATTATCACTCTAGTCTTTAACGCAGACTTACGGATTAGCTACTAAAAATTCACCTTTCCCTCTGTGGCCCATTTGTCAGCATAGTTTCCGTAGAACTTTCACCATCATCTACTCGCTAAAGGTCTTTTGCCGTTTTACTCCCACATCATCGGTTTGAATGGTATTTATTTTTCTTTTACCGAATAATTATATAAAATAACTATCAATAATGATATTATAACACTATTTTAAAATTTCTTCAACTATAAATCTTGGTCTGTGTTTACTTTCCATATAAATTTTTCCTATGTACTCACCAACAACACCAATTGCAAGTAGCTGAAGACCACCTAATGCCCAAATTGAAACAATAAGTGATGACCAACCTGAAACAGTATTGCCGATAATCCACATAATAAAGCTATAGATTAGCATAATTAAACTGATGCAAAATACAATAGCACCTAGAGAAGTAATCATTCTGATAGGTTTCATTGATAAGCTGGTAACACCATCCCATGCAAGACCTAACATTTTCTTTAGTGGGTACTTACTTTCACCTGCTAGTCTTTCACTTCTCTCATATTCAACAACACTTGACTTAAAGCCAACAAGTGGTACAAGACCTCTTAGGAATAGATTAACTTCCTTAAATTCTGCTAAAGCGTTTAGAGCTCTCTTGCTCATTAGTCTAAAGTCAGCATGGTTATAAACTACTTCAGCACCTAGCATTGAAAGAACCTTATAGAAGCCCTGTGCAGTCATTCTCTTGAAAGCAGTATCAGTTGCTCTCTTGCTACGAACACCATAAACAATTTCAGAACCGTTTTCATAGTCCTTAATCATTTCATCAAATGTATTAATATCGTCCTGTAAATCGGCATCAATAGAAATTACACAATCACAATCATCTTTAATTGTCATAAGACCACCTAGAAGTGCATTTTGGTGACCTCTGTTTCTGCTCATTTTAATACCGTTTACATATCTATTCTTGTTATGTAATTCATCAATAATAGTCCAAGTTTTATCCTTACTACCATCATCAATGTAATAAATCTTACTATCACTAGTGATAAGACCATCACTAATCATCTGGTCATATTTCTTAGTTAATTTTTCTGTTGTATCATAAAGTACTTCTTCTTCATTATAGCAAGGAACTGCTAAATATAATTTTACCATAACTTCCTCCTGAAAATAGTTATAACTAAAATTCATTGCCCAAATAAACTTTACTATAATAGATTTTAAGTAAAATTCACCCTATCTTCACAATTATATCACCTTAAATACTTAAAATCAATGACAGAATAATGAAAGAACAGAATTTGGAAATAAATTACTAAAATCTATTTATTTTGGAATATGTATATGGTATAATATGTACGAATGAAGGAGGTTGCTATGAACATTCCATCACTTTTAATACCAAAAGCTAATGTTGAGTATCTAAGAACAAAGGACTCTATTGAATTTGCACTAGATATATTTAGAAGGAACTCCTACTCTGCTGTACCTGTTATCAATTCTGATGGCATTTACCGAGGTACAATTACAGAAGGTGATTTCTTGTACTACATAATGGACAATCCGGATGCAGACCTAAAGAAAGTTAAGGTTAGAAACATACTTAGAGAAGATTTTTATGAAGCAGTAAAAATTACTGCCAGTATAGATAAGCTACTTATTAAATGTCTTGACCAGAACTTTGTTCCTGTTACTGATGACAGAGATGTTTTTGTTGGTATTGTTACAAGAAAAGTAATCTTTAAAAACATCTACGAAGAACAACTTAAAATTAAATACGGTTCAGAATAATATACATTATATAATGTATAACAAATTAAACTAAGCAATCAACAAAAAACTCCTTAACCAAACGGTTAAGGAGTTTTCTTATGTCATTAATTAATTTGCTGAAAGTGGGATTGTTTCACCTGTATATCTAACAATCATTGAAGAAAGTTGATTTACAGTTACAGTATCACCGGCTTTATATGTTTTACCGGAAAGTTCATCTGTAAAGTCATAATTAGCCTTGAAAGTTACATCAGAAGTTTTGTTATTGTGGATAACAAACATTGAATAATCTCTGCTATCATCAGTTACTGAGTAACCGTAGATGCCATCCTTTACAATAGCTGTGCTATAATCACCTGTATAGAAAATCTTATATTTATTTCTAATGCTAATTAGTTTCTTATAATGTTCTAGGATACTACCGTCAACATTTTCTTGTTCTTCAACTGAGATACCGTCATTAGCCTTAGTAAATCTTTCTGATGCACTCCATGAACGAATTGAATTCATCTTTGTTGCACCTACACCGTCACGAGCAGTGTACCAGTCCATTGCCTCTCTTCTGTTAGGATCAGATGAACCACTTGTACCACCACCGGACTGACCAAGCTCATCACCATAGTAAATCCAAGGCATACCCTTCATAGTCATCTGAACACTACCGGCAAGTTTAATTCTTGCAGTAGCAATTTCTTTATCGGAACTTTTCTTATTAATTTCATAAGCAATTCTGTTTACATCATGGTTACTAAGCATTACTGAGTTAATAGTAGTCTTAGAAACATTAGGTGTTTGACTTGCACTTTCTTGAATTCTCTCATTATATGACTGACTGCTCTTTGCAATATTCTTCTGAGTACCGTTTACCATTGACTTTACTTCACTCATATTATAAAAGTCAAAGTTAGAATCTAGGTCAGCAAAGAACTTTGCCTGTGTTGCTTCCATAGCAGTTTCAGGCCATACTTCACCGATACAGAAAGCATTAGGATTCTTTTCTTTTACATGGTTTTCAAAGTGTTGCCACCATTCATGGGTAACTGTTCCTTCTTTATCATCAACATGAAGTTTACCGGAATTGATAGTATCGTCAATATGCATTGCAGCATCTAATCTAAAGCCATCAATGCCTTTATCTAGCCAATAGTCAGCAATAGAGTCAACTTCGTTCCAAACATCCTTATTCTGATAGTTTAGGTCCGGCATATTACCGATAAAGCAAGAATAATATCTCTCACCTCTCATAGCTGACCAAGTCCACAACTTTGTCTGTACTGATGGAATAACCTGTGTACCATCATTCCATACATAATAATCTTTATACTTATCTTTCTGTTGTTCTGAATTCTTAAACCACTGATGTTTCTTTGAAGTATGGTTTACAACAAGGTCCATAACAACCTTAATACCATTATCGTGAAGAGTATCCATCATATAGTTAAAGTCGTCCATTGTACCATAATCATCACAAACATCATTATAGTCTGTTACATCATAACCATGATAAGAATCTGTCTTGTTAAATGGCATTAGCCATACAACATTAACGCCTAGTGACTTTAGGTAATCAACCTTTTCAGCTACACCTCGGAAGTCACCACAACCGTCCCCATTGCTATCATAGAATGAACGAACAAAAATTTCATAACCTACAGAAGAAGTTCTCCAGTCATTATCAGACTTTGCAGGGAAAGTGTTAATCTTCTTAGTTATGTACTTTTGAATAATTGTAGCATCCTTAATATCTATATTGCCATCTTCATTTACATCGGCATAAGTTCCATCAATAGAATCAATGCTCATATTAAGATACTTCTGAATAGAAGTTGTATCCTTTACATTGATTTTATTATTGCCATCAGCATCGCCGAATTTGTTTACATCTACAGTAGATGTAGTTTCTTTTGTTTGGGTAGTAGTTGTTTCATTTTCATCTGCATTTACTGAGATAGTTGCAGAAGCACCGGCCACCATAGCCACAGAAAGTAAAATTGAAATTAATTTTTTGCTCATAGCGTTACCTCCTACATATTACAATTTATTATATCATTTTTTCTTATTTATAGGCAATAATATTATGAGAAAAATAAAAAAATTTACAATTTGATTATACTTCCAAATTTAAGTAGATGTATTTGTATAATTTTAACATAATTATTTATAATACTTGAAATTTATTATTGTGTATGCTAGAATATATGAATAAAATATTAATAAGGAGGTTATTACGAATATGTTAACAACTTTAACCTATTTATCAGCCGTTGGGGGTATAGTTGCACTGATTTATGCAATTATATTGGCTGTAAGAATTAACAAAATGGATTCCGGTACTAAGAGAATGAAAGAAATTGCACAGTCAATTAACGAAGGTGCAAAGGCATTTTTATTTTCGGAATATAAAATTCTTGTAATTTTCGTTGCAACAGTATTTATTGTTATATCTGTTTGTGGAATTATTACAAAAAGTGATGTACTTAATTACAGAACTGCACTTGCATTTTTAATCGGTGCAATACTTTCCACTTTAGCCGGTTACTGTGGTATGAGCGTTGCTACCAAAGCTAATGTGAGAACTGCTAATGCTGCTAAAGAAAAAGGTATGAACAGTGCACTATCTGCTGCTTTCAGTGGTGGTGCAGTTATGGGTATGTGTGTTAGTGGTCTTGGACTACTTGGTGTTTGCCTAATTTATGCAATTACAGGTGATGACAACATTCTATTTGGTTTTTCACTGGGTGCATCATCAATCGCTCTATTTGCAAGAGTTGGTGGTGGTATTTATACAAAAGCTGCCGATGTTGGCGCTGACCTTGTTGGTAAGGTTGAAGCCGGTATTCCTGAGGATGACCCTAGAAACCCTGCTACTATTGCAGATAATGTTGGTGACAATGTTGGTGATGTTGCCGGTATGGGTGCTGATCTTTTTGAAAGCTATGCAGGTTCACTTATCTCTGCTATTTCACTTGGCGTACTTGCTTTTAGTGGCAGTTCTTCTTGGAAATATGCAGTATTCCCTTGTTTACTTTCTGCAATCGGACTTATTTCTTCTATTATCGGTACATTATTTGTTAGAGGTAAAGATGGTAAAAATCCTCAGAAAGCACTTAACACAGGTACTTATGTAGCATCTGCTTTAGTAGTTATTTCTTCAGTTTTACTAAGCTACTTTATGCTGGGTACATTTAGATTTGCCATTGCAATTATTGCAGGTTTATTGGTTGGACTGCTAATCGGTACAATTACAGAAATGTACACTTCCGATAAATTCCCATTTGTAAAGAAAATTGCTAAGCAAAGTGAAACAGGTTCTGCTACAACAATTATCAGTGGTATTGCAGTAGGTATGCAAAGTACACTTATTCCTATTATTCTTATTGGTGTTGGCATCTTTGTTGCTTACTTTGTAACTAACGGTACAGGTGCTGAGGGTACTTCCGGTATTTATGGTATTGCACTTGCTGCTGTAGGTATGCTTTCTACAACAGGTATTACAGTTGCAGTTGATGCCTATGGTCCTATTGCTGATAATGCCGGTGGTATTGCCGAAATGAGTAACCTACCGGAAGAAGTTAGAGAAATTACCGATTCTCTTGACTCAGTTGGTAACACAACTGCTGCTATCGGTAAAGGCTTTGCTATTGGTTCTGCCGCTTTAACTGCACTTGCACTATTCTTTACATTTGCACAAAAGGTTAACCTAGCTACTATTGACATTATGAACTACAAGGTAGTTATCGGATTACTTGTTGGTGGTATGCTACCTTTCCTATTTTCTTCACTTACAATGGACAGTGTAAGTAAAGCTGCACAAAGTATGATTGAAGAAGTTAGAAGACAGTTCAAAACTATTCCGGGTATTCTTGAGGGTAAGGGTAAACCTGACTATAAGAACTGTGTTGCTATCTCTACTCACGCAGCACTAAAACAGATGATTCTACCTGGCATTTTGGCTATTGTATCCCCTATTATTATAGGTGTATTACTTGGTGCTGAGGCTCTTGGTGGTATGCTTGGTGGTTCACTGACAACAGGTGTACTACTTGCAATATTTATGAGTAACTCAGGTGGTGCTTGGGATAATGCAAAGAAGTATATTGAAGGTGGTCATCACGGTGGTAAAGGTTCACCTAGCCATAAAGCTGCTGTAGTCGGTGATACCGTTGGTGACCCATTTAAGGATACATCAGGTCCATCAATCAATATTCTTATTAAATTAATGACAATTGTTAGCCTTGTATTTGCTCCATTATTCGGTAGTGGAATTATCGGCTAATATTCTTCAAAATGCATAATTTTTATAAAAGTCTTGTTGCTAAATAGAAGTAACAAGGCTTTTTTTCTTTTAAAAAAATATAATACAAATTATTTAAAATTGTTAATATTATATTCACATATATTGTGTTTATTGACTATAAACTTGCACTATAAATTGTTAAAAATGATAATAGTAAAACATCTTAGTTTTTGATACAATATAGTCGTATATTAATGTAAGGAAATATGTAGTGATTTCCTTACAAATATAAAATACAGAAAGGTAAGAAATTATGAAAAAACAGATCTTATCTGTTGTTCTATGCTTATCAATGTTATTGTCTATCTTTGCAATTAACCTAACAGTTAACGCAACTACAGTCAATAAGAATGAATCAAAAGCAAGTACAACAGACAAAAAAACTGGCGTTTCAAAAATCACAAGTGCAAATGACTTCACTTGGGACAATGCAAATGTCTATTTTCTACTAACTGACCGTTTTAAAAACGGTAACACAAGTAATGACCACTCATATGGTCGTGCAACAGACAAAGATGGCTCTCCACTATCAGGCTGGGATACAGCTCCTGGTACATTCCATGGTGGTGACTTTGCCGGTGTTACACAGGAAATCGAAGCTGGTTACTTTGATGACCTAGGTGTAAATGCAATTTGGATTTCTGCTCCTTACGAACAGATTCACGGCTATGTCGATTCAGGTAAAGGTTTTGCCCACTATTCATACCACGGTTACTATGTTCTTGACTACACAGAAACAGATGCTAACTTTGGTACAAAAGAAGAATTTCAAACACTAGTTGATACAGCTCATAGGCATGGTATCCGTGTTGTACTTGATGTTGTTATGAACCACACAGGTTATAACACAGTTGCTGATATGGAAGAATATGACTTTGGTACACTTCTTTCAGGTGCTAGTGACTACAAGTACAAGCTAAACAACATTAGTGATGTAAACAGCCACATTGACTTTAAGACATCTGCTTCTGACTGGGGCAAATGGTGGGGCAATGACTGGATTCGTTCAGGTCTTCCTGGATATACAGGCGGTGAAGGTGGTAGTGACCTAACAAGATGCCTAGAAGGTCTTCCTGACTTTAGAACAGAACAGACAAAGACAGTATCTATCCCTCCTATCCTAAAGACAAAGTGGACTAATGAAGGTACATATGACCAGAAGGTTGCTAAATACGGCGACAACTCAGGTAGCGTTAGTGATTACCTAACAACATGGCTTTCTGAATGGGTTTCTCAGTATGGTGTTGACGGTTTCCGTTGCGATACTGCTAAGCACGTTGAACAGGCTTCATGGAAAAAGCTAAAAGATAAATGTGTATCTGCTCTTAAGACTTGGAGAGAGAACAACCCAACTAAGGCCGGTGCTGATTGGGATGAAGACTTCTGGATGACAGGTGAATGTTGGGATCACAACATCGGTTCTGGATATGATTCATACTTCACAGAAGGTGGATTTGACTCAATGATTAACTTTGATACATCAGGTAGTCCACTTCCTGCAGCAAGTTCAATCAATGGTAAGTTCCAACACTATGCAGATTCTATCAACTCAAACGATAAGTTTAATCAGTTAACATATATCTCTTCTCATGACTCAAATCTTGCTCGTACATCAGACATGGCATATCAGGGTTCTGCTCTAATGCTACTTCCTGGTGCAGTACAAGTTTTCTATGGTGATGAAACAAACCGTAAGACTGTTCCAGGTATGAACTTTGACGGTCACGGTGGCAGTGGTCACTCACTAAGAAGTGATATGAACTGGGATTCAATAGATCAGGACGAACTAGCTCACTGGCAGAAGGTTGGTACTTTCCGTAAAAACCACGTAGCAGTCGGTGCCGGTCAACATCAGCAAATTACTGCTTACAATGGTTCAACAGGTTATACATTTGCCAGAACATATGACGATGGCAATGTATCAGATAATATTATTGCAACAATCGGTGCTCCTAATAACAAGGACATTGCAGTAGATGTATCTTCACTATGGTCAGACGGTACAGAAGTAACAAATGCTTATGATGGTACAAAGGCTATGGTTACAGATGGTACTGCTACATTTAACTCAGGTGAGCATGGTACAATTCTAATTGAAGGTCCTACATCTACAATCAATATGTCACTAAAAGGTGCTTCATCATTCTATGATTCAGAAGAAGTTACAGTATCTCTAAAGGGTGCTGACTACGCTATGGTTTCAGTTAACGGTGGTGAAGAATTCAAGGTTGTTGACGGTCAGAAGTTCACAATTGGTGAAGATATTCCGGTTGGCACAACATTTAAAGTTAAAATGACAGCTACAAATTCAGAAGAAACAGCTTCAAAGTCATTCTCATTTAAGAAGAAAGACCCAAATGCAGTTACAAGAGTATATTTTGACCCATCACTAAATTGGGGTTCAACAATCTACGCTTACATTTATAATGAAAGTGGTTCATCAGTAGTTGAAAATGCAAAATGGCCTGGTCAGCAGATGACACTTGATTCTTCAACAGGTCTATATGTAATTGAAGTTCCTGAAGAAATAACAGATGGTCAGGTTATCTTCAGTGGTGGTTCTAGCAGATACCCTGCAGAAATGCAGCCTGGTCTAAAGATTAATTCAACAGATATGATCTTTACTACAGGTAACCAGTGGAAAGCATATACAGGTCAGAAGCCAACTGCTACTATTCCAACAACTCCTGACCCATCAAGCAATGTTACAGTTTACTATGAAAACACAAACAACTTTGCTACACCTTACATTTACTACTGGAACAAGTCAAGTGACTCTTCTTCTGTTAAGTGGCCTGGCGTTGCAATGACAAAGTATAAGGATAACATCTGGTATGCTTCATTCTCTAAGGATAACGATATGTGTATCTTTAGTAACAATGGTGGTTCACAGACAGGTAACCTAAGCATTCCTGGTGACGGTTATCTATATTCAAACGGTAAGTGGTCAAGCAGCCCATATGTAGTTCCTACAACAGCAACAACAGCAACAACAGCTACAACAGCAACAACAGCTACAACAGCTACAACAGCTACAACAGCAACAACAGCTACAACAGCTACAACAGCTACAACAGCTACAACAGCTACTACTTCTACAACTCCAACAGAACTTCTTGGTGATGTAAACGGTGATGGTGTTGTTGATGTTAAGGATGCTACACTAATTCAAAAGTATGTATCTGAAATGGCAGTAACAATCAACATAAAACTTGCTGATGTTAATAAAGACGGTCAGATTAGTATTAAGGATACAACAATGATCCAGAAATATGCTGCTGATAAAATTGACAAACTTGGCTAATCTATAACACCTATAATTACAGCTACTCATTAATTTGGGTAGCTGTTTTTTATTACCTATTATGTTTATAAAATATAACCTATTCCCCACCATAAAATTATTCAAGCACTAATCAGTTGTAAAATTAAAAGACAAAAGTAAAAAGCTAATCCATAAGGACTAGCTTTTTAGGGAGATTATGAAATTTATATGAGGATTCTACAATTCTGTAGCGTCTTGTAATTATATATAAAATCGGTTAAAGAAAGGAAAGGAACAACCGATTTAGTTTTCTTTTAGCAACAATAAAAAGGGGGAAAACTGTTGCTAATGAGTAATAAAAATTTAGGTGTTTTCTATCTCTTTACTATGGCTACAGTATATCAAAGTTAATAGGAATTCTAAATACTAAATTACCCTTTGTTTCATTTATTTATAGTATTTTTATTTTTAATAAGTTTTATTTTATACTTATTTTAAATTATTTTATACTATGAATTAAAAATTTTAAACTATATTTATCTTATTTTATACTTTTTGTTTGATTTCTCCTACTAGCTATGATATACTATATTTAATAGGTATGAGATGAATAATAAAAAGAAGAGGATTTTTTATGGCAAGAAATGTTACTAAACTAACCCCTGAGGAAAATAAGTTTTTCCACATTAACTACGACTATATGTGGAAAAAGCTGAACACTGCTCCTTACTATGTTTCCGGTGCCGGTGAATGTCCTGTTTACATTAGAAATGAAGAAGAACTTCCTTCTTATGTAAATCTATCAAAGTGCAGAAATCCGGAATATGTACCTAGTATGACTATTGTAAACAAGATTGTAAACTTCTACAACTACAACATTACTCCGGAAGTTACTACTTTTCAATTTTTAAGAGAGGACTTATCCCTTACAGATTCATCAAGAAGTCAAAATATTAAGGGATTTGACGAAAAGTATATCGGTACATACTACGGTTACTACTATGGTGATTCATCAAAGAAAAAGGTCAACGGTGCAATCATTAAAATTTACGAAGAAAATAATGTGCTAAAGGCTACTGCTATTACAGGTATTCAGAATGACAGTCAACTATTTGATGACAAACTAAGTAAGCTATTCAGCAAAGATTTTATTAGTCTTAACTCTTACAACAAATATTACGATTCACTTGAAATTTCTCAAAAGAGAACTACTTTCTATGAAGGTATAGTAAACATTACACCTAGGTTCTTGATTATCTACCTTGAAGGTCTTGATAATGAGGACAAAAAAATGGTTATCAACCTAAGTACAGATGACTATGCTCACACTAAAGAATATTTAAGTGGTCTTTCATTCTCTGTACTTATTAGTGAACAGTTTAATCTACAGTTCTTTAAGCTAGGTGTTGTGAGAGCTAATTTTGATGAGATTGTACCATTCTCACTAAGCAATGAAGATGTAGGCAAAATGCTTGAAGTTACCAAAACTGAAAATGAGAGAATTGTTCTTGAACCTAAAAACGGTCGTGATTGGTACGAAATGGTGATTCAAAACGAAGATTAATTTAATATTTTAAGCAGAAAAAATCGCACTTCCTATTGGAAATGCGATTTTCTTTTTATCTCTATTTTTTATAAAGTTCCTGTTCGCTTTAACTTTCTGAACTTATGGAAATACACAATAATCATAAGTATTGCACTGGCACTCCATGCAGCAGGACCTGCAAATGAAACTGATGCAAAACCTAATGTTGTACTGAAAATTAGTGGTGAAAGAACTCTCATCATAACTTCTAATACTGAACCTATCATAGGAACAACGCCATCTTTTAAGCCTTGAATTACACCACGATAAATAAATAGCATACCAAGTGACCATTCAAAGATACAGTTCCACCTAATAAATTCAATAGAATACTTCATTGTAATAGGGTCGGAATTTGATAGGAAAATTGATGTTAAGAATTCAGCAAATATAAAGGCTAATACACCGATAACTACAGAATATACAAGACAAAGTAAAAGACCTTTCTTTGTACCTGACTTAATTCTGTCATACCTTTTAGCACCGGCATTTTGTCCGGCAAAGGTTGCCATTACAATACTCATTGAGTTTAGAGGGTTTTGCAGGAAAAGCTGAACTCTGTTGCCTATTGTATAAGCAGCAACTGCACTTGAACCAAAACCGTTTACAAAAAACTGTAGCACCATCATACCGATTGAAATTACTGAATATTGAAAGCCCATAGGGAAACCAATCTTAAATTCATCACCAATCATTGACTTTATTCCTTTGAAACTTTCTTTATTAGGAATAATAAAAGGTACTTTAAACTTAATATATACAACACAAAGCAAAGCTGAGATACCTTGTGAAATTACTGTTGCAATAGCAGCACCGGCAACATCCCAACCAAATGCTAAAATAAATAACAGGTCAAGACCAATGTTTAGTACTGATGAAAGCAAAAGTAACATTAAAGGTGTTTTGCTATCCCCTACTGACCTTAATAGTGCTGAGGTTACATTGTATAGCATTGTAGCTGGTAAACCACCATAGATAATTGTTAGGTAGGTTTTTGAATAAGCAAAAGTATCACTTGTTGTATTTAGCAAAATTAAAAGTGGTTTTGCTAAAAGTACAAATCCTACTGTTAAAACTACAGTTGAAATTAGTGCAATAACAATATGTGATGCTACTGACTTTTTCATTCTGTTGTCATCACCTGCACCAAAGAATTGAGAAGTAAGAACTGCACAACCACTTGTTATACCGATAATGAAACCTGTAGCCAAAAATACAAGTGAGCTTGTAGCACCTACTGCTGCCAACTTTATATCCCCTAAAGTTTGACCAACAATAAGTGTATCAAAAATATAGTAAAGTTCTTGTAGTAAGTTACCTATTATAATAGGTACTGCGAAAATCAACATTTTCTTTAAAATATTACCCTCAGTTAATTTAACTGCAACGGTTTTTGTACCACTCATATTCATCACACCTTAAACACTACTTTGCTTAAAATTGAAAGAATTTAACTACTTTTGATTTTTTCAAGCACAATTATATATTATGATATGTAAATAGTCAAACCTATTTTTCTACAAAAAACATATAAAAATACACCCATAAAATTAGTAATATTTTATAGGTGTTTTGCTTTGTAATTTTAATATTTATTTTTCTCATTTACAATATTCATTGCAGTACCATCTTCCATAACATTGAACCCTTGTTTTATGTAGAATGATACATTTTTCTTTTGGTCAGGCATTACTTCTAAATACAAATAATCCTTATACTTTTCCTTTACAATGCTCAACAGAAAAATAATTCTAATATAAATACAACACTGCAACAGATTACAGAAACTTTGAAAAGTCCTGCATTAAACCATGCTGCAATTATACCGATTATGAAAGCTATGATACCTACAATTGGACTTTGTGTTGCTTGGAAAATTGCCGGAAAAGTCATTACAGAAAGTGTTACATATGGCACATAATATAGGAACGACTTTACGAACTGACTTTTGAACTGCTTTTGCACCAGTGTTAGTGGCAAAATTCTTATTGCTAAGGTAACTGTAGCCATTATGATAAGGTAAATATAAACATTATGACTCATCTTCTGCTACCTCCTTATCCTTTACAGGGAACAGAATTGCTGCTACTGTTGAGATAACAACAGTAAGAATGATAATTCTTGTACCCTCAGTTAAAGTTGAAACAAGTGGCAAATAAGCACAAGCTAGGCTTAGGGCAAAACTACACACTACAATGCCAAGTAGCTTTTTATTCTGTCTTGATGGTGGTACAACAATTGCAAGGAACATTCCATAAAGTGCAACACTTAATGCACTGACTATCCTTAATGGCAACAGATTACCGGCTATTGTACCAAGAGCAGTACCTATTGCCCAACATGGTCCTGCAAATAAAATTGCACCATAGGTATAATATGGGTCAACAAACCCTTTTCTGGAAATTGTTATGCCAAAAAGTTCATCTGTAATATAAAACCCTAAGACAATTCTATGTATTAGCTTTGTACCTTCAGCCATTCTCTGACTTAAAGCACAACTCATTAACAGATACCTTGCATTTGCCACCAAGGTAACTATAAACATTTCAACATATGTTGCATTAGCTGCAATAACCGTAAAGCCTGAATACTCACCGGCTGAGGCATTGCAAAATAAACTTGCTAAGAAACTCTGAAAAGCAGAAAGCCCTGCATTTTTAGCAGCTATACCCAAAGAAAAAGATACTGCCAAGTAACCTAAACCAATAGGAATACCGTCACGAAATCCCTCAGCAAGAACCTTTCTCTTTGACTTTAAAAATTTTAACCTACCCATTTTAACACCCTATTTTAAAAATAAGAAATTTAATTTATTTTCTAATTCTAAATTATTACATTAAAATTTGCGTACCATATAATAATAACAAATATAGTGTGATTATTCAACAAAAATAAAAATAATTCTCAGTTATTTTACAAGTTTTGAAATTTAATGTAACTTGTCTCAAATAATTAAAATTTTTTACAAAAGAAAAAGACCTAAGCTATTGCCTAGGTCAATTTATGGCTGAGCTGGCGGGATTCGAACCCACGGGATGACGGAGTCAAAGTCCGTTGCCTTACCGCTTGGCGACAGCTCATTATAAAAAATAAAAACCGTATTTAGTAATTCAAATACGGTTTTTATATGGTGACCCATCGGAGATTCGAACTCCGGACACCTTGATTAAAAGTCAAGTGCTCTGCCAACTGAGCTAATGGATCGAATGGGGTGGATAGTCGGATTCGAACCGACGGTCTCCAGTGCCACAAACTGGCGCTTTAACCAACTAAGCTATACCCACCATAAATGAATGGCGCGCCAGAAGGGACTCGAACCCCTGACCTACTGCTTAGAAGGCAGTTGCTCTATCCAGCTGAGCTACTGGCGCATATCATTTAGAATGAACTATTTTAAGCTTTTACCTCGTTCATTCAGCCTCTATATTATATCCAATCATTATAGATTTGTCAACACTTTTTTTCAAATTTTTTAAAGTTTTTTTAATTTATTTCTTATATTCTAATATAGAATAATTATTCACTTTTAGTAGTATAATTATTATAGTTGTTAATAAATTTATCGTTGACAAATTTTCTTCCCTATGATATAATATTACTTGAAATTGAGAGATGCGGATGTAGTTTAGTGGTAGAACTTCAGCCTTCCAAGCTGATCGTGTGGGTTCGATTCCCATCATCCGCTCCACTAAGGCAGTAACTTTGGTTACTGCCTTTTTTCTTTTGTTTTTTAATTCTTCACTTTATTTAGGTATATTACACTACAAATTAGGGTTTGTGGTGCTATTAAATAGTATCTTCTATTGTGGAATTGTAAATGAATTTACAATTCCAATCACTCCTTCCGTCTTTGCATACGCAAAGCCACCTCCCTCAGCGAGGGAGGCAAAATAGTTTGTACAAATCTAAAATAAGTA